>JANMGH010000190.1:0-6142 GCA_031374515.1 Pirellula sp. | reverse complement strand
ATTTGCGATGAAGTCTGCCCCTTCAAATGACCATAGGCTGGGCCTAAAAAAACGCGAGTGGGTTTGGGACGGCGAATTGATAAACGAGTGTAATCTTGGCTCCGCAATTTATACGACTCCTATCGTCGCTAACAACGTTCTTTACATTGCGACCCGGAATAGGCTCTTTGCGATAGAAGAATCAAGCGATTCGGATCGACAACCTGCGCAATCAATCGTTGAGCCATCCAAGGCGATTAACGAGGATCAACGATAGTCTGGGCAATACGATTTAATGCAACATCTGATATTCCCAACAGCTCAGTTACGTGGGCAACTATGAATTGCTGGAGTAGAACGCACGTGGCGTGTTTGATGAGCCGCAAACGCTAGCTGCAACGTTATGAATTTCTACTAGAAACGCGGCTAGCGCCTGCGGCTCAACCCATTAAACAATAAACAAAAAGACTGGAGTCCTGGTATGGAAAGTTACTGGATTGTTCGAGTCCGCGATGCGGAAATGACCGTCACATTGATATGTGCGACATCAATTGGCTTAGCTTTAGCAGACGACTGGCCGATGCTCGGCCGTGACGGAACTCGCAACAGCATCAGTTCGAAGATCGGCGCACCTACCCATTGGTCCGTTGAGATTCGCGAAAAAGACCAGCCTATACGCAGTGAATCTCGCGGCATTCGCTGGTCCGCGCCGTTGGGCTCGGAAACGCACTCGTCGCCTGTCGTGTCGGATGGCCTCGTGTGGATTGGTACCAACAACACACAGCCCGGAATCCAATCGAGCCAATCGCAACATAGCGGGCTGAAATGCTTTCGCGCAGCCGATGGCAAACAGGTTTACGAGTATATCTCGCCCACGTTTGGAACTCGCATTCAGGATGCTGGCTGGACCGGTCTGGGAAGCTCGCAGCTGATCGGGGGCGATCGGCTCTGGATAACGACCAACCGCAGCGAAGTGCTTTATTGGGATATCGGACCATTGATTCGTGGCGAGGGTACTCCACTCGAACTTTGGAAGCTGGATCTTATTAAGACATTTTACACCTTTCCGCACGTTCCCTTGATGGGGCCAGCTAGGCCTTGTTCAATTGGTGCCTCTTGGAACGGTCGCATTTTCGTGACCACCAATAACGGAGTCGGTGAAACGGAGGACGGTGCGAAACACACGCTGTACTTGTGGACATTGCCATTGAAGAACGCGATCAACTGAGACCTAACAAGAAAACGCCATCAGTCTATAATGAATCCGCTAGCATAGACTCATCGCTCGCGTCCAAGTTTTATGAAATCTAAACGAGAGAAACCAACCATGGAACCAAAGATCAGATCGCTGCCGTGGTATCGACGTTGGACATGGAAGAAAGCAATGCTGCGGAGCATGTGTTTGGGAATCATCGCGTTTGCGACTCTGGCTGGACTCGTTCATTGGCGATTGCGAGCCAGCTTGCCACTGCTCGACGGGACGTTATTGGTGAAGGGGTTACGTGCCGATGTCACGATCGAACGGGACTTACAGGGAGTACCAACGATAAATTCCGAGTCGCGAATAGATACCGCCTTTGCTCTCGGTTTTCTGCACGCGCAGGAGCGTTTCTTCCAAATGGATCTATTGCGGCGTATGTCGAGCGGCGAAATCAGTGAGCTGTTTGGAGCCGTGGCTTTGCCGCTCGATGAAAAGTTTCGCAAACATCGTTTCCAGGCGACAGCAGCCAAAGTCTTGAACGATCTACCCGAACCACATAGGGCATTGATTAACGCGTATTCGGACGGGGTAAACCACGGTCTATCCAAACTCGGTGCTCCGTCGTTCGAATTTACTCTGCTTCGAGTCTCTCCCAAGCCTTGGCGTTCGGTCGATTGTATTCACGTAATGTTGACGATGCTTGCTGACTTGCAGCAAATTGACGCAGAGAACGAAATAGACATTGGTTTGTTGAAAGAACGCGTGCCGTCGGATGTGTTTGATTTCTTGATTCGTAAGGGATCTAGCTGGGATGCTCCATTGGACGGTTCCATGATGCAGCAACCGCCAATTCCGCCAGAAGCGATATGGTCGCTTCGAAGCGAACCGGATAAACAAAGTTCAGGTGTAGAACACACCGAGTCGAACCCAACAGCATTTCTGTTCCCACGAAAGGCGTCAGAACAGCGTGCTGCAAGCAACAATTGGGCCGTAGGTTCGGATCTCGGTAAGGACAAACGAGCCATTTTGGCTTCGGACATGCATCTTGGTTTGCAGGTGCCGACCGTCTGGTATCGAGCCGTGATGAATACTCCTTGTCTCGACGGTAAACGGAGACGATTGGTAGGAGTCACACTTCCAGGTACGCCAACGCTTGTGGAGGGTTCGAACGGTTCGGTCGCTTGGGGATTGACTAACAGTTATGGCGATTTTGGTGACGTCATTGAGTTGGTCCCCGTAGACGGAGAACCCGATCAGTATGTGACCCCTGACGGCCCCAAATCGATTGAACGCTTCAAGGAAGAGATTGCCTATCCAGGTGGTTCTAAAAAAATAGAGTACGAGTGGTCAATTTGGGGCCCCATTGTGGCAAAGCGAGACAAAAGGCGATTCGCACATCGTTGGGTAGGCGACGATCCACGAGCCAACGACATGTTGATTTGCGATTTGGAAACAGCTCAATCAACCGATTCCGCAATTCGCTCATGCAATGAAGCCGGTATGCCTCATTTGAATGTCGTTATTGCAGATCGCGATGGAAACATCGGGTGGACTCTATGTGGCCGCATTCCGACGCGGTCTGGCCCTCCACCGAGATCGCCCGTCGATTGGTCTAAGGGAGGTCAATGGTCAGGCTATCTTGCAACGGAGGACTATCCCAAACTAGTCAATCCCAAGGAAAGTCGAATTTGGACCGCCAATAATCGCGTCGTTGGGGGAGACTTCTTGTCGAAGATTGGAGACGGTGGTTACGACCTCGGTGCGCGAGCTCGACAAATCCGAGATCTGCTTCGCAACAAGACGGAATTCGATGAACGCGACATGCTTGCCATCCAACTGGATAACGAAGCGCTGTTTCTCGCGCCTTGGCGCGAACTACTCATGAAGGCGGTTCAAGGGAACGAGCGTTCGTTGTCAACCGAGTTTATGAGATTCGTTCAGCAATGGGAGGGGCGTGCAAGTACCAACTCGGTCGGCTACCGCATCGTTCGGACCTTTCGCATACAAGTGGCGAATCACTTTTTTGAAACCCCTAGGGCTGAGAAAAACGCGGCACAACGATTCGGCTCAATACCCAAGCGCGCAGGCATCAAGCGTCAAGTTCCTATGGCCCATGAGGATGTGCTTTGGCAATTGCTGAAGGAGCGTCCACAGCATTGGCTCCCTTCGGAGTTTGCCTCTTGGGATGAATTGTTGTTGGACGCAGCAAAATCCACGGAGAAGGAGATGTCGACGGGCCAGCCGATGGCCAAGGCCACATGGGGCGCTTCCAACATGGCTGAAATCAACCACCCCTTGTCGATGGGATTGCCAATTGTCACAGGATGGCTTGGCATGCCTAACCTCCAGCTTCCTGGTGACAACCATATGCCACGTGTTCAACGACCTGGTTTTGGAGCATCGCAGCGCATGGTAGTATCGCCAGGTTTTGAGGAGAAAGGAATCTACCATCAACCTGGCGGTCAGTCAGGGCATCCCTACTCTCCGTACTACAAATCAGGTTACGACGACTGGGCGAACGGCAACGCATCTACGTTGCTTCCAGGACCGACGAAATACATACTAAGACTGGTGCCACAAAAACCATGACTTGAATCACGACGCAAGATCGCACGAGCAACGGTGCAAACTGTCATTGGTCGTTTGGAGGGAAAAGATGGCTCAAGCATCGTGAGATTGGCCAAGCGTTTCTATACTCAGCTGTGCTCGCGTTGCTATTTCCATTTTTTGCAAAGCTTGGCCAACTCAGCGGCATGCAATTGATTCGAAAACCAGAAATTTGTCTAATTTGATGAGTCGACTTCATTCGCGAATTTGCTTTTCCGGAGAGCGGCGTTTAGAGGGTTTGGTCGTGGGTAAGAAATGGGAATTGCGGGGGGCAGCAGAGAATACGCAGAATTGAGGGTGGGTTCGAACTCCGGCTGATATCTTCCTGTACCGATGAGGCGTTCAAAAATCGGCGATGCCATCAATGTCGTGATAACAGCCATGATGACAAGGGTGGCGAAAAGGCCCGGCGAAATGATACCCTTCTGCAGACCGATATTGATAATGATCAGTTCCATCAAACCGCGTGCATTCATCAGGACCCCAATGCCCATGGCTTCGCGATTCGAAATACCCGAGGCCCGCGCTGCCAGACAGCAAGCGAGCCCCTTGCCCAGCACTGCTGCGACAAGTACCGCACCGCAGATCATCCACAATGTCGGGGTGTTGAGCAGAGCTATTTGAGTGTTTAGTCCGGAATAGGTGAAGAACAACGGTAGCAACAACGCGACGGTAAGTGGCTGGATCCTCGCAACAATGTCGCGTGCCATTACACTCCGGGGTATGACAGCACCCATGACAAATGCGCCGAAAACGGCATGCAACCGAATGTAGTCAGTCCACCATGCTCCAAAGGCCATCAGAGACAGACCCACGACAAGACCACTCTCGGACAGCGAGCCATCTTCCGTGAGGCGACGCTCCAGTTTCGCAAGCAATGGTTTGATGACATAAAAAGCGAAAGTCACAAAGAGAGCTCCGCCGCCGATATTGAGCATCGCATGCGACCAATTGTTGTCGATGTTCGCAAGTACCAACGCAAGAAGGCACCATGCGGTCGCGTCGTCAATGGCTCCGGCACCGATGGCCACCGTGCCCATGGTGGTGCCATTTAGTCTCTTGAATTGAATGATCCTGGCCAGCATGGGAAATGCAGTGATGCACATGCAGGCACCGAGGAAAATCATCGCAGAAGACCTCGACACTTCGGGCCCAAAAAGACCGAGCTCTGGATAACCGTAGCAGCCCCATGCTAAAAGTGCCCCTAGGGCAAACGGCGTCACCATTCCCGCAACGGAGACCACCATCGAGGTCTTGAACCGGCGACGGATGATGTCCATTCGAAATTCCATTCCGACGACAAACATATAGAGCGCCAAACCGAGTTGTGAGGCGGGAAAAAGGTAGCTCTGGGTGTCACGGGCGGCCTGCGACTTGTCCCACGGAAAAAGCCAAGCCTGCAATTCGGGCGCTAGCAGGCCGAAAAGCGACGGTCCCAGGAGAACACCCGCGATCATCTCGGCGACCACCTGCGGTTGTCCCATACGAGCCGCGATTGATCCTACCAGCCTGCAGAATAACAGAATGACGGCGATCTGCAAAAAGAAATGGATCGCAAGTTCAAGATTATTCATGTGAGAGTTCCGATAAGAGTTCCGATTAAGTTCGTGGTTGATTTTGTCTTGTGATTAATCAAAGGGGTTCATGAAAAATCAACGAGCTCGTGAATGTCTCCCTGGATCGGGCGCGGTTCGCGTCGAGCCCTGTCAAACGGTTCGATCATCACGGGCATTCCGTCGCGGACCATCATGATATTCGCGCGAGTCAATCGATCGATTTTCGTGCCTTCGGGAATCGAAATGCGGTAGCGTTGGAGAATCATGGGGAGCATGAGGCGCAACGCGCGTTCAGCGAACATAAGGCCGACACAAGTTCGCGGTCCAGCTCCGAAGGGCAAGTAAGCATACGCTGGAGGAGAGGTGCTTTCCCAACGTTCGGGTTTGAATCGACGCGGCTCCGGATAAACTACCGGGTCATGGTGGGTGGCCAGTGGACTTACCAGCACGTTGGAGCCTTTGGGCAACGTGAACTTCCCGACCTGAACGCTTTCGGCGCAGACTCGCAAGAACAGCACTGGCACGGGAGTAAGCAGCCGCATGGACTCCTTGATCACTCGGTCTAGCATCACAAGCTTGGACCCGTCCTCCGGAACGGGGTCACGGCCTCCCAGCACCGCGTCCAATTCGCTGAGGACGCTGGCAAGCACTTTGGGATGGCGTTCTAGAAGGAACAGTGTCCAAGTGAGAGTCATGGCGGTGGTCTCATGTCCGGCGATGAACAACACCATGGCTTCGGCGATAAGTTCCGCGTCCGACAATGGCTGATCGTCGTCATCGCGGGCAGCCATTAGCAATG
>JANMGH010000138.1:0-172044 GCA_031374515.1 Pirellula sp. | reverse complement strand
AGCACCTGTTGTGGTGGTCTTGCCGTGGTCAATGTGACCGATAGTGCCTACGTTGCAGTGGGGTTTTTTGCGTTCAAATACCTCTTTGGCCATTTTTGCTCACAACACCTAAACAAATAGAAAACTGGAAATTACGCCGTGAGGTTTTTGCCCACGAGCAAACAAAGGTTCAACCACGATCCCTCTTACGCTACATCACCGCCAACGATCCATGTCGACTGTTTTGTGTCGCCTTCGGAGCAAGCTCCAAAGGAGCCTCGCTCACGACAGAGCTGCTGATGGGACTTGAACCCATGACCTCTTCCTTACCAAGGAAGTGCTCTACCACTGAGCTACAGCAGCTTGCGAGGGAGAGCGGGTGAAGGGAATCGAACCCTCGTATTCAGCTTGGAAGGCTGCTGCTCTACCATTGAGCTACACCCGCAATTCCGACAAAATTCTCCGGACCAATTTGAAATCAAGCAAACTGAAAATGGAAGGTGTAGGATTCGAACCTACGTAGGCGTAAGCCATCGGATTTACAGTCCGACCCCTTTAGCCACTCGGGCAACCTTCCAATATTCAACTGCGTAATCTCTGTTCAAAACGAAAAGCCGGCGAAGGGACTTGAACCCCCGACCCGCTGATTACAAATCAGCTGCTCTACCACTGAGCTACACCGGCAAATAATTTGGAACACCCCCGTCCGACCGCTAAATTCAGCCATTCAAGAGTCGCACTAGTGTACAGATGGTCCAATTGACTGCAAGACGACTTTTGATTCCTTTGTGTTTAGACCGCACTAGGCGCAGCAATGTTCGCCCCTCTTTTCTGGATAACAGGCTAAGTCAAGGCTGTAACGATCGTCATTTTGGTCTTGAAAGTCTCCTACTTTCAGATGTTTTTACACAAGAAATGCTGTTTAGCAGAATCCTGAACATCGCGGGTGAAGTTCGCTTCTGTCTTCGACTCTCTACAACCGCGAACAATCGGATCGCAGATTTCTAGGGTGGTTCCGGATTCACGGGCTTGAAGGTTTGGAAAAATTATCTATCGCAGATGGTGGACCACAAATCGGATATTATGGTTATTGTCCCGTCACCCCTTAACTTCTAAACCTAGCCAGGGAGTGTTCTATGCCTTTTGTAGCTACGCGAGCGAGTTGTTTCGTTTTGTTTTTGTTCTCCCTTTGCGGTTTTCATGCGTCGGTACTCGCTCAGCAACCTGCCTCCTGGACGAAGGATCAAATCGAGCAAATCCTCAAGGGCCGTATCCTAAAGGAGAAGAAGGGAGTTGGGATGGTCGTTGGACTCATTGACGCCAACGGCAAAAAAGTCGTTGGATTCGGAACGTCGAACAGAAATGACCCATCGACCAAGGTGAACGGTGAAACCGTCTTCGAAATCGGCTCGGTGAGCAAGGTGTTCACCTCGCTTCTCTTAGCTGAAATGGTTTTTAAAGGTGAAGTGAATTTGAACGACCCCGTCGCGAAATTCTTGCCCCAGTCTGTGACAATGCCTACTCGTAAGGGCAAGGAGATTACTTTACTCGATCTAGCTACTCATACATCCTCTCTGCCTCGACTGCCAACTAACTATACGCCCGCAGATCCCGAGAACCCATACGCGGACTATACAGTCAAACAATTGTATGAGTTTGTCCAAAGCGCGAAGTTAAACTCGGATATTGGAACGCAGTACGAATATTCGAATTTGGGTGCAGGATTGCTTGGCCACGTTCTTGCTCTTCGAGCCAAATCCAGCTTCGAAGAGCTTTTGTCATCAAAGATTTGTAAGAGTCTTGGCATGACGAGCACCGCCATTGCATTGAATGCCGACATGAAGAAGCGATTGTCAAAAGGGTACGATGAAAACCTAAATGAAAAAAAGAACTGGGATATACCGGTTCTTGCTGGGGCTGGTGCAATTCGATCAACGGGAAACGATATGCTGCTTTTTCTGGAAGCCAATATTGGGAAGACCAAGTCCGCATTGAGCATTCCAATGAGCGAGCAACATAACGCTCAACGAACTGTAGGACCACAAATGTCCATCGGATTGGGATGGCATATCTTGGCTACCGCGGGCGGGGAAATTGTTTGGCACAACGGTCAAACGGGTGGTTACCATTCCTTTATTGGATTCGACAAAAAACGGGGGGTGGGAGTAGTTGTACTTTCCAACGCAGCGATCGATTGTGATGATATCGGCCTTCACCTGATCGATAGTAAGCTTCCGCTTCGGGAGTCAGCCAAGGAAAAATCTGCGATCAAAGTCAATCCAAAACTTTACGACGACTACGTCGGCCAATACGAAATCGTCCCGCAATTTGTAATGACTGTTACTAAAGAGCAGGACAAGTTGATGGTGCAAGCAACCGGTCAACCCAAATTCGAGCTGTTCCCAGAGTCAGAGCAAAAATTCTTCCTCAAAGTGGTTGATGCGCAAGTCTCCTTTTTCAAAGATGGGAAAGGGGCCGTGACTCATTTGATCCTGCATCAAAATGGTGCAAACCAGAAGGCCAAAAAACGTTAGCGTTTGTCTTGCTACGCATTCAGCTTTCGGCTGTACACTCCAAATTGCATCCGAAACGCAGGCAGAAGCCATCAAGAGCTTGCTATTGTAGAATCTACTTGAATGGGTATTCTACGAGCGAAGTGAAGTGAGATTCATCAAGGATAAAACATGCCAGAAAAGCTTCTGAACGCCGTCACTCAGAACCCATGGGTCTTGTTTCTTGGGACTTTGGCATTCTTCACCGTCAAAGGAATGCTCTGGATAGCAATACCATTCTTGGTTATTCGCTGGAGACGATTCGCGATTCAACGGCGTGAAAAATAGGTCAACCTAAGTGGTTGGCGGGGGCGGCCGAGAGGGGCATGCCTACTACCTCAAGTGCGGCTAAATTGTCGTTGACGTGTCTTCTTCATGTTACTTCGCTTGGCAATCTCGAAGAATTGTCCGGCTAGGACCCCTGTTTTTCGAAAGAAAAGTGCCTGAAAGCAATTTGATGTTGAGCCGTTTCGAGCCGTTGACAGGGTTCCATTCAAATTGAGCGTCAAGTACAATTCTGTGAGCGATCTTAGCTGAGAGTTTCGCTCTCGCCAAAACATTTCCCGCCACTCAGATCGCACTGCCTCCGAGAATTCTGGACCAATAAAAACGCAATGATGCTATTAAGATCCGTTTTCGCGCGTTTGAAAGGGCCGTGCCTGCTATGGTTGGCCCTTACAAACATGACATTTGCTAACGACGAAACTGCACTCGATTTCGCTCGACACGTTCAGCCAATCCTCGCGCTGAAATGCGCTAAATGTCACGGTCCTAGCGCAACTTCGGGTGGCATTGCATTTGACACTCGAGAGCGCGCGCTTTCGGAAACAGATTCGGGGAAACCAGCTATCGTACCGAATGACCCGGACGCTAGTTCCATTCTCGAGCGAATTACTTCGCACGATGAGTCCGTTCGAATGCCACCTGAAGGCAAGCCGCTAACCCCAACAGAAGTTGAGATTGTCAAAAAGTGGATTCGCCAAGGTGCGAATTGGTCCCAGCATTGGGCGTACCGGCCATTGCAGAAGCCTGCAATCCCAGAAGTAAAGCGTCGAGAATGGTGCACTAACGACATCGATCGATTTGTCCTTGCTGGACTTGAAGAATCGGAGTTGAGTCCGAACGGCTTTGCAGACAAACGCTCGCTAGTTCGACGGGCCTATTATAACTTGATCGGTTTGCCACCAACGCCAGAACAAGTATCGGCCTTTGAAAGCGACAGGTCAGTTGATGCTTGGGAAAAATTGATCGACCAACTTTTGCAGTCACCACAATATGGCGAACATTGGGGGCGGAAATGGCTCGACGTAGTTCGGTATGCCGAGACAAATAGTTTTGAACGCGATAACCCAAAACCGCATGTATGGCGGTATCGCGACTACGTGATTCGATCCATCAACGAAGACAAACCCTACGACCGTTTTCTATTCGAGCAATTGGCGGGTGACGAAGTAGCTCAACCGAGTGCAGATCAATTGATTGCCACCGGGTTTTATCGACTCGGTGTATGGGATGATGAGCCCGCCGATCGCGATCTCGCGATGTACGAGGGCTTCGACGACTTGATCACGACAATCGGACAAGGGATGCTCGGACTGACATTTAATTGCGCTCGCTGCCACGACCATAAAATCGATCCTATTCCGCAAACGGACTACTACCAACTGCTTGCATTTTTGCGCAACATTCGACCGATGAGTGGTAGCGGTCCCAATATCGAAGAAAACTTGTTTGCATCCGATCAATCTAAGCGAGAATACGATGCCGCGGTTCGGGATAAACAAGAACAAATGGGGGTAGCTAAGGCAGAGGTCTCTCGTTTGGAAGAAATCTTCCTGACGCTGACGGCCAACGAATTCCGCAACAATGGGGAAGCTGGAGGAGACATGGTGTCGCTCAAGTATCGACAATTCAATGCTTCCTTCGATCGATTGCCAGATTTTGACAAGCTAACGCCGAGTAGTTCTGACAAACTCGCTACAGGTTTATTTGACACTTCAGTCGTCAAGAAGGATCGAGAATTCGCAGTGGTCTTTGAAGGGGAGTTGATCGTCCCTGAAGATGGAAGCTATCAGTTCTTTATCAACTCGGATGATGGTTCTCGATTGTGGATCGATCAAAAAGCAATTCTGACTCATGATGGGATCCATGGAATCGAAGAAGAAAGGAATGTTGCTGTTCAACTGAGTTCAGGGAAACACCTGATTCGTCTCGACTACTTTCAAAGGCAGCATGGATTGGGTTTGCGAGTCGCGTGGTCTGGGCCGGGTTTCGAGCGAAGATTGCTTTCAAGAGCCGAAAAATCGGAAAAAGGAAACAAGAACAATTTTGCACAGCGCATTAAGAAGCGAGGCCTCGAAGTGCTTGGCGCAGACGAGTTTGCAAAGTACGAATCGGCCTTAAAAACGGTTGCCGAATTACAACGAGAACCTCCCGTCGAAAAAGCTCTGGTTGTCAAAGAAGTTGGGATGGAGAAGCCTGCTGATGTCTTTGTCCTCAAACGAGGAATGCCAGGAAATCATGGCGCACTCGTCGAGCCCGGGTTCCCGAACTTGTTTAAGAAACCTACTCCTTCGGTCAAGCCAGTCGCCGGACAGAATTCGAGCGGCCGACGGACGGCGCTGGCGAATTGGATCGCGTCCCCAGACAACTTGTTAACTGCTCGTGTCTTTGTGAATCGTATTTGGCAAGGTCATTTCGGACGTGGGATCGTTCGCAGTTCGAATAACTTCGGCGGTTTAGGAACACCTCCTACACACCCAGAGTTGCTCGATTGGCTCGCGGCTGATTTCGTATCCAGTGGCTGGAAAATCAAACGACTGCACAAGTTGATAATGCTCTCCAGTGCTTATCGGATGTCGTCGGCAGGACAAGAAGCGGCGATTGTCAAGGATCCTGCAAATGATCGGTTTTGGCGAGTTGATATGCGAAGACTCAGCGCAGAGGAGATTCGAGATTCCCTCTTAAGCGTTAACGGCCGACTCAATTCAGATATGTTTGGTCCGTCCATTTATCCGGTGATATCAACGGAAGTGTTGGCAGGTCAATCCGTACCCGGCAAGGGGTGGGGGAAATCGACGCCGGCCGAACAAGCACGACGCAGTGTCTACATTCACGTCAAACGATCTCTCATCACGCCGCTGTTGGCAAGTTTCGATTATCCCGAAACGGACACGAGCTGCGAAGCTCGATTCACAACAACGCAACCAGGGCAGTCGTTCGCTATGCTCAACGGCCAATTCGCCAACGATCAAGCTGCTGAATTTGCCAAGCGTATTCTGGCTAAAGCGGAGCATACGAATCGCGATTCTCAGATCCAGAAGGTATTTGAAATCTGCTTCCAACGATCCGCCACCGAGAGTGAAAAAATTAGAGGCAGGGCATTTATGAGTGAGTTGGAGCAAAAATATCAATTAAGCCCAGAGCGAGCACTCGAAAATTATTGCCTGTTTGTATTGAATCTAAACGAGTTTATCTACTTGGAATAGGATGGGGCGGATTCGCCGCGTTGATCCTTTCTATCGTACAATTGGACATTGGATTTTTAGCATGACTGACCTGCCACAAAAGACGTTTTGCCGAAGAACTCGCCGCGAGTTCCTATGGGAATCTGGCGCTGGTTTTACGTCGCTCGGACTGACCGGCATGTTGTCGACTTCCGGTTTTTTTGACACAAAAGCGAATGCGGACGAACAGCCGTTTTCCAACCCGCTCGCGCCGAAAGAGCCTCATCATCCAGCCAAGGCCAAGAGTGTGATCTTTCTGTTTATGTATGGCGGCCCAAGCCATATGGATACCTTCGATTACAAACCCGAACTATACAAACTGGATGGGCAAACCATTTCGGTAAAGACAAAGGGAAGAGGCGGCAGCAAGGACAAAGGCCGGGTCGTTGGCCCGAAATGGAGTTTCAAGCAATACGGTCAGTCCGGTCAATGGGTATCGGAACTCTTCCCACATTTGTCGCAACACGTTGACGACATCGCCTTCATTAAATCCATGACCGCAGATAGCCCGATCCATGGATCCGCTATGCTGATGATGAATTCTGGGAAACTGCTCAGCGGCAGCCCATGCTTAGGCTCATGGGCAAATTACGGTCTCGGGAGCGTGAATGAGAACTTGCCCGGTTTCGTCGTGATGCTTGATCAAAAAGGGGGACCCATCTCGGGCGCTAAGAATTGGTCCAGCGGTTACATGCCGGCGTCTTTTGCTGGGACCATTATGAAGTCGCAAGGTCCACCATTAATCGATTTGAAATTCCCCGAAGGGACTACGCCGGAAATGAGAAGGTTCTTGTTGGACAACTTGCGTGACAGCAACGAGGCGCATCTTGCGTCTCGCAAAGACATGCATGATTTGGCCGCCAGGATCTCATCGTACGAACTGGCCTACAAGATGCAGACTAGCGCGCCAGAAGCAGTTGATCTTGCAAAAGAGTCCCAGGCAACTTTGGACATGTACGGCATTGGCAAGGAGCGCACGGATGATTTTGGACGACGTTGTTTGATCACTCGACGCTTGGTGGAACGAGGAGTCCGTTTTATCCAGCTCTACTCGGGAGGCGCTCACAACGATGATAACTGGGACGCACACGGCGATCTGAAAAAGAACCATGAATTTCATGCTGGTAATACTGACCTACCGATTGCAGGCTTGATCAAGGACCTGAAGGATCGAGGCTTGCTCGATTCGACTCTTATCATCTGGGGTGGAGAATTCGGCCGTCAACCGACTGCCGAGTATGCGGAAGGAACGGGACGCGACCACAATTCCTACGGCTTTACCATGTGGATGGCTGGAGGAGGGATTCGTGGCGGGCAAAGTGTTGGGAGCACGGACGAACTCGGTGGTTCGGCGGTTGAGAATCCGTTTCACGTCAAGAATTTGCATGCCACAGTATTGTGGCAAATGGGGCTGGACCCGAATCGACTGAGCTACTTCTACAGCGGACTAGAGCAAAAGCTTGTCGGTGTCGAACCCATCGAACCGATCCGGCAAATTATCTAGAGACGAAAACCGTCCCTTGACTCCATCCGGACCATCGGCAGTTTTACGTCACTCCTTTGCAAAGCCACAGGCCAGCGTACAAAGCGATTAGTCCTACAAGAACGTTCAACACGCATTCCAAAATTGCCACACCCGCTCGGCCGCTTTGCAAATGTTCAACCAGTTCCAATGAAAAAGTTGAAAAAGTAGTTAAGCCGCCACAGAAACCAACACCCACCAACAAGTAAACCCATTGCGTGCGGTCATTTACCATGCCTGCTATGCACCCCAAAAAGAATGAGCCCAATACATTCACTAATGTGGTTCCAAACGGAAACGGAAACGATGTTGTACTTGGATTGAGCCAATAGCCCACTCCGTATCGAAGGTTGCTGCCCAGTGCACCACCTACGCCCACTAAGAAAAGGGGATGAAAAAACACGTTGGCAATCCAATTCATTCTCGCTCTCGTTTCTTACGACGCTCAATTTGTGGCAAGGAAAAGCACTTATTACTAGTTTTTGCGAGATGCTCTGTTCAAAATAGTCATTCGCTTTCTCGGATAGTGTACACATTAAAGGTTGCTGCATATGCCATTGATTTCAAGAGGATTGCCTCGCTTTTGTTTGCTTGGCGCTTTGTCGATAACTACTTTTGCCGGACTGAGCTTCGGTCAGGAAAAATCTGCTACAGAACCAAAAAAGAAATCCACTTCGGGCGATTCCAAGGAAAAAAAACCGGAAACGGAGAAGGACAAAGAAGACGGAAAAAAAGAAATCATTGTTACGACGAAGCACTCGATCGTGATCGATGGAAAAACCGTCGATTACGAGGCGATGGCTGGTAAGCTTCCAATCAAAGACGATGCACAGAAGTCGAAAGCGGAAATGTTTTTTATCGCCTATACGCGAACCGGTGTAGTCGATCTGGGCAAGCGGCCTGTTACGTATTGTTTTAACGGTGGGCCCGGCAGCAGCAGCGTTTGGCTTCATTTGGGTATGCTCGGCCCTAAGCGAATCCGATTTCCCGATGACGCAACACCTTTGAGCGCGCCGTACAAGCTCGAAGAAAATCCACTCAGCATGTTGGACGTAACCGATTTGGTCTTTATCGACCCAGTCAGTACGGGTTACTCACGTCCAGCTGAAGGTGAAGAAAAAGCTCAATTTCACGGTTACGAAGAGGATCTCCGAAGCGTTGGGCAGTTCATCCACGATTGGACGACCAAGTACCAACGCTGGCTGAGTCCGAAGTTCGTTCTCGGTGAAAGCTACGGCGGCGTGCGGGCAGCTGGGTTATCAGGATACTTGCAGGATCGTTACTATATGGAATTAAATGGAGCAATCATCGTATCGGGCGTAATCAATTTCCAGACCCTTCGATTCGGTGGTAGCAATGATCTGCCATACATTACTTTCTTGCCAACCTACGCAGCGACCGCTTGGTATCACAAAGTGCTTCCGGCCGACTTGCAAAGCCAACCTCTCGAGTCAGTGGTCAAACAAGCCGAAGAGTTCGCTAACGGACGATACGCTGCTGGACTTCTCAAAGGTACATCGCTGCCCCCCGAAGAATTTCGTGCAGTTGCCGAATTGCTGTCGAGATACACTGGATTGTCGAACAGCTTCGTCACTAAATCCAAATTGCGAATTGACCAAGATCGATTTGGTAAAGAACTTTTGCGGTCCAGAAGCCGGACTGTTGGCCGATTCGATAGTCGTTATGTCGGCATCGATCGCGACGATGCAGGAGATGGATACGAATACGATGCGAGTGGAGCAGCCATATTTGGGCCTTTTACCGCGACCTTCAACGACTACGTTCGACGAGATCTCGGATTCGAAGAGAATCGTGTTTACGAGATCCTTACCGGCAATGTGCAGCCATGGAGCTACAAACGTTTCGAGGGTCGTTACGTCGACGCGACGGAGACATTGCGAAAGGCCATGACAGCCAACCCATATTTGAAGGTGTTCTTGGCATGCGGTTACTATGACTTGGCCACCCCGCACTTTGCCATGATGAACACTACCGACCACTTACTACTCGAGCCAACTCTCAAGAACAATATCGAGTACCAGTTCTACGAAGGTGGGCACATGATGTACATCTACCAACCTTCGATGATTCGATTGCGAGCGGATTTGCTGAAATACTACGAGAAGGCGGTGATGCCGGCAAAGTGAGCGGGAACGGGATGGCTATGCGGTGAAGGAAAGGGGTGGCATGCGCACTGCGTAGTGCGACGTAGTATGGGGGCGGCCGTGGCTCGAAACATCGAGCCAAAAGCCAATTCCATTGAGCATGCCACAGTTCAAAATCCAATCAAGGCCTTTAACGCCTCGCACTATTGGCCCGAAGGTATCCGATCAATGAGGCAAGCTCTGAATCGGTCATCAATTCTTCAAAATTTCCTGGCATCAACGAAAGCTTGCTGAGTTTTTCCTGTTCCATATCAGCAACTTGGATCCTTCGCTGCTTTCCGGTTTGGTCCGTTAGGAAAAAGGACTCGGCAGTTCGATCGGTGACAAGTCCATTGGCAGATTCGCCTCCGTCGAGCACAATGATCGTCATTCGAAATGCTTCATCGACGTTCCGATCCGGCCAGAGGATGTCTTCGCAAAGTCTTAAGATCCCTCTTGCACCGACACCCTCCAACTGCGGGCCAATTACCTTGCCCACATCGCCAAGTTTGTGGCACGAAGCACAGCGATCCGCAAACTGCTTGGCTCCCACTTGCAAATCGACCGGCAATTTTTCAATTGCGGCTGCTTTGCGCTCTACGACATTGAGGCGATTCGATGCTTCGCTCGCCGCGGGACGAAGCGTTTCCAATCGGTCTTTGCTTTCCGAGGGCAATCCCTCCCACCAAGCCTTCGGCAATACTCGCAACGCGTCGCGCGAGAGAGCTCCTCGTTCGCACAAGGAAGCAATCAGCCCAATCGCAGAGCGATGCCTGGATAGCCTCGAAACCAATCGCTCCTGGTCTTGATACGAACACCGCTTGCACAACGCGTCTCCAAACTTGAGAAGACTCTCAGGTGCCAAGTTCCAGTCCCAAGTGGGAGCTGTTGCCGTTTCGATATCCACGATCTTCAAGAGGTCAGCCCAATTATTCTCGACGACAAAGTCGACGAGTTCGACCGCTTCGACATGCTTGCTCTTGCCTCGGAGCCGATGCAATCGATAGCGGCTGGTCCAGTCCGCATGGTCTGATTGCAGGAGCTTCCCGACGTTGTCACTTCCATTTGCATCATCAGGAAATCCAAACAGTGCAAGAATCGACAGAATACGTTCCCATTGATCGCGGTTTGGACCAGGGTTAAGTCCCGAGCGAGAACACCGCCCGATGCCAATCCACGCATAGCTATCGCCTGGGTCGCCATCCACAACACGTAGTTGCACGGTGGCACCTAAGTATTTAGACAAATCCCATTGAACTCGTTTTCCGATATCACTTCGCGGAGGTGATTCTCGATAGAGTTCTTCGGCGACATTGCCAGCTTCGTCAAGTCTGACCAACGAAACATAGTTCTTGCCCAAGTCCGGCGTGCTGGGAAGCCCATTGTGCCCCACCACAAAGAAATCAAGTTCGTCGTTGGGAAGAAATGGGCTCGACCGCCAAGTTCCCGTGTAGCCTTCACCGAGCGGAAGGCTGCTGAAGAATAATCCAGATGCATTCGCCCCAGAGATATCCTGCTTGAATGATCGTTTTTCGGTAGGCCAGTCTTTGCGATCATCATTATTGTTCGCTCGACCCGACCAGTGGATCAAAGGGGAATGCAAATTAGATGGTCCAATGTGATTGAGCCAACTATCTGCATATGTCGATACCATATCGCGGCACCGCGAAGCTAAACTCCCATGCACTTTGCCGCGTTGTTGCATTTGATTTCGAGCGATCCGCAGCAGTTGATCTCCGCGAGCGTCCAAATCTTGGGTTGTGGAATCTAGCAAAGCCAGAAAAGCATCCATGTTGTTTTCGTCGATTACCACAGCGATCGACTGGATATTTTCATTGAGAACTTTGAGTTGCGCGTCCGTGGAATGAGGGAGGTCCACTTGTAACTGGCAGAGCGTTAAGACCGCATTGGTTGCATCATCGTCTTTGAGCGAAAGTAGCAAGCGTGTCAGGGAACGAACATACGGGGAATCGATGGAGAATTCGTTCGTGCCAGCGGCTTCAAGGAGAGATTGGTTGCTCAACAATTTCTCCAAAGTAGCCTGGTAGAGTTCGCGTTTTTCTTGCTTGAGTCTTAACAGTGCCTGACGGGTTGAAATGAGCAGAGATTGGTAAAGCACCGGATCATTGGAATTGCCAACTCGCACGGCGTGTTTCAACAGGGATCCGATATCACACTGCTCGGACCCGGCGATCATGGAGTACGTATAGTATTCGCGGACGGCTGAGAGCGTATCTTTACCCGGTGAAGCTACCAAATAGCTTTCCATTTTCCCAGGGTCGGTTCCAACTGGTTCTCCGTTGACAGCACAGCCCGCAAAGAGTCCCTGCGGATCATTGAGGCTTGGGCGTGCAACGCTTTTGATGGTTTCTCCGCCGCCGGTCCAGCGTATGCGCCAAATACGTCCACTTTTCCGATCTCGATCGGGGTGTTCGAGCGGAACTTCATAGTGGCCGATCACTTTATTGTAGAAGTCCGCGATATACAGACATCCATCTGGACCAAACTGCAAGTCGACGGGTCGGAACCATGGATCGTCGCTGGTCAACAAGTCTGGCATCGCGGACGCCTTGGCTGTAACCCCATTATAGGTCAACTGATTTCGATTGATGCGGCAAGTCATCACGTTACCACTGAGAAAGTTTTCTTCGAACGCTTGTGGGAAATGGGAGTCCTTAGAGTGTGCCAAGCCGGAGATCGCCGTGCTGCCGTGCAAATGCTCCATCATGGGTGGTACAAATCCGAGTCCATCATCTGGGCGTCCAAAACTCGGGTAACAACCACCGCGGATGAGTTGCGATATCGGCTTGCTATGACAGTCCGCTGCGTACCAAAAGCCCCATCGGTCCTGAGCCAAACCGAATGGGTTCACCTGCCCTTGCGTAAAGAGCTCTACTCTTGAACCATCCGGTTTGAAACGAAACACGTTCCCGGAGGTCATCGAAACCACGTGGCCATCCTTTCCCTGGACCGTCGATTGGTTATTAAAGCCGTGGCACGCGTAGACCCAACCCTCTGAGCCCATTCGAAGCGAATTAATCATTCCGTGGGTATCGCGTGTCGTATCAAATGGCCCAAGGACAACATCACGTTTGTCACAGATACCATCTCCGTCAGTGTCCTGGAGGTAGAGGATATTGGGAATGGAAAAGCAAAGTGCGCCGGTTCCGTAAGGTAAGAGCCCAATGGGTATGTTGAGTTCGTCAGCAAAAAGCTGGGACGATTCAAAATCACCATCTTTGTCCTTATCTTCGAACACAACCACTCCATCGGTCCCTTTTTCACCTTGCTTTGCCGGAAACGGATACAGGCTAGATTGCGTTATCCAAAGTCGCCCAAGACCATCAAATGACATGTTCATCGGTTTGGAAATGGTGGGCTCTGCCGCCACCAATTCCACTTGAAAACCATCCGGCAAGTGGAATCCCGACTTCTCCTCGGCGGGCGTACGAAAATGAGACGTTCGGATTGTTTGACCAAATAATTCGGGCGAAGTGGTCGGCTCCTGGGGCGTAAATCGATCCGCCGCATCTGATTCGGTTGGCGAAACGGCATTGCCATTTGCTATCGAAATCAGATAGATCAAAAAGAGTTGGCAAGCTGGGTTGACCATAGGGGATCGACTCTGGAATCTGGGTGGGCTGAGGGGGGTTGGGTAGGCGAGTGTTTAATGCTGAGTGCCGTATTCTACTCAAAAATTTCTGAAAAAACTAAAGTCTTCAATGGCTGAGGTTGCTCTATGAAAGTTCTTTTGTGTATTCAGTTGACGAGATATATCCGCCCCCCTTGTCCTTAGCGAGGCACTAAATGATTCGAAATCGAGTGTTCCTATGCCGATTGCTTATCCCTGCGACATTGGTTTTCAATGGATCGTTGGTTTTTGGTCAAATGGGTGGCGGTGGCGGAGGCGCACCGGGTGGCAATGCTCCAGCTTTTTCGGAACCCAAGTTCAATGATAGACTTTACGAAAGCGGCGGTCCGATCGGCCGCGAGAGCAAAGAGGGCGCGATCATTCTTTCGGTAAGCATCGAAGGCAATAGTAGTGTCTCACCCAACTTCATCCTTTCGGCAATGCAGTCAAGGGAGGATCGGATCTACGACAAGGAGACTCTGCATCGAGACATCAACTCGCTGTATCGGACAAATCTTTTCAAGAAAATCACTCCTTATGCGACCGAGGCGCCAAATGGCGTTCACATCCGATTGATTGTCGAAGAGCGCGCTATTATCAAAAAGGTGATTTTCAGAGGAAACCAACGACTCGATGATAAAGCTCTTAGCAAGCATGCCGGAATTCAAAAAGGGGATCCTTTGGATCCCGTCTCCATCAACTCAGCCAAGTCCCGTCTTTTGGAGCTGTATCAAGACAAAGGCATGAACCAAATCGACATTCAGGTTAGCCAAGGGCTCAAGCCTGGAGAAGCAGAGGTCGAATTCATCATCAATGAAGGTCCTGTCGAGAGAATTAACAAGATTCAATTTGTCGGAAACCAAGCCTTCTCGACTGAAATATTGAAGACAAAGATAAGCAGCCGCGATGCACGTGGCGGCCTGACCTCTTACATGTTCAACATGGCTTCCGATCATAAGATGGAAGGGGATCGCGACACTCTCATGGGGTACTATCGATCCCTAGGTTACTTCGATGCTCGGGTAGAGTTTCGTAAGGAGTATAACTCACACGGTGATTTCCTCGACCTGACGTTTATTGTATCCGAAGGGAAACGGTACCACATTAAGTCGGTGTCGATCGCCGGAACGAAACGGTACCAACAAAGCGAGCTTTTGCCACACATGAAGCTGAAGATGGGGGAGCCATTCCTTCAGCTCAACAAGTCGACCGATGAGAAGTTCCTGCGAGACCTTTACGGCGCACAAGGGCACATATTTGCTGAAGTGATCGGCGAGCTGGTCTATCTCCCCAACAACGAAGTGGATGTTGTCTACAACGTCGGAGAAGGGGACATCTACCGAGTCAGCGAAGTTCGCGTGCACATCGATGGTGATCACACCAAACAGCGCGTTGTGATGCAGCCCCTTGGCAAGATTCGTCCTGGTAGCATTGCAAATGGTCCTGAAATCGACAATGCAGAACGACGACTAAAGAATCTTGGCATTTTTAATGCGGATCCAAGTCAAGGGACCGTTCCCAATATACGCATCGATCCACCTGCCGGGGTAGACCGAGAATCCGGTTCCAATCGTTAACGAGCAGCCGAACGAAGTTACTCCACTCGCTTCTTACCTTTACTCGAACGATAGGACAGGAGCGAGAAGCAATCTGCCGCTTTGAATCCAATTATGCCAAGCACCATCACCAACAGCCAACCACTTATGAAACAACGCAGCCGTCGGAGGTTTGGTATTGTCTCGGCATTGCTGGCTTCCTTCGGACTTTGTAGCGGCTTGGGCTTAGAGACCTACGGACAGCAGGTGGGGCCTGGGCTGAATCAGGGGTATGGTACTGGTCCGAACCAGTACAATCAAAACTTTCCAAATCAAAACTACCCGGCCAATCCAAACGTTCAAATTGGCCCTCCACCGTCTTCATTGCAAACCGCTCCTTACCAGGCTCCACCCCAATACTACAATCCGCAACCGATTGCGCCTCCCACCTACAACGGCCAGCCACTTCCTCCACCCACTTCGCTTCAGACGGCACCGCCACTGGAAGAGCCGTGGAAACTGGGCGGTAGTTCGAGTTTTCTAGATAGTTCACCGTATGGGGGCTACGACCCGAGGATTCGTGACATACCTGTTGATGTCTATGTACAGGAGGCACAGACAGGAAGATTTTCGGTGGGTGGATCGGTCAATAGCGACTTGGGTGTTGCGGGCAATTTTATTCTCGAAGAGCGAAACTTTGACATACGCAATTTCCCAAGTCGACCAAGTGATTTGCTCAATGGGGCATTTCGAGGTGCAGGTCAAAACTTCCGTGCGGAGTTGGTTCCTGGCAATCGCGTGCAACGATACACGCTCAGCTGGACTGAACCCAACTTGTTCGGTTACTCACCTTTCAGCTTGTCCGTGGGTGGATTCTACTTCACACGAATATATCGGGATTGGACAGAACAACGGCTCGGTGCACGTGTTGCGGTAGGCTACGAAGTGACCCCCGATTTGTCGTTGACGACTGAATTGCGTGGCGAAGACGTCAAGATTTCCGATTTGCGTGTTCTCGGTTTGTCTGCATTGGATCGGATTGCGGGAAGCAACGATTTGTACACAGGACGGGTTCGCATCGCCCACAATACCAAAGACAGTCCTTTTCTGCCAACCGAAGGGCATTTGCTCGAGTTGATCTACGACCAAACGTTTGGTGAATTCGATTTCCCTCGCGGACAAGTGAACTTCAGCCGCTACTTCTTGGTTCGTCAACGAGCCGATGGTGGTGGGCGTCATACTTTTACAAGTTCGATGCGTCTAGGGTTTACTGGACAGGATACCCCTATGTTTGAGAACTTCTTTGCCGGTGGCGTGTCCACGATGCGTGGATTTGCGTTTCGCGGAGCAAGCCCAGTTGACAGCGATGTTCAAGTGGGCGGGCGGTTTCAAATGCTAGGTACCTTCGAGTACATGATGCCGATCACAGCCGACGATATGTTGCGAATGGTCGCATTTGTTGATTATGGAACAGTCGAGAAAGACATTGAATTGAATGCCAAAAACTTCCGCGTCGCCCCTGGCTTTGGTGCTCGCATAGCCGTTCCAGCTTTGGGACCAGCGCCGCTCGCATTTGATTTTGCGTTCCCAGTGGCCTTTGCAGACTCGGATAGCCGCCAGATCTTTTCGTTCACTATGGGGCTAACGCGATAACGTTGGATCGAAGTATGGCCTTTGGAGTCGATCTACCTAGTTACAACGGACCACTCGAACTCCTGTTCTACTTGGTTCGTCGCGAAGAGTTGCCACTGGAGGAACTCTCTCTGTCCAAGATAACGCGTCAGTATTTGGAATACTTGGAGATCTTGAAAGTCCTCGATCTCGATGATGTGGGTGAGTTCGTGGAGATCACAAGTCAGTTGATCGAACTCAAGGCATTGTCTGTCTTGCCGGCTCTGGAACCGATCGATGAGGCAATTAGCGTCGGTCAAGACACATCCATGCCTCAATTGGTTGATCGCTTGGTTCAGTACAAGCGGTTTCGAGATGCAGCCTGTTTGTTAGACGAACAGAGTCGCCGTTGGCAGCTTCGCTATGCAAGACTCGCAAGCGACTTGCCTCCACGAAGAATTGATACCAAGGAGTTGCCGATAGCCAAATTGGAAGTTTGGGACTTAGTAAGCGCTTTTGGCCGAATATTAAAGGCACGGCAAAAAGTACCCCAACACAATATCCAATTCGATAACACACCAATTCACGTGTACATGCATCGCATTCACCAGTTAGTTCAAAAACGCAATCGGGTCGAATTGCAGGATTTGTTTGAGATCGGCATGCACAAAAGCGCTTTGGTTGCTATGTTTCTGGCAGCGCTTGAGATGACGCGGCACCATGGGCTGCATGCGATTCAAACCACAGCCGACGGCCCTCTTTTTTTAGAGCCAGGACCTGAATTTGCTCAAGTGCTAAACGTCGCCCAAGTAGAAAACATTACCGTTGCGAATTCCAACATTCCAGTGGTTCCTCGCTAGCGTAACCGCGGTTCAAGTTAAGATCATGGATTGCGCACTAGGCTCTGTTTCTTAACTAGCATTTTCGTAGCTGCGTCTCTCCGAGACGCAGTAAATTCGCGTCTCGGAGAGACGCAACCACCTGTTTAGAAACAGAGCCTAAAAATTTCTGATAGATCTTGGCTCAAAAGGGCGGATTTGCTAAAGCGTATAGCAGTGGAACAATTTGGTTCGATAAACATTGATCTGAAGAGGCGACGACCATGATATCTGCCATGGACATTAGCACGAGCGCATTGATTGCTCAGCGTGTGCGACTCAATACAATCTCTGGCAACATTGCCAATATGTCGACTTTGAAAAATGAGGCTGGCGAAAACAAACCGTATCAGCCGCGTTTCGTTCTGTTTGAAACGGCAGAAGAGCAGGCCGAGGGGGGAGCCGCTGGCGTTAAACTTGCCAAAGTTGGAATCGACGATTCGGAACCACTTCATCGCTATCAACCCGACCACCCGCTCGCAGCCGCAGAGGGGAAATGGAAAGGATATGTTGCGTATCCAAACATCGACATGAACGAGCAGTTTGTTGACGCACTGGAAGCATCGCGGTCCTACGAAGCCAACATCGGCGTCATGGAAATCACCAAGGGTATTTCGCGACAAACCCTAAGTATTCTCGCTTAGCGTCTCCTAGCTTTTAGCCGGGTGTATCGTCATTGCAACCAAGTTGGCATCTATGCAAATCCGCTCCGAATCGCTATTGGCTCAACACGCTGAAAAGACCCTGCGCTTCCTGCAAAAAGCGAACGGGAATTCAGACTCTTCTCTGGCCAAAGTGTCAGCGGGCAATCCGTTCTCGGACATGATGGTCGGCGGTATCGCGAAAGTCAACGATATGCAAATGTCGGCAGAAGGCCAAATGGAGCAGTTGCTCACCGGTGGCGATGTCAATCAAGCGGAAGTATTCACAAGCATGCAAAAGGCGGATATGTCCTTTCGTTTGCTTGTACAGATTCGCAACAAGTTGATGGACGCCTACGAAGAAATCAATTCGATCCGCGTTTAGTTATCCTCGCTCTCTAATCGAAGTCAACACACATGAATCAGCTCAATCAATTTGTACAGCAAATGCAATCTCTTTTTGCAGGGATGAATTCGCAGTCCAAGTTAATGGCTATCCTGTTGACGGTGGGAATTGCGGTAAGCTCCGTCTTCTTGATCCAAGGTGCTACGACTGGCAATGGATCGATGGAACTCCTCTTGGACGGCACGGTCTTTACCGAAGAAGAACTCATACGGATCGAAATCGCTTTGGGCAACGCGAAACTACGTGGCCATGAGATCGTTGGAAATCGAATCAAGATTCCGAAGTCGACCAGCGACGAATACTTGAAAGCAATTTCGGACGGCAAGGCCGTACCCGAAAGAGCCGGCAGTGCTGTCGAGAACGCCCTAAATAGCAATGGCTTTTTGGAGTCGACAAAAACAACCGAAGCCAAACTGCTACGTGCCAAGCTGAAAGATGTTGAGAACGCAATCAAACGCTTGGATACCGCGTTGATACAAGAAGTCTTTGCCAATTATGACGAAAAGCGATTAGGGTTTAGCGGTGACCGAAAACAGGTCGCGAGTGTGGCCGTCAAAACCCGGGGTGGTAGAGAATTAGGAGGAGAACATAGGCTTGCAATTATCAGTTACGTTCAACATACCTTTGCCGGCCTTAAGCAGTCGGACATTGCCATCTACTGCAATAATCAAGCAACCGTAGCGTCAGACGATCCAGCCACAACGCAGCAGACCCGTTACTACCAGCTCAAGGCACAAGAAGAAGATCGGATTCGAGGCGAAGCAGAGAGACTATTGATCGATTACGGCAATGTGCGATTGGGCGTCTACGTTGAGCTCGACAACGTCGCAAGCGAAAAGACCGAAAGCCTTGCGTTCGAACCGAAGCCGACCAAACTACAGTCCGTAACCAGCAAGAAAGATGCAAAATCACAACGCGCTGGAACGGGTGGCAAGCCGGGGACCGAAACCAACACGTCCCCGAATAGACCGCAATCCATCTCCACGCCCGAGCAAACTAGTGAGACCAAGGAACAGACCGAAAGTGAACGAATGGTAGCCGGAAATACCCTAAAGCAAATCGACACCATTGGACTTCAGACCAAAAAGGTTTCGGTTTCGGTCTCGATCCCTTATTCTTACTATCGCAAAGTGGCTTTATACCGCTGGAGAGAATCCAACCCTGACAAATCGGAAAAGGATTTTTCGCAAACAGAGAGCGAGTTGGCTTCTTTGATCGAGGAGACAGAAAAGGGCATTCAAAAGAAGATTAGCCACATCCTACCCAATGTTGCTGCGGGTGCTGATAGTCTGCCTAGAGTAGCGGTCGCGTCGTATATAGACATGCCGGTCCCGCAGCCCCCAGCGATCTCTTTGTCTGAGAAGGCGCTCGAATGGATTTCGCATTCATGGCAGACGCTTGCTCTGATGGGATTGGTGGGAGCAGCTTTGGTCTCCCTCCGTAGCTTTGCCAAGACGGTACCTGCTGCCAACGACCGCGATTTCGAACGAGGCTTCGATTTGCCTCTCGATGATGCGATCGACATCGATTTGAGCTCCCTTACCGACGAGGAAAATGAAGCGTTTGATCCTCAGCCCGTTGCAGATGATTCTCCACCGCGCCTCAGAACGACAGGGGGCGATATCAAGAATGATTTGACTGCTATGGTGCGAGAGAACCCCGATGCTGCAGCTACTCTGCTACGCAATTGGATAACGGAAGCAAGTTGACATTCAGGCGTGCCAAACCTGAGCCGTGTAACAGCGCCAGTGCATAGCTGCGGGGCTAGCCCCGCAGACGGACCTCCGGGTGATTCGTAGCGCCGTTTCACGGCTCTAGCATATCGGTTCGACCCAGGAACCATGGGGCAAGCCCCACGGCTACAAAATGCCGCCGTTATCACGGCTCAAATTCATGGAACCTTGGAAAAGGTGTCCGGTACCGAAAACCTTGCGATGGAAAAGGTGTCCGCGATGGAAAAGGTGTCCGGTACCGAAAGGTGAAAAGGTGGGGCAAGCGAAAAGGTGTCAAACACCGATGCGTTGATTGAGCAATGAAGTCCTCGTGTTTTCGGGTTTTCCAAACCGTCCGAAAGTAACTATTGCGTCATCAGGAAAGTTACCTTCGAGGGAAAGCGTCCACCAGCACCAGCCCTCTTTTCGATGGTGTTGACCATCATCATTCGCGTTTAAAACGAATGTGCTACGCGAGCCGAATTCTCAATACCAACGCATGGTCCAGCTTCGAAAGCGCTCTATCGCTCTTCGGCGCATGTCATTTGAAAGTACAAATGGTTCAAGCTTGGGAAAGAACTGTTCTAATTGGTACTGCAACAATTGGGTCGATCCATGAAATTGGGTCCAGTCGCTATTGGATTCAATCGGGTGAGCAGATAAATCGCTAGCATGACGGTCCGCCAAGAGTGCGGTGACTCCGTAGCGTATTTCCTCGTTTTCAGAATCCAGCAACGGTAATAGACAAAGCAGTCCTTCGTCTGAGATCGAATGCACTGCAATCTGCACGGCGGGCGCCAACATCCCAGATCGAATACAAGCTTCATTCCAGCGATGCGCTATGGCGTCCATGGGAAGCAGTGCAAGAATATAAATGCTCCATAGGAAAGCCCAGACTTGCTTATGCAGAATCCAAACAGGCGATTTCTGTCGCAAAATTCGAAAGTTCACGATTGCGAAACCCGCAAACACACATGCAACTCCGACAAACCCAATGATTCGCATCCTCGTCAAACCATTGAAGTTGACATACAGGATCAAACGGTAAAAAACGGCTATTACTAAAAGGACATTGCAAAACGACCAAAACCACGCGAGCCGCTGGAGTGTCATGATTTGAGGGTGCTTGTGCACTTCCGACCGAAACAACACCGACAATGCAATCGTTGACATTCCCAATGCAACAGTCAGCCAAGCCGCTCCTTGATGTGCATACGTTGAGTAAATGAACCCTTCCGGAAACTGGCGAAACCACGTTGCACGAATCTCAACAGCTAAAAACCAAACAAAGATACAGCTGACCACGATCAAGGTATTGCGCGAGGCGAAGTAAGCAGTCTGCGAACACGCTTGACCGGATCCGTTCGCTGAGTCGACGCATTCCGTCGCCCGCATCGTGCCAAAGCATGGCAACAAAACCCCTAACGACCAAATTCCGACAATCGCAACAATCAAAAGGGCAAGGAAGTTCAAATGTGTCATCCAATGCCATGAGGAGTCAAAAAGTACGGAAAGATTTCGAAGTACTGCCGCAGCCAATTCCGGGTGGGATTGAATCAAAGGAATCAAGAAAGCAATTCCGGCCAACAGTGGTATCCCCCAACTGAGCCATGCAAGCTGATTTCGAGACATCCCATTGAGGAGTCGTCCCCAAGGCATTTGAGTCCATCGCACAACCCCACCCGCAATGCTCTGAAGTGCGAATAGAATGAGATCGAAGTATCCTTTCGTCCGACCTTGCATGGCCAAGCCGATGGCCAGCAAATGCAAAACACAGGCAAGGCAGACCAACGCATTAGGCTGCCAAACCAACCTAACGCATCCCACCGTCATCCCCGCCCCAAAGAGTGCGACTCGTGTGTAGTTCACCCCAACATGGATTTCAGACGCTAGATTCCAAACCATTAGCAAGGCAGTTGCGACCAAAAAAAGGGCGAAGCCTGAATTGCCGAAATTCTGCGCCCATAGAAAGTAAGCTCCGATCATGACTGCAATCGAAGTGAATACGGATTTGATATGGTACCTCACGCGCGGACTGTCGATTTCGATCCGATCTACCCCAGTTAGAGATTTTTCGTGCGTCAGGGGAGGATTAATTTCAATTGCCATACTTCACCTTTGCATTACAAAGTTCGGTTTCAAAAGAATCCGCAAGCTAACCGCTAAGTCTACTCTCGCCCAAATAAAGACCTGAAAAGGAACTTTTTTTGGTACGCCTCTAATTAACTTTGTATTGCAAAGTGTATTCTCGGATCGTCTCAAATGCAACCATTTCTGAGTTTTTTGTGAACTAGAGTAGAACCGCTGTCTTTCGTTGTTGCGGCGTGGCAACTGGATCCGACTGCTACAATTCTATGCCTGCCGAACCGCCTGAACCAAGGCAAGTTCGATTTTGGAAATGGATGACCAGGCCGGAAGCCATGGTCCTATTTATGGCCAACATGCGAACCAGATGTTTTCGCGAGTGTCACTTGTCGATATGAAGCATTCAAATCGAAAAAGCCAAGTTGAGCAACCTGAGGAGTCTTTGGCACAAAATACACCTGAACGACACGTTGATCGGAAAGCGATGCAACTGTGTTCGCAAATCCGTTACTCGTTGGAATATGCGATGAACACAGCGCTGAAGGGAGAATATGGTTTGACTGTTTTGGAAGTCGTTCCGGCACCTAATACTTCGCACCTTCTCGTATTCGTACAATCGTTCGATGAATTATCATTCGACCAAAGCGTGAACCTAGAGGCAGAATTGAAACGCCTGAAAACCACTCTTCGTACCGCCGTCTCCGAATCCATCCACCGAAGAAAGACCCCTGGTCTTTCGTTCCAAATCGTACCTCGAGTTCCGCTGTACTGAGAACTCCACTTTACAGGGGGCAGTCTGAACCTGAAGCAAGCGAGCTCCCACGGATCCTGGTTCGATGTTCATCGGGTGAATGCGGTTATGAAATTACCGAACAGGCTGCTTCGTGCCACCAGCAATTTCCACTTGTCCTTGGTGGTAGTCCAATTGAGTGGCGAGATCGATTAGTAGGAGCCCCACGGTTCGAATCCTATTGGCCAAGTACTTTGAGACAAAATTGACTTGATCGGAATCCGCCACGGAATGTGATTGCAGTGATTCGGGAGTAGCGATCGGAACCGGTTTGGTTGTCTCGATTTCAATTGGCTTTTCAATTGCAGTCGTACATGGTATTTCGTCCGAGGATGTAGCCTCGTTCCGGATAGGGCTGAAGGTATTTCGGAGGGAGTCAAAAATCAACGACCGCGATTTCGGGGGGGCAAACAAGTCTTCACGCGAAAAACCCCCAACCGGACTTTGAACCATAGGAACTCTTGGATTAAAACTGCTCAAAGCGAAACGCTTACCGATACTCCCGGCCCATTCCGTTATTCCCAAAGAGTCCAGCAAACGCGTTGCGTGATCTGGTACCTCTCGAAGCGTCCGCTGGTACTTTTCTTCGACAGCATAGGGCGAGGAATCAAGCGATTCGTCGGATGAGAAGGCTTCTGAATCAAAATGCGTTTGTTCCTCCACTTGAAACTCAATGTCCGATTCACTCTCCATCCACTCCTGAGAATGCGTCGGTTGCGGTTCTTCACATTCCGCGTCCAGTACCGGTGGGCGATTCTCTGCTAACACGAATTCTGGCAGTGCTTCGACGAACATCGCTTCGTCATCCTGGACATTGTCCATTCCAATTGGGCAGCAGACCGATGGAAGCAAAATACTGTCTCGCCAACTGATCGGAGCATTTCGGTCATTTATCTCTGGGCAGACGGGATCTATTCCCACTTGCCAGCAATGGGTTTCCATCGTGTTTGCGGTTGGGTTGCAAAGAGTGTCGGATTGAATATCCAAGTCATTCGGGGTTGGGGAAGCATCGATTGCGAAGACAAAGACATTTCCGCCGTTCCTCGAGGGCAACCGGGGGCACAAGTCAAACGCTGTGTTGCTTGCCCAATCACCGCAATTCCAATCGCTGCCGAAGTCGCCAAGCTGAGGCGTTTCAATCCTACTGACATCGGGTGAATCAGGCGAGTCGAACCATTGAATGAATTTTGATGCGCTGTCGTCAAAAATCGAGATCAGTCGATTCCTAGCACTCGAGCCATTCAGGAAAAGTCTTGCACCTACGGTGGAGCACTGTTTTTGCATGGACTGGAGTGTCGCAAGAACCGCTTCAACCTGCATCTGGAATTCAAAGGCTTCGGAAGCAGCTAGGCAAAGTTCATTGTCGCGGGTAGCTGCAGCCTCCAGATCCGAATCCGTTTCGGCTAAGGAGCGAGTGACGATTGGGCTGGTAGCAGATGGATAAGCTCGGTCCCATGGAAGATCATGAATGAAACAAGTACCACCAAAAGGCAGTATCCGGTCTTTCCAGGATGCGTCCAAAAGTGAAGTCTGGGAGGATACCAGAAGCCCGGCAACCAAGAGGCCACGGAAAACGGAACGAATGCTTTGGCTACGCATCGCGAGGAACCTTATATTTTCGTTGGTCGCTCACCAATGCGAAAAAGACTGATCCAGCGCCGTGGCTGAATCAGCCTTCCGTGGCCATCGGCGAACCAAACAACTGTTTGGAGTATCTGAATTAGGTAGGGCGCCGAACCACAACTCCACAATCCTAGTAGGGGGTTGTGCTCGACATTGGATACCGATGTTATCGATCCTTCCTAAATCAAATCATGAGCAGAGAAGGCAATGCAAGTTGGAAATTCTCCCTAAGCGGTACCGATTACCCAAACCGCATGCATTCTTTGGATCCTTCCGCTTCTATCGATTCCTCTGCAAAATCTCTCCGATAACCGTTTCAGGGGATTGAGTGGCCTGTAGCCGACTCGCCCAATAGGACAATTCTTGTTGGTCTGGAACGCGATTGGTCAACGAAGTCATTAGTTGCTGAACGTATGCGTTATCGTTTGGAAACCTCTCTCGAAACTTAATATTCGACATCAGTTTCACCTTGAGGTCTGTGATCGAGTTTCCTTGCTGCAGATAGGATTGCCATGCAACGGACTCGGCGGCGCTGGGTGCACGATTAAGCAACTGGTAAAATAGGGTATTGAGTTCGTTTTGTTGCATACCATTTCCTGGGTACCCAACGTTGACAATATTGGATTGATTACCTGGAGAATAGTTAGGCTGGCCGGGAATTCCAAAAGCCTGCCCTCCCGAAGCTTGTTCCAACAGCAAACTTATCGGTTGCCCCAGATTGTTGACGTTGAGAGTCACTGGCTGCGGTAGACCATAGAGCGTTTGATTTCCCAAGGTAATGGCAGCGTTCAGCCTGTACTGATCACGCGAATCGAGAAAACGCGGGTCGACATGAAGTTCAAACGGATAAGGACCGACTCCATCGCAGCGCGTTACTGACTTCCCGCCTGCAATCAGATTGTACGGATTGGAGACATTCTCCAATTGAACCACAAGTGCTGACCCGTTTGGGAGTTGAAGTCTGTCCCTCGTTGCAACAAAACCATTTAACGAAGTGGAGGTCGAATTCATCGACACCGAAAGTGGAACCAACATGCGTTGGCGAGCGTTGAAAACCAGGAGTGAAATCCGCCCCATGGAGTCCGCATTCCTGCGGATTTCTTCGGCCAGCTCAATAATTCGATTGTCAAAACTACCGATTCGTGAGCCCCCTACTGCAATGATCACGTCGTTCGGCTGCAACCCTGCTTGTTGTCCGGCGCTCCCTGGTGCAACTTGAGTAATGACGGCCCCTTCGTCGCGATTGTCAACGTATACGCCGAGTTTCCAGTCCTTTCTCGCCGGTGCAAACGTCGGCCCAGCTCCGCCAAATCCACCGGGGTTGTACCCTACATTTCCCGTCGGATTCAAACTGGGATTAGCAAAGGGAGTTGCTGGAAATCCTGACGTCGAGGGGAAACCCTGAGATGGCATGTTGTACATGGGCGATCCGGTTGGGTTGAGAACCTTGGGGATAGCGCTAGAAAAATCCTGCCAAAAGGACTGGCCGGAACACAAAGATGGACACGAGGCAATCGCGACGCAACCAAAAAAAAGTCGTACGAGTTTCATTATTTGTAGGCTCTTGTAGGGATTGGTGAAAAGTGCGGGCGAGCGATGGACTATCGCATTTGCGGTCCGCTGATGAGATCAAGTTGCTTTCGAATAAAAGCGGGATCCAATGGGAAAAAACCTTCACGGACAGCCTCAAGTTGCCCGTCTCGGCTCAAGACGTACCGCAACATCGCTTCTCGGAGCCCTCCATCGGACGCCATCTGCGCTTTGTCGATCACCAATAGCAGTGGCCTGACAAATGGATACTGCCCCGATAGAAAGCTCTGTTCTGTCGCAGGTACGCGATTGCCATTGATAATCAAAGACACAGGGCGAACTTGCGCTGTTGCCTCGCCGAATCCGCAAATCCCAACGCCTTGCAAATCGGTGCCGATCGCAGCGCACACCTCGTCGCTGCTTCTGTGCGACTGGGCTTCTTTCGCCATCTCTCCTCCACGAAGGATTAGCTGCTTGATCAGTGTCGTCGTGCCGCTGATTTCGCTGCGTGAGTGGATTCGAATCGGCTTGTTGGCAAACTCTCCAGTCAACCCCAAGTCTCCCCAGGTCGCGGCGTGCTTTCCATTGCCACCTGCTGCGCGAAAGATAGATTCAAGCTGTTCGGGGGTCACGCCGGGAAGAGGGTTGTCCTTGTGTACGTATAGAGCCAGTGGATCGAGCGCGACGATAATGCTCAAAGGGTCCTTGCATTTGCTCCCCTTCAAAAGGGCCAAATCCGCGCCGCTTAGTGGGCGGCTCGCACCTGCGATGACATTGGCATCTTCTGCCAAGGCTTTGATTCCAGCATCGGTGCCATCGGATCCTCTGGTTAATTGGACCTCGGGGTGAAACTTCCTGAATCGATCCGCCCATGACTTGCCAATGGCCAACATTGTTGTCGAACCCGATAAAGTTGCCGAGCCTTTAATCTCTTTTTTCTTGTGGTAGGGTTCGATCGATTCGATCAATTGAAGTAAAGCAGCATGCTCTAGTTCATGCTGAGTAACGGCACCGGATAACAAAGGTTGCGAAGCCGGACTCGCCCCGTTCGGTACCGGTTTCGTTTTGCTTGCGGGAGTTGCTGGAGTTTGCGACCAAACCAAAGTTGGCAGCAGGGTTCCAAAAAGTATGGCTACAGCACTGGACGAACAACGACAATTAAACATAGACTCCACCTCCTGGGGTAATTTACAAGACTCCTGGACCACAAACTGTCCCGACTTAGCTCCAATGTAGCCAAAATTCAATGCCATGGGGAGCGGGAATTGCTGCTGACGATGCCTCGGGGACAATCGTGCTAAGCAATTGTCGTGTTTGCTTGCATGGCTAGCGTTTACGGCGCACGTCTATTACAAGAATGGTGGTGCAAGATCGACATGAATAGTCAACACTTGAGCGCGATTGCGGCGGTGGCCAGGAACGGCATCATTGGACGTGGGAATGCTCTACCGTGGAAGCTTCGAAGCGATTTGCAACGTTTCAAGCGACTGACGATGGGCCACACGCTGGTGATGGGCCGAAAAACATTTGACTCGATCGGCAAGCCATTGCCTGGCCGTCAAACGATCGTGTTGTCTAGACAGCAAGAAAAGAAAATCGAAGGAATACAGGTTGTTTCGTCCTTGGAAGAGGCTATGGCCCTTCGCCGCGATCCATGCAAAGTATTTATTGTCGGAGGAGCGGAAATCTATCGACTTGCCATGCCCATCGTCCAGAGCTTCTATCTGACGCGCGTTCTAGCCGACATCGACGGGGATGCTTTCTTTTGCAAGTTCGACGAGGCAGAATTCAACTGCATCGAACGCTCTTTCGTTCCTGCCGACCGAGTCAATAATTGGCCTACGGAATTTCTTCATCTGGAACGCAAAACCAAATAAAAACCTGTCATTGCAAAAATCGAATCAGCGGCAATGCTGAACTAACATACGGCAATGCTGAACTAACCAACGGCAATGCTGTTGACCATTTCAATTCCGCGAGTTGCAGATCGAACGGTTTCTTGAGCGAGTTGTTTCAAGAAGAAGCTTTCTACGCGGCCTTTGAGCAACACTTGGTCACCAATTTGTTCGACCTGAAGCATTCGCAATGCATGAAACGGGCTATCGTGGAGCATTTTTTTTGCTTGCCCCAAAACATCCTGAAATCCTGAATCAATCATTGATCCACTCCTTTGTTTGGTCTCTAGGTCCTGAAGATTCAAGCATGACCACGCGCATCATGCCGAAATCGTTCGCGACTAGAGTATTCGGTTTTTAAACCGCCAATTGCACATCCTGATGTAACGTCGAGCACTGCTTGCAGTGGTGGTTTGTATCTGGCAAACACTACTAATGTCCAACTTAGGACGCCCCTAGTTGAATTGTCAAGTACCCACGCCATTCAATTCCACAGAATCCGTGTAATCGTTAAAGCCGTACGCTAGCAAAAAATTATTAAGGTCGGGTCGCTTACGAGACAAAGCATTGTCAAGTAAGAGGTGTAGGTTTCAAAGATTGTTTTGGAATAGTGACTACGTTTGTACGACTCTCATTGGTCGGCTTATGCATTTGCTCTCGATAGAAAACTTAAGCCTTGCCGCCGAAGTGACAGCAGTACTGTTGTTGTTGTCGTTTGCATGGCCCGAAAGAAAATCGACCGCGGACTCAGTGCCTAGGGATACCGTGTCGACGGATTGGGAGCCGGCTAAAAACCTCTATCTCCAAGCCTGTCTATATCGCGGACTTTATCTACAGCAATTCAAAGTGTCTGCTTCGTCGCCAGATCCTTTTGAATACCGTGCGTCGGAGGACGATCCATCCAAGCCATCGATCCCCGAGCCATGGCAGGATCGCTTAACGAAGTGCCTCAACCGAAATGGGTTCGACTCAGTCCTCAACAGTTGGCTATCCATTGAGGCTTCGCATCGCGAGGAATCGTGTTTGTCGATGGTAACTCTGCATCAGTATGCTGAATTGGTCACAGCGCAGGGCGCAATGGTAACAGAACAAGCGCTGAAATCGATAGCAAAGCAACTCACTGTGGACGCAGGACGCAATGCAATTATTTCTCGCTATCTTCCTGACCGATTTTTGATTTTGCAGTTAGCAACGAATCTGCCGGCGTGCCACAAAACGATGCAGTCAACTCAGCAATGTATCGCTGATCCAACTTTCTTCACTGTTGCAGGACAACCATTTTCACTCTCTTGCCTCGTAAGTGTGGTCGCGTTGAACGGAGATTCCATTGGAGTATCAAAAGTTGATGAGTTGGATGAGGGGTGTGTTGAGGCCGAAAACAGTGGCCGAAACATTGTCTCGAAAGTTGATGGCCACTGGACGGATTCAATACTTAGCGACGAACCAACGAATGGCAACTCGGATGAAATCATTGCTTCGGAACGTCCGCGAAAACAAATAGTCGTTGAGCAAACGACGTCGCAGGACTTGGATACGGTTCGCAAAGAATCGCTACCAAATTCAACCGATAGCGTAGAACAGGAAGAGATCCCTGACGAAAACGACCCATCGAGTCCGGATTCGGTGGAGAGTTCTGCAAGTGACATTTCGGCGGTTGCAAACCCGGATGACATCGCGGCCCTATTTGCGCAAATCAATACGAATAAATCAACGAAAACAAGCGGGAACGAAAACGTCCCCGCTTCGACCACGCAATCCGAAGCGACTGTGCCTGTTGCCACTATTGACTCGTCCGCGGCTGCAAGCCCCGAGGAAATAGCTGCTATGCTCAATTCGGTTAACAAAGAGGAAAGCACTAGTCCTGTATCCGTCTCGCGTGCAGACTCAATTGAGGATCTTGACCAGGCCGCTTCGGCTGACGACATTGCATCCCTCTTTGCGTCAGTAAAGCCAGATGCAGTTCCATCGGCTTTCGAATCCAAGCCAGCTGCGGTCCAAACATCGCAACCTAATGTGGTCTTGCCAAAAACGGAAGAGGAACTTAGCCAATGCGCCACGGCAGACGACATCGCATCCCTATTCGCATCCGTGAAGCCAACAAATGCTACATCGACTACTCCAACAACCACGTCCGCGCCGCCAGCGTTGGATCAGATCGTCCCATCGAAGAAAAGCGATACCACGAACGCTGTGGACGATTTGAACGAAGTTGCAACGGCGGATGATATAGCAGCCCTTTTTGCTACTGCTGATTCCGCGATTCAACCCAAAACTGCTGAAGTTTCTGTACCGCCAAAGGAAATGACGGGATCCAATGCCCCAGTTATGTCGGCAGAAGATCTTGCTGCAAGCGCTTCGCTGGACGATATCGAAGCGTTATTCGCGTCCATGAAAAAATAGGAAAGTCCTCGCGTACGAAATCTTCTTCCAGCTTTGCAAGGAACAAGAATACTCTAGCGGTTCAAGCCCGCGGTATCATGGAATCCCATAGGCATAGATAGCTAGTATGTCATCGGTTTGCGGGTAACGTCGATTGGCGCGAAGTGGCAAAATAGACTGCCTTAAAAAATTGTAAATTGGTATGCATGCATTTTGAATTTTTTACAAATTGCAACGGCAGACCACACTGGAACAACTTAATTTCTCCGGAATAGCCTTGATTTTCGAATGTGCTTCTAGGCTGTCAATGATTCGCCGAGTTTGGCACGGCATGTGCATTTGGTATTTTCTGTCGAGAGACGATTAACTCGACGAGCTTCGGTGGAACCGAAGTGGAAGCAGTGCTGACGGAGTATGTCCAGCACAGGCGCTCCCTTAACAAGGAGGTACCGTGATCTTAGTGGCGTCGAATGACCGAGTAATCTCGGACGAAAACCGACAGACCTTTTCGCACTAGGTTTGGCCCATCTTTCACGGTCAAAAGGGCCCGCTATCAATCCCAAGTCGGGGGTGATAGCGGGCTCTTTTTTTTGTCCGCAAGCAATTGTCGCTTTAGCCGACACAATTCCGCGAACGAGGCCGGAAAAATTCCGCCGCTCTGAACACTCAACCGAGTTGTTGGTTTCGCTGGGAAACTGAAAAAAAGGCCGTTAATAATTGACTGCCTTAGACATCTGAGAACATTCTTACATTTTTGTGTTGCGGATGCTGCGAAGAGTTTGCTGAGAGGGTATTGTGTTGCTATCGGATTTGTAAAGCAGGCTCGGGTTTCGATTGATGAGAACCTAACTAGTGGCGTTTTGCAGCATTTACTTGGCTTGGATACCGACCTATCGATCGGCCTGCCAACTTTTATTTTGGTTTGTGATTCTAATCTGTTTTCTCGCTCGCTCTGAGTCATCTGAAATCGACGATGTCAAGAACTTCTTCAAGTCGGGAGATTATTCCTCTTGCATTGCGCTTGCGTCGGCTCAAGTAGAACAAGGAGTTTGGAATGAACTGTGGCCTAGAATTCTCATAGAATCCTATTTGGCAACGGGCAACTATCCGGCAGCGTTGAAGGCCTACGAGAAGGCAATGGAGCGATTTGCAGAGAGTATTCGCTTGCGGCTTGTGGGTGTGCGTGTGTACAAAATGAACAACTCGGTCCCAAAAGCAATCGAGCAATTGGCGTTTCTCGACATGATGACTGTCCGAGCGCCTTTTCGTTTTACGAACCGAAGCGACCTCGTGGCTGTAGGGGAGTATTTCTTAATGCGAGGCGAGGATCCAAAGCTCGTATTGGAGCGATGTTTCGACATTGCGGTAAAGTCAAACAATGCTTCTGAGGCATTTGAAGCCCACCTAGCGGCGGCAAGAATGGCGATTGACAAGAAGGATGACAAAGTTGCGTCACAATCGTTGGCCAAGGCATTGAAACTCGATGAGACGGATCCGGAATTGTTTTACTTGCTCGGAAGGAGTTGGAGCGGCACTGACCCGGCCAAGGCAAGCGAGTACTTTGCCAAATCGATCGAACTGAATCCTCGATTTGTTCCGAGCTTGATCCATAAAGCCGAAGCGCGAATGTCCGCAGAGGACTACAAGTCAGCCGAAGCGGTTTTGAAGGAAGCCGAGAAGGTCAATCCCAACCTTCCTAAGTTGTGGGCGTTGCGGTCGGCGATAGCGCATCTGGAAGGCCGTTACGAAGCCGAAGGGGAATCGCGACGTAAAGCACTCGCACCGTGGTCTCTCAATCCGGAAGTGGATTACGTCATTGGTACGCAGCTTTCCATGCACTATCGGTTCAATGAGTCGGCTGAGTATCTAAAGCGTTCGCTCAAAATGGATCCCGATTACATCCCTGCAAAAACGCAATTGGCTCAGGATCTTTTGCGACTTGGACAAACAGACGAAGGCTGGAGCATTGTTGATACTATTCGGACGAAGGATCCATATGATGTAACGATCTACAATCTAAAACAACTCAAGAAGGAGTTAGAGAAATTCGCGACGCTTGAGATACCTGGATTCGTCGTTCGCATGGATGCACGCGAGGCTAGGATTTACGGCCAAGATGCATTGGACTTGCTGTCCGAAGCGAGGACCGTATTGACGAAGAAGTATGCGGTCGAGTTGGAAGAGCCAGTCTTCGTGGAGATTTTTCCAAAACAACGAGAGTTTGCGATTCGAACGTTTGGCTTGCCAGGTGGGGAGGGTTTTTTGGGTGTTTGTTTTGGGCGTTTGATTACCGCGAATTCACCCGCTGCGCTCCAAGTCGACTCGAATTGGAAATCCGTTCTTTGGCATGAATACTGCCATGTCGTGACTTTGCAAAAAACAAAGAACAAGATGCCGAGATGGCTATCCGAAGGTATTTCGGTCTACGAAGAGCGACAACACGATCCCACATGGGGGCAGGCAATGGACCCAACTTATCGCGAGATGATTTTGGGAACAGGTCTGGTTCCTGTGAGTCAATTAAGTGGTGCTTTTCTGCAGCCCAAGACTCCGATGCATTTGCAGTTTGCTTACTTTGAGTCCTCTCTCGTCGTGGAATATTGGATAGAGAAATATGGAATGAACGCAATGCGTCGGTTGTTGGAGGATCTTGCAATTGGAATGCCTGCTTCCGAAGCGCTCAAGCGAGCCCCGGGAAGCTTGGATTTACTCGACAGCGAGTTTCATGATTATGTAATGGCATTGGCTGCAAAGTATGGACAGGGGGTCGACTTCGATAAAGCGGATCCTGTAGAAAAGGTTGACGCAGAAACTTGGTTGGCAGATCACCCCGACTCCTATTGGGCCTTGCGAACCCAATGTCAAACGATGGTAAAGCAAAAAAAATGGGACGAAGCGCTCGCGATTGCGGAGACGCTTAAAGACATGCTGCCAGATGATCGTACCAATGGAGGTGTTTATGCATTGCTCGCAAGCATTCATCGAGCCAAGGGAAATGAACTAGGGGAGAGGTCGGCATTGGTCGAGTTAACCAAACGTTCATCGGACTGCCGAGAGGCAATCCTTCGGCTAATTGAAATTGATGAAAAAAAGGGGGATTGGGTTCAGCTTGAAAATTGGTGCGAGCGGATGCAATCTATCAATCCGCTTCGCAGCGATTTACAGCAAGTGCGATCGTTGACCTACGAGAAGATTGGCAATGCGGCAAAGGCAGCCGAAGCGCTAACGGCCTGTCTCGATCTCCAACCAGCGGATCCAGCAAATATTCACTACCGTCTAGGGGTGTCATTGCAATCGCTCGGCAGGACGCTACTCGCGAAGCGGCAAGCGCTCATGGCCCTGGAGGAGTCTCCACGCTACAAAGCCGCATTGGAATTGTTGGTTCAGACTTCAAAATCCGTAGAGGCGTCACTCCCGGAAACGAAAGCGGAAGGGCCATGAAAGGGTTCAATTTGCGTTGGGTGATTATCGCATTGCTGCTGACTACCGTCTGTTCCTTGGTCGTCATCGCGCAGCAGAGGGGGCGTCGCAGAGGTGGAAGCGGTGACTGGCAGTCTGCTGGTCGGAATGGTGTCCCCAGCTGGGAGGTCGACAAGAAGTTCAGCAAAGACGTTTTCACTTTCGTCAGGATTAAATACGACTCGTGGGGAGGAGGGGGGTGGTTTATCGACCACCGCGACAGCGATTTGAATTTTTCATTGCGGCTTCAACAGATGACGGCGTTGAAGGTAAACCCGGAGCCCATTGTGTTGGAGTTGACCGACCCACTTTTGTTTGATTTCCCATTCATTTACATCATCGAACCAGGATCCTTGGTGTTCCGCTCGGAGGAAGTGGTGGCGTTAAAGCGATATCTCCTCAACGGAGGCTTCTTGATGGTGGACGATTTTTGGGGGGATGAAGAGTACCTAAACTTCTATCAACAAATCCGGCGTGTGTTCCCAGATCGCGAACCCATTGAAGTTCCGCTGGAACACGAAATTTTCCACTGCGTCTACGACATGAAAGAAAAACCCCAATTGCCCAGTGTTGGCGTAGCGACATACCATCGCGGTACCGGAGTGACATGGGAGAACCGACGAGGTTCGGACACAAGTATCCCGCACTACCGAGCGATACGAGACGATGCCGATCGGATTATGGTCTTCATTTGCCACAATACCGACCTGGGTGACGGATGGGAAGAAGAAGGAGTGGATCCCTGGTACTTCGAAGAGTTCTCCGTCAAGAAGGCGTACCCGCTTGGAATCAATATCGTTACTTACGCAATGACACACTAACTATTAGCTAACCTAACGTTTAACATCTAGCATCTAGCATCTAGCATCTAGCAACTAGCAACTAGCAACTAGCAACTAGCAACTAGCACCTTTCACCTACACCTTACACGTTACCTCATGGTCACTCCGAATTACGACGAAGAAGCAGCAATTGTAAAACAGATTCGCGAAGGGCGAGCGAGGATCTACGCTGAGTTATCCAAGACGATTACTGGTCAAAAAGACGTCATAGAACAATTGCTTATTTGTTTGTTCTCCGGCTCGCACTGCCTGATCACTGGGGCCCCTGGTCTTGCTAAAACGCTGTTGGTGCGAAGCGTTGCGCAAGTGTTTCATTTAGAGTTTCGTCGCATCCAGTTCACTCCAGACCTGATGCCTGCCGACATCACGGGAACCGAGATTTTGGATGAAGTGGACGGCCGACGGGTGCTGCAGTTCGTGAAAGGGCCAGTCTTTGCAAATGTAATTTTAGCGGATGAGATCAATCGAACGCCACCCAAGACCCAGGCGGCTCTGCTCGAAGCCATGCAAGAACATCAGGTCACCTCGGCGGGCAAGCGGTTTACTTTGCCTGAGCCGTTTTTTGTTTTGGCAACACAGAATCCGATCGAGATGGAGGGGACATACCCGTTGCCCGAAGCACAGTTGGACCGATTCATGTTCAACGTACATATCGATTACCTACCATTCAAGGATGAGTTGCAAGTCGTTTTGGATACAACGAGCAAGACCCCAGAAAAGATCGAGCCGCTGTTTACCGGCGAGGATGTATTGAAGTTTCATGCCATGGTGCGACGCATGCCGATTGCGGAAGAGGTCGCCGGATACGCGGTACGATTGGTAGCTGCATCGCGACCAGGGCGCCCTGAGGCGCCCGCTTTTGTGAATCAGTGGATCACCTGGGGTGCGGGATTGCGAGCGGCTCAAATGTTGGTGTTAGGCGCCAAGGCGCGGGCTCTGCTCAATGGCCAATCTCACGTTGCGATCGAGGATATTCGCGCGTTGGTGCATCCAGTGATGCGTCACCGATTGTTGCTCGGATATAAAGCTGAAGCAGAAGGTGTAACTGTTGAGGATTGTGTCGATCGATTGTTGGTAGAGGTCAAGTAGCAATGGCCAATCCGGTATCCGCAAGCATCGGTTCACCTTTAGCAACGACGGCAATAGATCGATGGATCGATATGTCTGCTTTGATGCGCATCAAGAATTTGCAGCTTCGAGCAAAGTCCGTCGTGGATGGCTTTCACAATGGCCTTCACCGGAGCCCGTTGCATGGTTTTTCGGTGGAGTTCAGCGAATATCGGCCTTATAGCGTTGGCGATGATCCACGAACCATTGACTGGAAGCTGTTTGCTAGAAGCGATCGGTACTACATAAAAAAATTCGAGGACGAAACAAATCGGCGTTGCTATCTGGTTGTGGACAAGAGCAAGTCCATGGAATTCGGTTCCCTGGACTACTCCAAGTACGATTATGCACGTACGGTCGCCGCGACGCTTGCCTACTATCTAACATTGCAGCGTGACGCAGTCGGCTTATTGACCTTTGATGAGGATATCACCGACGTCTTGACGGCTCGATATCGAACGGGCCAGCTCAAACGAATTTTGTCATTACTCGAGAAACCAGCATCGGGAACATCGACGGATTTGCAGCGTCCACTGTCCCATTTGGCGGAAATTGTTCGTCAGCGTAGCCTGATCATTATCATTTCTGATTTCTTAGTACCGGCGGAAACATTAAGGGTTCCGTTATCGATGTTGCGGGCTCGTCGTCATGACGTCGTGCTTCTTCGAGTCCTCGATCCAACCGAAGTTTCATTCGAATTGGAGAAGGCGAGCATGGTGGAGGATCTCGAAACGGGACGTGAGATTTATGTCGATCCAAGCTTGGCGAAGGCATCTTATCAATCTAAATTCTCGAAACATGAGAATTCACTGCAGCAACTGGTCGGACAACTTGGAATTGGTTGGACAAGTTTACAGACCAACGAATCGGTCGAGCATGTGTTGTTTGACTTCTTAAGTCGACAACAAAAGTCCAGTGTTGGAAGCCCAAGGACTCGATCTGCACGTTCGGTTAGCACTGCGGCGGGAGTTCATCGATGAGCTTCTTGACCCCTTTATACGCATTGGCTGGTTTAGCGATTGCGTTGCCGATTTTGTTTCATTTGATCCGACGTCGTCCGAAGGAACGCAAGCTTATCAGCTCGCTCATGTTCCTGGATCCAACGCCGCCACGTTTGACTCGCCAAAGCCGAATTGACCAATGGATTTTGTTGTTGCTTCGCGCGGCTGCGATCGGGTTGTTGGCTTTTGCATTCACGCGCCCCTACTGGAACATGCCGGCAGAAAAGGATGCTGACAAGATTGGTTCGCAGCGTATGTTGCTTGTCGATACCAGCGCGAGCATGCGCCGCGACGGTTTATGGAAGGCTGCTGTACAACGCGCCGAGCAGGTGATTCGACAATCCGGGCCGACCGATGCGATTTCGGTCTATCAATTTGATAGTTCTTTGCGTCCGTTAGTAGGGATCGAGACCGCTTTGCAAACCGCTACGTCGCAACGTCAGACGCAAGCCATCGCTTCTTTGCAGTCAGCTTCTCCAACTTGGATGCATACCGATTTAGGATTGGCTCTGCTCACTGCTGCGGATCTACTTCAAACAGATCGAGACTCCTCATCGGAGTCTAACGCGACAGCCAGCGAGATTGTCGTCGTGACCGATTTTCAAAACGGCGCGGAGCTTGAACGCTTGGCTGAATACTCATGGCCAGCCTTGTGTAGAGTTCGAATAGAGCGAGTCGAATCGCCGACCAAGGGCAACGCGCGAGCGACAGTGATGGACGCGGAGGATCACGGATTTATTCCCAAAGACATAAATAAAAGTCGATTGCAAAGCATGGAAAGTAACGCCACCCAGCTGAACGACCTGGAAAAGATACGAGTGCGTGTGTCGAACACACCAGCTGCCACCTTGGACGCATTTCAATTGTGCTGGTTGGACGAAAAACTCACGCCGATTGAAAACTCGCGAATTTCTTGCAAAGTTCCGCCAGGCAATGCACTAACCGTGCGAATGCCAATCCCGCCCAAGGGATCGTATGCTTTGCAATTGGACGGAGATGGTGCCAATTTTGACAACCGCTACTTCATTACCACCAGCGAACCGGCACAATCGACTTTCGTTTGTATTGAGTCCGCCAACATTCCTGTCGACGAATCGTTGGGGTACTTTTTGCAGAAGTTGCCGATGAGTGACGCGGCACGTACGGTTACCTATCAATCTCGCGAGCCTGGTTCAGCGGCCCCATGGCCTACTGTCGATAATACACCCTTGCTTGTCGCCTCTCACCGATTGATGGATTCGGACTTGGAGGGATTGATCGCATACGTAGAGCAAGGAGGACATCTCTTGTGGGCAATGGACGGTACTGTGGATGGGAGTTTGACGGATGAACCGAAAAAGACAGTTGATTACATCAACAGTTTCAAAATGCTGAGTGCCATAAGCGATGCCAAAATCACCGAAGCCAAGGTGCGGCAGTATGCCATGTTGGAGTCGGTCGATTTCAAGCATCCTTTATTTGCGGACTTGGCCGACTCCAAATTCAACGATTTCTCAAAAATCCGGTTTTGGAAACATCGACGATTGGAAACAAAACAGCTAGCCGACTGGGATATTTTGGCAAAGTTCGACGACGGATCGCCTGCTTTTATTTCAAAAACTAGGGGTGAAGGACGGATTTGGATATTGATGGCGGGTTGGCAGCCAAACGAAAGCCAACTCGCTTTATCAACGAAATTCGTGCCATTGCTACTGGGGCTGTATCGCATGGCTACTCCCACCGCGAGCAATCCGTCCGCCCTTAAAGTCGGTATGACACTTGAACTGCCAGCGGGACAACAGGTGTTCGGCCCAGATGGGCGTGAGATCCAAGGTGAGTCGTTAAAGGGCAAGTCCGGTAGTATAATTGAGCTTACAGAACCTGGTATTTTTCGGCGTGTCAACGCGGCCGGAATGCAGACACGATTGGCTGTCAATACACTGGATTCGGAGAGCAACACTGCTGTCAGCGGGATGGAGCGTCTCGAAAAACTCGGCGTAGTTATTTCAGAGAATAAACCGCCCAAGAAAGATGAGACGTCTCGCCGCCAGTTGCGCGCTGTCGAGCTTGAGTCGCAGCAGGGTTGGTGGCGATGGGTTCTAGTGGGTGTTATCGGGATCATTGGTTTGGAATCATTACTGTGCATACGTAAGGCTGGTTGAGCATGGATCCGCAAATTGCATATTTATTGTCAGGTGTCGCAAGTCGATTCCGCCAGATACGATTCGCACAGTTACTGGCCGTCTGCTGGTTGATTGTCGCATGCGCCAGTGTCTTGCTTTCACAATTGGCAATGTTGCCGAATTTGAGCGTGTTGTTGTGTCTATTCATCCTGGGCACGGTCACTTGCCTTTGGCTAGTATGCAAGTTTTCCTATCGCGATGAACGGTGGATTGCAAATCAGATCGAAGCAAAGTTCCCTTCCTTAAAACAGCGGCTAGTTACTTCCCTCCAAATCGATAAGCCACACGCTTCGAGCTTTCTAAGCAAGTCGCTGGTCGATGAGACGATTAGTCATTCGCGTTTCAATGACTGGAGCCAGACCATTTCCAGTGGTAGCCTCACTAGCGCTTGGACAATCCAGTTTCTTGCATTGATTATGGCTTCAGTTACTGCAATGGTCGTTTACTCAAGCGACCGCGGATCGAAAAACGACCCTACAAACCGTGGGCAAACTGTTGCAAATTCCGATCAAATCAAAGTGGAACCGGGCGATACGGAAATAGAACGTGGAACCGATCTGGTGGTGAGTGTTCGATTTGCAAACGAAGTCCCGAATGAATCCTGGATTGATACTGAATGCAAGACAGGAGAGAAGGCGCGTCATCCCATGCAACGCAGTCTGAAGGACCCGTTGTTTGGTGGATACCTTCGCAATATCCAAACCGATCAGAGTTATCGAATTGATTTCTTGACCGGCGCGAGTACTAAATTCAATATCAAAGTGTTTGAGTTTCCTGCGCTGACGCAAAGTGATGCTTCCATCGAATCACCTGAGTACGCAAAACTTGCTGTGAAGGAGATAGCAGACACGCGTCGCGTTTCTGTCGTTGATGGAGCGAAGCTGACGTGGAAGTGTCAGATCAACAAGCCAGTCTCCCTGGCGGAGTTGGTCGACCAGGACGGCAATGCAACGCCGCTTGTCAATTCGAAAGAAGACCCGCAAATGTTTGAAGCTAGTTTCGTGATGACCGAATCTCGGCGTTGGAAAGTTCGATTGGTCGACAACGAGAAGCGAGCGGCGAAGTTTGAAGAAGAGTTGTCTGCAAAAGTGATCCCCAACCAGCCGCCGGAAACAAAACTGGTCAAAGCTCAGGATCAAAACGTTTCTCCCCTGCAAGAATTGCAAATGCAAGCGACCGCCAAGGACGACTTTGGAGTTCAGAATTCAGGATTGACCTATATATTGGGTGAATCGGATCCTGTTGAAATCACGATTCCATTCGACCAGGAAAAGTCAGGCAAAGTGGAACTGTCGCACCTGATCGATCTAGAATCACTCGAAGCTAAACCAGATCAGTTGCTGAGTTACTATTTTTGGGCGGAAGACATCGACCGCGATGGACAGATTCGTCGCGTTGACGGCGATATGTTCTTTGCTGAAGTTCGACCTTTCGAAGAGATCTTTCGCGAAGGCGAAAGCCAGTCACGTCAACAGCAACAACAGCAGCAACAAGAGCAAAAAGCACAAAGTGAAGCGTCCAAGAAGGCAGAGGAACTGGGTGAACTGCAAAAGCAGATTATTTCGGGGACCTGGAATGTGATTCGACGTGAAAAACCGAAATCATTGAGCAAATCGTTTTCTGGGGACACTCAAGTCTTGATGGAGTCGCAGCAAGAAGCATTGGAGCTGACCGACAGCTTGGCGGAGAAGATTTCAGACAAGCAGTCCGAGAAGTTTTTGGAACAACTTCGGGATGCCATGACGGCTGCAAAGGACCTGCTAGGAACCGCTTCCATTGATTCTGACCTTAAGTCGCTGAACAGCGCATTCCGTAAGGAGCGCGAAGCCTACGAAGGGATTTTGAGACTGCGTGCTCGGGAGCATCAAATTGTTCGCTCGCAGCAACAGCAGCAGCAGAAGTCTTCGAGTAGTAGTTCACAACAGAATCGCCAACAACAAATCGATCAATTGAAACTCGAGGACGACGAGAATCGTTTCGAACGGGAACAGAAAGCGGACACTGCCGAACCGACAGCTGAGCGTGAAACAAGGCAGGTCATGAATCGGCTTGCAGAACTAGCAAAACGGCAGGAGGATCTCAACGAGCAAATCAAGAACTTGGAAACCGCTCTGCAAGAAGCCAAGACACCGGACATAAAGAGCGAACTGGAAGAGCAGCTAAAGCGTCTTCGAGAAAACCAAGAGGAACTACTTCGTGACTCCGACGAAGTACTAGAGCGAATGAACCAACCAGAAAATCGACAAGCGATGCAGGAAGCCCGCGAGCAAATGGAACAAGCGCGAAGCGATATGCAGAGCGCTTCGCAATCATTATCCAAAAGTGAGACGGCTCCTGCATTGTCCTCTGGAACCCGAGCTCAACGCCAGATGGATGAAACCAAGGAACAGATGCGACAAACATCTTCTAACCAACTTGAGAAAACAATGCGGGATCTTGTTCAAGATGCAAAAAAATTAGAAGAGCAACAGAAGAAACTTGACGAAAGGCTAACACCGAAAAATTCAGGTGATAGTGAGCAGCTTGAACCAAATACCGAAAATGGGACTGCCTCTCCGCTTCGGCCAGAAGGCGAGTCCAAGCGGGAGCCGACCACTCGTAAAGATTGGCAGGATCAAAAGAGCAATTTAAAGGAGCTTTTGGAGAAGATGCAGGAAACCGTTTCGGAAGCGGAATCGAGCGAACCGCTCTTGGCCGAGAAATTGTATGAGACGTTTCGCGAGAGCAAACAAAAGGGACTCGAACAACGAATGGACGAGATTCCTGGCTTCATCGAACGAGGCCTTACTGGACCAGCAAGGCTTTCCGCGAACGAACTGAATAATGGAATAAGGAACTTGGCAGAGAACATCGAGAAGGCTTCGGAAGACGTGTTAGGTAGCGAGGAGCAATCGCTTCGCCGAGCGCTTGCCGAGCTAGAACGAGCCCAACGTCAACTGAACACAGAACTCAACGCACGCGACCCTAAAAGTCAGCAGCAACCTGGCCAGCAGCAACAACCTGGCCAGCAGCAACAACCTGGCCAGCAGCAACAACCTGGCCAGCAACAGCAACCTGGCCAGCAGCAGCAACCAGGCCAGCAGCAACAACCGGGCCAGCAACAGCAACCAGGCCAGCAGCAGCAACCGGGCCAGCAACAGCAACCGGGCCAGCAACAGCAACCAGGGCAGCAACAGCAACCAGGGCAACAGCAGGCATCTGGGCAACAGGGTGATCAGCAGCCTGGCCTACGACGAACAGCAGGGGATAGGAATCAAGACGGCGGGCAACGCCGCGGACCCGGGGGCGAGGAGTATGGGCCGCTTACGGGCAACAACTATTCGAATTGGGTCGATTCTCTACGCGATGTGGAAGAGTTGGTCAATGATCCGAACATGAAGGGCGAGGTTATAAGGATACGCGAAGCGGCGCGCGAGGTACGAGTCGACTTCAAAAGGCACTCCAAGGAACCTCAATGGGATTTGGTACGAAAGCTTATCGCTGAACCTATTGGTCAATTGAAAGAGAAAGTACAAGAGGAGTTGCTTAGGAAATCATCCGCACGTAACGCTATCGTACCAATCGATCATGACCCGGTACCGAGCAAGTATCAACAGCAGCAAGACCGATACTATGAGAATCTTGGGGGCGCCAAGAATCGATGAAAACGGGATCGGAAAACTCTAGTGGTTGGGATTTATTCGGTTTTCAGGAGATCGTCTTTGGAAAGCCGGATTGGTTGAATGTCGTTTTGATAGTTGCTGTACTCTTGGCAGCCCTCACACTTTGGTCCTATCGACGCAGTTCAATGCCATTGAAATGGAAGTGCCTGGCTTTGCCATTGCGCTTGTTAGGAATCGCGTTACTGCTAGTCTGCCTGTTGGAGCCCCTCGGTTCCTTGCAGAAGCCGAAATCGCAAGCAAATGTTTTTGCCGTTTTGATGGACAATAGTCAAAGTATGGGCATCCTCATGGAGGAGGCGTCCAAGAGTGGACAGTCGGATCTCAAGTCCAGTCTGGGCGACGACGCATTGTGGCAACGCAAATTAGCGGACGATTTTCGGTTGCGTCGGTATCTGTTCGACTCCTCCATGGAGCCAGTCGATACCTTTGTCGGCCACACGCTGTCGGGCAACGAATCGTCGCTCTATCAATCGCTGCAATCATTAGCAGATCGATATCGGGGGCAACCATTAGCTGGCGTTTTGCTGTTTTCAGATGGGAACGCAACGGATCGCAAGCCGGAGCAGAGTCTGTCGACGCTCGGCTTCCCAATTTATCCGGTTCGCATAGGTGCGTCGATTAATCAACGCGATGTGAGTATTCAATCGACGACAACACGGCAATCCGATTTTGAAACATCACCGGTCACGATCCATGCAAGTGTTACGCATAATGGTTTCATTGGGGAGAAAGTCGTCGTTGATCTGTTAGACAACGCGAGCAAGGTATTGCAAACGCAAACAGTACAACTGAAGAACAATGCTGAGTTGGTGCCTGTTGAGTTTCGTTTTCGACCAGAAAAGTCGGGGGTACAGGGGTTCCAAGTGGTAGCCCGCCGAGAGGCGACCAACGCGTTTGGCGATGAAAGCAAGACCGAAAAAAACGTCGAGGTTACTTTAGGCAATAATAAACGATTCCAAGTTGTCGATCGTGGTCGAGGTCCGTATAAGATCCTATATGTTGCAGGCCGCCCCAATTGGGAGTTCAAGTTCTTAAAGCGAGCTTTGGATGAAGACGATGAAATTCGGCTTAGTTCGTTGATTCGGATTGCTCGCAAGGAGCCGAAGTTTAGCTTTCGTGATACCAAAGTCGACTCGGCAAATCCGCTGTTCTCTGGTTTTGAAGACATACTGGATGAAGAAAAAGCAAAATTTGATGAGCCAGTCTATGTTCGAAGTGGTTTGTCGGATGCATTGCAATTCAAGGGCGGATTCCCTAAGCAGTCTGAAGAATTATTTGAGTTTAGCGCGGTTGTCATCGATGATCTCGAGCATGAATTCTTGTCTCAAGATCAACAATCGATGTTGCGTCAGTTCGTTTCGATAAGAGGCGGAGGTCTGCTGGTTCTTGGCGGACAAGAATCGATGCGAGGCAAAGGGTTCTCAGATTCTGTGCTCAGTCAATTGCTCCCAATCTACTGCGAAGATGGGACCCCAGGTTTATCCGATGATTCGTTTGATGGTGAACCATTATCGGCGGTGCGATATCAATTAAGCCGTGAGGGTTGGCTTCAGCCTTTTTTGCGTCTAGCAGACAATGAACTCGCGGAAAAGGAAAGACTTGAACGCATGCCTGCTTTTCAAGTTTTGAATCGGCTGAACAAAGTCAAGCCAGGAGCCTCGGTACTGGCGGAAGCAATTACCGATGGCAAAGAACAAGTTCCTGTGTTTATCTCGCAGAGGTTCGGCAAAGGTAGGACTGCAACATTCATGATTGGAGATATGTGGCGGTGGGGATTGCATCATGAGGGGCCAGGTGCCGCCCCTATCTTTCAAGCATGGCGGCAAATGATTCGATGGCTGATTGCAGATGTTCCGAAGCCGCTTCAAATGCAGCTGGGTGAATCCAAAGGTAGCAACAAAGTTGCAAATTTAATCGTGCAGGTCAAAGGGACAGATTTCAAAGCGGTCGACAACGCTATCGTGAAGATCTCGGTAAGCTCGCCCAGCGGAAAAACGATCGTAGCGGATGCCGACGCTTCTGCAAAAACTGCCGGTCAATACGAAGCACTCTATGTAGCCGACGAAGAAGGATGTTACTCTGCGACAGCAGAAGTAACCGCTGCGGACGGCAGCAAACTCGGCACCACTCAATTGGGGTGGGTCTATCAACCCTCCGCATTGGAGTTTCAGTCTTTGGGCGAGAACCTATTGAATCTTCAGAGTATTGCAGATCAATCCGGTGGCAAAATCGTCAACTGGAGTGAGCTGGAAAGCTTTGTTTCCAATGTGCCGGCGACTAAAATGCCAGTGACCGAGACGAAGATCTATCCGCTCTGGCATCAAAGTTGGGTGTTGATTTCTGCACTTGCCTGCATATGCATAGAATGGGGGTTGAGGCGACGATATGGAATGGCGTAACGGTATCCAACTAGTTTTTTTGACATTGCTCATCAGTCTTCCTCCATTCCAAATACACAGTGAGTGGATCGTTGGCCATGAAGATTCGCAAACCGGTAGAGTAAGCAAAGTTGCTCAACGTTCGATCATGGTGGTCATTGGCGCTGTAGGCGAAGAAGAATTCGGAGTCGTTTTTCGTGAGTCTGCAGAGCGTTGGCGAAAGGCATTTCAGCCAGATGACTTTCAACTCCTGGATGGATCCGTTGATGAGAAGAAAGGAGACAAGGATCACAAGCAACAGATATTGGATTGGATTTCTAGACCAAGCGAAGGGGAAGTGCTTCAAGAGCGGTGGTTGGTATTAATTGGTCACGGTACGCACGACAAGACTGCGGCCAAGTTCAACTTGAAAGGGCCAGATATCTCCGCAGATATGATTTCCAAAGCGATAGGTAAGGTTGAAGTAAAATGGGTGATCGTCGATGGCTCGTCAAGCAGTGGACCATTCATCAACGCCCTGTCAGGCGTGAATCGCATAATCATTACAGGGACAAAAAGTGGAGCAGAACAAAACTTCGCGCGCTTTGGAGAATACCTGTCAAGGTCGATTGCCGATCCATCAACGGACCTCGATCACGACGATTGTGTATCGATCCTCGAAGCGTTTTTGTCTGCATCCAATCGTGTTTTGCAGTTCTATGAGGACGAGGGAAGGTTGGCATCAGAGCAAGCCTTGTTGGACGATAACGGAGATGGTCGAGGCACGCCAGCTGCCTTTTATCGCGGTGCAAGGCCTGTCAAAGCACCTGCAAGCGGCTTGAAACTTGACGGCGCATTTGCAAGCCGAATTTTGGTTTCTAATTTTGGCGCTCCAGACAAGAGGTCCAGTGAACAACGTGCATTGGCCGACTCGTTGGCAAGCCAAATCGAATTGCTGAGATTACAAAAAAAAGAAATGCTTGAAGACGAGTACTACAAAGAACTGGAACGGCTTTTTCTCGAGGTTGCCAAGACGAACGAGGTTAAATAGCTTTGGTTGGTCTGCCAGATATTTTATGATTCTCACGCCCTAGCAAAGTCACCCTCCCGTAGGCGCGCAGGTGACTGCGTAGCAAACTAGGCTTGAGAATGTACTTGGCCCGATTCAGGCAATGATATTGTTGTGTCAGCCCGTCGGTCTTGGTTGCTGTCCTCTTCTCTTAAGTTCAAAGGAGTGGCCCAGGAGCAATCTGGGCCGCGTTCGGTAGATCGGCCGTGGATCAGCTAATGGCAGTCAGTCGTACCGGATCGTCTAGGTGCGACAGCACAATCGGCATGACGCAAGATTCATTTGGATGTTTGCTTGTGCATGTCAATTGCCATTCAATGGAAATAAGATTTCCACGAACACTGATTGGGCCGCGGGGCAACGCAATCTGAAACGTTTTTTCGCCACTTTCAGACAAGGGCTTAAAGCTCTCTTTGAAAACTGTTTCGGAATCGTCGGTCCCCTTACCGGACGTTTGCCATGTCAACTCAAGCAAGATGTTCGACGGTATTGATTCGCATCCCCATACGACGCATGCGCTTAGCAATTGACCGGGACCGCAATGGGAACTATCCAATTGGATTCGCAGAGTCATGGTTTTTTCTCCTGGACTGCAAAACGATAGATCGTCGTGGAATTCCAGGAAACGCCTGGAGCCAAGACAACACTTGGGAATTCGGAGCGGTTTGGTGAATCTGGGTAGTGTTGCGTTTCGAGGCAAAAACCTCCATGCTTCGGGAACGGATTGTTATCAAAACTATTAGCCGTAAAGAGCTGCACGGCTGGCTCGGTGGTGTAGCACTCCATGACTCTGCCGGATCTGGGTTCTGTGGCTCTTGCTGCGAAACGTAGACTACCGTTTTCACCCCGGATGGCGAATGTGTGGTCGTAGCCGCGAAAGGTCCCACCCAACGCGCCATAGAGTTTTTCGATGCGTTCGCCGATGGAGTGAGGCGTGCGGAAATCGAGCGCGGTTTGATCGACCGAAGCGAGTTCGCCAGTGGGGATCATCGACTTATCAACCACCGCGACTCGATCTGCATCGATCTGCAGTTCATGTCCGAGAACGTCGCTACCTGGCCCGGCCAAGTTAAAGTACGCGTGGTTCGTGAGGTTGATCACGGTGGTTTTATCCGTGCTGGCTTTGTAGTGAATTTTGAGTTCGTTGCCTTCGGAAATGGAGTACCTAACGCTCACCTGCAGCGTACCTGGGAAGCCTTCCTCACCGTCATTGCTTGTGTATTTCAATTCAACGGACGCATCGTTCTGGGATTCGGGTTTGGTTCCTTTCCATAGGAGCTTTCCAAAATGCTTTTGGCCTCCGTGAATATGGTTTTCGCCAGAATTTTTAGTAACCTGAACCGTTTTTCCATCCAAAATAAAGCGTCCACCACCAATTCGGCCCCCGTACCGGCCCATAACGGCAGCCGCTGGAAAGCCTTTTAGGTAGGTCTCCAATGAATTCGACGATAATAGGATGTTGTCGAACTTTCCATTTTTGTCAGGAACGGAAAGCTCGGCAATGATGGCGCCAAACTCGATGATTTTGGCTTGCATCCCATGGCTATTCCGAAGAGTGAATTGCTGAACAACTTCACCTGTTGGCAACACTCCAAAGGGAGTAGACTCCAGGGTCGGCTGCTCCGCTGCAGCATGCCTTACAAGAAGTCCGACAACCAAACAGAAGGCCGTGCATCGAGTACCGTGTCGCATGATCGAGAATCATCCCTGTGTTGGTCTCTGAAAGTGAAAGGACTTGGATTTCAAACTATCATTTTATACCTTATCCGCGTCCTGTGAGTCGCCAACGCTGTTGGAACAACCAAGTATTGATTAGCAATAGTATTGCGCTTGCACTTAACGTTACTCCGAAATAGCAACCAACGAGCAGCCAAGAACCTTTCTTGGCGATGGCGGATCCGCTGCCCGATGCAACTTCCGTCATCGGTGTGCTATCGGCCGCCATGAGCGGGCTTGCCATGCCAATGAATCGCAGGTTCTCAACCTGTTGTCTAGCCACGCGGCTCTCCGTGGAATCCCCATATGGAGCAAAACTCCAGAACAAAAAGTAGATCGCAATCGGAAGGCAATAGAGTCCCATCAATACGATGTAGCTGACCATCATTGCACTGCTCGTTTTCCGTAGAAGCGTAGAAAAAAACAATGCCAAGATCGCGTTGAAAACGGACGCGACTACACAGATCCCAAGAAACACTAACATGGCCCTCCAGTTCTTAAATAGCTCGGGGTTCAGGAAAGAGAGCAACAATGGAAACATCAGGAAAGAAGTCAATACAAACGAGACTCGATACCCTGCTAAGAGTTTTCCCCACATGATCTCCCAAGAGGAAATGGTGGTCGTTAACAAAAGGTCCAATGTTTGACGTTCCCGCTCGCTTGTAATGCTGCCAGCGGTAAAGACAGGGGCTGCCAAAATATTAAAGACCAGTACGTAGCCAACGTAATAGGATGCCAAATTTGGCATGAGGAATAGCAAAACCGCCATCAATGGAATCGCAAGCACCATGCTCAATTGGATGACCAACCGCAACATCAGGGTCCCTTGGCTGAACAACTCCGCATGCATTTCCTTGTCGTAGACTGGATTTGCATTGTCGTCCATAAGTGTTTTACGGCGAGGTGGAGCAAAGAGGTTGTCAGGGAATTGATCTCGCTGAATAACAAGTCCAACTGCTTCTCGCTGCTCCTGGTCTAGATCCACAACTTCGCTTCCTTGGCTCCCGACGTCCGGTGGATACAGCAAACGCCTAGCCGTGACAGCCAACAGGGAGAAGCCAGCAAAAAGGCAAATAGCGGGTACGAAAGAAATGGTGATCAAAAGTCTAAGGTCCCCCTGTGGAGCCAACCAAAGCCAAGAAATAACTCCAGAAATTAGAATGGGCAGGATCAATACATAGCTGACCACCAAGGAAGCGCTAGTTCGTTTGAAATAGCTGGAACAATACATACTGATGGACCCGAACAAGAAAATCGCAGACAACAATCCGATGTAGGCTGCAAGCAGTTCGTAAATAGAAACGCCCCCCAGTGGCAAACAAAGCATAATGATGGGCAACGAACCAGAAACCAATACAACAAGATGCGCAAGGGCGGCAATCAGCTTTCCCGAAACAATTACCCAAGGACGGAGGGGGCTGGCGAGCAGCATCTCATATGTCTTGCGCTCCTTCTCGCCTGAAATCGCTCCAGCAGTAAAGCTTGGCGCCATCAGCGAAGCGATCGCAAACTGCCCGACAAAGAAAAAGTCGACCAGTCTTTGTGCCGATGCGGATTCACGACTCAAGTCGATTTTGACGTCGCGTGGATACGCGATCAAGACAACTGCTGCTAGTGCGATCTGATAGACCAGCATCAGCAAAAAGGCACGGGGGGTTCGAAGGTTTGAAATCAACTCACGTTGCAAAACAGGGTTGTCAATAGCGAACATAGACCGAATAAAATGATAAGTGGGCGGAACGTGAACCTCTCATAAACGGCATACAGTCTATCCGTTTCTATTGGTTGTTGGTTGACATCGATCTTCGAACCCGTTGAATTCCTCGCAAAAATTCCCAATGTCCTTAGCAAGATCAGCGGGCGCGGAGTATTACTGCGGGCAAATTCAATGGGGCGCCACTCATCATCGCTTCTTTGGGCCCAATTCGCGTGAGTGACTTGTCATGTCTAGATCAAAACTGCTTTCCCAAATCGATATGAGGCGCGTAGGGATAGTCGACCGGAGAATAGGAAATGCGCAATTCCGGCGTTTCAATTCGCCGGTTGGTTTCTTTGCGGGAGGTCAATAGCCGGTCTAAAGTACCCGCCGTAAGCATCGTGCGTTCGATCGGGTACGCGGGCTTGCCAGTATGAATCATTTGCTCGACCCCCTTTAACAGATAGGCGAAATGCGGGTATCGCGGTTCGGGCCTTTCTTCCGCCCTCACCGAGAGTGTCGTATTGCCGGATTTAACTGTCGCACTGATCCCGCTAGCGAGTCCGGGCAGCATCAATACGGGCGCAACCAAACCATCCACATATTCGATCAAGAAGACGCCGCCATCTTCGCTGCGCGATTCGAGCACGGTGTGCCGATTTGTTAAACTCGACGCTAGCGCAGCATCAAAAAGTTCTTCTCGTATTAAACCCTCCTGAAGCAATCGAGGGATCGCGTTTGTCGACAAACATTGGACTGCTCGCACACCGTTTTCTGCTCTATTTCTGCGTTCCAAAATACACTGTAAAAACTCAAGCGTATGGAAACCGTAGATGTCCAAGCCTGAGTACCCTACTCCCAAACATGCGTCTACTGGACTCCCCCACCGAAGAGTTTCATCGGGAGTACGAAAGCTTAAGGGCAACGACGAACCAGCCATCCATGGAATATTTAGCTCTTTTGCACGCTCATACATTGCCTTGGCGTCATCCCAAATTGGGCCAGGATGTTTGTCATTGAAGACAGGGACCACCTTTCCGAATCTCGAAAAAGCAGAAGCAATTTCTTCGAAAAACCGCCGTCGAGGATAAAGTGTCTGTCCCTTGCCGTTGACAGGATACTCACCGTGTTCACCGATACTCAAGACTCCATCGACGGAAACGGAATCGGTCCCCAGGGTAATCGCATCTTGAATATTGGATGCAATACGAAATCCATATTTAGCAGCCAAGCCTGCCGAAAGGTCGTCTTTGGGGACCTGATCCACGTAAAGCGATGCAAGCCGTAACTCTGGACCCTCTCCACCATCCTGTTTCCAACCCTCGAGGATTTTTCCCAAGATTACGTCGGCATGCGAGTTTTTTCGATACACCGTGACGACAGCAGCAACCGATTTTTTCGCTAAAAAGGGAGAGCCAAACAATTGGGACTTCGAACTCGCAATGACAGTGCCGTAACCTGATGCAAGCAGAAACTGTCGACGTCGAAAACTTTTTGGGTTCATATTATCCTTCTCCGGATCGAGTCTGTGTCCATTGCCACCTATTGTAGTCCGCAGCAGGGGTGTTATTCGTGTGAAGCGTTCGCAGCATTAACAGCGGTAGCTTCTGCCGGCTATTTGAATATCGAACGAACATTCGAAAATTTTCTAATGGGGCAGAGTTTTCACATGATGATAGCACGGTTGTACACTGGCTGGTCTTTAGCAGTTATACTGACGATTGAGATTGTCGTACCGTTCGACAATCCTTGATAGCGCTAGCGGCCCAGAGCGCCGTGCTACGTTGGATGAAACAGCTGTTCAAATCCGGGTCTGCCATACGTGTTGAAACTGCTGACGGTACTCCTCCATTTTGTGCTTGCTTCGATTTTGCTGCCGGACGATCTCGCAGACACAACCTTCGAAAATAGCGTTCGGCCTGTGTTGATCGAGAACTGCTTTCGCTGCCATAGCGAAGCAAAGTCGTCCGGCGGATTGCGAGTCGACTCTCGAGAAGCATTGCTTTCGGGGGGTGAATCAGGCCCATCCATTGTGCCTGGCAATGCACACGAGAGCTTGCTGCTAAAAGCAATTCAACGCCATCCAGATGTTTCGGCCATGCCGCCAGATAAGGAAAAGTCGCTTAGACCTGACCAGATTTCTGCGTTCCGAGATTGGATTCAGGCTGGGGCAACTTGGCCACTGAATTCGCAAAAATTCTCACACCAACAACACTGGGCTTTTGGACGGGTGATGCCTCAAGTGCAACCTCCTGTTAGCAAGGATACGACGCTGAACTCCCCTATTGATCCTTTTGTCCTTTCCAAGCTTGAAGCGGCGGGAGCATCTATTCGAATTGCTGCTGACAAACGAACGCTCCTCCGTCGTGCGACTTTCGATCTCATCGGCTTGCCCCCTAAGCCATCCGAGGTCGATGCATTCCTCGACGACAATTCCCCAGACGCATTCATGCGAGTTGTTGACCGACTACTCGCTTCTCCGCAGTATGGTGAACGCTGGGGACGCCATTGGCTGGATATTGTTCGGTACACAGATACGGCTGGTGAAACAGCGGATTATCCCTTGCCACTGGCTTGGCGATACCGCAACTACGTCATTGATGCCTTTAACGAAGACAAACCATACGATGAGTTTTTGCGTGAGCAGGTTGCCGGCGATATTCTCGCCAAACAGGGACCGCCCGATCGCTATGCAGAACGCGTCATCGCGACAGGCTATCTAGCCTTGTCTCGCAGGTTTGGATTCGACTCCGAAAACTACCAGCACCTTACCATTCAGGACACCATCGACACCTTGGGGCAGTCTGTGCTGGGACTTAGCCTCGGTTGTGCACGATGTCACGATCACAAGTTCGATGCGATCTCGATGAAAGACTACTATGGGCTGTATGCAATCTTTGATAGCAGCAGATACGCCTTCCCCGGTTCCGAACAAAAACAAAAGTACAGGGCCATGGTACCTTTGGTATCGGAAAAAGAGTCTCATGCCAAATGGGTAGCGCACGACCGGCTAGTTGCGTCGCTGATTGCGAAAATAGAACACGCCAAGTTGCCGGTCCCATCTGCGATACTTAGATCACTCAATGAGATCGACGGCGACTTTGAGATGCAAGCCCCAGCCGCGGGCGGAAGCAACGGTGTTCTCGTTTCTCCTTGGCATTATGAAGGGAAGATTTCAGTTACCCACTCGGCACAAAGTCCTTACAGGAATTTGTACCACACGGGGAAAGTAGGCGTGAGTGTTGGCGCCCAAGCCGGCAAGTATCAGATTTCGCAGGCGGTTACCTCGCTCGTTCCGAAAGAATGCGACTCATTCCACTTCAATATGGATTTTCGTATCTCCGCATCAGGTGCAGAAGAACAGGGAGCACACTGGATTTGTCTCGGAAGCACGCCGAGATTGCCTGCCCTGCGGATATCCATTTCATCCACCGCAGTGTCGATTGAGAGAGACGGTGGATGGGATTGTCTCGCCGAAATTCTACCCAACCAATGGCTGAACCTTCAGTTGTGTATCAACCTAAAGAACCAGACCGTCTCGGGAGCCGTTCGGGGGCCAACGCAGGATTCCGTTTTTGAAAACCGCCCTCTCATCGCCAGTTCGAATGGCCGCCTCAATCACCTGTCAATTGAGTCGGCAGACATGGAACAGAAAAATGCACCTGGGCTAGAATTCGACAACATTGGAATTGAATTGGAACCGATCTCAGTAATCAGCCTAAAAGGTCCATCCCAACAGCTGCCCGAAGAGAATGATCCTTCCAAAACGAAATCGGATGGCGAGGAAGCGTTGGCGGAACTAAAAACACTATTGACCGATGGTCCCTATCCGATGGCTTACGCGATGTCCGAAGGGACACCCCACAGCGTCTCGATGCATATGCGTGGAGAGCCGAGCCAGCCAGGTCCCTTGGTACCTCGAGGATCGATCGAGGTTTTGAGTGGTGGGTCGCTCGACACGGAATCAATCGGGAGTGGACGCGGAGAATTGGCTCGATGGCTGACGCAAGCGAATAATCCGCTGACAGCCCGAGTTATGGTCAATAGAATTTGGCAATTGCACTTTGGTCGCGGTCTAGTCGTGACTCCAAACGATTTCGGTGTGCGCGGCGTCCCTCCGACCCATCCTGAATTGCTCGACTACTTGTCCGCTAAGTTTGTCACAAGCGGCTGGTCGGTCAAGGCAATGCATCGAACGATCATGCTAAGTTCGACATATCAGCAATCCTCGTTGACAATCGTACCAAAGCAAGGCGATCTGTCGTTATCTTCTGGCCAAAACAGCTTAGCAGTGAACGAATCCACGGAACGGTACAGTCATTTTACGAGACGCAGATTAAGTGCCGAAGAAATTCGCGATAGCATTTTAGCCGTATGCGGCGAACTTGACTTGAGTTCTGCCCGGGGGCACCCGTTTCCGTCACCACTGCAGTGGGGCTATACTCAGCACGCGCCGTTCACGGCGGTATATGAACATAGTCAACGCAGTGTCTATCTCATGACGCAGCGACTCAAGCGACATCCGTTTCTGTCGTTATTCGATGGGCCAGATCCAAACGCAACAACGCCGGATCGATTGGGGACGACCGTTCCAACCCAAGCTTTGTTCTTTCTCAACGACCCGTTCGTACACGCAAGGGCGGATGCATGGGCCCGGCAGCTGGAATTGCAATCGACGAACGCGTCCGTGCAGATTGATTCAGCCTTCCGAAGTGCCTATTCTCGTCATCCAACCACCGAAGAGCTTTCGGATGCAGAGAGGTTTCTTTGTGCATACCGAAACGAACTGGCGAACTATGCCGGTACTCCAGAACAGACCGAAGGGCATAACGCGTTGTCCGCCTTGTTGAGAACTTTATTGGGAAGCAATGAATTCTTGTATGTGGATTGAAAGTCGATTGATTGAAGGGCTGAAATGAGTTTGAGTCGAATCTACGATAGCTCGCGCCGGGGCGCACTCCGTTCCATAGTAGGAGGATCGCTGCTGTTGCCCGGAATCGTTTCACAACTACTCGCGGAAGATCAAGCGCCGAGCGAGTCGGACTCGCTTTCCCCAAGATTGCCTCATTTCTCGGCCAAGGCAAAGAGAGTTATTTTTCTTTACATGAGCGGTGGGGTTTCGCATGTCGACTCATGGGATCCAAAACCAAAACTCGTTGCAGATGCGGGCAAAACGGTTCCGGTCAATGAATTTCAGGGACGCAAAGGGGAATTCAATATGTTCCTCAAACGTCCACAGTTTGAATTTTCGCCGCATGGGCAATGTGGAACGGAAGTAAGTACTTTGTTTCCACACATGGCGAAATGCGTTGACGATCTTTGTGTGATCCGTTCCATGAAGTCGGATCACACGAACCATTACGAAGCCACATTAGGAATCCATACGGGCTCTTTTACGTTTGCCAGGCCCAGTCTTGGCGCATGGTTAAGTTATGGATTGGGGACAGTGAATCGCAACTTGCCCTCTTTTGTTGTGATCGCGCCGAACTCACCTTATGCTGGCGGTCAAGTGTGGGGAAGTGATTTCCTGCCGGGGTCTCATCAAGGTACGTTAGTGCAACCTGGCCCACAACCGGTGGCAAACATTCAACGTCGAGTTGTCAGCAATAAACTACAAGAACTCGAATTGGCCGCTATGGCGAGAATGAATCACCGTCACATGGAGTCTCGCGCCTCCGATGGCATGTTAAGTGCGCGCATGAACTCCTTCGAGACCGCTTTCGGTATGCAGACCGAGATGCCCGAAGTATTTGATCTTTCACAAGAAGACGATCAAACTCTGAAGATGTACGGGTTGTCGCGAGGAAGTACGAGCGGGTTTGGCTGGCAATGCCTAATCGCGCGCCGATTGGCAGAGCGAGGAGTTCGGTTTGTCGAATTGATAGATGTTGGCTCTTCCAACAATTGGGATGCGCACGGAGATATCCTGACTCACGTCCCCCTTGCAAAGAATGTCGACCTACCCATTGCAGGTCTGCTTAGCGATTTGAAAAGACGTGGTATGCTCGAGGATACGTTGGTTGTATGGACTTCCGAGTTTGGTCGTACACCCTTTAATGCCGCAAAAGAAGCAGCGGGGCGCGAACATCATCATTGGGTTTTCAGTTCCTGGCTAGCAGGCGCTGGTATCAAAAGCGGGATCACGTACGGCGAGTCGGATGAATACGGAATTAACGTAGCAAAAGATCCAGTTCACGTCCATGACTTTCATGCAACGATCTTGCATCTAATGGGGTTAGACCACGAGCGTTTGACGTACAGGCATACTGGACGAGACTACAGACTGACCGATGTCTCCGGACGCGTGATCAAAGAAATTTTGAGCTAGTGAACCTAGCGACAAGCTCGAACGCAACAAGGCGTTCCGCCGTCGCAAAGTAGAGTGTCAAGACGTTCTTGGCGTTGATTAACAGCTTCTACCGTAGGAGCACCGAGTCGCTTCCGGCAGATGCGAACTACGAATGGTAAGTCGCACTTGCCGAGAGTGGATCATGAACAACACTGGAGAACATCCCAATGTCCCCTAGAAGACAAAAAGAACTTGGAGACAAAGGTCCTGTGATCGGCTTGCTTTCTTTGGTTTGCCTCGTTGTGGGCAACATGATCGGCGTCGGGGTGTATGTTGGAAGTTTTTACTCGCTCCTTTCCCTCAAAGATGCACGTTTAGTGTTGTTGGTTTGGCTTGTTGGCGGACTCCATGCTATTTGCGGCGCGATTGCATACGGTGCGATCGCAAACAGGATGCCCATCTCCGGTGGCGAGTACACATATCTGACGCGATTCGTTCACCCTGCAGTGGGTTTCGTAGCCGGCTGGATATCGATCATTGCAGGCTTTACTGCCCCCATCGCCGCTTCCGCTTTGTTGCTCGGCGAGTTCCTGAGCGGAGCGGGCTCTAACTCGACAACTGGCAAATGGATTGCAACGGCGAGTATTGTGTTCGCTGCGATATTGCACAGCGTCCACCTGCGCATCGGAGCAGGTTTTAACAATGCGGTTATCGTCGCAAAATTGTGCTGTTTTGCCGCTTTCCTGATCGTCGGTCTGCCGTTTGCGATGCAGAGTTCCAATACGGGTTTGCTTGCGGATCCTGCCAACATGCAAAATGAATCCCCATTCCTTAGCGTTCGGCTCAGTGAACCGTCCACACTAACTCAAATGGTTGAGTCGCTTTTTTATGTGTCGCTCGCTTACACAGGATTCAATGCAAGTATTTATCTCGCTGGCGAAGTGGATGGCCATGGAATTCAACAATCGAACAAAAAAAAGCTAGTAAGCCGCTCCATGCTCATGGCAAGCGTTTTGGTGGTGGCGATATACCTGATGTTGAACTACGTGTTTTTGTACGGAATGAGCCCTGAAGGCATTGTGGCAGCAGGTCAGGGATTTGTGCCGATCGTCGCTCAAAACATTGGGGGCGACTGGCTAGCGGCAACGATGAAGGGGGCCATTATGCTGTCTGCTGCCACGAGCATTTTAGCCATGATGGCGATCGGTCCAATGGTCTACGCACAAATGGCTGAAGATGGTCGACTACCAAAATTATTTAGCATTACGGATCAGGTACCGCGAACTGCGATCTTGGTACAAGGACTATTGAGCATCATAGTCATTTGGGTGTCCCAGATTAAAGACATCATAACTTATCTTGGCTTGACGTTGACTGCATGCGGAGCCTTGGCGGTTTGCAGCGTATGGATTGCACGTCGCTTTATGCTCGAGAGCAAACCGCTCCACTGGGTTGAGCATGTGGCCGCAATTCTTTACGTAGGAGTTGCCATCATGCTTTTGGTCGTTGCCGGTTCCTTGGAACGCGAACGCGTGCAATTTTTCCTGTGTATAGGAACTTTCGCAGCTGGCCTCGCGATTTATGGAATTGCTCAATCCACTAAACGTAGTTCGGGACGGCAATAGTGATCCTTGTTTCAGGCTTTCTCGAGTGGCGGAACCATGGCTCGAAGAGCATGAAAAGAAATGCACACGCTATGCACAAGGTCGTTTGTGCAGACGCTAACCTGACGCACTTTCCTAAATAGCAAAATTCGTTGAACCGAGTTTTTGTCGGACCGTAGAACAAACGGCTTCATGGTTTTTCGGTGGCAAACGGATCGTAGTCGCAACAACGGAGTTGGCTTTGCGAGCGAAAAACGTTAGGATGACCCGACGCCGAAGAGCGATCAGTGCCCTTCCATCTCGGTTTTGCCCCAATCTCGAAAAAGGAAAAAAATGAAACTAAAACTAGCCTGCTGTCTGATCGGGATTTGCTTGTTGGGATGCGAACCCAAGAAAACCGAAACAAAGTCGATGGGGGGCAGAGCTCCTGAAACGCATACGCATGCTACCACATTGCCTGGGGCGCTGAAGGAGTTAGAGGAACATATCGCAACGATTACCAAAGCCTTTACAGCGAGCAAACCAGACGACGCTCACGATGCATTGCACGATGTTGGGCACGTTTTGGGCGGAATACCAGATCTTGCTAAAAGCTTAACGGACGAAAAGAAGACTGCCGTGAAGAAGGCGGTTGATGAACTGACTTCATGCTTGGGCGCGCTCGACGAAACCATGCACGGTGGACCTGAGACGCCATTCAGCAAAGTTGGAGAGCGTATTACAGCTGCCATGGCTGAACTGTCTGCTGCAGCCAAGTAATGCGTTGCTTTCTGGAATTGAGTGTGGTTTTTTTGGGTGCCAATTATGCGTAATCACGTTCTCATCTTGCTATGCTTGGTTTTACTTTTTTCGGGCTGCGGTGTCCGTGAGCCTTCGCAATGGCAGGAATGGAGAAATCAATTTGCTCTGAAGGATCATCCAGAGGGGACGATTTCGATATCCGAAGCGATATTAAAACCTCAGGATGAAGAGATTTTTGTCTTGGCACAAGTCGGCAGCGGAAAAGGGGATACGTTTGACAATAAGTTCGCCACTTTTCTGATTTCGGAGGCACCTGACAAGGATCATATGGGCAAGGTCGGACATGATGACGACTGCCCTTTTTGCAAAATGAGGCTTGCGAACGCCCCGACCGTATCCGTCGGATTCGAGTCCCCACCGGGCAAGGTAATTCCTGTCGACGCGCGCAGACTGTTTGGCATCAAAAAAGGGGATGTTGTCGTTGTCAAAGGCAAGGGAACTTACGAAGAGTCGACCAAAATGCTTACCCTCAATGCAACTGGATTGCATATAGTTAGTCACTGAAGTCAAGGACTCATGAACCTTTTGCATGAACTTCCCTTGGGAATGAACGGTGTGTGAGTCGACATCGCAGTCCTCAAGCCCACATCGAGTTGGAAATCCGCTCACTCGCGCGCAAACGTCGACTTGCGATTGCTTCTACATTGACTCCTCAGTCAAATCGAAGGTAGTATTCTTTGTGCATTCACGGAGGAATAATGTTTTCGCGAAGTAAGGATATACCATGGCTTGTCGCTTTTTCAATTGCTCACTTCGGCGTGCTTGCGGATTCATTTTAGTCGCCTTCCTCATTGTCGCGTCGCCAACTATGGCTTCCGCTGAAGATTCACAAATCAAAGCGATGAGGGACCAATTGGTTGGTGCAATGAAGCATTTCGAGTTGGGCGAATGGAATATCCAAGTGACCGTGTTTAAGAGATCGGACCGATGGAGAACCTCCGGCTTGAACGTCTCTAACGATACGCCGACGACGTTAATTGCTTTACGAACTATTGAGCAGCAATTCGCGAGCTAACGAAAGGCGATTGATGAAAACCATCATTGCAATCCTTCGTGCAGCACATTGCAAAAGCACGCATCACTATTTTGCAATCGACGCATTGGACGAAGTCACTAGCGAACGAGGCAAAATGTTAGGCGGCTTGTTGCTCGCGAACTATGGTGACTACCTCAAAGGTGCCAAAGACCCGGACAACGTGTTCAAGGACTTTGAAAATCATGTATTGCATGTTCGTGATGGTTATTGGGGAGGGGCGGCCAAGACCGCGGAGAAGTGGTTGGATAGGTGTCTCAAGTTTCTTTCCGCCAACGATTGGAAAGAAGCGGCGTACGCGATTGGCGTGCTGAGCCATTATTTTTCGGATCCGTTCATGCCGCTCCATACAGCCCAATCCCCTAGAGAAACGATCGTGCATCGCCCATTGGAATGGAGCGTTTGCTGTAGCTATGAGGCCATTTTTAAGATGGCTTGCGACAACTCGGAATTTGAGTCCTTTAGCCTTGCTCAAGGGAGTGATTGGCTTAGCGATGGTATCTTGCGCGGCGCGACAATGGCGAATCAATTCTACGATCTGCTAATGGACGACTACGATATGAAAGAGTCGAGCAAGCATCCAGAGCTGGCACTAGGTTTCGAATCGAAGCAGTCTCTTGCCAGGATTTTCACTTGGGTATTAACCGGTTGGGGCAACGTCATTGATCGAATCGCTAACGAATCCAATGCAACCATTCCGAACGGGTCTTTGCTGCTGCCGACTCTTTTGGCTGGAGTGCAAATTCCTGCAAAAAAAATCGTTGCGGCTATCGAATCCGCTGAGCAACGCAAGGAAGTTGAAAAGATTATTGACGAGTTTCAACACACCGGAAATGTAGTGCGTAATGTCAGTCCTGAGCAGCGGGTCGTTCAAAAAGTTCGCAAAGAACGTCCCGAACTCCGACCAAGCACAGAGATGGTTCAGCGCGCAGTATCGAGCGATCTGATGCTCAAGCCAAAAAAGCTTGAGCCCGCGACTAGGCCTCGCCCACTCCCTTCAAAAACAATCTCGACTTCGTTCCATCAACTCAACACTACATTGCCAAAAACGAAAGCGGCACATACCCAAACGGAAACGACAAATGCGGCGACAACACAAGCAACGCCTCTAATGGAAGCAGCGTTAAGGGACACTCCTCCCAAAAGGTCAACGCCCGACACTTCTTACAAGACAGAATCTAACGATGGCCCGAACAATGTCATTTCAAAACCGACCAAACGGCCGTCGCTGACCATAAATTGCCCTATTGTGGATGCTCCTGCGATTGGTCCCAAGACTGCGGTCCGAATGAATAATATAGGGCTAAATACCATTCGAGACCTAATGACCCAGGATGCTGAATCGATTGCAGCAGAACTCAATACCAAGTGGATCACCCCGAAGATTGTCTCGCAATGGCAAGATCAAGCGAGACTGGCATGTCAAATCGAGAGGCTATCCGCCGCGGGGTCTGGTCTCTTGGTACTCGCGGGTATTCGAACTGCGAGAGACCTATCTGAACTCAAATCGGCAGACGCGTTTGCAATGCTCCAAGCGGCAGCACAATCGTCGGAAGGAAAAAGGCTGTTGCGAGATCAAGGTCCCCCACCTTTGAGCACCGTGCAACGTTGGATCGATGCAGCAAAGTCGTCGGGGCGTGCGGCTTAGTTACGCCGCCTTGGTACTGGAAGCGAGCAAACTAACTGTACCAAGGCTTTCCGATCCAAAGCTTTCCGAGTTGCTCTTGCACTTGCATCGACTTCGGGTGCAAACTCGGCGCCGAAGATTGATGCCATGCGCGATAACGAGCAATAGACCACCGAACGGGGTCATCCAAGGCTGAACCAAAGCGATCAGTTCAGGGCTGGCCACGCTCGCTAATGCAGTCTTAAAATTCTCTCCATAATCAGCCTCATGGTTTGCATGGTTATGGCTAGGATCATCAGGAACCTCATGGTTATGACCCGCGTGGGGGGCGCTGTTCGAGGCACTTGTAACCGCGTGCGAACAGCATTCGTCAGGTAAGAAAAAAGCGGCGGTAATCAAAAGTCCTAAGCCAGCGGTCGACAAAGATAAAACACGGTAATCTTTGAATTTTCGAAAAGCTGGCCAAATTGCTAGCGAAACCATTGCCACGCAAACAATCGCAGCAATCTGATGGAATCTTGGGCTTGCCATCCACTCTGTAAACGTCAATGCTGGCAAACAGGCTAGTAAAATAGGGGTCGCAGCACAATGAATTGCACAGGTTACCGAAGCAATAATCCCAATGCGGTCTTTCCAGTGATTCAAGCTGCTCTCCATGAGATATATTGCCTTGCCCGAGTTCGATCATCGCTTCAAGACGAATTATCATATCGAATCGAGGCGCACATGCAATACAATTGCATTGCTTTTTCCAATTATTTACATTCGCACTGCCTATGCGTAACAACTCGGAGAGTCTCACCTAATGAACCAACGGGATAGGTTACCCCCCACTTTGGAACGTCTTAGGGCAAATTACTTGTCTGTGCAGGACCGCATCCAATCGGCGGCGGCTAGATCATCTAGGCTCGTTTCGACTATTCAGTTGGTTGGCGTCACCAAGTATGTAGGAGCCGACATCGCGAGAATGCTGGTTGAGGTTGGCTGTAATCAATTGGCTGAGAGCAAACCGCAGGTTCTTTGGGAAAAGGCGTCGGCTTTATCGGATTTAGCGATTGATTGGCATTTGATCGGACACTTGCAGCGGAACAAAGCGAAGCGAACACTTCCGTTGGTTTCGACCATGCATTCCTTGGATTCAGCGCGGGTCATGGAGCAAATTCAGAAAGACACCCTCGGTCGCGATGTCCCTCTAAAGCTACTATTGGAAATCAATATTTCGGGCGACCCTGACAAGACCGGGATGTTGATTTCTGAAGCAGAATCGCTGCTCACAAACTGGAAGGGGGCGACAGCAGTTCCATTTGCGGCAGTGGAGATAGTGGGCTTAATGGGAATGAGCAGCGTGGTAGGGGGCGTAGATCGCGCTCGAAAGGACTTCGAAAGCTTGCGCAATTTGCGAGATTTGTGGCAAAAAAGATACGATATGTCCCTGAAAGAACTGTCAATGGGAATGAGCGACGATTTCGAAGTCGCTATTGAAGAGGGATCCACGATGGTTCGCATCGGCTCGGTTTTGTTTCAGTAGTATTTTCAGTAGTATTAGCGTACTCGATTCAGAACCTCTTAAATTAGTGAACCCTTGAGGAAAATGGGTTGTCGAATTATCATTCTTCACCCTTACGAAGATCGCAAACCCGAAATCGTCTGCGGTTTTCCAAATCCAAGCATCTCATAACCCCTAGATACTCAATGCGGCACTTACTTTCCGCTGTTGTTCAAAACGTTCCTGGCGTACTTGCCCATATTTCAGGGATGCTCGCATCGCGCGGTTACAACATCGACTCGCTAGCTGTTGGTGAAACCGAAAACAAAAACCTGTCGCGCATGACGTTTGTCGTGATGGGTGACAATCATGTCTTGGAACAAGTCCGCAAGCAACTTGAAAAGATTGTGACAGTCGTCGCAGTACAAGATATCAGCTCGCGCGATTATGTCGAACGCGATCTCATGCTGATCAAGGTCCGTGCAGGAAGCGGTAGCGTTCGAACCGAAATCCGCGAACTAGTGGATATTTTTCGAGGTAGAGTCGTCGACGTTGGACCTGAAGAACTGATGATCGAGATCTCGGGACGCGAAAGCAAGATTCAGGCTTTCATCGAGAGAATGCGACCCTTCACCATTTTGGAATTGGTTCGAACTGGGCGTATTGCCATGGTTCGCGGCAGCAATCCAGATGAGTTAGACATCGATTCTATTGCCGAACAAATGAATGAGTAAATCTGGATTCGTCTTGACCCAAAAGTAGCACTTTCATCTCAATTAACTAGTTCTTCCAATTCTCCAATTCGAAAAATTGTATTTCATGGCAGCCACAATTTATTACGACAACGACGCGGACCTATCACACCTCAAGGATAAAACCATAGCCATACTTGGCTACGGATCTCAGGGGCATGCGCAAGCACAAAACTTGCGAGATAGCGGATGCAAAGTCATCATCGGGCAGCGACCGGGTGGCAAGAACTACGATCTCGCTGTCAGCCATGGCTTCCAACCGATGGAAATTGATGAAGCGACCAAGAAGGCTGATCTGGTGAATTTGCTGTTGCCTGACGAAGTTCAGGGAGATCTTTACCGTACGCACATCAAACCGAATCTGGTTCCAGGAAATGTGCTGATGTGTTCGCACGGCTTCAATATTCATTTTGGACAAATTGAGCCACCCAAAGGGGTCGATACGCTTTTGGTTGCTCCCAAAGGCCCTGGTCACTTGGTCCGAAGCGAATACACCAAAGGTGGCGGAGTGCCTTGCTTGATTGCGTTGGGAACGGGCGCAAGCGAAATGACCAAAAAATTGGGGCTCGCATATGCCAAGGGTATCGGAGGCACTCGCGGTGGCGTCATAGAAACCTCGATCGCCGAAGAGACCGAGACCGATTTGTTTGGAGAACAAGTTGTTTTATGTGGTGGAGTCAGCGAACTGGTAAAAGCCGGTTTCGAAACGCTTGTCGAAGCTGGCTATCAGCCTGAAATGGCATACTTTGAGTGCATGCACGAACTCAAGCTAATTGTCGACCTGCTCTACCAAGGTGGCTTGAACTACATGCGATACAGCATTTCGAATACTGCGGAATTCGGCGACTACACGCGAGGGCCGCGAATCATCACAGCGGAAACGAAATTGGAGATGAAGAAAATACTGAAGGAAATCCAAACGGGCCAATTTGCACGCGAATGGATTCTCGAAAACAAAGCGGGCGCTCCAGCATTCAAAGCTTCACGACGCCTGGAGCGGAAACATCAAATCGAACAAGTTGGACATCAACTACGGAGCTTGATGAAGTGGATTGATGCCAAGGTTGTCGACTAGTGGGATTGGACCGCAAACTGCAAACGGCGGTGGAATAAACGATCACTCTCGCGTGGGTTGCTGCTTCTCGCTGCAGACCATAAGGCTAATTGGCAATCGCAACCAACGCGACGTCTCATCGACCCGTCCTTTCGGTGCGACATTGAATTGGAGTGCGATAGATTTCTAGATGCGCAAATGTCGACGCCCACGGAAGCAATGAGGTACAATCGGCATGCTCGTAGCGGGCATTGAACCTATTCGCCTCCCTTCTTGACGGAACCAGTCATGCGGTCGAATTGCATACTTAGGACGATGATACATACCTTTTTGGGATTCGTACTTTTTTTCATCGTACCCGCCGCCTTTTCGCAATCCCCTTCTATCCAAGCATCGGTAGCGTCACCACGAGTTGAGACGTGGTTTGGATGGATTGAGACCCCCAAACAACAATTGCGGACTATTGTCCGTATTGAACGGGACGAGCACGACAAAGTCGTTGCCGGTTCTATGACGAGTCCGGATCAAAGCCTCGACGAACTCCCTCTAAACGGTTTGAATATCAGTCCGAGTGGGACATGGCAATTCGAACTCTCAAATCCAACGTCAAAGCTGGCCGCCAAATACACTGGCATGCAAACAGCAACCGACTTGGTCTCCGGCGAGTTCGAACAAGGTGGTGAAACACTCTCGTTGAAATTTCGAAAGATCGAATCGATGCCTCCGGAAACACGGAATGACCTCGGCGCTGATTCCGTCTGGCTGGGAACGCTTGACCTCGTCGTTAGAAAGTTGGATTATCGGATCCGAGTTTATTCCAAACCACCCTATGCATCCGCCGCTGTCCCCAGATTTCTTTTTGACTCCTTAACGCAAAACATTCCAGGAATTCCGGCCCAGTACATACGCGGCAGCGATGGCCAAACCATTCTGGAAATGAAAACCATTCCGGCCAAATTCATCGGCGCGTTGAACGAAACCGGCGATGAACTGGACGGTCGATACATCCAAGGCTCGACGCCTCTGAAACTCGTGCTCAAACTGCAATCCAAGGCACCCGTCACTCCTAGTTCTATCGTTCCGAACAAGGAGATGCGCCCGAGCAAAACAGCCGACGCTGCAGTTGAAGAACAACCCGCGAAAGAAGCCACGAAAGAACTCGCCAAAGAACCCGCGAGAGAACCCACCAAAGAATCAGCAAAAGAACCAGCAGTTGAAAGTCCCGCAAGCATCGATGGGGCATCGGTCCCTGCGATTGCCAAAACCAATGTGTTGTCGACGGAATTTTTCGATGAAGTTCCGTTTGAGGTGGTCTATGGCGTTGAGCCAAAGAAAGGGAAAGAACCCAATAAAGCAACAGGGATCAAATTGGCTGGGACGATTACCATCCCCAAATTGAAGGCCGGTCAGCGGCCACGCAAATTCCCTGCCGTGGTAATGGTTACCGGCAGCGGACCGCAGGACAGAAATGAAACCGTCGGTCGACATAAGCCCTTCCAAACGATTGCCCACTACTTAGCCGAAAACGGAATCGCATCACTTCGCTACGATGATCGTAGCGTTGGCGGGAGCACCGGGGACGTCCTTAACGCGACTTCCGAAGATTTTGCTAAGGATGCAATCGCGGTTTGGAAACACGCAAAGAGTCTTGTGGAGCTTGATAGTCAAAAAATAGGGATCCTGGGTCATAGCGAAGGCGGACTGGTCGGTCCGATGGCCGCCGTTTGGGAACCGGAAATCGCCTTCTTGATCTTAATTGCTCCGCCCGGTGTGAACGGCTCTGAAGTCTTAAAATCGCAAATCGATCGCATTTCAGAATTGCAGGGGATGCGTTCGGAGGATCGCAAAGCGACAATGGCTTTGCAGAGCAGACTTCAGGATATTGCCAGCAGCTACTTTTCGGATGAAGGCACCCTGAAACGGGAGATTCAAGCGGCAATTCGACAGAACTGGGAAGGTTTAAAATCGATTGCACGGGGACAAGACCCAAACGTGAATCTTGACGAAATGAAGAAGGTGCTAACGGACCAAATTGAAGAACAGTTTCAACAGCTGCGATCGCCTTGGTACCGATTTTTTTTAAGCTATGATCCCAGCACCAATTGGATGATGATGCGGTGCCCAACATTGGCAATGTGGGGAAGCAACGATGTGCAAATTCTTCCGGAACTCAATCGCAACAACCTAAGAGTCGCGGTCGAGCGCAATGCGGATTTGAACGTCCAGTTTTCAATCGTTCCAGGGCTCAACCATTTAATGCAAACAAGCCAGTCAGGGCTTCCGGAAGAGTACGACATAATCGAAGAGACCGTTTCCCCGACGGCACTCAAATTGATTCGAGATTGGGCTTTGGCGCAAGGAATTATCGACATCTGATCTTGCGAGGGTAGATGCAGCACGCCCAATCGCCTGCATCTGGCTCGCGACAAGCTACGGGTAGGGCGCCAATATCTTGAGCCCAATGGGCTTGCGTAACCTATGTCGTGGCTATTCCATGCTGGAAAGCTACGGTTCGAGCAAAACCCAGCTTAGCCTTGTCGAGGCGTGCAGCGACATACCGCAGTCTCATCCAACAATCGTTAAACATGGCAGGGTACCGAGTAATCGCTAAATGCCGACTAGATGGCGTCGCCTAACATTGTTTGACGTTGGAATTCAAAAACCTTTTTTGGACGAACTTCGAATCGTGAGTTAACCTTCCAACGGGCTATGCCTGGAGTGCCCATGCATGACGATGGTGAACGCATTGTAGCGATGGCGGCACCACCAAACGGAGATTGGTAGCGCAGTGGCTACCGATACCATGGATAGGATTGGTAACAACGGATGTTCCACAATCAAAACACTTCCTCCAAATCGTTTTATGCGAACGCCAACCCGTTGCGCCTGTCCGTTCCGAATTCTATCGGTATCTCCCGTTTGAGACAAACTTGGTTGTTGTCCATTGTTCTTGCTGTTCTTTTCATCGGTGGCTGCCAGACTTTATCGCTCCCTGCGATCGATCCGACTGGGAACCGAATTTTCACCAACGGCTTGACAGAAATTGTCAATCCTCACGATCCAAACAACGGTTACCCTTCCCAACAACCTGCGTTTCAGGCACCTCCGAATCCGCCAGAATGCCTGCAGGGCAAAGACGGTAGCCCAAAGAAACTTTGCCAAGGGTGTTTGTCTGGCAAAGGGTGCTTTGCGAAAAAAAAAGCAGCGGAAGAAATTCGCGGTCGATGTGGGCAATTGCTCCTGACTCCATTGAGCATCGTCGCTCCAGTTGGAGGCGAAGTGATCCTATTGGCGGGAATATGCGGGAAAGATGGATACTTGGTAACGAACGAACCTATTGAATGGATGTTGTCCCCCAAGAGTGTTGGCGAATTTGTCGAGGTGGGTGACGATGCCAAGGGCCAGAGGCGTTCTTTTTGGAAAAAGGATGATAGCCCGAAAGTGGAAAAACTAGGGGTCGATTTTGCCCGCGGCCGAACAAGCCGGCAGGCAGGTAACATCACGCGCGGGACATCCAATCCAGCCGACGATTTGCCCATTCGATTGGGGCAAACTTGGATAAGTATCACTAGCCCAACCGAGGGGATTTCCAAGGTCACTGCGTTGGCTCCCGACAGCGACGTATGGGACCAACGTCGGCAAACGGCAACCATCTATTGGGAGGATGCTGAATGGGATTTTCCCAAGCCGCAGTTTGCAAGCAGTGGTCAGATTGTGTCACTTGTGACGCGGGTATGGAGGGCAGATCGAACGATCGGTGCGGAAGGCTGGGAGGTTCGATACCGAGTATTGAACAAGGAACTAGCAAACTTTAGCGACAATCAGGGCTTTTCTCCCGAGGTTACCATTCGCGCCGATCAAAACGGAGTCGCCAAAGTGGACATCCAAATCGGCAATCAACCCGGTATGCCGATCCCACCTCGTGGAACGGCAGCGATCGAAATTCAAGTGGTTCGCCCTAAGCGTCCCAACGAAAACATTCCCGAATTGATTCTGGCGGTTGGAACAACGACCGTAACGTGGACTGCTCCGCAGCTCCAGTTGAGTGTGGGCGGGCCCGACTCAGCAGTTCCAGGTCAGACGCTCAACTACTACGCAAAGGTAGCAAACATTGGAGATGTCGATGCCGAAAATGTAACGATCAAACTCAATTTGCCACCCGGAATGGTGTTGCAACCCAACAGTACCCCGCCGTCACAACAAACACCTGATTCACTCATGTGGGGTCCATCACTGATACCGATGAAGCAAGTCGCGGACATTAACATCAACTTGCTTGCCAACGCGGCCATCGACGCAAACATTCAGTTTGACGTGAACTATTCCTTCCAGGGAAGTCCCATTCAACAGAGTCAGTCCCAACGCACGTTTATTCAGAAACCGCAAGTTACTTTACAGGTCGTGCCAAGACCGGAATCCAGACAGGTCGAGGTAGGGGGAAATGCGGTGTTTGATGTACTAGTAACTAATGCGGGGCGAGAAACGATCAACGATCTTAAGATCATTCTGCAGAGTGAAGCCGGCTTGCAATATGTTAGAGACAATCAGAATACGGCCGTCTACGGTCTTGGCATCTTGCGTCCGGGCGAAAGGCCACCCGAGATGACAGCTGTGTTTCGAGTCGATCGCGAAGGTGACCTGTCCATTCGAGCAACAGCGCAGGCTCTGGGGCAAACGCTTGCGACGTCACAACCCGCAGTCATTCGCGGCTTGCCAGCACGGCCAAAGATTCCATCATTAAAGCTGCAAATCTCGAGTCCTGACCTGAGGAACCCTGCAGTCATTCCTATAGGCGGGCAGTTCAAAGCAGAATGGAAAGTTACTAACACGGGGACCATTGCACTACGAAGTCCGATCATTTCGATGCAGCACAGTCCAAACCTCGAAGTGAAAGGGATAAGCCCTGGCGGCCAATACGAAGTTGTAAAGCAATTCGCACAATGGAAATCACAGGATCTGCAACCAGGCGCTAGCATTGGACTGGAGGGACTTTTTCAGGGCGTTGCGGCTGGCAACCAAGCATCCATTTTTGTTTCTGTTGATGCCGAATCAATAACCGACAGGCAGTCCCTCATTCTCGATATCAGTAACGCTGCGTCGGATACCAATGTGATGCCTCCCGTTGGGAATGTTCCGGGCGGAGCCAATCCACCCGGCTCGCGTGAACTGCAGAAGCCCTCGTTTATCTTGGATACTCAGAACGAGAAACGTCTAAGCGTAACGATTCAACCGGTGAGCAACTCCATCCGCAAAGGAGATACTGGCACCTATGAAATACGCATCGAGAATCTCAGCAGCAAGCCGGACCAACGCGTTGCATTAAGTATTTTGACTCCCTCGGGGGCCGTATTGAAGTCGATTCGCGCCAAGGATTTGCGGTACAAACTTTCGAACAATGATCGGCAAATCGATCTGGAACCGATCAGGTACTTCCGACCCAACGACCAGTTTTCCTGCGTCTTGCAGTTAAAGCATGACGAAATCACAGAGGGGGAACTCATTGCGTCCGTCACAAGTTTGGGCCAAACGGCGCCGGTTTCGAAGAGCCTGAATATTCGAGTACTCGAACGATAATTTCGGTGGTCGCAAACCAGAGGCCGGGCAATTAAGAACCAAATCGGCTTGCTCCAGCATGAATCTCGGTGTAACACGTTTTCCTGTTTTGCTTTAGAATTCGATCTCGCTGAACCGGTTGGTTCCGGCTAATTGATTTTTCTTTTGTATTTGGAGAAGCGCGTGCGGGAAGCCTCAAGTGCGGAAGCGTGCCAAGTAATCCTGAGGCACTCGAACGGGTTTCGTCCTCGCGTAGGCTTAATTCTAGGCAGCGGATTGGGGATGCTTGCGGATCAAATCGTTGATGGATGCCGAATTCCATACAGTGAAATCCCCGGATTCCCCGTCTCTCGCGTGCAAGGTCATGCCGGTAACCTGGTATTGGGCTATTTGAACGGAACGCCGGTCGTTGCCATGCAAGGCAGAGCGCATCTGTATGAAGGCTGGACGGCAGCGATGGCGACATTTCCATTGCGTTGCATGCGCGCGCTCGGTACCGAGTCGTTGATCGTTTCGAATGCTTCGGGTGGCATCAATTCTCGATTCACGAGCGGGCAGGTAGTGCTGATCGACAATCATATCGACGGGATGAATCGTACAGGGATATCTTCATCTGAAGCGGACTGCGGTGCAGCAAAACTAGAGCTGCCGCACCGGGTCGGAAATCCATATGATCCTCGGTTGATTAGGCTTGCGGAACAGCATGCAATTCAGCTTGGGTTCGCATTGGCGCGTGGGACGTATTATGCAACACTGGGCCCAAACTATGAGACACGCGCCGAATATCGGATGTTTGCAAAGCTAGGTGCCGATATGGTCGGAATGAGCACTGTGCCAGAGGTTCTGTTAGCAAACCAACTTGGACTGCGCGTTTTAGCCTTCTCTATCGTGACCAATGTCGCGACGCCCGATGTTCCGTCGGTAACCGACCATCAAGATGTTCTCGACTGGTCGCGAAAAGCACAAAGCCAATTGGTTCCACTGATTGAAAGCCTGATAGGGTCAATATGATAGATCGTATCTTTTAGCGACCTACTCACTAAGGCGAGCGACAGCATTGTTTATGCCGGGAGGGAGAGGCGGAGTGGCTCCTGCCGAACCCTTGTCAAGCTCGGCTCTCCCATTGTATCCCTTGACAAGAAGTGCTCATCCTACCGCTCGCATAAAAGACGAATTACGGCGAGGCCGCTGCTGACAGCGAGTTCCTATTCCTCAACGTTCGCAACCTCACCGCCGGAGCGTGTGCCGAATGCACTCCAGGCTACCGGCGAGATGGACTCCGAGATGACCTGGACATGGCCATCGGCAAAGACAGCTTGAACGATGCTCGAATGTCGGGAACTGTATCCGAGTTCGATATCTTCGATAAACCTTTGAGGGCGTTTCGACCAAGCGTTGATTGAGATAGCGGTCGAACCAAGCGCTTCAGACATTTCATTGCTGCCCATACCAGGCGAGCCTACGTACCAATGATCGATGATCTGCGATTGTCCATCATGGTCAGGTCCGGACACGCCAGGCAGGAAGAGAGATTCCGCAACCAACAACGTGTTGGACAATCCGTCGGAGAAATCGCGATGCCTAGTTTGGCTGTTGGCGTAGAGTGCACCTTCTTGATCCCCGTTGCCAATCAACTTTCCCGAACCACTTTCAGTTCCGATTGTCCCAGATGCGCAGCCGAGATACGTACACGGTATGCGATCATCAACTATTTGAGAGTATGTCGATGGTGCAGCCGATGAAGGGCATCGGAAAATGTTCATAGTGGTCCGCATGGCTGCAATGTTCGGAGAAAACGAATCCCATGCTTTATCTGGGTCGAGCGAATTGCGTAAATTGGATTGTTCCAAAAACAGCAGAATCTGACCACTCCACATGAAGCGATGGTTGTTGGTCAAGACTTTCGATGTTTGGCATCCCGAAGGAAATTTCCCAAAAGTATCCGCATGGTGAATTGAAGCCAATCCTATTTGCTTCAGGTTATTAGCGCATTGGATGCGCCGCGCTGCTTCGCGGGCCGCTTGAACTGCGGGCAACAACAGTCCGATGAGAATGCCGATAATCGCGATAACGACAAGCAACTCGACCAACGTAAAACCGGTTCGGTGAATGGTAGGCAACGGATTTCCTCGCAGGCGTTGAGAGAGCCGCATAGTTTCATACCTTGCTGGAATTGTTTTGTCGAACAATGACCGCAGTGCGATGTCGAGCGAATCCACTCGTGCAACCAAAGACGCATGTTATCGACTTGCGAAAACCTGAATCCTACAGGATCCTAATCGACTCTGTCAAAGAATGCGTGGCAAGTATTCGCTGGTTCAAGGCTTTGCTGAAAGCGTGACTAGGCGGCTGTCATTGCTCAAAAACTCCCGGAGAAAACTCCCGGCACAATGGATTTCTGGCAAATGCCGCTTTTGACACCTGCCCCATAGCTTCTTTATTTCTCTTGCTTTAGCTTTTGTCGCGTCTCAAGAGCCGCGATATCAACTTGGTTTTTGTTCTCCTGTTCTATCGCCTTTTGCCGACGCAACATGATCTCGTCACGGACTTTGGAATTCTTGCTAGCAATGTAAATTGCATCTTGAGAGCATCGGTCGGTAATTTGCACACCATCGCGAATAGTTTTCGATTGGACCTCGCCAATCCATCCGCCACTGATGTCAAATGTTTCCCGCTTGATTCGCAAGTGTGCCCAAATTGAGCCCCGACTCGACTTCAGTTCCAAAGCGGCATACGTGAGTGGTAACGGTTGGTTCGTCTGCAATACAAGGCAGCCACGGTCTCCAGCCGGAATGTTACTCTCGGCTTGGATCGCTTCTTGAGGCCAGAGTAGTTGCCAGTTGTTCGCGTCACTTGCTAACCACAAACGTAAGGTAGAGGTGCTCAACACTTGGCTGCTATTGTTGGCGACATGCAAGACAATTGTAGAGGGCAGGATATGCCCTTCCTTTGCTAAGAACGTAGCTGCCTCGATCCAGCAACTTGGCTCCGCGATTGGGACTTGCGTCGCTTCGAGCCCATTGGCGGATAGTTCAAACTCCTTGCCGACGCCCCAGGAAGACTGTTTGCCATTGAACGTCCAAACCGACAATGCTCCTTCCGGGACGGTGGCTGCCTTGCCGAGATCATGCCAAGCCCATTCGTCGGACGAAAGCAAATCCAGGGGTGTGCGTCCATTGAACTTTGGCCCTAGGTATGTTCCCTGTGAATTCAAAGGAATCTCGCATGGGCCTTTCAAAAACAACTGCACCTTGGCGCCAAGTGTTGGATCGCGAGGCCTTCGATATCGCATAGAGTCCGCGATAACATGGGGCGTAACAGCAACGCCGGCTAGCTCGGCACCGTGAACTGATTTCCTCAACACTGAAAATGTCAGAGCCGTTAACAAAGGAATGAACGCGAGCAAAAGCGGTTTCATGTCTTAAGGAATCCTAATGAAATTGAGCGGTTTTTCACATAGAGGTGATACTCCGCGACGCAGGCGTTTTGCGTCTCGGAGAGACGCGACTAGCGAAAAGAAACTAAGCCTAGGGATTGGCAATCTTCGGTGTCCAGTGCGCGTTGAGTTGCGTTTGGAGTGTGGCCACGATTTCTGTGTGAGTACTCGCGATGTTGCTTTCTTCACGCGGATCAACCTGCAGGTCGTAGAGCATCGGCTGGGCTGACTCTAAAGTGACTAGCAGTTCCGGACGAAGATACTTGTCCGGCGGGATCGTCTTCAAATCGCCTTCCGCTTCGAAAGTACGAGGCAGAACGAGACGCCAGCGTCCGTCGGATACCCATCGCCATAGAATATTGGTTGCAGGATCATCCAGAGTCTGTGAACGAATCGTATAATCCTCGCCGAAAACGTACTGACGTGCCTGAACGGCCTTCGAGTCCAGCAGATTGATTCCTCTAAGTTCCTCGGGTCTTGGTAGTCCGAGTGCGTCGAGCAGGGTCGGAACAATGTCAATGGACGACGCAAGCGACATGGAGTTGGCTGACGCTACGCGACCTGGCCAACGGACCATGATGGGCGTTCGATGCCCCGCATCGTACGGCGTCGTCTTGTTTTTGGGGGCAAAATTTGCAGAGGAGGGTGACTGGATCCAACCGTTGTCGGTGACATAAATCACGATCGTATTGTCGGTTAACTCTTCCCGGTCGAGATGATTCAACAGTTCGCCACAAGTCTCGTCGAACCATTCGCACATTGCCCAATAACGAGCTATATGCGGCGAGTCGGTCTTGTCCACATACTTCGCGTACAATCGCTCGGGGGGCGTGTGGGGCGCGTGGGGCAAAAAGGGCGCGTACCAAAGAAGGAACGGCTTCTTTTGATTTCGAGATTCGGAAATAAAATCATAAACAGGTTGCAATTCCTCGCGACCAATTGCGAGCCCTTTGTCGCCGTGACGGCTCCCCTCCGTCATTCCGTGGGTGAAGCCACCTCGTGTGTAGTCGCCATGCCACCATTTTCCAGTCTGGAAACTAAGGTAATTGTGACTCGCAAGCAATCGCGGCAGCGTCGGAACATTATCAAGCATCGCGTTCCATCGAGTAGTCAGTTCGGGTGTCGAACCACGACTACCCTTGAGCTTCTCATCTAAAGCCCCCGGCAACGGCGGATCATTGGCCGTGATCTTGTGTTGATGAGGATAAAGCCCAGTGATGATCGTAGCCAAGCTCGGGCAACAAACACTAGTCGGCACGAATCCACGTTTGAACGTCAAACTCTGCGAGGCGAGCTTGTCGATGTACGGCGTCTGAATGTGAGGATGCCCCATAAAACCATAGTCTCCTGCTCCTTGGTCATCCGAGATTATCAGGACAATATTGGGCTTGTTAGATGGCAAGGCACTTTCCGCCGCGTGAATCATCGCCTTCGATAGGAACAAAACTGCGATAACGAAGGGAAGTATCTTCATGTGGTTTTGCGCCCGTTGATTTTGGAAAGCATCGTATCTTGGAAGATACGAAAAAAAGTCAGACGATCGTCGTTCTTCACAGAACGACGGAATATGCGTCTAGTGTACCCGATGACAGGTTGGTCGCTGTATACTACAAGTGCTTTGCCCAGATTGAATTTTAGGGTAGCGAAACTCGTCAAGAGTTTCGGCAAGTCCGCAAATCGCCGAAAGTCTTAACGAGGTCTTGACGAGTTTCGCTAGGTGTTAAAAAGCATCAACCCCAATGTCCAATACGGTTAGGTCTTGAGCTGCCGGTTGCCATATAATTCTCTCACCAACGTAATCCCTCGATGTTTCGAAGAGACATCCGTCTCCATCTTACTTTCCTTATCAACTATGCGATTCCTGCACCTTTTGACGTTCTTTGCATTCTTCGCAAACATCGGCCTCGCCGCTGAACGGCCTAACGTCCTGCTAGTCATGGTTGATGATCTTCGCGACTATGGCGGGGCGTTTACTCGCGAAGTGGTAAAGATGCCGAACCTGGATCGACTGCGAGCTCGAGGTACGACTTTCGAGCGAGCTTATGTTCAATACCCCGTGTGCAATCCCAGCCGCAGCAGCATGATGGCCGGCCTACGAGCAGAACAGACCGGGATCGTGGGCAACGACATGCGACTCCGGCAGAAAATGCCGAACGTCATCACCCTACCGCAACTTTGCAAAGAAGCCGGATGGCAATCGCACGCTTTCGGAAAGCTCTATCACCTCGGTGGCGGCAAGAATCTCGACGCCAAACAAGCTTGGATGGACGCAGGCAAATCATGGCACACGGCGCAGGCTTTTGAAGCCACGACGATAGGCAAGAAGATTCTCGAAGGTCGTAACGTCACTGACGGTGCTCTCAATTGGTGCCAATGGGGTGCAGCTGACGGTGCTGATGACGACCAGCCCGATGGCCAAATCGCCGCCGCAACAGTTGCCAAGATGAACGAACTGGGCGACAAACCGTGGTTTATCGGTTGTGGTTTCATGAAGCCACATGATCCGTTCATCGCGCCGAGAAAGTACTTTGACATGTATCCGCCTGGTTCGCTAGAAAGATGGCGTGATCCCGTCGACATGACGCAGGCTCGCAAGGATGCCGTAGGTTTCGGTGCATATGGCGAAGCATTCGCCAAGTTTAAGGATGAGGAATGGAATGAACTCCTTCGAGCTTACTGTGCTGGGACGAGTTTCATGGATGCCCAGCTGGGTCGCGTCCTCGATGCACTCAACAAGGAAAAGCTGTGGGACAATACAATCGTGATCTTCGTTGGCGACCATGGCTACCATACCGGCGAGCGGAATTGGTGGAACAAGAATACGCTCTTCGAACGGTCTTGCCGCGCGCCGCTCGTGATCGCTGCACCGGGAATGAAAGGTGGACAGACCAGTCGCTCACTAGTGGAATTCGTCGATCTCTACCCGACCATCGCTGAACTTTGTGGGCTTACGATTCCCCACGAAGTCGCGGGTGTAAGTTTGCGATCTATCTTGAATTCGCCCGAAGCTAAAGTGAAGGATGCTGCCTTCACTCTCGTCACGCGAGGTCCGAAACTTTACGGCCAGAGCATCCGCTCGTCTCGCTGGCGTCTCACGAGATGGAGCGACGGTCAAACCGAACTCTATGACCACGAACGGGACCCCGAAGAGCTTCATAATGTCGATAGCCAGCATCCCGAAATTGTGAAAGGCCTTTTAGAACAACTTTTAACCATCGGAAATCCTCAGCAATGAACTACGTCGTCACTCTACTTCTTTGTACTCTTTGCATTATTGCGCTCGCAGACTCACCAAAGCCCAATGTCGTCTATATCATGGCCGACGACCTTGGCTGGGGTGATATCAGTGCCCATGGCGGCGGCGTGGGGACGCCGAACATCGATAGGCTTTTCAAACAAGGCGTTGAGCTCACTCAGTTCCTGGGCTGGTGCGTTTGCTCGCCGACCCGCGGAATGCTACTTACTGGGCGGCATCCGTTTCGCGTCGGTACAGGGCCTGAAGTTGGCGGTGAACTTGCAATGGAAGAGACGACCATAGCTGAAGGCTTCAAGGCCAACGGTTATCGAACGGGTGTCTTTGGTAAGTGGCATAATGGTGAAGATCCGGACACGAATGCCTTTCGTGCTGCATTTTCCGAAGCATTCAAGGATTTACCAAACAAGAAGTTTGAACCCGGCTTCGGAGCCAACGCACATGGCTTCGATGAAGCGTGGATCTATTACGGCGGTGGGGCGGACTATTTCGATCGCCGCACGGTGAAAGGAAGAGGCCCCGTGAGCTGGTGGCACAACACCGAGTTTCGCCCGCAGGATGAAGGTTACACCGATGACCTCGTCACGCAGCATGCAATGGAATTCATTAACGAAAACAAAGAGAGGCCCTTCTTCTGCTATGTACCGTTTCACATCGTACACGCACCCTTGCAGGCCAAGCCAAGCGATTTGGCTGCGATAGATGCCAATGTAGCAGCGATTCTCCCGGCCTCAAAGGCGGAAAATAACGAAGAAGAAAAGCATCATCATGCTGCGATGCTATACGCGTTGGACAACAATGTCGCCGCAATTCTCGCAGAACTCGACAATCGCGGCTTGCGAGACAACACGATCGTCCTATTTACAAGCGACAATGGCGCGATGGAGGCGGGAAGCAGTCTGCCCTTGCGCGGAGCCAAGCACAGCATCTATGAAGGGGGCGTTCGACTACCTACGGTTGTAAATTGGCCAAACGGCGGTCTTACTGGCGGCACGACATGGCCCGGTCTTTGTGGTGCGCTCGATATGTTCCCGACGCTGATGGCGATGACCGGATCGACGATGCCCGAGACACGTCCGCTCGATGGCAGGAACATCTGGCCCGCTTTGCGCGAACGGCAAGCCAGCCCAGTGGAAAGCTATTACTGGGTCTGGCGCGATGAAGACGCGCTTCGTACAGCAGATTGGAAACTCCATCGCTTCTTCGACCGCTTCGAACTTTACGATATGCAGACTGACGAGCGCGAAGCCGCGAACGTCGCTAGTGCTCATCCCAATGTCGTGAAGTCACTCGCCGCAATGATGGATACGTGGGCAGAATCGCTCGGGGCATCTCTCGCACATCAACCTGCGCCCTCAAAACTCAACACCAAGCCTGCCCCCGAAGGCGAAGTGCTCGAAGTTGCCGTCACCGTCACCGATCAATCCAAGCCCAGCGACCGACTCATCATCCCCATCGCCAGTTGGGGTGGCAATCAATCTGCAACTGACTGGCTCGAATTCGACATCGCATTTTCATCCGACGTTCAAAAGCGTCATCCATTCTATTCGCCGATACGCGGCAACGACGACAAGCCTGCTTCTCTTTTTTTTAAGAAAGGGCTCGGCATCGATCAATACAATCGCGAGCAAGCCAACGGTCCGGGCCAACTCGACGCAGCGAACCGATGGGAGCATCGCATCGTCGGCTTATGTAGCAACGCCCCGGGACCACTTGGCAAGCATGGGCTCGTCTTCAGTGGAGGTACCCCTGGCACCTATACTGTCTACCTCGACAACCTCCGCCTGCGCCACGCCGACGGCACCACGACACCGCTTTGGCGAAATGGTAAAGATACTCGATTTAAGAACTCACGCGAGACTGCTGCCTTTAGCAAAATTGAAGTTGGAACAAGGTTAGCCACCGAAGTTCGGTAGTACTGAAAGACAATAAAGTAGCGAAACTCGTCAAGAGTCTCGGCAGGTATGCAACTCTCTAAAAGTCTTGGCGATCAAGAGCAATAGGGGGACACCACACTTTCGACAACGTGGTCAATCGTGAGCGCTGCCAGGCAGCTTTCCACCGTATTGGCAGGTCAGCTCGTCACGCTTGAATACGTTTCTGCAGCTGGAGGTGGCATCGATTCATTGATGAACTCGCAATACATTCCTTGCCATTGATCCGCCCGTTTTAGTTAAAGGAGTTTCGCCCCTTGCGCGTACCCATTACCGAACAAGAGGCGATCATTGCAATCGCAAGCATCCGCATGCGACACACTATGCCACGGGGCACTCGGCTTCTCTTGGCTCTCCAGCTAAAAGAATATGAAAACGATCAGGACGATATCCATGCCCCAGACGCCACCCGCCACGATCGCTGCGAAACACTCGCATGGACGATCACAGCAGAGCCTTACAAAATCAAATGCCGACCACACAACCTGTGTTACAATCACAATAGGTGACCTCCAAAATGCATGAAGAAACGAACGCTTGTTCCTTCAAATCCCCAAATGCGATTCGGAATTGCGCACTTTTTTGAGATTCTGGAATCTTTTGTCGGAGAACATGCGTGACGGTCGAATCCAGGCTGCTATTCGTAGCGCTTAAGTAGTTGCCGACGCAAAAACCTGCGCATACAATCAGTCAATGCCATTGAGCAGAGCATCCTTCACCCTAGGCTGATATAAATGAATCGGAAGTTTGAAACCTCAGATGCGGACGACAATCGAGAGCCGTTGCGTCGGCTTTTGCGGTCGCTCTCGAGCAACGAGGAGCCATTGGACGGACCAGATGAGCAAATAAATTGTGATCACTCGGACGATGAAGATTCCGCGGACCCAGATCCTATGGGTCAGGTAGACGTCGAACTGCGGACCAAGGTGATGGCCATGATGCGCAAGTGCGACGACAAAGTTTCGAGGTCTGCTTTTGTGCCAATTTTGTGCCGTGATTCGCTGCGCTGCCCACTCGCAGAATTGAGCGAAGCCAAGCGTGAAGTTCCGGTTGGTTTGTACTTCGGTACGATCAAGGTCGACGGACAAGATATCGAACGATGGGTTTACGGAAAGTTGGGTTTCGTAAACAGGGTGTCTCTTCGAAACGAGCCTCAAGCGAACGATGAATGGGACTTGAAGCGTCACCTCGATTCTTCCGTCCGAGGGCGCCCTGAAAACAGACTCGATGAAGCCATCGAGACGGCCATAGAGTCAATTACTTCGGAACGAATCTATTTGTCCCTAGAGGAGCATCCCGAACTGTTGGATCGCATTATTCGCGTGGAGGTCCGATCATATCCAGTACTCAGGGCAGACCCTAGCGCTGCCAAGAAATTGTTTTGTGCCCGCGGTGAACCTGAGGCAGTACGAGATTCCAGTTATGGAAATACAGGAGTTGCTCGAGTTACCGCTCAACAACAACTGGAAGTTTCATATTCGGACGATTCGAGCATCGCCACTTCCGAGATGGTTATCGCCGTGCGGCTTGAGGGTTCGCTGCAATGAGTGATTGCGACATCAACTCGGAGTTTCAACGTCTTTACGTAACCTATGGGACCCGACTTCTAAGCATTTTGCGTATAAAAACAAATTCCGCTGAAGACGCCGAGGATATTTGCAACGACACGTTCTGTAAATTGCACGAGATGTTGTCCTGTGGGGATTGGAGTCCCAGGGACGATAACCACGCATTTAATTTGTTGGCGCAGATCTCTAATTTCAAACTCTTGAAACTGATTCGTTCGGAAAATTGTGAAAAGCGTGGCTCGGGTTTCACCCGCGTCGACCATGAAACCGAATTGCCTGATCCAGATCCATCGAGTTTGGCAGAGACGAATGAACAATTAGATCAGCTTTTGACATTCATCGAAGAGTTGCCCGATGATCTAAAGATTGTCATAAAACTTTGCGATTTAAAGGGGGTGCCTGGGATTGTTGCTGCGGCAGATCTTGGTGTAGATCCTGGAACCGTATCTAAGCGTCGAAACCAAGCAAAATACATTCTTCGTCAAAGAATAAAAGCGGAGGAATTCGAGAACCGTAGGCCGCGTCGGGTCGCGGTTAATGACACGCCAGACCACCACTCCCCAACGCAAATCCAATTAAGCCCAGAAGAGATCCAAAGGAACATCAGTTGATCTGTCATCTATCGGAATTGAACGAGTTCTCACCCGAATGGAAATCGGATGGCAACGAGATTGTCCTCGGAAACCAGCGAATTGGCTGGGTACAACATATTGTCGTATGCGATAGGAGTGGTCGACCTCGTTACGATCAACCCATTATCACGTGTCGTCCCGGTCCCGTCTGTATAGCTGTCGACCGTAAGGGTAGACTTGCATTGCTACACCACATGCGTCCCGTGATTGCCGCACCGAGCCACAAACACCAGTTCCCGATCGTCGATGTAAGTGCGCTCGGGATGGAGAGTCTGGAGTTTCCGCGTGGTGGTTCCAATCCACATGAATCGGAACGAGATACCGCCGCTCGCGAGGTCGAGGAAGAAGTTGGTTTTTCGGTCATCGGTGTCGAATTGCTCGATTACTCCAATGGTGACACCGCCTTCTTTCCATACTCCAGCAGGACATGTCTCGTTCAAATCGACGAAAACCAAATCTCCGATCTTCAACCGGATCCTTTGGAAGACGCTCAAGTCGAATTCGTAACGCTATCGCAGATGCTCGAACTGATAGCAAGCGGCAAAGTTCTTTGCGCCCAAACTAAAGCTGCTTTTGCTGTGTACCTAGCCCATCTCCAGCATTCAGGCAAACTTTCGATCGTTGAACACTGACTGTGATTTTGATGTGTTCAAACGAAGAATGAAAAAGGGCACAGCAGCAAAAGTTTATCCGCAAGCTTAAGTTCCGGATATTTTTCCTCAAATTGCTGTACCGTTTTTCCAAACGCACTGTCGATGGACAATCCCTGTTTGAGCCCCTTCAAAATTTGGCAAGTGTGGTTATCAACGACGGAGCCTACCGGCCAGTAACTCAGAAGAACCGCTCCGGCACCGCTCGCAATCGCGCCGCGATAGAAACCGCTTACTTCGCCACCAGCACGCTCGCCCCCTTGACCGGACATACACGCCGCGAAAATCGTGACGACATTATCTCTCATGGGCCCAGCGTAAGCGAAATCATAAGGGGTCAAATAGGCTTCGCGAAAAGATCCATTGGATTCTTGGAATGTAAAGTGCAACAGGGGTTCATCACCTCGTTTTTTATCCTCTATAAAACAACCATGACATCCGAAATAGAGTACGTCAGGAGAGGCTTCGATTGCCCGAATCAATTCTGTATCGTTGAATTCTCCAGCATACAAGTTGGAATCGGCGATATTGTTGCCGTGGAGATTTGTCGAAACGCTCCATCCACGCTCGCGGCAATTATTGACAACTAGACTTCCAAATACGTTAGAAGCTTGCGAACTCTCAAAGCTCCCAGCAACATATACTTCACCATGTACTCTCGCTATTCTATTCGCGACGGAGATTCGATCGTGGGTCAACAATGAGGCGAGGCTTCCTGCAATGTAAACTCGTCTCTGCAGGCAAAGTACTCCTTCCTCGCTGGTGGCAATATGAAAGGGAATACTCCACAACTTGCCTGTCGGCAAAAAATAGATTGGGATCTTGGAATGTGCCACTTCGAGAGGACTCAGTAGAACACCAATCGATTCGGCCAGTGTCAACAAAGGATCGCCAAAGTCGCTGGCTTTGGCACTGTCTAAATTGAGTAAACTTGCGAGGTTGCGCAAAACTTCGCTGAGGGCCCCAGAGTTCAACTCGAGGAGCGTACAGGATCCATCTGGCCCGAAAACGTAGGCGTCAAAATGATACTGAGCTTTTCTGTCTTGATCTTTGGCTGCTTGGCTTTGACGTTCGGCAAAACGGACAAAATAGCATTTGCGGCTCTTCGCATCTTGTTTGGCTCGTTCGTAGATCGAGTCGTCGATGTTCTGCGGCTGAACAGGTTTCACTGAGGCAGATCGCTCGAAAGCTTCGTAGCTTTTCTGCACCGACGATACTAATTGTTCGTTATTGCTATAATCCGAAGCCCTCAATCGAACTGCATCTCTTACGCTTTCATCGGCATTGCCAACTTCAAGAAGTTCGCGATTTTCGTTTGGCGGGATCGCATTTGACTCTCCTATGTATGGAGCCCTTCCTAGCGTTGGTTCTAGGCTTGAACTGCTACTTTGTGACGCCACCAAATCGAGCAAATCCCGGCAGTTCGATTCCTCAGCCCAAGCGACGCAACGTTTCAAATCTATCTCATTTCTAGATTGTCGATAGTCCTCGACCGATGCTTCATAAAGAATCTTGTATGCCCAATCGTAGTACTCGGCATACCTCGACTTGAAGGTCGCGATCTTGATCACTTGCCGGTGGCTTCGAACCATTTGTTCGAGCTCTTGCAAGAACCATTTCTTTATCTTTGGCACGGCAGCCTGGGCTTGAGGGTCCGAGCGTTGCTTCAGTTTTTCATAAAATCCGTGTGTAGCTTTCACCGTCCAACCATGCAGCTCGATATCGGAAAGCCCAAATTCTTCGCCAGCACTGAGCGCCTCGTCACGAGCTTGAATATCGTCGATAAGCTGAAATAGTTCGTGTAGGCATGAAACAAGATGTAGATGGCGATTTTTGTCTCGATCTCGAGTTTCAATCCAATCGGCCTCGATTCGGGCCAAATTTTGTCGAGCAAAGAAAACTCCGCGAGGCCATGCCCCATTGTCGCGAACCAATCGCCAACGGTACTTCGCCAACTCGATTTCGTCTTCGTTGACGCCAACTGGGTCATTTTTGAATCGGTTGTAAATCGAGATCGCTTCTGCATGGAATGATTGCATCAAACGAACTTGATCTTGCATTGCAGTGGCAATAGTGCGAACTTGTCGAAATTGCCCACTGTTTTGATACAAGTTTGCAATACCGCGCAACAGCTCGCGTTTCTTGCAGCTTAAATCTGCATTCAAATCACGTATTGAATGGGTATTGTCATTTTCGATCCAGCTCTTCAAATCCGTCCCTGGGAAATCGTTGATGGCGTCCTCCAATTCTTTGTTGAAGCGTTGGACTCTCTCGTCTTCAGTCACTGTTAAATTTCCAGCTTCGGTTTCGGATATTCGCTTTGCTTCAAACTCATTCCTTAAGGAACTGCTTTTGATATCAGGGTAGATAAAACCGATACCCTCGCAATTGCCGATGATATCAAGCGACTTGGTCCAGTATTGCTTTGCAAGATAATGATCGCCTGAAAAATACATGAGTTTGGCCGCGCCATCATTCCATCTCGCAACCATATGCGCCGGGAAATTTGCGTCCGATTCATGTTGAGCGCCTTGGCGAATTCGTTTCAGCACTTCGCTAGCGTGATGCTCGGACGCCTGGAAGACACTGTAAGCGTCCGCGAGATCGAATCGAAGCTCAACGGCAGTAGCTATCCTGGCCCAAGAAGCCCCGACGTACCCAACCAATTGACGGAACTCCGTATTGGCGCCTAGAGCAGGCGGTTCAATCGATTTGAGAAGCGGATCCAGAAGATCGCTAGTCATGAAAACATTGTAATAGGAATCGAAGAGTCTTAGGCTTTCTTCGAGCTTTATCAATTCCTGTTCGGTGGCGTAGCGTGGCATTTGGGTCTTGGAGTTCTGAACGGCGATAGAGAAGTCTGCCCAACAATAGATCTTACCAGTTTAGTTTGGTTTGGGCAGGTTTTTTGGCACCGAACACTCCGTCGCATTTATTCGCTGGAACCACCCGCGAAGGGACATAACGAAAAAGCCCAGGATCCCCTTGGGCTTTTTCGTCGGTCGCAGTGGTTTGTCGTAACTACAGACTCGTAAGCAGCTCTTCGATTTGAGCGAACTTCGCATCAAGCTCAATCCATCGATAACCGTCCACCAATCCAATCAGTTCTGCGACAGCATCACTCCATGCCGGGATGGCTCGACGAAGTTTCGAACTCGACATCATTCCAGTGGTGGCGACCAGGATTAAGTCACTATCAATCGGCGGTTCCTGTAAGATTTGGCGAATCCGTTGGAGCTTGGTCAGCTCAGATCCTAAATCTACTCTTCGGATGCGACTGACAATTTGCCCGACTAAGTTCTCGATCCTTGGGACAGTCAAGGCATAGGATTCTTTGGTCGCAATCTTCCAAAGATTGATGAAAGGTCCGATCCAATAACGGGTCGAAGTAAATCGACGAAATAGTTCCCAATCCGTTCTCAGTCGATCGAGTCGGATCAAATCATTGAAACTAGGAATCTCGTAATCTAGAATCCGTTTCCAGCCCAAGTCTGGTGCCTTAAAGGCCAAAATCGATGCTGTTCGTTTCTCAACGAACCATTCGTTCAATTCGAGATTTTGAAAGCCCAAACGTTGAGCAATTCTGGTCCGGTATCGAGCTGATCGATATGACTCGGGCTTCGCAGCATGCTTCGCTTCAACGGAAGCCTCTTCGAACGAATCGTAAACAGAAGCAAGTTTCCCGTTGCCAAAGTACCCGCCGCACCAATATTCGTTGCCATCGCGCACAAAAAATCTGCGCGAATTTGCTATCGAGAATTCGAAGACGACCGGGTTAGGCATTTTCCGCATCTCCATTCTCGTTGTTTTTGGAATCCATTTCGACTTCCGCTTGAATCGACCAAGCCAGACAGGTGGATGTAGCCATTGCAGCTAAGGCGATGCATGTCCCAACGACCCACGTCTGCGAAAGCTCAATTCCACAACAGCTTTGCCAATCAATGAGCCACTGGGCGGTAATGGCTGCGGACGATTGCACGAAAATCACTGCACCCTGTGCCAGGGTGCCTTTTCCGATGACTTTGCCCGTAATCATAGCAAACGGACAGTTCGTTGCGATCAACACGACTCCCATCGTTAGAGCTGGAAATTCTTTGGTATAAACAAGACAGATGCCGAATATCGTCCAGCACATCGGCGTGAGATACAGAACAAATCGCTCATGGGCTTGATCGCGGACGAACAAAAGCAGGCCAATCTCGAGTATGACTGGAAGACTCATTAGCAATGCAACATGATTCGGAACGACGCTTGAGATTATCGTGTAGGTCGTAAAGTCGTTGCTGCTGCAAACAATTGAAATGAGCCCCAACGAGACAATCGCCAAAGCAATGGACCTGGGATTGGACCGAACTTGGACACTATGATCTTGCTGACATCCAAAAGAAAGATGCCTATTGAGCATGAGGCACCCGAGAAATCCTATCGATCCGGTGAAGCAATTCGCTCCAAGATCGATTCCGACTGGACCCATTGCAAAGAGGATCAGCATTGCCAAAACGAACGCACCGCTGCCACAACACCGTATTTTCAAAAACCGTTGCCCATAACTCATTGCAAAGGTGTAGACGTTTGCCATCGCTATGCCCTGAAAAATTCCTGACGCGAAAAGCGCTGATTTGAGCAGCATGCAGCTTTTGAATTGACATCCGAAGGTAATTAGGATGCTACAAACAGCCAATCCAAGCTGGCTGGCTCCGAGGCAGCGGGCCGGGTATCGCTTGAGCCAAGGGTTTGCCGCGATGCTTACAGCGAACGCAAGCAAGCTTCCAATTGAAAAGCCTATCTGCGCCTGTGCAGATGCCGTACTACCTATCTGAGATCGCATCGTCGCGACCAGCGGCACGCTCGTGCAGGCCGTCGAAAAAATGTGTAGCGCCATAATCGCGGCGCAAGCCTTAATACCCCGCATACAATCACCGACTTCCTTCCGTTTGAACCTGAGGCAGGTGCTCGTACTTCGAGTGAAATCCCGTGCCTCCGTCAAACCAATCCCCAAAGGCACTTTCGAATTGCGCTAATTGTCTTCAGATTATTTTCGAGATTCGGTGGAAACCCTCCGTTTCCAACTCCTTATTTCTTGCAATGCCTAAGTGTTTCGAAGCAATGAATGACCCATTGATTGCCCCGCTTGCAACAGTGATCCAAAAGGCTGGCTTCCGGGTCCGAGCTGTTGTGGATAACCGCCGCCAGGTACTCTGGATAGGTTATGCATGTAGCCAATTCGCCTAGCGCAGCTCCAAGCGCAGGTTGAACGAATCGCACTCGCAGGGTGGCATCGATGCGCTGAAAATGGACTTGCTTTAAGGATCGGATCTCCAAATGGGGATTGATTGGCTACCAATCAATCCCCATTTGGAGAAAGATGTTGCGCAGAAGAACTGCGAGGGGAAAAGAATTCGTGGTTTCGCCAAGGACCCCACGCCACGTTCAGACGGTTGGTCTTTGGGCGGAGCAGTATTCTGCCCAAACGCGGGCTGCCCGTTTGGTTACCACGGGGCGCCGCGGGGGTCCTTTCACCAAGTATAATCGCGAGTTGCTCCCCGTACACAGAAGTGAGGCAGGCTGAGTCCTGGATGAAGTTTCGGACCGCCTCAGCCATATACAGCCTGCATAAAGAATAGTGTTATGACCAAACTCCCCACTCAATCCGCATCGATTCTTGCATTCCTGCTGCTCATGACTTTCGCGGCAATGGCCCTAGAGATTCCAGGGGTACTACCCGCCCCAGATGGTAAGGCGGCCGATCAGAGTAAGCCGGTCAAGGTCTACATACTCGCCGGCCAGTCCAACATGGTCGGCATGGGGGACATTATCGGCGCGCGACCTCTTTATCCAAGCATCCTTCTCTCGGCGGATCCGGCAATCATTCCAGGCGCAATGCCGATCGGAGGGTCCGCACTTGCAGCACACGGCGTCTATCAATCTGCTAATGCAAACGGGGCGAAAGGGGCGGAGGTTTCTGTGTATCAGGGAGCCTTCGATTCTAAAGCGGACTATACCAAACTGAAACCGGCCAAGACTGCTACAGTGGCCTTAGGGATCGTTTCGGTGGAATTGCCCTCAATCGACGCACCGCATACACAAGTTGCAAATGCGTTCATCGATGTGCCAGCTAGCGGAGTCTATACGATTCACGCCGGGTTTGAAGACAGCGCCTACAATGTCGTCACTCTCGACGGCAGAGTAGTTTATCGCAAGGACGTAGGCGGCAAGCCAGTGATTACGAAAGTCTCGCTCGAAGCGGGCAAACGTTATCCGGTAAGAATCACTTATTTCAAAGGGGGTTCGGCCGCGTTCTGGTTGGAGCAGGTGGAGATCGAAGGCAAGGGCGATCTCGATACGTTGACGAAGAAGGAAGGCAAGTTTCGATACTTGCTCGACAAGGCTGGCAAGTGGACCGTGCGCAACGATGTCACGTACACGGACCCAAGGTTGTTTCCGACCAGAGCCAGCTCGCTGCTTTCCGCGACCTCGAACAACGGAAGCAGTATCGGGCCCGAGGTCGGTTTCGGTTATGTCATGGGAACGTTCCATAACGAGCATGTACTGCTGATCAAAACGGCAATGGGGAATCGCTCGTTGGGGTTTGATTTCCGTCCACCATCGAGTGGTCGCACAGCACCGGACAATGAGTTTGAAGGATTGGAGTATCGACTGATGGTCAAGGGTGTCCGCGAGACGCTCGATCAAATCGACAGGGTAGTGCCCGGTTACCAAGGGCAGGGCTACGAGATTGCGGGCTTCGGCTGGTTTCAGGGCCACAAGGATAATGGCGCTCCCAAGGAAGAATACGAGAAACATCTCGTCAATCTGATCAACGACCTACGCAAGGAGTTCAATGCACCGAACATGCCGGCCGTAGTCGCCACGGTTGGCTTCAACGGATACAGAGTTGTAACAGGGCCATGGCAGGGAGTCTGGGGGGCGCAGATGGCGGTGGGCGATCCCAAGCAGCATCCGGAGTTTGCCGGCACGGTGGCCTCCGTCGATACCCGGGATTTTTGGCGCGAGGTCGAGGAATCCCCACGGGCACAGGATTACCACTACAACCGCAATCCCGAAACCTATCTGTTGATCGGTGAGGCGATGGGCCGAGCGCTGGTGCGACTGGTTGGCGGCCAGGCTGAGGAGATTCCCAAATCAGACCGCGAAGATCGGACGGCCGAGCGCGTGGCTGCCGATGCCACTAAGGCCGCGTTGCCAGCGCCGACGGCAGCGCAAAAAGCAGCTTCGGTGGTCGCGATCAAGCCGCTGATCCTCGACGGTGCGCTGGTGTCTTACGTGAGCAATCCACGCAATCAACCATCGCTGCAGTTGGCAATCGAATCCGCGATGCCTGCTAAGTCGCCACCCTACCTGGATGACGCGATGGATGAAGCGGCCGACTACTTTCGTGCGGCTGGAATTCATGATTATGACTGGAAGCCGTTCGGTGGCCAAATTAAAGAAGCCACGTGGGATTACTTCAGCTTCGACATACCGAAAGTGCAGTTCGATCCCAAGGACAAGGTCGACCCTGTGGCCACGGTGACCTATCCGATCGGAATGGAGAACTGGTTCGCGTTGGACTTCGATGCAAAGATGGCGGGCTGGCAAAGCGGCGCAGGGCCGTTCGGCGTGGGAAAGGATCCAATCGCGTATCCAGAATGGTTCGGGATCAGCAAACGAGTTCCTCCGAATACGGTATGCGAGAAGGATGTCTTGTTGTTGCGACGGATTTTCGAACTATCGCCATTCAAAGTCGGCCACCGCTACCGCATCAGGGTCAATGGCAGCGTCCACGCCAATATGGGCGAGGGTTATGCGATCTACGTCAACGGCAAGTTGCTGGTTGAGTCGAAGACTGGTGTTGTCGCATGGCGCAGAGAAGGCAGCAAGCCCCGCGGCGGCCACATCTGGACCAATTTCCGCGACGAATTCAAAGGCGACAAGGTGACGATCGCGGTCAGCAACTTTCCGATGAACCACGCGAAGGGCGATGGTTTCCTCCCTGCCTCCCGAGACGCCCTCAGCGTCTGGTTCGAAGAGATGAGACTCCCGCCTGCAAAGCAACTACTGGCCAACCCCTGACCGGCTTGCGTGGTTCCAATAGCAGCAAAGGGGGACGACCTCGATCTATGAACTGTTCGCGCCTAGCCCATGTTCATTGGGTATACTGACTGCCCCATCATGTTGCCTCAATATTCATGAAGCACCTATGCACAAGCTTTCACTTTCAACTTGTTCAACCGAGTGCCCAACGGGTCACCTTTGGCTGGCGAAGGTGTGGGTCGATATTCATACGGTTAAACAGCTGTATATGCGCAACGCATGTACTTGTCTCAAAAAGCAATCTGCAAAGACCTGACCATGCCCCAATTTTCGTGGATCGTTGATGGCAGTATTGTCGGCATGTACTTGATCGTCACCATGGCCGCTGGATTGATGGTACGAAAATACGTCGGCAAGGTCGATGACTTTCTGGTCGCCGGTCGCGAAATGAACGTATTTTTAGGTATCGCTTCACTTGCAGCGACAGAATTCGGCATCGTGACGTGTATGTACACAGCCCAAGCCGGTTACTTGTACGGATTTTCTGGAGCGACGCCTGGGATACTGCAGGCGCTGGCAATGCTGATCATTGGACTGACCGGTTTTTGCGTGAAGCCGCTGCGAGATTCCGGCGTCATTACAATCCCTGAGCTGTTTGAGCAACGCTATGGCAAGTTTGTTCGCTGGCTGTCTGGTGTCGTCATCGTGCTGGGCGGTTTATTGAATATGGGTGTTTTTTTGAGAGTCGGCGGGGAATTTCTAGTGATCGTAACAGGGATGAATCCGCAGTATCTTGTTATGACCATGACTGCACTGCTGATCATGGTTGCCGTGTATACGATAATGGGTGGAATGCTATCGGTTCTGGTTACCGACTATCTGCAATTCATTATGATGAGCATCGGTCTGCTGGTGGTAACCACTCTGATACTGTGGCAGGTCGGCTGGACGAGACTCGTCGATACGGTGGAGCAGCAACATGGTGTTGGAGGCTTTAACCCATTTCTTCATGCGAAGCTTGGCTGGGAGTATGTGCTTGCCCAAGCTTGCGTCCAGATTGCAGCAACTTTGACATGGCAGACGACAATTTCTCGACTGCTGGCAGCCAAGGATACCAAGACCGGCCGAAGAATATATATGGGTACAAGTCTCTTTTTCGCCGGCCATTTTTTGATCCCGGGAATCTGGGGAATCGCAGCGCTAGCGACGATGCCAGCAGGGATGTTTGGTGACGCGATACCTGGTGCAGCCGTGGCTGCGGCCATGAAACCAACGCTTGAAGCGATGCCAGTTTACCTCGGGACCATTGTGCCAATTGGACTGATGGGACTACTGGTGGCTGCGATGTTAGCTGCGGACATGTCTACCGATTCCTCCTACATGATCACTTGGGCGTCCGTTATTTACAACGACATTCTAGGACCGCTTCGTAAGCGAAAGCCGAGCGAAACAACGGGGCTCCTGATCAATCGGATGATTGTGGCTCTGATCGGAATTTTTCTGTTCTTCTACGGCCTATTTTATAAGATTGAAGGTGGACTTTGGGACTACCTCACGACGACGGGGACCGTTTATCTGTCCAGTATGTCCGTGCTGCTGATCGCCTGTTGCTACTGGAAGGGTGCCAATAGCTGGGGAGCAACGTCTGCCATCCTCATTGGAGCGGCGTTTCCGATTGGCTACTTGATTCTGGAAAAGACAATTGACGGTGGTGCACAAGCCCTGAGTGACGTGTACTATTTCACACAGGATCGAGCGAAGATTGCATCGTTTGCACTTGCAGCGGTATTCATGGTTGTGTTTTCAATGTTGAAACCGAAGCGCCCAACAGCGTAGGGGGATTCGCCAGAATTGTAAATTCAGATTATCGGTTGAACGGGAGTTCTGGCCATTCCTACTACGGTGAGCTTGAGAAAGAATTAAGAAACTATGGAAACGTATCGTTGGATCTGGGGCATACTGACATTCGGAATATTTGCTTGGTGCGGTCTTGTTACGGTATACGTGGCATTCAAAGGCGTTGCTGACATTCGGCATATGCTCAGTAGTCTCGGTAGTGGCGCATCGTCGACTTCCGCACCGCCAGGTGACGATTCCCCGAGTTAGGAATTAGGCATCGATCGTAAGTCGGGCTGAACCGGACGCGAGCGCGTTCCGGCTGATTAGTTGCAGGGGCGCAAGCCCACGGTTTTCAGCCCATGTTGTGATTGACGCCAGAAATCATCTTCGGATACCGAGTGCTACAAGACAGAAGCTCAAATTTAGAGTTTTAGGAAAAACAGTAACATGGCCAAGATATATTATGCCGGAGACTGGGCCATTCAATTAGGCCCAGTCTATGCCGAATCTGCCTTTCACCATTCCGTGAAAGGCACCGAGATCTTCAACTACGGAAAGTGGCTCAAGGAGGCGCTAGAGTCCTCGGGACAACACGAAGTCACGAGTGTTCCGAGTTGGGACTTCTATATGCTGAAACCCGGAGAATACGAGACGATACTGGCTACTTATGACGCAGTGATCTTTTCAGATCTTGAGGCTCGTAATTTTCAACTGGCTCCCGCGTTTTTCAAACGAGAGCAATTTGGAAAACAGTATCTCACGTTTCCGGATCGCATTCGTCTGACCATTGAAGCCGTTCAAGGGGGACTTGGCGTCATGTTTCTTGGCGGCTGGCAGAGCTTTAGTGGCGACCACGGGATGGGAGGCTGGGGACGTTGTCGGCTGCGCGAACTACTTCCCGTGACATGCCTTGACTATGAGGATCTCATCGAGAGTACTGAAGGATTTGAAGCGGAGGTAACGGCTCCCAATCACCCGATACTGCGCGGACTGGATTTCTCCGAACTTCCGCCCATTCTTGGATACAACCAAGTAAAGCCACGCCCGGACGGTGAGGTTCTTGCGCTATGGAAGGGAACCAGTGATCCGTTGCTGGCCGTGTCTCAAATCGGAAAGGGACGCTCCGTCGCGTTTACATCCGACCCGGCTCCGCACTGGGGATGCAATTTTGTGTTCTGGGAACATTACAACCAGTTTTGGCTGAATGTTGCAGAATGGCTTGTGGAACTTCGTTGAATCTCCTTCTCAGGAAAGACTGGACCATCGACACGACGACGGGAAAAACGAAATGACTCATTGGAATCTTCGCCGGGAATGTACTGAGCTAAAAACAACTGTCTGGAGTCGTGGCGGGATTCGCCAGCGTTTCTTGCAAATGGGATTTCTGGCAAGAATCTTCGCTGATTGGCCTCCTCGACCAAAAAAAACAAATTTCTTTGAGTGCGCGCAAGGAATCGACTGGTGACTGAGTTTTCTAAGTGTCCCCGTTGGCGAACTCTCGTGAAAGCGAAGCGATTCCATGATCCACCCTGAAACCCGTGCCAGCCTCATTCTGAGACTGCGTGACGCAGAGGATGTAGCGGCCTGGGATGAGTTTGTGGGAATCTACTCGCCTATTATCGCGAGAGTCGCATCTCGATTAGGTCTCCAACCATCGGACAGCGAAAATGTACTCCAAGAAGTTCTGCTCCGCGTCGCTCGTTCGGTCACCCATTGGCTAGAACGAAAGGATCGAGGGCCGTTTCGAGCATGGCTCCAGAGGATTGCACGCAATGAAACCGTCAATTTGTTGACGCGACGAGCCACACGCCCATTCGTTCAACTATCGTCCGACGACGGTTCCTTTGAGAGTATCGTCGATGAACAAGGCCTTTCGGAAGAACTCACCTTGGAATACGAACGCGAAGTTTTCCTGTGGGCAGCCGAGCAAGTTCGCGAGTCGGTTGCACCAAAAACGTGGCAAGCGTTTTGGCTAACCCACGTCGAAGGACAGTCGATTGAAGATGTTGCGCAACAACTGGGGGTACGTCCAGGACATATCTACTTCGGAAGATGTCGCGTCATGAATCGATTGAAACAAACCATTCAGCTTTTCGAGGGAAAATAATGCCCAACCATCAACATGTGTGTAGCGATCGAGCATTATTGCTAATCTTGACTTGCGATGAATCGAGCCATGAAGCCGATCATCTATTGGAACGAGTGGAGAATTGCTTAACGTGTCGACAACGCTTCGAAGAGCTGACAGCGAATCAAGAAGAATGGCATCGAGCGCGTCGGATGCTGGTCGGATTTGATAGCACAGGGGCGTTTCGCTCCCGCCAAAACTCGACGTCGAATTTTTCCGAGTCGCGTCCCGATGTGGAGTCGCATTCTCGCAATCAACGATGGTCAGAATCGATGGCACGCCAACTGCTCAGCCCTCCATCTCATCCAGAAATGCTTGGTCGTATAGGCCGCTATGAAGTGGAACGACTCATCGGATCGGGCGGTATGGGTGTCGTGTTCAAAGCGATTGATACTGAACTCAACCGACCTGTCGCCATCAAACTGCTCGCGCCCTATCTTGCCGGGAATGGGGCTGCACGTCAACGATTCGCACGCGAAGCGAAAGCAGCAGCCGCCGTCGTTCATGAACATGTGGTTCCTATCTACAATGTTGAATCCGATGGCGAATCCCCTTTTCTCGTGATGCATTATGTTTCCGGAGAGTCCCTTCAATCGAGAATCGATCGCGAAGGGGCGCTGGAGGTATGCGAGATCTTGAGAATTGGAATGCAAGTCGCTTCGGGTTTGGACGCAGCCCATGCGCAAGGGCTTGTCCATCGTGACATCAAACCATCCAACATATTGCTGGAGCAAGGGGTGGAGCGTTCGTTGATCACCGATTTCGGCCTTGCCCGTTCTGCCGATGATGTAAGTCTTACCAACACAGGCTTTCATGCGGGTACTCCGCCCTACATGTCGCCAGAGCAGGCACGAGGAGACTCGGTCGATTGGCGCAGCGACTTGTTTAGCCTCGGAAGCATGATGTACGCGATTTGTACAGGCCGACCGCCCTTCCGGGCTGAGACTGCTTACGGAGTACTTCGAAAGATAACCGACACAGAGCCTCGTTCCATACGTGAACTCAACTCACAGATCCCTGAATGGCTCGAAGACATCGTCGGACGATTGATGTGCAAAGATGTCGCAGGCCGCCTTAGTTCGGCCGATCAGGTCTCGAAACTTCTGGAAGAATGCTTAGCCCACGTCCAGCGCCCAACGACTAATCCTCTGCCTAGCTCGCTTCAAAAGCAAACGAGCACGATACCTGTTGAAATGCCGAAGCGGCCTCGATGGATTGTTGTATGTGCAGGACTGCTAGCCATGCTCAGTATCTTCGCACTTACATGGCTTGGGGCAACATGGATAGCGAGTTGGAATCACTCTCTTGGGAATCGCTTGACTTCGAAGGAAGCAAAAGATTCCGAGGGGCAGAAGGAAAGTCAAAATGCGACCGCGGAACCAGTTATGCTTCGTGGTAAACAGTTTATGGTAGCCACAGATCCGGCTGACCAAGTGAGAAATCAACTCTTGAAGCCGGTGACACTGAGCTCCACCAGCATGCCGATTGAGCGGGTTTTGGACCTGCTTCAACAAGAGATCGGCGTTCCTATTGAGCTTAGCCGGGAAAGCCTTTTGGAGTCCAGTATTGATCCAAAGCAATCGATACCGATGCAGGTTTCGGGAACAGCACGGGACCATTTACGACGCGTCTGCAAACAACTCCAATTGGAATACATCGTCCATGAAGGCAATGTTGAGATTGCATCGGCTGAGTATGCGCAAAAACATCCAGTACTCCGACTATATGATCTTTCCTACGTCATGCTCGACAGTCGCAATGTCGCTTCTTTGATAGATGGAATGGAATCGTTGATTTCACCTACCGCTTGGCAATCGAACGGAGGCCAATGCTCGATAGCGGTAGTCGACTCCGTTCTGGTGATTCGAGCGACGGAATCCATGCATTTGCAAATCGAACAGTTTTTGTCACGAGTTGATGTTCATCGTCGATCTTCAACGCCCTAGTCTGTGCAGGACTGTACTTTTCTTCCATGTTCAAGTTCTTTTGAAAGGAACACACAATGAAACAAACGACACTCACAACTATCGGTAAGTTTGGCTCTGTTCTGCTTTTGGTATTCACTATCCCATGGTTTGTGTACGGACAAGGCATGGGAGGTGGTGGAATGCCAGGCATGGGTGGTGGTGTAATGGGCCTAGATGGAGGCATGGGAGGATACGAATCGCCTCGTGAGAAATTGCTGGAGGAACTCGCAAAGAACCCTGTGACATGGGAACGACCAGCAGGGGAAATACCGTTTTGGCTCAAGAACGGCAAGGTCGCCTGCGACTCTTACGAATTTGTCCGAGATAAACTCAACAAGACAGTGGAAATCGATGTGAGTGCTACGGCTATGGAAGCATTTTTCGAGATTCTTGCAGAGAAAACAGAAATTCAGTTCGACCTCGATACGAGGACGTTTGAAGAACAAGGGTTAAGCCTCGACACACCTCTCACCGTCAAAGGAGTGAGCCCCGTCCGAGAAACGCTTCGCAGAGCGCTCGAACCACTGAAACTAACTTATATAGTCCACGAGAATACCGTGGAGATAACGACAATCGATATTGCCAAAGGTCGCCCCGTTCTTCGCTACTATGATCTTGGATACGTTCAACCTGACAGCAAGAACATTGCGTCCATCGTATCGACGATAGAGCAAGCGGTTGAGCCCGAGACCTGGCTCGTTTCAGGAGGGACAGGCAGCATCATGCCGATTGGACAGTTGCTTGTTGTCTCTGCTACCGAAAAGGCACATTTGGGAATCGAAAAGCTGCTCTATCGCCTTTCCCCTCGCTCCGCTTCAGAACCAGTAAAGACAGCCAATATTTTTCCCAGCGGCAGAGAAACAACCTCACCAAAAAAGTCAAGTTCTATTCCTCTAGATAACCTGGCAAGCATTAGCGGGGTCGTCACACGCCGCGGTAAGCCGCTGGTCGCAGAAATCGGGCTTCATTCTTCAGGTATGATTCCATTCACGACAACGACATCAAACGACGGCAAGTATGTGTTGAAAAACCTCCCAATTGGAAGTTACAAGATAACTTTGAATGGCAACGGCGTTCCGCCAAAGTACCGAAATTTCGAAGACTCTTTGTTTACTTGTGAAGTGAAGAACGGCGTCAATCCGTTCGACATCAGCATTTCGGACTGATGGCTCCTTGCAAGCGGAGTATCTTCAGCGCGTGGAGCGAGTCATTCGTGCCTGTGACAAACAAGGTTTGGTCGTCATTCTTGGATTGTACTACCTGCGACAGTCCAAGGTGTTACAAGATGAGCAAGCGGTGCGAGCGGGAGTTGTACACGCGGTTTAATGGGTACAAGCAAGTAAGTTCTCCAATGTGCTGATTGAAGTCGCCAACGAGTACCCCCACAAAGGCTTCGCCCATGCGAGGCAGTGATCACACCTTTATCAAAGCCGTAGACGGGCCGGTTTTTGAGTTTAAGCCCGAAGGGGCTGGCACATCCCTGCCGGTGGTGATAACCACCGGTTTCTGAACCAGTTGGAGCTCAAAAGCCCGAAGGGCTGACACATGCTAACACATAGTGCGAAGCTCAAGATAACTATGCTAAAGGAGGATTAGTGGATTGGTGTGTCGGCCTTTCAGGCCTTTGCATTTCAGTCTGAATCGATACCGGGGCCTTCGACCCCGGCATAGGATATGCCAGCCCTTCGGGCTTAGCCCAGCCACAACCTCGTGAACATGCTGCGATATTAACTTCGGAGTTCGCTTAGATCGCCCGTGCTATCGGCAAAGGACTCGCGCTTCGTTCCCATGCAATCGAGCATGGTAACAAAGAGATTCGACAGCGGGACTTTATCTTCGATCTTTAAATAGCGTCCATGTTTCAACCCTAGATTCTGACCACCCGCTAGGATCAACGGGTAGTTGTTGTTGTTGTGCGTGTTGCTATTACTGCTTCCATAAAGCACCAACGTGTTGTCGAGGATCGCACCATTCTGATCTTGTGCCGAAGCCAACCGTTCAAGAAAATGCGATAACTGCTCAGTCATCAACCGATCCCATTTGCCGAGAATCTCAGCACCTTCAGGCTTGTCCCATGCATGGGCGAGCGTATGGAGCGAATCCTTGAATCCCTCTAGTTGAGGGAACTTACCTGCCTTCGAAGATCCATCGGCCATGTTCGTGATTTGATAGGTCGCAACGCGGACGGAGTCCGTTCGAAAGGCGAGGTACAACAAGTCGTACATCGTGCGGATGAAAGCAAAAGGTGCGTTCTCATCGGAGTCCAGCTTGAGCATTTGAAGCTCTTCATCCCGCAGTTCGCGGCGTGGGATCTCCAACCATCTTTGGGACGTTTCGACCCTCTCTTCGATTTCGCGAACCGAGGAGAGGTACTCGTCGAACTTATCTTGATCTTGCTTTCCAAGCTGCCGTCGCAAAGAACGTGCATTGTCGAGAACGCGATCCAACATCACCGATTGGCTCTTTAGGCGTCGTCGCTCCGCTATCGAATCCGCGTCACCCACTCCAAAGAATCGTTCGAAGATGCGGCGAGGTTGATTGAGCGCAGGAACAGGTCGGCCCTTGGCATCGTACGACAAGGTGCTCGAACGAGTCGGCTCCCCCACGCCCCCATCGGTTGACATGACCAGCGACGAAAATCGAGTTTGGTCGCCGTTGGCTTTTGCAAGAACCTGGTCCAACGAGACCGTGTTGTTGAGCGATTTCTCATTCATCAGGGCGCCGGTCAAGAAGGTATCGGCGGTATCATGCGCTCCCATCTTTCGACCGTGCGGATGCGAGAGTCCACCGAGTACGGTCAGCCGATCGCGAAACGTTTCAAGCGGGGCAAGACTATCGTTGAATTGATACTCTTTCCCCTCTCCCTTGGGAAACCATCGCCATTTGGCTTGCTCGCTCTTTTCATCGGGCAAACTCACTCCGAACCCAAAGTACATCGCACAGAAACGTTTCGCTTGCGAATCCTTTGGGACACTTGCGGCCATACAATCAAGCCATGGAAGTCCAAGCGATACTCCGGTCCCCATCAAAAATGTTCGTCGATCAAGGTGCCATGATTTGTTTTTCATTCTCGATCAACCAGCTGTTCCAAGGTATTGAAATGCGGATGTCTTTACCACGTTTTGTATCAGAGACTTGAGTTGATAGCCATCCGCCGCAAACTCGGCTGTCAATTTATTGACGGTGGGCTGATCCGACAACTCCAGTTTTCTTCCCAAGGCGTAAGTCAAAAGCCGCGAAACGAGCGAACCTGCGAATTGACTAGCATACTCAGAGACGAGATGCTCTCGAAGTTGCTCAAATCCTTCGACTTTTCGACCGCCGGGGAAAATTGCGGTTGCATCGATCGGCTCGACCCGCCACCGACCAACTGCATCGAAATTTTCGAGGGCAATACCCCATGGGTCCAGGCTACGATGGCACCGAGAGCAGGAATCGGTGCTCCGATGTATTTCCAACTGCTCACGAACCGACAATTGTCCGAAATTTGGATCGGCCTCCTTCAGTGTCGGAACATCGGCTGGTGGAGGTGAGGGTGGATCGTTGAGAAGCCGATCTCGAATCCAAACCGCGCGTCTTACTGGATGCGAGTCGCGTCCTGTTGAGTTGCTGAGAAGGAGACTCGCTTGTCCAAGCAGCCCACCTCGATGCAGAGTTGGCTCCACTTCAACTTCGCGAAAACGATCTCCCCAAACTCCACCGATCCCGTAGTGCTTGGCCATCTTTTCATTGATTACCACAAAGTCGGAACGGAGGAGGTTCATAGCGCTTAAGTCTTGGTCGAGAAGATACTTGAAGAACTGCTGGGTCTCGCGACGCATCTCCTTCTTGATTCGATCGTCAAACCCTTTGAACCGTTCCGGGCTTACCGAAATATTCTCGAGCTTGTCGATATTCAACCATTGATCTGTAAACTGCTCAACAAATTGGGTCGACCGATCGTCTTTTAGCATCCGTTCTACCTGCTGCGACATGCGATCGGAATCGCGAAGTTGACCCTGCGTCGCATGCTCGCTCAGTTCGTTGTCCGGCATCGTGCTCCAAAGAAAAAAGGAGAGTCTTGCCGCCAGCGCTGAGTCATCGATTCCTGAGTCTTTGTTACTCGGTACCATCAAGTACAAGAAGCGTGGGCTGATCAATACCATGGAAAGAGTTTCACGTATCGTCTCTTCGAAGGTAGGGAATTCCGGTCGAATGGAGATGAAGAAGTCAAGGAGCCGATCCACTTCCGAATGTTCAACTGGCTGACGGTAGGCTTTCGACATGAATCGATGGAGCACTTCCGCAACATAGGCCTTTTCATCGGTGTTGCGTTGCTCTGAATCAAAGAGAATTTGGCGATGCATCAGTGGGGGCCATTGATCGAAGATGGGACCTTCAAACTCCACCGAGTGAATCTGCAGGGTAGGAAGGTTGGGTTCCTCCGGGTAGACCCACTTGTTTCCATTTTCCTTCTCCTTCTTACCTTTTGGAAGTGGCGAACCGTCGTCGTAGGCATTTCGAATCTTAATCACGAGACCGGGGAATTTGCCTTGGCCTCGAACAGGCAAAGGGAAATTCTCAACCCGCCCTCGCAGCTCGACGACTTGCTCAAGCGGCTCGTGATGGCTTTCTCCTTCCCCTTTACTTTCTTCAGGAGTTGATCGGGCGTCTTCAATGGTAGGATCTGTAATTTCAACGAGTGCAACTTCACCGAACAAGATCTCCGTATCAGGACGGTATCCAAGGGAGACTTCGAGAAGTGGGAAACCGATATCTTGCTTCAAGTTGGCGGACAACTTGACTCGGATCACGAACTCACCTTCTTCAGGATAGTCACCGACCACCTTCACGATAAACTCTTGTTGTCGTCCCAATCGATTGGAAAGCTCAACATCCCCTTTCCAGCCTCCGACATTACACTTGTTGAATTCATGCTTGAAGACTTTGGGAGCCGGACCATTAACGATTACTTTGTCCATGGCTCGACGAGCCGTATCCAAATAGCACTGGAGTTGTTCGGCGGACATCTGCAGCGATTGGCCATTGTTGTAAAAACCATCTTGTGATGGAGGATCGGTGGGCAAGTCGCGTCCGTAGTCCATGTCTAGGCCGAGTAGGTCGCGCATCGTATTCGCATATTCAACTCGATTCAATCGACGAGGGACGCTATGCGTGCCGTTCTTGCCTATCTTTTGAATTGAATCGTCGACTTCGCGAGCGATGGCATCTTTGAACTTTTTCCGTTTGGCCGATCGCAAGGGCTTTGCTCCCTCAGGAGGCATCTCCCCCTTTTCCAAAGCCTTCAAGATGCGCTGCCACTGTTCGGCAACTTTTGGGTCGGCGTTGAAATCGGTTGCGAGCGAGTCGATTCGAAAATCACCCTCCTGTTTTTGAAGGCCATGACATGATGAGCAATGGGATCGAACAATTGGCAGGACGGTTTCGCCGAAACTTCGTCCCGTTTGAGCAACTTCTTGTGCAAAAAGCGAAAAGCTCATCGCACTGAGACTCATCGCACCGAGAATGGCCAGACGCAGGAGCTTAGAATCATTGACCATAAGACGGCAAGGGAGGGGACCGATTTGATTAGGCAGGAACCTGATGATAATGTGTCCCACTCGTCAATGCAACGCGGAAGAGGACAACGCGACCGAACTCTGGTTGCCGCTGATACGCATTGCACATCGCGATGAACAACCTTGGTTTGTGTATAATGTCTTCCAATGGTGTGCTTATTCCCATTTTTCCTTCCTGGCCGCCGAGTGCTAAACGCACCGACCCACAGAGTTCTTTGGGCTACAATGTAGAACCACTCCATTCCACCGCCCTACCATATCTCCACGATTTAGCATGCGGATCGCAATTCTGAGAAACCGATGGTCCGTGTTTTTGGCATTGGCCAGTGCGTTGCTATCCGGGCAACTCTGGGCGGAGTCTCCCACACAATGGCCGTTCGTTGCGCTGTCGGCGACCGAGCCGCCAGGGGTGCGAGCAGCCAGCTTAGTTCGCAACGAGATCGATGCATTCGTGCAAGACAAGCTCGAGCAAAAGGGGCTCGCGTTGAATGACCAGGCGCCCGCCGCGACGCTGGTGCGACGGCTGTATCTGGACTTGATTGGGCTGCCACCAACTCCGCGAGAGCTCGAAGAGTTTGTTGCCGATGCAGATCCACAGGCATGGCAGAAGCTAGTCGATCGACTTCTAGACGATTCGCGATACGGGGAACGTTGGGCACGGTTTTGGCTAGATTTGGCTCGGTATGCGGATACGGCAGGCTATGAAGGTGACCCCGACTTGCCACACGCCTGGCGGTACAGGGACTACGTTATCGATGCCTTCAATCAAGATAAGCCCTACGATCGATTTATCATCGAACAGATCGCTGGCGACGAGATGCAAGAGATCATGGGTGCTGGCGAATTGCCTGAACCCACACCGGAGCAAACCGTTGCTGTTACATTTTTGCGATTGGCCCCCTTTACCGAACCGCGTGGCGATGCATCACGCCACGAGTTGCTGAGCGAGATGACAGCATCGGTTAGTTCGATATTCCTCGGATTGACCGTCGGCTGTGCCCAATGCCACGATCACAAATACGATGGAATTCCGATCGAGGATTTTTATCGCATGAAGGCCTTTTTTGCGACTGTACAGATTCCGAGGCCACTGGCCGGAGATGGTTTTCAGATCGGTGGTCCCGTTAAAGCGGACTTCTATCGCACTGGCGAAAAAGAGTGGGCAGCGAAAAACGTGCAGGAGCGCCAAGCCGAACTAGAGAAGGTTCAAACCGCTTTGGCTGAGTTAGATGGAATAGAGGCTGCGGCTAAGAAGGCCGAGTCCAAAGCCAAGCTATCGAGTGAGCAGAAATCGCAACAATGGGCGATGAAGTTTCAAGTACGTACGATCAAGCAAAACCTGACTCGTCTTCAACCGATGGCAATGTCACTGCGCCATTCCGTCGGTCCACCTTATGAGCCGGGCGTGCCCGAAACGCACGTGCTATTGCGAGGCGAATGGGACAATCCGGGCGGGGCCGTCCTTCCAGGTTTCCTCAGCTGCATCACTGGCAATCAGGATCCTGCTGACATACCGCTCGACCCATTCAAACGTTGGCCAACTCGCAGTCGCCGACTGACTCTGGCGCGATGGATTGCCAGCCGCGACAACCCGATGACGGCGCGTGTCATGGTCAATCGACTTTGGGGTTGGCACTTTGGTCGTGGCATTCTGGCCACTCCCAGCGATTTTGGGAAACTGAGTGGTGGGCCAACACATCCAGAGCTGCTCGACTGGTTGGCTAGGCGTTTCATGGATTCAAAATGGAGTATGAAGGCCATTCATCGCTTGATCCTCAACTCAGCGACCTGGCGGCAATCGAGCCTTGCAAGAGAGGATGCGTTGGTCGCTGACGCAGACAACATTCTGCTCTGGCGTTTCGCACCGCGCCGCTTGGAAGCAGAGGTGCTTCGCGACAGCGTGTTGGCGGTGAGCGGTCGATTGAACACAGAGCAATTCGGGTTGCCCATATTTCCGCCCCTTCCCAATGGAGTTGCTGAGACAGTCAAGTGGGACGAAAGCAAGTGGTCTACACAAGATGGATCCGAAGGTCGGAAACGCAGCATCTACATCTACCAGCAACGATCGCTGAGCATGCCCTGGATGCAGTCGTTTGATGCTACCGTTTGCGATGCCTCCCGCGACTTGCGTTGGACTTCGGTAACACCACTCCAAGCGTTGGCGATGTACAACGGGGCCTTCGCCTCAGAGGAGGCTCAACATTTCGCTCTGCGGCTGCAGCAAGACGCAGGCGCTTCGGAGACCGCTCAAATACAACTTGCTTATAGAATCGCCCTTGGGCGTGAACCCGCTGCGGACGAAGTCGAACGAATGCGGCAATTGATGGAAGCCAGCGAACCCAACGAAAGACTGGCTGGCTTGTGCCGCGTTTTGCTAAACTCAAGCGAGTTCGCCTATTTGAAATGACAGGCCATCACAGAATGAATCGATCGTTTCCCATTTCGCAATCACTCTTGCCGTCGCGTCGTGCGTTGCTGGCAACTGCGGTCAACGGCTTTGGGGCATTAGCTCTGGGCCAGATGATGGCCAGCGAAAAGCTGAGAGCCAATTCTTCGTTGGGGGATATCAATGCGATCCTTCCGCGACGCAGAGCCAAAAACTGCATCTTTTTGTTCATGGCGGGTGGCGTGAGCCAGATGGATTCGTTTGAATACAAACCGGTCCTAAATGAATTGCATGGCAAACGCATTCCTCAGGTTCCGCACGTTGCGACTGGCGAACTGCAAGGCAAACTGACCTTTCCTCACGTTTGCGTCGGCAGCCCTTTTCGCTTTCAGCGTTATGGGCAATCGGGTCGCTATCTCTCGGAACTGTTTCCCAATCTGGCCCAACACGTCGACGACTTGGCGTTTATCCATGGCATCGAAGTGGACAACCAGAACCATGGTCCGGCTACCCTGCATGTCAACACGGGCAGTCCATTTCCTGGCAGTCCATCGGTAGGCGCGTGGGTTCAATATGGGCTAGGCAGCGAAAACGAAAATCTGCCTGGCTACATAGTGATTCAAGATCCGCGAGGAGCGCCAACGAACGGCGCGGCAGTTTGGGGCAATGGCTATCTGCCCGCCGCACATCAAGGAATTTTGCTGCGCCCCAGCGGGACTCCGATCATTGATCTTGCACGCCCGCACGGGGTTACGGCCAAACAACAGCGATTAGAATTTGATGCGATCGCTTGGCTCAACCATCGCGAGTTGCAAGAGAGCCGAAACAGCGAACTGGAGGCGCGAATCTCGGCCTATGAAATGGCCTTTCGTTTGCAAACGGCGGCGCCTGAGTTGGTGGATATCGAAGGGGAAACAGAACAGACCAAAACGCTATATGGACTGAACAATCCGCATACGGCTGATTTTGGACGACAGTGTCTCTTGGCCCGGCGCATGGTGGAGCGTGGTGTTCGTCATACGCTGTTGGTCCATGGAGTCCAGATCGGTGCCCATAGCTGGGATGATCATGGCGACGTCAAGAGCGGCATGACCAGACATTGCCGTGAAGTCGACTTGCCAGTTGCTGGATTGCTGACTGATCTCAAGCAGCGCGGGCTACTTGATGAGACGCTGGTGGTCTGGTCTTCTGAGATGGGACGATCGCCAATTTTGAATGGCAAATTGGGTGAGCGACCCGGCCGTGACCACAATGGCTATGCCTTGTGCATGTGGATGGCAGGCGGCGGAGTAAAAGGGGGAGCAACGGCTGGCCAAACGGACGAATTCAGCCTGCGTTCCATAGGCGAAGGCATCCACATCCGAGACATACACGCCACGCTACTCCATTTGATGGGACTGGACGAGGAGCGTTTAACGTGGTTACATGCCGGACGGCTCCGCAAACTCACCGACATAGGAGGTCAGGTATTGCATGAGATCATAACGTGAACATCACTGGCATCGGGACTGAGAGAGGACACTCGGGTCGGGATTTGCCGCGAAGCGAAGTTCTGGCCGAGCGTCAAGCGGAACGGGGTTGAGCCGTTTGCTTGGCGGAAAGACGTGATTGAGAGACTTCCGAATTTCCGAAGAGCGTCGCTAGAAAGAAGTGAGAAAGCGACAGCTCGTCGGCGTCTGAAACGGTCGGATAGAGTAGAGCGATAGTCCTCAATCGCTTGGTGCAAAACAGAGTAGAGCGATAGTCCTCAATCGCTTTCGAGCACTGTTGACCTTTCAGGCAGTTTGGCGAAGACCTGTCCTGGATTCGCAGCGATTGCAACGATTGAGGACAAACGTTTTACTCTGCCGAACGTTCACCGCCATGTTGTTTTACCGCAACATTTCAAAAACGCAAATTTTTACGGCAGTTGATTCGCAATCCTGGTGATGGCCGTCAATAGCGACCTCGCTACGATTTCTGCGACGCTCGGAGTCGCGATGAACGTGTTTCTTACGATCTAATACGAGGCAGTCAGTAGTAGCTACTTCAGCGATTTATTACGTGCAGACTTACTCTACGCCGACGTATTTCGTGCTGTAAAACGATTGAGGACAATCGTTCTACGCTCGCTCCGTGCATACGCCTAATAGCTTCGCTTGTACTAGTGTTGCCGCCGCCCGCAAGCTTAATTACGCCTCAAAATCAAAACCAACATAGACGCCGTCGTCTTGCTGTGGCTGTGCCGACGCGAAGGCAGCGGTTTCTCGCCGTACCAGCATTTCCCAAGTATCTTTCTCAATTTCCAATATTTCAGTGACACTTTGAAGCGTTTGGACATCCTGTTTTTGACCAGCCAAAATCAAAAGCTTAGTCAGAAAGACAAATAGATCGGATTGCTGCTTTGCTAGCTCATGCTTCGGATCCACGATTCCTTCGAGCAGCTCGGAAAAAATGTCCTGTGTCAGGATTAGCCATTGCGCCGCTTCCTGAGGCTTGCCTTGCAGCCAAAGATCACGTACCGAAAGAGCTAGTCCATGTGCTTTTTGCAACAGCAACCATCGCAATTTTGCAGGAGAGGCCGATTCTACTTCTTGTCTGAGGAATGCGTCTGTATCGATCATTTGCCTGTCGTTCGGTTGACGGGTAGGGGTCCTTACTCATTGTCTTCGGACTGTGTGGGGTTGGATCTATGTGAAAATCGATCGATTGCCCCTTGTTTGATGGGATCAATCCCCTCCAATCGTTAAATCTGTACCGACTCGCCTCGGCGCATCGATTAAGCTATTATTTGCTTTAGTCTATGGGGCGACGATTCCCGTTGAAAACTCCTACGAGGGTTGATTATGCGAAGTGTGCTTGCGTTGTTTGTTATAGTTCTCATTCTCCCGTTTTTGGGTTGCAAACCCGAGGAAGAGCGCAATCGTGAAATGAAAGCAGCGGAAGCTGTCTTGCCGCCTCAAGAGCCAGAGATGCCAGACCAAGTGGCCAAGGCCGGGGTTGGCGTAAAAGGAAATTCGCTCGATGACATCAATGGCGATGATCCACGCATGCTCATTGCAGGACCTGCCAAGGCGTTATTTCAGGCACGCGAGAAGATCGTTTTCGAAATCCAATTGCCACAAAGCGCGAATTTATTCAACGCTCTGAACAGTCGAAACCCGAAGACGCACGAAGAGTATATGAAAGAGGTTGTTGGTCCCATCCAGCTTCCGCAACTCCCTAACGGAATGGTCTACAAGTACCATCCTGACACGAACGAATTATGGGTTGAGAAGGAAAAAAAATAGAGGCTTACGCTTCCTACTTCCATCTCCATCGCGCCTGGCGCAATTGTGCCAGCGGAGAATCTTTCATCACTTCGTACCAAACCGTGGTCATCACACCGTCGGAACTTTCCACCGTGGACGGGTAACCAAGGTCGCCAGAAATCCCGTCCGAAGTGATGGTAATTGCGTCGCTCCAGGTCTTCCCCGAGTCTTGGCTCAAGCGTGCCTGAACCCCGAGTGGATTCCTACGATGTCCATATGTCATCAACAAATCCCCGTTCCGCATTCTCAATAAGTGGGAGGGAAGTCCCCAAACTCCAATAGTGCGTGGTACAGACCAAGTGCGCCCGCCGTCGTGGGACTCGCTTTGTAGCGTATGGCCGTCGTCTATCTTGTTTTCGTTTCGAATGTGGCAAACAAGTGTGCCGTCGATCGCTTCGACCAGGTGCAACTCATGATAGCGATGGAAATCATCTTCGGAACGTGTTGGTATCGTCGCCACCCACTCCCAGGTCAATCCATCGTCGAACGACTCGCAAACTCCGATTTTGTCGTCGCCGTAAATCGCTTTGCCAGCGTAGAGCAGTCTTCCATTGTTCATGACGACAGGTCCATGTGGACTATTGATCGGAACACGGTAACGCTGTGACCAGTTGATACCTCCGTCGGTCGAGCGAAGCATGTAGTTGCCAAGCTCGGCGTTTCGCTGTTCGGCATTCAATCGATGGTGTACTGCTTGCCATTCCAGAAGAAGTTTTGGGTCTGTAAAAGCCCCTGGTTCACCTGGCAAAGCTTTTTCGGCACGCGTGAGTCTCGCTTCGTAGGCGAGTGACGTGAAGGTGGTTATCAAGATGGTACCGATTGCGGTTTCCGAGATGCCAGCATCCCGATCATCAATCGGACCGTCGTATAACACTTGAGGCCACCCCCAGGTAATTCCGTTGTCCTTTGACCTCATCAGTTCCAATCTACCGAACGGACACACATGGCTTTCGCGACCGCCCGAAAATGCCAGCAGCAATTCTCCGTTCTTGCGCTTTGCCAAGGTTGGCCACCCGTGATACAAAGGAGGTTTCCAGCTGATGATTCGAAGTTCCAAAACCTCGATTGGCAGCGAAATCTCCGATTCACAAGCACATGAGTTCCGCTCGTTGCAGGGAGCGATCGTCAGCACGAATGAAAGAAGCACAGAAACAGTGGTTGAAAGTCGATGAATCATGTTGGGCAGGTTGGGTTTTTGTTAGGTGACATCGGCTGCAATGTGGAGTTCGCTTGTCGATTAATGGTTGCCATTATATCTCCATGAATCAGGACAGAGTTGGGGAAACAACGGAATGACGGTACCGACGCCTGGAAGACTTGAGTTCACCGATTGCCTCGGCTGTGGTAAGCGAGTGGCAACCACTGCGCCGCTCTGTCGGCATTGCTACACAAAGCGATCCATTGCGACAGACGGGACTTTCACAAAGTTAACGCCAACGTCGGAACCGGATCATGCCGACCATGGTGACGACGACGCCGATTCGCACGCTGCATTTGGGTTCGGTGGGTACGGCAACGATGACTTTGACGATGAACTCAATTCCAACACTCCTAGCTCTAAACAGCGAAGTTTATGGTGGTACGTCGCACTTGTATTGCTCATCGTTTTTACGATAACTGCGTTTTTGCCATGGTTTTAATAGAAGCTTCCTCTGGGTGGCCCTCGAGCTACCGGGCGTGTTACGGCAAGATGCTAGCCATATTGGTAACGTAGAACTGCCTTAACAAGGCATAGACTTTCGGGTGGTACTCGGATAGTTCCCGCGGACGTTGAAAATAGAGTTCGCTTGCAACGGCAAAAAACTCGCTTTCTTGAGTTAGTCCATAGTCATCCATCAAGATGCGATACCCCTGACTGACCATGTCCTGGGCTGCCTTGTATTCCGCTTTCAATGCGTTTAACCAAGTCTCTTCGTGCACGTTTCCTGGGAGTGGTGGCATGCCGTCTGCAGACGGACTGTTGATCATGTCGAGCTGATGCGCAAATTCATGAACAACCAAGTGATGGCCCCGGTTACTGTTTTGAATTGCTGCCGAAATGTCTCTTTGATTCAGAACGACTGGTCCCCGGTAGATCGTCTCACCTGCCCGATAAAACTCGCCAGCTAGCGCCGTTCCGATCGTCAAGTTGGAGTGGCTCGGTTCGACCCTCGCTCGATACGCCTGTGGATGAATGAGGATCGTTGCGGTTTTATCAAAGTACCAATCGGGATATGCAAGGACCATCAGTCCCGCTGATGCGGCAACTTGCCATTGAACCTCTTCGGTTATCTGTAGTCCATTGCATCCTTCCCAGGCTTTCTCAGCGATAAAGACTCGCGTCCAACGAACAAGTTGTTCGAGCTGGTTCACGTTGAGGTACGCAGCTTGCCAAAGCGACATCGTGAGTCTACTAAGTTCTTCTGCCTGGATGGGTTTTTGGAGCAGTTGTTTTCGTTTTCCGAATAGCCATTCGAGCATGAAAATGAAACCGTTGTTTCTTAGGGTTGACCTGCGTCGTAGCAAAAGGGTTATTGAGGCAAGCGGCAATTTGCGATCTGTCGTGGTTTCCCTAACCAGCGTTGGGCATACCAGGGCGAAAGCGATCGGCTAAGCCAGTTCGCAATGCTCGTTGAATTGCCGGCGATTGTCCAGGCGAAACGCGAAACGCTATTGAAAACCAGTGTTCGTTTATTCGAGAAATATCAGTTCATTTGAGTTGAGCAACGCGCGACAAAGTGCTTTGGGTCCGTGAGCACGCGATAAATCTATCGAAGCGATCATTTCTCCTTTGTCCGGCATCCGTTGGAATAGAACTGAGAAAACGAAGTTGATTTGCCGTTCCGAATCGGCCGGAAAGTTTTGGTTCATTTGCTCAGCGAGTGACGCTGCCATATCTTGAATAAAGCTATGATTCAGCATAGTCAACGCTTGCATCGGGCTTGTGGTATTGGCTCTCTTTGGGGTAGCGAACGAAGTGTCTGGAAGATCAAAGTCGTTCAGGATGTCCACAACACTCGCTCTGGCATTTTGGTGATAGACGGACCTGCGATACGTTTCCGGGCCGAGTTTGTCGAGCGGGAAATAGGTGCAAACATTGTTCTGAGTAAATTTGTACAACCGAAAACCGGGCCCGCCCATCTTGAAATCCAAATTACCTGTCGTCTTCAAAATGGTGTCGCGAATCTCTTCTGCGCTTAACCGTCGAGTTGGAAATCGCCAAAACAACCGAGATGACTTATCCAATTGGCTCCCCAATGCAAAGTTGCTATCGTTGGCATTGGACGACTGAAGATAGGTGCGTGACAACATGATTTCACGATGCAAGTCTTTCAGACGCCATCCCCCTGAAATCAACCTTTGTGCCAAGTAGTCAAGCATTTCGGGATGTGTGGGGCGGCTTCCTTGGAATCCAAAGTCACTTGGCGTATCGACAATTCCCGTGCCGAAGTGATACTGCCAAACGCGATTCGCAAGAACCCTGGCTGTCAATGGATTCAAGTCGCTCGTGATCCACTTGGCAAGTGAAAGTCGACGTTCACCTTGATCCGCATTCACCTCCAAGCGATAGGGTTCTAAGATATGGTCCAGAACGGCAAGTCCGGATGGTGTGATGGGTTCAAGTGGCTTTGTAGGGTCCCCCCCTTTATGGACAAAGGTCTGCACCTTGGGTTGCTCATGCTTGCCAATCCAAACCTCCTGGGGCGCTGGTACTCTGCGAATTCGTTTTTCGATGTCGGCAATCGAAGCGTCGAATTTCGCAAACGCCGAAGTCTCTTCGGACGTAAGGGTTTTTTTGCGAACCCGATCAATCGCATGCCCTTCGGTCCAAGGTTCTCGGCCAGCGCTACCTGCGATAGTATTCCAAGTTTCTCCGTCCGTTGAAACCAGGATCTCATAGTCCGTCGGAGTCGCCCCCCTAGAATTATCCTGTGCCTGTTGAGTCCCTTTGTCATTGGCAAAAGCGATCCGATCAATTCGCTCGGTTTTGGAAAAGCAAAGTTGCAACACCGCAGGCGAGCCAATAAACCATTGCTCCCCCAGTACTCCATCGATTGCCAACTGTGGGCCGTAGGCTTCGACGAAATCTTCGGCCACCGAAGAACGTTCGCCAATAGCCTGAGTACCATTCGAAGCCAATGCAACGTTGCGAGGCTCTGAATCAATGCTCCACACTTGAAATTCCGTCAGCTTCGCGCCGACGGCTGACCTTGGGTTGGTTGTGCTTGCATGCATTACAAACTTCAAAAAGCGTGCATCTGTCGGCGGAAACGACTCCTCGGTACGTACCACATCGATTTTCGGTCTTGTAGGGGGTTCCACCAGAAGCTTGGCTCGTGCCTCGATCGTTCGTTCCAGTTCTTTGCGTTCGCTAATCAACAACGCTTTTTCTTGGTTCAAGGGTTTGATCGCATCCGAATACGCTTGCTGTTGTTCGGAGGTAACTAGAGCACGTCGACCGTGTGACACACCCTCCAAGGCAGACCGAATGCGATAGTAATCTTCGGTCGGAATCGGATCAAATTTATGATGATGGCATCTTGCGCAGTTGATCGTCAAACCGAGAAAAGCGCCACTGATTGCAGTAATAGGATCGTCCAGTGTAGCGGCACGAATATTTGCGGCAGCAACGGGATCGCTGTTGCCGACATCGTCATAAGGTCCGGCTACTAGAAACGCGCTACCGATTTCTACTTCAGGTTGCCCTTTTCCTACGATATCGCCCGCTAAGTGCTCAACAATGAACTGATTAAACGGCTTGTCCGAATTGATGGAACGAATCACATAGTCTCGAAATGGCCAAATGTCGTCATTGATAACGTTGCGCTCGAAGCCATAGCTTTCACCAAAACGCACTACGTCAAGCCAGTGCCGACCCCATCGTTCGCCATAGCGTGGGCTTGCCAACAGCCTGTCAACCAACCCAGCTGTCGCAACGGATGGGTTTTCTTGAAAGTCTATGACGAATTCAGACACTTCTTCCATGGTTGGCGGCAATCCAATAAGGTCGTAGCTCATTCTCCGAATGACGGTTCGAGCTTCTGCAGGCGGACCAATCTTCAGCCCTTTTTCTGCGAGCTTCAATTCAATGAAACTGTCGAGGGTGCGACGGTCTTCGGATGCTGTTTCCGCCACAGGTTTGGCGATAGGCTGCAGCGACCACCATGATTTGTCTGCGCGTTTTGCCTCCAATTTACCATCTCGAGGATCAGGTGCTCCCATCTTTACCCACGCCACAAGATCCGCGATGACACCGTCAGGAAGTTTAGGCTTGTTTGGTGGCATCTCCAGTTCAATATGCTGCACACTGGCAATCAATGGACTGCGTTCTGGATGCATCGGTACGATTGCAGGACCCCCGCTGTCCCCCCCACGTTCCCAACCCGCTTTCGAATCGAGCAGGAGATTGGCACGGAGCTTTTCTGACGTTTGGCTATGGCAACCATAGCAGTGAGTGATCAAGACAGGTCGAATCTTTAGTTCGAAAAAGGCAATACCATCCGCATCTTCTGCTTGCCCCAAATTACAAAAGTGGACGAGAAACAGAAATGTCGAGATCCAAGAAGTCGTTGGGGCTGATTTGTTCATGACAAGACATCCTTGAGGACGTGTCCGTGTACATCCGTAAGTCGCCGATTTGCGCCGTTGTGATAGTAGGTCAGTTTCTCATGATCTAGTCCCATCAAATGAAGCACGGTCGCATAAAAATCATAAACGGAGACAATGTTTTCAACGCTTCGTCGACCAACCTCGTCGGTTGCCCCGTAGCTTGTACCGCCTCGAATTCCAGCCCCCATCATCCAAGTCGTGAACGCATCCGGATTGTGATCGCGTCCTAGGGTCCCCTCCTGATGCATTGGCATTCTTCCAAACTCAGAACACCATATCACGAGTGTGTCTTCGAGTAATCCGCGTTGCTTGAGATCGGAAAGCAAGGCAGCAGTAGGCTGATCGAAAATGGGAAGGTGGCGGTCGTAATCAGCCTTGAGCGTTTTGTGCGCATCCCAATTGAGGAGTCCATCCACAGCGCTTGCCCGTGAGGCGCAATACAAGCTAACGAATCGGACCCCTTGTTCGAGCAAGCGTCGAGCGAGCAGACAATTCTTGGCATAAGCCGCTTTGAGTTTGTTTCGGTCGTCGGTTCCATACATTTGATGGACGTGCGGCGACTCTCGAGTGAGATCACTAACCTCTGGCGCTGCCATTTGCATCTTTGCCGACAATTCATATGCTGCGATACGTGCCTGCAATTCATCGTTGCCTGGATGAAGACTCGCGTGCTCGGTATTGATGCGATTTAGAAATTCGCGAGTGGCTTGTTCTTCTCGATTGGAAATCGTCGAAGGACGGGGGAGATTACGCAAGGTCTGTTGTGCGGACATGGTGACAGCTTGGTGCTGCGCTGGCAAGAAACCGTTTCCCCAATTGGCTTTGCCATTGGGTGGCTCGCCACGTACGTCCTGAATAGCGACGTAGGTAGGCAGGTTTTCGTTATGCGTCCCCAGTCCATAGCTGATCCAAGAGCCGGCAGTCGGGAAACCGTCACGAGCGAAGCATGAATTCATGTTCACGCATCCCGGTCCGTGCGTATTCGTTTTTGAAACCATGCTATGGATGAATGCGATATCATCCACATGCTTGGCCATGTGGGGCATCATCGATGAGATTTTCTTTCCGGTTTGACCAGCTGGAACAAACGGCCAAGGGGACTTCATCAGGTTCCCATTCTTTCCTTGAAAAGTCAGGGCCGTCTCTTCACCCGGCATCGGCGTTCCATCGAGTTTATCCAGCATCGGCTTGTGGTCCCATAAGTCGATATGGGAGGCCGCGCCAGGACAGAATATTTGGAGTACTCGCTTCGCCTTGGGTGCAAAATGGGGTTGCTGATTGTCAGCCAGTGCTGGATTGTCACTTGCCAACAGATGCGCCATGGCGACCATTGGTATTCCGGTCGCCATTTGGCCCAAAAAGTGCCGGCGGTTTGGATGGAACGTCATTAGGATTAAGTTGTCGGTGGGGAATGAGAATGGAGGGATTTTCACTCCCATTGTAAACACTTTTGTCTCTAGGACGATAATAGTCCTAGGCTCTGCGTCTAAACTAGCATTTTCGTAGCTGCGTCTCTCCGAGACGCAGTGAATTCGCGTATCGGAGAGACACAACTACGTGTTTAGAAACAAAGCCTAGTGTAGTTGACAGCTTTTTGCGGAAGAACTCTCATGACAGGTCCGTGTTCATTTACGCTCCAACTCAGGAATCTAAGGCATGATGATGAGCAACGACTATACTGCCGAAAACTATGTTTCTTACCGGGGACTTCCAGCGTTGGCGGGGCTGACCACCATGGCTCGCGCGGTCGAATGCGAATGGAGCGTTGATGAATGTACCGCCCGACTAAAGCACTTGCACTATGTATTGAAGAGGTTGTACGAGACTCTCACGGCGAGGATTACCGCCGAGCCTATATACGAATTGAAGACGGCGTTTAGCCATCACGCCTATCTTTGCGCCGAATATACTACTTCCATTCGCCGACGCGTCAGTGAAATGAGATTCCCACCGCTTGGGTTGGATGTGGTTCCCCATGATTCCCTGAAACTGTTGATGGACGAGATTTTGGCTTCGCCCAAGACGGAGGAATTGCTGCTTGGCGTTTACGAAATTGCGTTGCCGGCGATTCTCGAAGGCGCGAGTCGACTTCAGCGGGATGCCCACCCGCTCGCTGATGCTCCAACGGTCCGGCTAGCGAAACTGATGCAATTTGAGCTAGCCGACGTTGTTGACTTTGGCTCTCAAGCGATCGATTGTTTAGTAAGTGTTGAGCAACGACAGTCTATGGACTCGTGGCGAGAACTTCTTGGAAGTTGCATTGCCTCCGCCGGTGGCGTAGACGGTAGCTTGGATCACAACGCCGCTGTGGCACCAGTTCCATGCTATTCATTAAAGCCGTATACGTATTGCGGCGAACCCAAACGAGACGAACGGTTTCACGATAGCTACAACGCCGGAGTCAATCCAGAGGCGTTCCTGTATGATGAGCGGTTCTCCGCGCGCGACAAGACGTTGATGATGTATTACAAACGTATTCGTGAATTAGACGTTCCTGAGATGATGGCCAGTATTTTGTATGACCTTCGAGACGAAGAGCCATGGGAATTCCATACCGAGATGAGTCGCCAGTTATGGGACGAAGCCAGACATGCCATGATGGGTGAGGTGGGTTTCGTGTCGTTGGGTATTGACTGGAGCAAGATCCCAATTAATTTCACTTGGTCTCGCAACTTGAATTTGCAATTAAACGCTCGCGAACGGCATGGCGTTTTATTCTTTATTGAACAGGGCCTGATGCCCCGCACTGGCAAACGCTACGAGTGGGAAGTAGGATTAGGCAGCGGAGATGCCGTTTCCGGTATGTTTCAAGACTTTGACTGGGCAGATGAGGTGCTTCATGCTCAGATTGGGAGAAGATGGTATGTTCCTCGCTACAAGTCGTTGCAAGAGGCACTCGCGTACGGCGATAGATGCTGGACTAAAGTAGTCAGCCAATGGCACGCATATCGAGATCAAGGGCTAACAGAGCATCGCAATTGGTGGCCAGATTTGTACTTGGAGGCCTGCAAGCGATGGAACGCAAAACCTGATGCGAGCGCATTGGCTTTTGACACGACCTACGAAGACACGCGGGCCGACTTGCAAAAACTTGTTTAACCCAGTGGCAGTTATCAAGCCCTGATTGCAACGGTGCCTTGAGATCGCATGGATCGCGCTATAATTGCCAAATGGACCTATCAACTCCGGATGCTATTCATAATGTTGAATAGTCCGCTTCCGTTTCACTCCATTCCCATGGCGATTCACGATGCGATACTTATTGTTTTTTGTTGCATTGATGGCAACCTCAAAAGTGTTTGCGACCGAACCTCAAGAGCCCAAAGAGATCAAAAAGCTGATACTGCCGGGCGAATCGTTTTTGGTTGAGAACCGACGCGCCTTCATTTTGTGGCCCGACGTACGACTTAGGAAATCGCCACAACCGTGGGTATTCTATGCCCCAACATTGTCTGGCTATCCGGACGAGCACGAAAAATGGATGCATCAGCAGTTTCTCAATGCCGGGATTGCCATTGCTGGAATCGATGTGGGCGAAGCGTACGGAAGTCCGGACTCACGAAGGCTCTTTGATGTTTTCTATAAGCAAATGATTGAGTCCAAGGGGCTATCGTCACGCCCTTGTCTGCTCGGTCGAAGTCGCGGTGGCTTGTGGGTGACGGCTTGGGCCTGCGATCATCCCGAGCGATTTGCGGGGCTAGCTGGCATCTACCCTGTATTCGATTTCACAACGTACCCGGGGGTTGCCAAAGCAGCTGCCGCCTATGGCTTGTCGCCCGACGAACTCGAAACAAAGTTAACGAAATACAATCCAATCGAACGAGTAACAACGTTGGGCAAAGCGAAACTACCTGTGTTTATCATTCATGGCGACGAAGACAAAGTCGTACCTCTCAAGGAGAACTCGCAAGCATTCCTATCAGCCTATCAAAAGACTGGCAGCGAAACCGCAATCGATTTGCAGGTCGTGAAAGGGCAAGGGCACAATTTTTGGGAGGGCTTTTTCAAATGCCAAGCGTTAGTCGATTTTGTGATTGCAAAAGCAAAGGGCGATTAAGAAGTTGTTTGTAGACTGTGTCGCTTCATGCCGCTTCGATAGTAGCTGGAGGAATCAGATTCCTAGTTTCTTCAGCGACTTCCGTTGTGAGGATCCCTTCGAGCATTTCCAAGGCCCGCGATCCCAAAACGCCATCCAAAGTCCGATGGTCACAAATGAGGACAACCTCGCATTCACCCAGATCGTTGATTGGCCCAAATGCCAAGCTGGAGGTTGTTACCAAGGGGTGGTATGCGTTCAGCGAACCATGGCCGCCAACACTCGAAATGCTAAAAGTTCCAACGTATTTGGCTCGGTTTCTCCCGGACCAGTTGGTCACCCACCACCATACGAATCGACGTGTTATGGCCGAGCGACGTTCGAGCATCATGCCTTCGCCAAAAACCTCTGCCATGGGCGCACTGCTGAATGCGTCCAATTGGCTCTGCAATTCGATCAAGGTGTTGGACTCTGGGTTTTTCCAACGTCCCCAGATTAGCCTTTCGTCACCGAAATCGTCTTTGCGATGAACGGACAGGGAGGCCACCGAGTGTGGATGACGATACAAGTGTTTCCGAGGATAAGTAACGAACAACTCTCGCAATTCCGGTATCCTCAAGCAAACCAAACTGTAGGCTTTCGCGAAGAGTGTGGACCATGCGATCCTTGCATAGGCGTTTTTTCGAATGCAGGAAAGATTTTTTAACTGCATGCTTCGAATTAGAGGGAAACTCGGCACCTTCTGCGAAACTCGGATGATATCGAGAACGGTATTACGGTTCTTTGGAAATGCACGACGGCTCCCCTTTTGAGGCGTAGCATGATCAGTGTGTAGTTCGTTTGTCATGTGAGCCGCAGGCGCTAGCCGCGATCCAAAGTAGACACAGCAAAGTTCTTTGTTGTCGGTCACTCAACAAGGATCCGATGGTTTACGGTTCTTCATACCTATTTCACGGAAGTATGAAGGAGGTTCATTGATGAGTTCGCAATCCCTTTTTATCGCGATGGACGCGGGGGTGAATTGGGCGGCGATTCCTTGTCGTACGCTTCCATTGCAGCCTTTGTTTCGGCTCCGCCCAATCGAGTCTTGGATGTCAAGAAGTTAATGATTTGTGCGTCTGCAATCATACCGGAAAGGTGAGTATCCATGGCAATGCGTTGCTTTTTCTCGAGGATATCCTTGTACAGTTCTGTTTTGACGGCATTGAAGTCCTGGACAACGGGTGTCGTCAACCCTTGACTCTTTAAGACGACGTATTGGCCATTGACTTCGATGATTCCTGAGATGTCGCCTGGTTTCAGATCAAAGGCTGCTTTCTCCAAGGTTGGTTGTCCACCATGCCTTCGGAGTGGCGGCACTTTACCCATATTGCTCTTGGAACTTGGCTCGACAGAGTACTGATGGGCAAGATCGCCGAAGAATTGTTCGGAAGCGTTGTTGCGAGCAAGTGTCCATACTTCTTGTGCGGTACGTTGACTGCTTAAAACGATCGCGAGGACTTCTGCGCGTGGTCCGTAGTTGGATTCGAAGCCTTTTTTCAAGTCATCGTCCGTTACTTGAACCTTGCCATCGATAAGCTTCTTGAGAGCCACGGTTGGCCAAATTGCGTCGTGGACATAAAGTTCAAAAGTGACATTGTCCTCGGACAAAACACTCTTCATCCATGCGTCAATGTCTGGAGTATTATCTTGCTTCATAAAACCATAGTAGTCGGCCGCTCGCCTTATCTCGGCATCGATGTCTGCTTGAGTAACTTGAAGCCCTGATTTGGCAAGCGATCCCTCGATCAGCTTGCGGTTGATTTCTCCTTCCAGGACTTGAGCTCCATGACGTTTTACGCAGGCCACGTCAAAGGTTTGCATTGGAATGCTTTGACGGTTTACGATAGCGGCTACGCCGGGATACTGGGATTCCAGTTCTGGTTTGCCATGCACAATGGTCACTTCCGCGTTGGACCGTAACGATTTGTAGACAGTTTCCGCCATTCCTCTAAGCTTAAAATCCTCGAGCTCTGTTTTGATTCTATTCTGGATCTCTTGCATTTGAGCACCTGGTGGATTTGCAGGTGGCAAGTGTCGCACGCATTGCAGGATGACACTCATTTCGCCGGCGGGAAACACTTGAGAGACTTGATTCGGCTGCAGGCCGAACGCGATTTTTTCGAGTTCATCGTCACCACTGAAGCGAACAATGGGTGGCAAAAGCCCTTCAACGCTGGCGCTGCTAGGATCCTCGCTGTGGTTCTTGGCGAGCGTTTTAAAGCTTTCGGGATTTGCCGTAGCTTCTTTCTGTAGTTGCGCAAGTTTTTGAGCGTCTCGGCAAGCAATCATTCGAACTTGGACCTTTGGTCCCAACTCCCGCTGAAACGCTTGATCGATATCTTTTGGCGTAACCTGGATTTGTCCTTTCGATAGAGATCGTAGAGCAAGCATCGGCCAAATAATATCCGAAGCATATTGCTCCGGCCCGATTCCTCGTTCGTCTTGAATCAACTTCAAGTACATCGTCGTCGAGAGGTTGAATTTGCTCGCCGTACGAGCGATTTCATCATCGATGTTCTTGTGTGTAATCTCGATTTTTTGAGCAAGGCAAGCAGAATGGATCAGAGTTTTGTTGACCAGATCTTCGAGAATATCGGTGCCAAATCGGAGCTTGCATTGGGCAGCGAGCTCCTCGATTCGAATGGGGTTGCCGTTGACTGTCGCTACCACTTTGGGCGCTTCATTGGAAGTGTCGGAAGCCTTTTTACTCGACGACACATTGGAAGCCGGTATACCTTTTTGATTTTGGGGTTTTCCCTGCGACCGGTCTTGGGACAATGCAACCGTGCTGAAAGACCATGTGATCGGAATGGCAATTGTTAATCGAAGAGCAGTTCGCAAAATGGTCCGGCGGCGATTGGATTTGGTAGAACGCATTTGTTTTCCTCATGAAAATGCGGGACAATGTTGGGTCGCCCACGATGAATTCTCACCAGCCGATAGCCTCTTGGTATCGGAGCAATTCTGGTTTTAGAGAGCTGCGTAAGTCGGGGAGTGTACGAAGTCCGCGGACTCCGGGTCAAGACGGAACAAATGGCCTCATTGTGAAAGTGCTAGCTTTACGATTCCCTCAACTAAGACTATCGATGCACAGAAATGGAATGCGGCGCTTCAACTCAGTTGAAGGGCATTGTTTCTTGCTTTGAGAAAACCGGACGCTAGGCACCTGTGCATAAGTAAATTGACATAACCCACCAGTCGACACAACAGGAGAAAGAAACATGGATTTACAGGATTTACAGGATGATCGTCGATCCGATTTACAGTTTGGAGAGAAATCACTGATCAATTCTGTCAATCCGAAACTCAAATACAAACAACTCACACGACACAAGTCAATCTATCAGCGAATTGAAATCATCCTGTACATCTTGTTCATCCATGTTCATTCATTTTGCTCGCGAACCTGTGCTACGGGCCGAAACAGTTGGGGATTAATGTTCTACTCTAGCTGTGTGAACGCTTGCTTGGCTATGATTCAGATCGCGAGCTAGTTGCTTAGCCCGACGGTTGTTGCTTTTCAGGGGAGTGGTCGATGCGAGTTTTAACCATCAACGCGCCAAGGGCTTTGGCTTGTAATCTTCAAGGGCGAGCAAACGCGACTGAAAAAATGAAGTTGATGATTGCGGATGCATCGGTGCCGCTCGGCAAAGATGACGGAAACGTCCGTTTTGTAAAATACTCTAGTCGCCGGAAAATGGACTTTGCAGCGATCGCATGCCTGAGAAAATCTATACGCGATTTTCAACCAGACATCGTACATTCCTTTTTGCCCCGTTCCTTATCACAGACCGTGCTCGCGACGATAGGAATGCGCAAGCCACCCAAGATAGTCTCCTTTTACGGAATTACTCGCGTGCCTTCGTGGCGTGACCCTGCGGATTGGATTTCCTATCTTTCCCCTAAGGTTGCCATGCATGCGTGCGAGTCAATCGCTGTCAAAAATGCATTGATAGAAGGGGGGATTCGCGAGAGTAAATGCGAAGTCATCTACAACTGCGTGGAAACTCAATCGAATCCATGGTCCCGAGCAGAGCTGCTGGCCAAGTTTCAATTTGCGCCGGACGCCTTTATTGTCGGAACGGTTGCAACGATTCGCCCAGTCAAGGGAATTGATGTTATGCTCCGGGCCTTAATTCAATTGTCGGACATTCCGAATTGGGTAGCTATCCTTGCTGGCCCTGTCAATGACCCCGCGGTTGCCCAATTGCTATCGGATCCTAGACTTGAGGGTCGACTACGAATGCTTGGCTACATTGACAATGCGTCTTCGTTGATGCAAGGAATGGATCTTTTTGTTATGCCATCACGCAAGGAAGGACTTTGTCGTGCGTTGCTGGAAGCCATGGGGCAAAGTGTTTGTCCCATTGTCAGCAACGCAGGAGGAATGAAGGAAGTCGTACGGGACGGTGTCGATGGGGTTGTTGTCCCTCGCGGAGATGAAGGTGCTTTGGCCATCGCTATTCGGCGTCTGTACTCTGCGCCCGATCAAATTTCAAGGCTGGGTAAATCCGCAAAAGAGCGAGTTCAATCGATGTGTGCCCCAAGCGTCGTTGGCGAACGAGTGATTGAAATGTACAAACGGTTAGCGGCATGATTGCTGTCAATCGGTCCGCTCTTGCTATGACTCGAGTTAATTGATACTAACCAGCTTATGGACTTTTTCGAATTTCCTCTTTCGGCAATTAAACCTCAGCGGTCGGATAACACAATTCGAGCGTGCATTCGTGCATGTGCGTTTGTGGGTATCTTTGCGATTCTCTCCGTCGCATTTGGATGCAGCCGAAGCAATCCTTATTTGACCGCTAGTCCATCTGGTTTCTTGACATCCAATCCAACGCAGAATCTTGCTAGCCCGCAACTGCCGGCGCAGCTCGCCGAGTTAGAACGAAGAGCGAAACTGCTTGATGACAACAACCGGCAGCTCACCACACAGCTGGCGCAATCGCAACAGCAAATGCAGTTGTTCAAGGAACGGTCTGAATTGATGCAGAGGCAACTTGGGGACGTCAACAATCAACTGCAGCAATCTCGCATTGCTTCGGTTCAGGCGAATCAACAGTTTCGAGGGTTAGACGATCGGGCTAAAGTGGAACTGTCGCATGGAGAGCGCCGAAGTGGGGCTAGGCTGACGGCAAATACGAGCAGCAAAAATGTCGGGGAGCCATTGCGTGAGCTCGGCTATCCCGTGGAAAACGATGGTACGGTCATCCGTCTACGCGTTCCAGCGGATCAATTATTCCAGCCGGGGACGGCACAGCTCTCACCTTCTGCATCGAGTATTCTGGACCGCATAGCGGAGACATTCAAGCGAAGCTATGCACGACAGAGGATCGCGATCGAAGGGCATACCGACAATGCTCCCCTCTATGGCGGCACCTATTCAACAAACCATCAGTTGGCTGCCGCACAGAGCAATTCAGTCCTCGAACACTTTACACGCAGAAATCAGATGCCCGTCGGTCAGCTATTCACGCTCAATCATGGTGACAACTACCCCATCGCAGATAACCAGAGCCCGGCAAATCGCGCTAGCAATCGGCGAATTGAGTTCGTCGTTTACCCTGAGACATTCTGAGCAATCGGTGATGTTTACTCGGATAAGCGTTTTGTAGAAATTTTTCGGTAAAAAGGGTCTGGTCTAGTGTCTTGGATCCTATTGTGACGATCGTCTCGGTCGTAGGCTACAACCGCAGCCGTGTCGTGTTGGAAATCGCGGCTTATTCATTAAATCTTCGGATTTCCACTTGCGAAAAATGGCAGACTTTTTGGTTTCTTTGCTTTGTTGCGCAAAAGGCATGCTAGTTTTACGTACGCATTTCCAAAGAGCGCAAAAACCCACTTCCTGCACGGAAACCCATTTATGTCCACAGCGAACGCAATGTCATTGATTGACGCCGACGAGCTGCTAGCACGATGTATGGGAAACTCGGCATTGGTTGAGAAGCTTTTAAAGGCGCTTTCCAGTTCGCTACCGGTGGAGCAACAATCGCTTCAAGTCGCGGTCCAGGTCGACGACTTGGTTTCGGTCGCCAGGATTGCGCACAAGATGAAGGGGACTGCAGCGAATATGTGTGCCAAACGCCTCGCGGCAGTTGCACACGATGTTGAGCAAGCTGCACGTTCCAATCAAATCGATATCGTCGCCCAACGTTGGTTTGATTTGAAATTTCAGATCGAAAACTTGTTGGACTCCCTCTCTGCGCCGGATTCGAATTGAAAATGACTGGAATACCATCCTTAGCAAGCAGCAAAACTGATGGACTCAAAGTATTGATTGTCGATGACGATCCCATCGCGCTCGAGATTTTGGCCAATTTTCTTCGGGTGTCCGGCTACTTAGTAGAGCTCGCATCCAATGGCAAAGAGGCATTGGAGAAGATGCGGCATTACGCTCCACGCATTGTCATTTCCGACGTAGACATGCCTGAAATGAGTGGTGTAGAACTTTGCCGCGCGATTCGAAATCGGCAGTCTATTCAATACACATATCTGATCTTGTTGACCAGTCACTCGGATACAGACAGTGTGCTGCTCGGGTTGGATGCCGGAGCGGACGATTATTTGAGCAAACCATTCCGCCAGGAGGAATTGCGATTGCGAATGGAGGGCGGTCGCCGATTGCTCACACTTGAGGGGCGCGACATGATGATCTTCTCGCTTGCCAAATTGGCTGAGAGTCGCGATCAAGACACTGGAACTCATTTGGAACGAATTCGCGAGTACTCCAAAGTCTTGGCAACCGAATTGATGTCGTGGCCTAAGTTCGAGAATGAAGTGGACGCACAATTCGTCGAATTGATTTATTTGACCAGTCCACTCCATGACGTGGGTAAGGTTGGCATTCCAGACAGCGTTCTCCTCAAACCGGGAAAGCTCACAACCGAGGAATTTGAAGTCATGAAGCGTCATACGCTTATTGGAGGCGAGACGCTAAGCGCTTCAGCGCAAGCTCATCCTGAAGCTAGTTTTCTTAAAATGGCGTTGGACATCGCATTGAAGCATCATGAACGATGGGATGGAACAGGGTATCCATTTCAACTCAAGGGAAGCGACATTCCGCTCTCCGCTCGAATCGTTGCAATCGCTGACGTGTATGACGCATTGACCACGAAGCGTGTCTATAAAGAAGCCTTCTCGCACGAAGTTGCTGCTGGCATCATTTACAAAAGCTGCGGTACCCACTTTGACCCAGACTTAGTAGAAGCCTTCGCAAAGGTCGAGAATGAAATGCGTCGCATTCGATTCGAGCTCGACGAAGAGAATCCACCTTCGCACATCAAGGCCGCTAACATAACCCAGTGGTCGTCTCCGTTGGACGGAAAGCATGTCGCATTGCAATCGAGTATTCCTGTGCCTTGCAACTGATCGTTTACCTTGCACGAAATGGAGTGTTCTGCCGTACAGATTTATTTTTGACTCGTGCAAATTTTCAAGTCCTGGTCACTTCGAGGAAAATAATGTTTTGGTTTTCTTCCGTGTGAACGCGTATGTGGCGTAGTTCGCATTGCGGGATCAAATTGGTCATCTTCATCATGTCCATTCGATCGCGGTACACTAGGAACCAATCCATGCACGCTTCCATGTATCCAATATCGTCAATGGTAGGAACAAAGTTGGCGATTACCAGTTTGCCTCCTGGCTTGAGCATAGTGAATAAATGGTAGGTTAGTTTCTGCGCCGTCTTCTCTTTGAGGTAATCGTACAAGCCGGTTGAATAGATCAGGTCGAATGCGCCGAGGTTCAATTGTCCCGTGAGCATTTTCCGTATATCCGCCAACTCGCATCGAACGCCCAATCGTCCGAAACAGCGATCGACTTCCTTAAGGCTTTCTGAATCAGCGTCCAAGGCAATGAACCTGCTGAACTTGCGTCGGCGAATGGCCGAACTCATCGAAGCTTCCCGTAGGTGGCCGGATGCGATAGCAAGAACTTCGGGTGATGCCCTTTCTCTTACGACTTCATCAAGTTTTTCGGCAATGTATTCGCGTCGTGCGCGCACGCCGGCGGAGGCAGCTGCATTGCTGGTGTATAAGAAGACCTCATTGCCCAAGGCGCTGGTCGGGGGCGGTTGCCATCCCTCTTCCTCGCCGTAGATATAGTCCATCATAATTGCATCGCCAGCATAGCCTCTCGGTTTGCTGAACGCCCGATTTGTGAAGGGGTCTTGGTGCACCAAAGGTATCAATTCCGACTCGCGAATCCTTTGTACGCACTTCTTCCATTGGTCAGTTGGCAAATGGTCTCGCAGTTTCTTGCACTCATGAAACAAGCGATGAACGCTGGAGTGTATTTTTTCTGGATGCCGGACGTCGGTTTGCAAATCGAATGCAATCTCCCGTATAAAGGTCAGATTCGCATCCGGAACGGATGAATGGCGGCTGTCGAAGCGCCGAATGACGGTTTCGTTCCCAGTGAATTGCCCTGTTTGTAGATATGCCCTTGATTCCACGATTTCAACTCCAGTCAAAGCTCATAAACTTTATTCGAAAAGGACGAACGATGTGAAAGAAGGCTGGGCGGAATGGCCTTTAATATTTCTGTTGAGAGCTTACACGCTGTGACTTGAGGCGAAACGGAAAACATCCATCAAGAAATTGGAATTCGATTTACCACAATCGCACAATCGGGAACTTCGATGAAGTTTCACAAGAATCAACGCAATCCAAACATTTCTTGTTTGCGACCCGATATCTGAGCCGCATACTCCAATCGGTGCATCGTGACAGGTCTCTCCAATCGCGCAAAAATTCCAGCTTTGTTTTCGGCTTCTTCTCGTGACCCAACCAAGTAGATCGAAAACTCAAACCGGTTTGCCGCTGATTTCCCATCAGCTCAACGCCCGCACAATCCTGGCTTCCGATTGGCTCTCTGCGATCAGCGATCCGCCGCAACGGCTTTTAGCGTTGTTGCAATTGGCAACCGATGTTTTGTCGGCGTTGCAGGCAAAACATGAAAATGGTGAAGTGTTCTTAGGGCTTCGCGACGAGACCATTTTCATTCAATTGCCTCAGCGACAAGCAATATTGGCGGGTAGAGAAACGGAGGCGATGAAGCACGGTCAAGGCGCAGCGAACGATTCGCCATTGACTCTAGAACGTGCGATTTTCCTAGCGCCGGAGCAAACCGGTATCCTTCAGAGGCCGATGGGTCCGCCTACGGACTTATACAGTCTAGGGGTATTTCTATATCGATCCATCAGTGGCATCGCTCCGATCCCGTCTAGCAATTTGAACGAATTGATGCTTGGGCAAATGACCAAGCCGGTCACTTGTTTGCGATGGCGAGGGAAAACTGTTTCGCGATGTGTTGATGAGTTTATCCAGCGGTTGTTAAAGAGAGAACCTCGTGAAAGGTACCAGACTGCCAAAGCCGCTTTGGCAGATCTCAACAAGATACTAGACTGGATGGATGGGATTCGAACGGAATCGGTTGTCCTGGGTACCGAAGATCGGCGTGAGCGTCTTTGCGAACCTTCCTTTGTTGGACGGGAGCAGTGGATCGAGCGATTCATTCATTCCCTTTCGGCGGACAAACCGATTTTGCCTCGCTGGATAATCCTCTCGAAATCTGGCGACGGCAAATCCAGGCTCATGGACGAGTTTGCGAAAGAGGCGATGGCCCGAGATGCATTAGTACTGCGGATGAAGGGACTGCAAAGCGAAAAATCGCATCCGCTCGAATCGTTCAGTTCGCTCAGCAGCGATTTGGAATTGCAATGCCAATCGAACCCGGATTTTTGTCAAATCCTAAAGGAAGGCTTGACGCAACATGAAGAAAGCATGCGTCCGTTGCTTCCATGGCTTTTTAAGTCCGCAGCATTGGACGCAAATGTTGGACCAGAGAAGTTCGCTGGACAACGATTGAAGAGAGGCGTCGAGACTCTACTGGAATTATTGCATCAACAACCAAAACGGGTGGTGATGCTGATAGATGATTTGGATGATCTGGACGAGCTCTCGTACGACTTGCTAATCGGTTGGTTGCAATCCAAAAAAGATGGGATCCTTGATTCACTCATGTTGGTAGCAACAGGATTGTTGTGCAACCGAGATCAGCTTCAAGTGGATCTTGATACGGTTCCAGACATCCTGGCCCCCCTGTCGCCGAGCAGTATTACGGATCTCCTCAGTTCCATGATCGGTGAGTTTCCAAAGAACGTTTTGGAACTGTCCGCCAACGCTGCAAATGGAAATCCTTTCCTCGCAATATCGCTTTTGCAGGGGGTAATTGAATCCGGAAATGTTCAGTTACGCGACGGAGCTTGGGGATGTCGCGTGGGACAAACCATTACGTTGCAGGGATGCGGGCAAGGAGCGAGTTCGCTAGCAACCCGCACCGTCGGACTCCCAGACCTAGTCGTCAAATTCCTCACTGCGGGCGCGATCTTAGGGGCATCCTTCCGATTTGCGGAAGCCGCAGACCTGTCTTGCATCGACGCAATATTGGCCCAAGAAGCTGTCGAACTTTCTTTGCAAAGGCAACTGGTCTGGTCCGATAGTCAGCAACAGCAAATTGGCTTTGTTCACGAAGATGTTCGCCAATCGTTTTTGTCGGGAATCAACGAACACGAGCGAACCCAGTTGCATCTGGAGGCAGCGAATAAGATACTCTGCGAGGACGCGAATCGGTATTATGAACTGGCGTACCATTACGATGCTGCCGGGTCGGCCAGCGAAGCGATCCATTTCTCAACTCTGGCAGCCAAACACTCGCAACGCCAATATGCAAACGATCTCGCGATCCGCTACTATCGAATGGCGGAAAAATGGATACCAATTTCGAACCGCGATCAAAAACGCAACACCCTGGAGAGCATCGGAGAGGTATTCCTGAGCACTGGCGAATATGATGCTGCAGGCGCGGCGTTTGAGGAAGCGCTTACCTTTGCCGACAGGGCAATCGATCGCACTCAATTGACGGGTCGCATTGGTGACGTGGAATTCAAACGTGGGCGGATGAGACAAGCTGCGGACCAGTACGTTGCTGCACTCGAATTGAGCGGCGTGCGTGTCGCTAGAACCATGTCGCGAATGGTCCTAGGACTGCTCTGGCAATCGGTTGTTCAAGTGAAACACACCGTAGTCGGATTGCCCATCGGTCGCAAAGCTGCGACACCAATACAACGATTGCGTTGGACTCTGTTTAGTCGGTTGGCCCATACGTACTGGTTCAGTCGCGGAGCGATTTGGACTCTGTTTGCACACCTTTCCGGAATGAACGATGCAGAAAAGCATCTAGAAACTCCTGAGCTCGCGAAGAGTTATTCCGAACATGCTCCGGTCTGTAGTCTTCTTGGGTTTTTTCAGCGGGCAGAAGTTTATTCGAAACGATCGTTGAAAATACGATGCGACCAGGGTGATCTTTGGGGGCAAGGTCAAACGCTTTCTTATGCCAGTGTTGTTCAATTAGCAGCGACAAAGTTTCGCGAGTGCATCGAGGTTTCTACCGAGGGAATTGAGCTGCTGGAGCGCACAGGTGATGCGTGGGAAACGAATATGGCGCGATATCAACGAGCCAACGCGCTTTATCGAGCCGGACGATTTCGCGAAGCGGCTGCGGACGCACAACGCATTCACGACTCAGGCGTCGTGATTGGAGATGACCAAGCTGCCGGCATTAGTCTCGATGTTTGGGTAAGGTCTACGCCAAACAAAATCCCTCCTGAGATAGTTGCGCAGCAAGCGAGGATTCATAGAACCGATGCACAAAGTCACGCTCAAACACATCTCGCGTTAGCGATTGTACAGATAAACACTGGGATGCTTGAGGAAGCAGTGGTGACATTGCAAGGTGCGATAGACACATGCAAAAAAGCAGGACATCTCAATACTTATATCAGCCCGTGCTATGCGTGGCTGGCGACCACTCTTCGTAGGATCGCTAGCTCGACTCCACGTTTCCAAGTTCATTTGTTTCGCAAACAAATCGCAGAAGCCAGACATGCAGCTAGGATCGCGTGTAGGATCGCAAGGAAGTTCCCTGCCGATCTCCCCCATGCTTTGCGAGAGCTCGCGCTGGTCGAACTACTGACTGGTAGAACAAGTGTATCGGCGAAATTGTTTCGTAAGAGTGTCGAGCGCGCGGAACGGCTTCAAAGTCCAATGCAAGCGTGGGAGTCGCTAAACTGTTTAAAGGAAATGTCGGCAGGAGAAGCGGACACGCAATTGCAGTTGACGGAGCCCGAGTCTTCTCGCCTGGACTTTCTTTCGGACAGTCTAGCAGATTCGATCCGTTGCGTGGAGGGAAACATCACTTCGCAAGAAACACTCTCGCTTGCGGATCGATTTGATACGTTATTGGCCGACGGACGTCGCATCACACGTTCCTTATATAAACGCGATATTTTTCGCGAAGGCTGTTTGGCTGCCCAACATCTTTTGCGAGGGCAAGTCGTTGTTGTTTTTTCAAAGGAACCTGGCGAAACAGGATGGACCGTTTCTGACAATATCTCGACCGATACCGTTTGCTCCATGCAGCTAGACGGAATGGCCAATAGTGGAAGCTTTCTTGCTCGATCAGGAGATGAAGCGACCACACGCGTAATGCCATGGAACGAGCGAGAGCGATTTGCAAGCGGTAGCCTACTGGTAACGCCGATCCAAGTTCGAGATGCAATTGTCGCCTATTTGGTCGTCGGTCACACCGAGTTAGAGAATCTCTTCGGCAATGAAGAGCTAAAAGTGGCTGAGTTTATCGCTACGCTAACAGGTGCTGCGTTAGAAAACGCCGAAGGGTTTAGCGAGCTTCACAAACTTAACTCGACGTTAGAAGATCGCGTAGAGGAACGGACTGCAGCAGCAGAACTGCGTTCAACCGAATTGATTCATAGCAACGAAGCTTTACGTGAAACCGAGGAGCAACTTCGGGAAGCTATTGAAATTGCCAATGCAGCTAGTCAAGCCAAAAGCCGCTTCCTAGCCACGATGAGTCATGAGATCCGAACACCGCTCAATGGCATCCTCGGAATGACTCAGCTCGCACTAGCCAAAAGCTGTAGCCCGCAATTGACCAACTATTTGAGTACGATTCAACGTTCGGGTGAGTCATTGCTCCGACTGCTAAATGATCTTCTCGATTTTTCCAAGATTGAAGCGGGGAAGATGACTGTTGAGTCAATCGCATACGATCCACTTGAAGTCTGCGTTGATGCAATAAGTCTGCTTTCTGTCCCCGCTTGGCAAAAAGGAATTGAGTTGGCTGCGTACTTTTCCCCATCGATCCCCAAAAGCCTAGTTGGTGACCCAATGAAACTGCGGCAGGTCGTTTTGAATCTGCTGGGAAATGCAATCAAATTCACATCAAAAGGACATGTCGAAATTCGAGTTGAGGTCGCATTCGGAGAACACGCCGCGCTGGTCATTCGAGTTATCGATACAGGTATTGGCATTCCTGAAGACAAACTAAATTCGATCTTCGAATCATTTTCGCAAGCGGACAATAGCACGACACGGCGATTTGGAGGCACAGGGCTTGGCCTATCTATCTCGTCTGAATTGGTGCAACTCATGGGGGGGACAATTCAAGTTTCAAGCCAACCGGAATTTGGAAGTGAGTTTACAGTAGTCCTCCCATTCATTCTCGATTTATCCCCCGTTGAATGTGTTCCGCTCAAGCGATTCCCTGGGATGAAATTTTTAGTATTGGACCCATGCGAGGCTGCAAGGCGCTGTTTGGAACAGAGTATCACGGATTGCGGAGGTTTCGCCGTTAGTTTCGATACTTGGTTTGACAAACCGACACAGGATCGGCCTGACTACGCGTTTTTTGACGCCATCCTCGCCGCCGGTCCAGAGGCAAACGAAATGATCGAACGAGCCAGCGAGAACGGCATTCCATGTTGGCACGCTCAGGGACCTGATGCACCGCAAGATGCCAATCAGAGGTACCTTGTGAAACCGTACCTAGGACCTGCTTGGTTTGAACCCGTAATGAGCGTTCTGTCTAACCAGGATCAACCGGTAGCATCGACCCAAGCGATTCCTAATGAAATTCCTGGCGACGGTCCGTCTTTATCTAGCGATTTGGAAGCGAATCGCTCGTTAAACATACTTGTCGCTGAGGATGGTTTGGTAAACCAATGTGTTCTCGTTGGGCTGTTGGAATTGTCTGGACATCGCGCAACGGTTGCCAATAATGGGCAAGAAGCATTTGATTTGATTGAACGGCAAAGCTTTGATATTTGTCTCATGGACCTCGACATGCCGGAATTGGATGGAATTCAAGCGACCATACTCATTCGGAGCCGTGGATATTTATTGCCAATCTACGCAATGACGGCCCACCACGATCAAGATCACGCCGACAAATCTCGCGATGCTGGAATGACGGGATTTCTGACCAAACCAATCAATCCAAAGGATCTGCTGCGGATTTTGAAGAGCGTGGCGGATACCATGCCGTCAATAAATTAGAAAACCGAACACTGAGACCGAATCGGTTTCTGATACAGATCGGTTGCGTTAGTAGTAGGGCACGGTTTAGACTGTGTGGTAAGAGCTCTTTCAGAGGGCACGGCCCAACGTCTTTCAAGGGAATTCCATGTACCACCGTCTACTGCGTATTGCAACTCTTTCTCTTTTAGCGACTCCTATGTTCGAGGTTTCCGCGCAATTCAGTGGAAGCATTGCACCACCAAGCGAACTAATTGTTGGATTCGATGCGATTACGGATAAACATGCCGAGGACTGGCTTTCCATCCTCGCAGGCCCCGGTTTTGAAGGGAGAGGTACAGGTCAAGTAGGATACACCAAAGCGGCCCATTGGGTCGCTGGCAAGGCGGCTGAGTTCGGGCTCGAACCCATGGGGGATGGCGGCACCTACTTTCAAATGCTTCCCATGTCGCGACTTTCCGTAGAACCGACACAATCCAAAATGACCGGCCCGAAGGATCTTTCCATAGTATTCGACAAAGCAATCGGACTTGAGAGATTCACCAACTTACCAGAAGTACGCGGCGGCGTCGCGTTTGTATGTCTCTCAGGAGAGTCCCCAAAAATTGATGAATCCGTCTCACTACGAGACAAAATTGTTTTTTACACAGCTGACGAGAAGGCTCAGGGCAGAGCGCAAGGACTTATCGCGAGACAGCGCCCGGTCGCAACCTTCCGAATCGTAAACGAAGAACCCAAATCGGGTTCGCAACTTCAACGAGAAGGTGGGCGTCAACGAGCTGCAAGCCTTTCAGGAACCATTTCGACAACTGCCGCTGCAAAGATCGTCTCGGTATTCGGTGGTGACGCCAGTTGGACGACACTTGTAGACGGGGACGCCAAGATCTTCGTTGCAGAAGGCGAATTGAAACTCGAACTTCGCTACCGTGAAGAACCCGCTGCAGTTCCCAATGTACTCGCTTGGCAACCGGGCTCCGATCCCGATACACGCGATGAGTACATTGTCATCGGCGCTCACCTAGATCACCTCGGTCTTCAGAACGGTTCTTTGTTTCCAGGTGCCGACGACAACGGGTCAGGGTCTACTGCCTTACTAAATATTGCACGAGCGATTTCAGCCAACCCAATCAAACCCAAGAGGAGCGTTCTGTGTATGTGGTTTGCAGGCGAAGAGATTGGACTGGTTGGTTCCGCTTATTATGTTGACCATCCACTCTTGCCCTTGGACAAAATGATCTGCATGCTAAATGTCGACATGGTCGGACGCAACGAAGAGAAACAAGGTGAAACCGCAAGCGAGAACGAAACCTCGATCCACTTGGTTGGAAGCAAGCAAGGGGATCTAGAACTGCATGAGGCAATCATGAAGGCGAATCAGTACGTAAATTTTGCCTTCGAATACGATGAAGAAGGAGTTTTTGGAAGAAGTGATCAAGCTAACTTCTTCAAGAAAGGCACTTCGGTTGCTTTTCTATTTGGCGGTTTTCACCCCGATTATCACCGGCCGACCGACCAAGTATCCAAAATCAACTTCCACAAAATTGCGGCTGCTGCGAAACTCTTTTACATGACCGCACATTTTGCTGCAGATCATGGCGCATTCAAGATTCCAAAGAAGCCGGAAAACGGCGAAGCCAAAGCCGAATCGTCCAAGTGATCTTGCGTGGCCGAATTCCGATTTGGAGGTCGATCTCGCGCATGTGAGACTAATGGCGATCAGCGCGGTCGCGAAACCGAGCTGTTCGCTGCTTTTGGTCTTGGCCCTTCTCTATTGCGTTTGGCGAGCATCATGCTAGTCCTCGCGAGCTTGTGCTGGATTGTTTTCTTATTGACAAGTTCGAGAACCCGCCGCCTGGTCGAACGGTTTCGGCCTACTGATGGTCGGATGGCTGCGGCCAACGGCATAGTCCTGTCGCTAAGCTCTGTCCCTTGCGCGATGCGTCGAAACTCGCAATACAATCAATTGTAGAAGGGAATAGGTCGCGATGATTCCGATTCCATACGGGAACGCCGTATCGAACCCAATATCGCGATAACCAAACGGTCCAAGCACCATCTCAGGTGCTTCGGGCAAATAGCGAATATTCACCTCGTCGCCTATATTGGGTGACATGTAAAATTGCCTGTGCCCAAGCGACTGCCGACGCTCAACGCCTTTGGAGTCATTGAAACTCAATGTAATGATGTTGGGAAGGACCGCCGGCTCCATCGCAACCACCACCGCTGGCACATCAGGTGCCTCGTTCCATCGTCGCTGCAAAGCGATACCCCACCACATCAAAAGGCCGATCGAAACAACGAGTGACAGATGCGTTAGGGAGCTCAGTACGGATATGCGTTTATTCTGTGTGGTGGTGATCGCCTCGGCCGGCATTTCACGAACTTCGGATAGCAACTGCTGCTCCTTTGTCCACGAACCGTTACCGATGTTAGGAGAGTGAATCGGATCGCAGAGATGTACCTTGGCAATCAGTCCGTCCCGGAGAGTTAGACCTAATCCCAATGAAGTTATCCAGAGTGTCCCGCTAGCGAGCAATTTGCGACTCTGTGCGGTTCTATCCTGCAAGGTTGCTGGGATCAAGTTTTCCATGTTTGTTTCATTGCTACACCAAAGCGTTTCCTTTCGCGAAACCTTGAACAAACGCACGATCTCATGTGCACGTCTGCCGATCACGGAGAGCGAACCGAATCTAAGTCGTTCGTCTTCTACTTCGATCCTTTCGAGAGGTCGGTGATTTGTTTGCGAAAAAATCAGCTCCGTGCCGATTTCCGGTATCGACAATTTGCCAGGTGTAGCCATTCTCGATAGGTCGATATCGATTCCATGCTCGTGTAAGATTGGAAGGATTTGGGAATACTCGGTCCCAAGAATCAAAGGACCCAACCGTACTCCCAATTCGGCTAACCAAAATTTGTCCTTTTTCACTCGCATAACTAACAACCTCTTTCCGTAACTTCGCCTGGCTGAAACGATTGAGACAAAGCGTAGCATTGGGGTTTAGGAATTGTCCAAGAAAAACCAACGGGTACAAATGAATTACTTAATCGTAGTTGGAGCGGGCATACTGGGTGGCTTCATCGGATTCGCTGTATCTGCCATCATCGCAATTTGGCTTGCAAAAGAAATGGGTGTTTCGTCGATGGAAGGCGCCCATGGCTATCTAGGAATGGTCGCCGGAATTTGCGGCGGCGTGATCGCCTCGATTTTGTCGATGCCTCTCACATTGCGATTCCAAGGCATAACAAATATCGGCCAACTCGTCTCTGGTACGTTCATTGGCATGCTGGTAATCGTAACACTGGCCGTCATTGGGTTTGGAATTTATTGGCTCTCAATACCCAAATTACTCAATCGCAATGGAGCCTCTCCGCAAATGGTCTTTGAGATCATTCCACCGGCTGGATCTGCAGTTGACCCATCGACGATGAAGGCGAGCCTAAATTGCAATTCCGAAGAACGACCGACAGTCTATCTAACGCCTGAAGTCGAAAAATCGGAGGAGGGTCAGACCGTGATGTCCGGACGCGTGGAGTTGTACTATAGAGCCTCCTGGCGGCTTCTTGCGCTGGAATTGCCGAACCAGCGGTCGATTCTTTTCAAGATTCGGTTGCCAGCGGATCCGACAACGTCCGCAAAGCAGCGAGAGTGGTCGCAATGGTTCACCGCCGATCAAGTGAATATGCCAGGAGAATCTCAAGCAGTGGCCGTAAAATCGGAGTCTGACAAGTTCCAGATCCGTTATCGAATCGAATTCTGGATGGAACCTCGGGGCTAGAATTCTCTGCGTCTGAATCCCGCATGCTTTGTACTGGCGTTTGCTTAGGTTTTAGGCAAACGCGAAGTGGGCCCCCGCTTGGAGTTAGCTTCAAAACAGTACTACCCTTAGGAAAAGAGAACAATACGCTGCACCCGAGTTGGATATGCACCGGCTTTTTGCGTTTGCGAGTCCCCACAAAACAGCGGGATTTGAACCGTCGGAGTACCGAAATGCTCTAGGATTCACTCGCTGGATAATTCTGTCGTCAGGCTACGCTGGCAGTTGCGACACCATTGCGATCACGCAATACTGAGTCACAGTCCGGACGGCAATTTCACTAATCATACATTTTCTACTTTGGAGCCATCATGAACCAACATAGATCCCAATCGCTCGCGATGCATCGTCGAGATGCTATCAAGGCCACTGCGGCAAGCATCGGATTATCCGCATTGGCTTTTGAACCACACAAAGTGGTGGCTGGCAGCGCGATTGCATCGACCGTCAAGTCCGATGACAGACGAGCTTCTCCAAAACGTTTTGATATGAAAAAGTCGATCAATCTTTGGGCATTTCCGTATCCGCAGCGCATGAACCTGCGCGAGTGCATGCAACTTGCGAAAGATGCTGGCTTCGATGGTATCGAACTGAACTACGACCTAGATAATGATCTTTCGCCTAAAGCCAACTCCAAAGATTGCGCTGCCATACGAAAAATGGCGGACGAAATAGGCATCGCGATCAGCGGCTTGTGTTCCTTTCTCTTTTGGCCTTACCCGCTTTCCTCCAACGATCCGGCAAAGCGTGAACGCGGAATCGAGCTTGCCGGAAAGATCGGGCGAGCCGCATTCGACATGGGTGTCGAGAATGTATTGGTCGTCCCCGGGGCCGTACATATCCCTTGGCGAGATGATCATGAACCTGTTGCGAACGACTTATGTGACGAACGAGCCAAACAAGCGATTGGGCGACTCGTTAAAGACGCTGAGAAATGGAAGGTCTATCTCAACATCGAAAACATTTTTTTCAATGGATATTTGATGACGCCTATGGAAATGAATCAGTTCGTAGATAGCTTTTCCAGTCCCTTCGTTCGCGTCCATTTCGATACGGGCAATATCTCAATGTTTCAACATGCAGAGCACTGGGTCAAGATACTCGGAAAGCGAACGAAAAACGTTCACTTGAAAGAGTTTACCAAAAAAGGAACAGACTACTCGCTGGAGACATTCCGGCCTTTGCTCGACGGCACGACCAATTGGCCAGCTGTCACCGAAGCGCTCGATAAAACCGGGTACCAGGGATTTCTGACTTTTGAGTATTTTCACCCATACATTCACTACCCCGAAGCTCTCATTTGGCAAACGTCCGATTCGATGGACCGAATACTCGGCCGCAAGTAGTCGTATTGGTCAACCGCGACGGTAGATCGAAGAACGGTTATCGTTGTCGCCTTTACCATTGCGACAGCGAACGCAACGCGTCGACATCCACCGTCCCTTCTCGCGATAGGAGTTCGCAAAATTCTTCGTGCAAGAGAACATCTCGAACTTTCCAATCAACACCATCAACTAGCATTCGATTGCTCATCACACGCAATCCATGGCTGTAGTCTACGTACCAATCAACGTGCCCTATGTAGAGTGGCTGTATGACGCGACCATCGCGGTAATGCCATCCATAGATAGCCACTCGATGCGATTTCTCCTTAAGCCGATTGGTCATCACAATATCTTTTTTGATCCCGACGACAAGCTGCGACGAACGCTGTCCTTGAAGCGATTCTTTGATCGCAATGTTGTGGGCGACGAAAGCGGAAACCTGATCTCGGTCGGCAGTTAGGGGATGTGGATCGATTCTGCATTCCGAAGCGGAGTAAACGTCATCCGATATCTTGTCGGTAATTAGTTCGCCGTTTACTTTGTCACCTATTTGAATTGCGGAATTGGGTGTAAGCGGGATGCGAACGTAGTCCGCGTCGGAACCGATTGCCATGTAGTCAGACATAACGTAGTAAGTGGCTTGGTGCGCGCGACCGTTTTTGTCCGTCATGGTGACATTAATTCCAACCATATCACGTGAAATGCTCGGAACGTTTCCTTCTAGAATCGCCTTAACCGATTCTGCTTCCCGTTGGCGAAGAGCGAGTTTCGCCACCCGTTCACAGAACTGGCTACCCATTTCTGCCTCCGAAGGACGCGGAGGTAGATTCAGTTGCATTCCCTTATGTGACCTATCTAAAAATGCAGATGCGAAGCGAGGGTCTTGAAATGGTTCCGCCTGAATCCATTCGCTATACACTCGAGGCTCACTCAGATGAACCTCGGAGACTACTCCATTCTTTTCAACTGCCAAGCCAAATGCAAGACCATTCATTTCGCCTACTAAGGCCGTATGCAATATTTGGTTCTTCGGATTTTGATGGACCCGGAATTGGATGCGACCCTGCATTCCTAGCCAATTGCAAAAATCACCCTCTTGAGTCTCGGAAAACGGGATTTGCAACGAAAAAATCTGCTGCATCCTCTGAGTTGCTCGATAGGTTCCTCCGTCCTTGCCTACAACTTTCTTGCCATCCAATTCGATCTCACGGTCATCATAAGCAATGACGATCAGCGCGTTATCCTTTGTGCGGGTTAGCCATGGAAGCAGTTTTCGATCATGGCCATCTTCGGTCGAGAATGAATAATTGGCGTCGAGAAATACCATGCGATTGACGAAGTTCGGCAGTTCTTCATGAGCATTCATCCACCCCCAAAGGAACGACCCTCCTCCGCTGTGACATGCCAGTACCACATCCGTGGCGGAAACTTCATTCCTTATTGACTCGACGAAGTTCATTATCCAGCGATTCGCATCGGCTTTGGTACGTCGAAACTCTGGCCAACTCAATTGTGGAGATTGGACGACGGCCAAAATGTAGTCCATTGATGTGTCCTGATTGCGTAGCCATCGAATCTGTGCGGCCACATGTTGAATATCAAATCGCCAATCAACGGAAGTGGGTTTGTTGCAACCCAACGACTGTTCGATCGAATTGCCGTTTGGCGTAGCATAGATTACTAAACATCGTCGGTCTCGCATCCATTGGTTTGGGGCTAAAATCAATGCCCGCACTCCGTTGCTTTCATGTCGCCAGTGGACCTGCTCGTTGAATTTTGCGAGCGCCTGAAACGGAGCCGAAATCGGCTGCGCAATGCAGTTTGAAACCATGCTTGCGAAACACAATACTATGGCCAGCGAGCTGGACCCTACTTTCAATACGCCCATCGATTTTGTCGGTGACACATGGAATGCTTCGTTCATGATAGTGAGACCGGTTCTTTAGTCTCAGGGGACCTCTTTTCGTCCGTGCGCATTTGAAGTGACCCATGAGGATGCAATGGCTTGTGTTTTGCGGCAATCAAACCAAGCCTTTTCGCTCTTAAGGGTCCACAAGTATTGGAGCCCACATTCCTTCGTTCATCTTAGGGGTTTCACCCGATAGAGGGAACGTGCTTTGCACAGCGGAGGCAAGCGTTGCAGATAGCTCTGCCATCACCTTGTCGTAATTCGATTCCTTGGCCAAATTCTTGAGCTCTTGCGGATCGGACTCGTGATCGTAAAGCTCCTTGCCTGCCTTGCCTTCATTCCATTCCGTGTATCGGTAGCGATGAGTTCGAAGACTATATCCAAAAAAACCTTTCTTTTCTTTGTCGACATTGTTCTCGACTTGACCACCGTTGCCGTTCCGGTCGACCTGAGTTACTGCCCAGCCGCGTCCTACAATGGACGGATCCTTGAGCATTGCAACCAAACTCTGTCCCTGAAGGTTGGACGGCTTTGGGACCGCACATAGTTCGGCAAGAGTTGGAAACAAATCGACATGCGACACACAGCTGGATGCTTTAACGCTCGGCTTGGTGTAACCGGGAGCTGAAATGAGGAGAGGGACGCGAGCGCTTTGTTCGAACAGGCTTCGCTTTTGCCAAAGGCCATGTTCGCCCAGATGGTATCCATGGTCGCTTGTAAACACAACGATAGTGTTATCCGTTAAGCCGAGCCGATCGAGCGCGTCGATTATTTTGCCTACTTGCGCATCCATGAAACTTACGCTCGCATAGTAAGCCTGGATACATTCTCGCGTCTGTTGCTCGGACATGGATTCTTGCTCCTTCTTGGCGCTACCCAAAGCAGCTGGAGGCATGTCCGCTTGATCTTCTTTGATATTCTTGACGACAGGCATTCGCTCAGGAGGGTAGTAGCCAAAATACGGATCTTTTGGGGCAACATACGGTGTATGTGGTCGGAAGAAACCGACTGAAAGAAAAAAAGGACGATCCTTATCCTTTGCGCATCGCTCCAGTACCCACTCGGCGTCTCGAGCTTGCATTGCATCGGTATGATGTTTGTCGCTTTTGGGTGAAGCGTACCAACTGAGCGTTCCTCCGAATTGATTGGGCGTAAGTGTCGTGATTCTCGGATGCTCCTCTAAGCGTTCGACGCCAACCGGATTCAACTCCAACTCCCATGATGCAGGGTCATCGTGCCCATCGGTACCCACCGAATTTGGGACATTAAAGTGGTAAAGCTTTCCGATTCGACCGACGAAGTATCCTGCCTGACGAAACGCCTGCGGCATACTTACCTGGTTCGGAATTGTTTGACGAAAGATTCGTGAGTTCGTCAAGATCCCGGTGCTATTGGGATACAAGCCCGTTAAAAGCGAATTACGGCTTGGTCCGCAAAGGGGGAACGAGCAATAGGCTCTTTCAAACAACATCCCGCGGGAGGCCAACCGATCTAAATTCGGAGTGCGAATCAATGCCGCATCATAACAGCCAAGCGTGTTATTCAAATCATCGGAGATCAGAAAGAGCACGTTTGGACGACGCTCCTGAGAAACGGCGAAGTTCAGAGAAATGGCGAACGAAAATAGGGCAAATGTAAAGCTTCGAAGCATGATGGGTGTTTGGATAAATGTTCAGCAGTTGAGAGGAAATACCATGCGGCGACGGTTGTTGTTGTAGTATAGCCAATCTGGACCAAGGTACTTGAAAAGAGGAGCGAAGTACACCAAACTGGCATCGAATTGATTTGTCTCATTTGCTCCTTGGGGTTTCCACATGACTCGTTTGCTATGCTACGGTTTCTTTGCTTTGCTAACGATCTGTCGTTTTGGTTTGCTTGGTTACGCCGAAGATCCCCCTATTCCATATCTAGCGACCGAAGATGTTGTGTATGGACATAAAGATGGAATGGCGCTGACGCTCGACGTAATCGAGCCTATTGCAAACCGAAAAGGTATCGGCTTAGTCCTTGTTTCCAGCGGCAGCTGGATTTCCAAAAAATCGGACAATCTTGACGAAGAAGAGAAACGCCGGAAATATGATCACTGGATGCAGGGATTGATCCAAGGTGGATTCACTCTGTTCGTAGTAAGGCACGGCAGCAGCCCAAAATACTTCGTCCCAGAGATGCATGGAGATATTCTCCGATCGATTCGATTTATACGAGCCAACGCAGTGCGATTTCGCATCGAACCATCGCAACTTGGAATCACCAGTGGATCGTCCGGCGGTCACTTATCCTTAATGGCAGCTATGCAGGGCGACGATGGCAATCCACAATCGAAGGATCCCATCGAACGTACAAGCAGTCGAACACAAGCCGTTGTTGCCTGGTTTCCACCGACGGACATGGTAAACTGGAATGGCCCAAAGGGTTTCGCGTTGCTTGCGATTGCGAGACCAGACCTCTTTAATCGCATGTTTGGGGAGATCGGGGACCTGGAGTCGCAGCTCAAAGAGATTTCTCCAATCCAATTCGTCAGCAAAGACTCGCCACCGCTATTGCTTATCCATGGCGATGCGGACAAGACCGTACCGATTCAGCAGTCCCACATCATGAAGGCGAGATATGAGGAATTGGGGCTAACGGTCAAAATGGTGGTCCAACCCGGTGGCGGTCATAGCTCCTGGCCGGGAATTATGGACCAGTATCCAGTCGTTTGGGATTGGTTCAATGAACATCTTAGGGAAAAAGAAAAACGATGAGAAACCTAGTACGCCACCGATGGCTTTCGTTGCTAATGCCAATTGCAAGTTGCTTATTTCCTTATGCGGCCACTCAAGCGATTGGCCAGGAAATCGAACCTCCTATTCGATGGGACATGTTTACAATCAATGATCAATCGCCGTTCGAAGCCTGCGGGGCAGCTGATTTCAATGGAGACGGCGAGATCGATATTTTTTGTGGTGACTCTTGGTACGAGTCCCCCAAGTGGACCAGGCATAAAGTACGCGAAGTATTGCCGGGCACAAACCCGCATTATTACGAAGACTTTTGCGATTCACCTTTGGACGTAAACGGCGACGGTCGGCCTGACATCGTAACTTGCAATTACTTTGGCAAGCGAGTCGGTTGGGTTGAAAATCCAGGTGGAGACGCGACACAGAGTTGGACGGAACACGAAATCGATGTGCCTGGGAATATGGAAACGGGCGAGTTGGTGGATATCAACGGAGATGGCAGGCCTGATTTCCTGCCAAATGTTGGGCAGTCTGTTGTTTGGTATGAATTAACCCAACAGAAGCCCAAAGTTGTATGGACAAAGCACGATCTTGGGAAAAGCGGAGCCGGACACGGTGTTGGGGCCGGGGACCTCAATGGTGACGGAAAGATCGACATCTTAACTCCTAAAGGTTGGTACGAGCAACCAGCTAACGCGTCATCAACCGAATGGCCGTTCCATGCTGAATTCGAGTTAGGCGGGGCGGGTATTTTCATACATGGACGCGATATCGACGGGGACAAACTAGCTGATGTTGTATACGGAATGGGCCACGGTTTTTGGTCTTCATTGGCTCCAGCAATCCAGGTCCTCCGAGGGGAAGAGGCAATGGAAGAAACTGGATATCGACGGGACCTTCTCGCAAGTGCATACATTGTTGTTTGCCAACTTGGACGGAAAGGGAGAACCTGAGTTGATTACGGGAAAACGCGTCTACGCGCATGAAGTGGAACCGGGGGATACGCAAGCTCCAGTTGTGTTTGCGTTTCAGTTCGACCGTGTGACTGGCAAATGGCGTAAAGAGACAATCTTTCGCGGCGAGCCAGCATTGAATGCTCCGCCAGCAGCAAACGATCGATGGGCCTTGAAGGACTTCCCGCGCGGAAGCGCCGGAACCGGCCTACAAATGGCTGCGATCGATATCGACAAGGATGGCGATATCGATTTGGTATGTCCGGGCAAGTCCGGTTTGTTTTTGTTTGTGAACTTGGGTCGAACCGATGTCGAAAAGTAACGGCAGCGAAAAGTAACAGCAGCGAAACGTAGCAGCAGCGATACGTAGCAGCACAGTACAGCAATTGATTGCAAAGATGGGGAGAGCTAGGGAGCACGTGCACGCCGTGCCTTATATCGACACAGCCGACAAAAGGCAAAGTAGCAGGCACATTCCATGTGCCGTCCGCCTGAAAACTCATTCCAATATACGCAAGCATACCGCACGGCGGAGCATGCCTGCTACTTTTGTCGGCTGTGTCTATATCGCAACGTGTCGGTTATCCCTAAATCTGTGCATAGCTTGTTTTGCTACGATTTGGCTACTTTTCGACGGCGCGTCGAAAAGCATAGAAACGCACCAGCACCTAGTGCAGCGAGTGCGAAACTGCTCGGTTCGGGTACCGCCACAATCCCGTCGATATAATTTTGGAAACTCGTTACGCGGGTGTATACGCTTATTGCCCCAAAGCCCGCATTGTTTGCGTTGCCGCCGACAATTAACGCATTCTGGCCGGCGATACCGGAGTTGACTCCTGCAAGTTTCCATTCACCGTTCTCGAAAATGAACATACCGCCACCGCTGTCGCCTCGAGCAAGTTGGTATTCGTGCAAAGTGATTGCCGCGCTTCCGGTTGTGTTATTGCCGACGTTTGGGCCGTCAAAATCGGTCAGCAAAGCCGAATTCTGGGCACCATTTGCAAAGCTTATTACGGAGTCGATGACATTCGTTCCTGCGCGTTGGATTGCTGGCAGGTTTGCGACGCCGATACTGCCTACCCCTCCATCTCCAAATCCGGTAATGGTGCCTGTTTGTCCGACTTCGTTTGTTCCGCGGTAAATAGACGCGGGCGTTACACCCACTACAGCGGTATTGAGTCGGACCAATGCAAGATCGAATCCACGATTTAAATCATTGCCATTGGCCACAAAGGTAGGATGTCTAACAATTTCAGCGATGCTATAGACTGTCCCCGCTCCACGAATCTGAAAGTTGCTGACAGCGTCGACGTGTCCTGCCGTCAAAACCCAATTCGGTGCGATCAAGGTTCCGGAGATGCGTTGCCCTTCGACAAATCTGCCGATCGCATTGAATTGGCTTTCCTGGGCGAGCGTTTCGTAAGTTGCTTCTCTTCCATCGATCATAATCCCTGCACGAACGAAGGATTGTGGTAGCACTACCGCTGAGGCAGTGGCCATTAGGGCCCAAAGGAAAACAGAACACTTTTTCATAACTAGACCTCAAAAGGCTCACGACAATCTAGGATCAATTTGGGCGGAGTCCTTTCCACGCTAGTTGATAACTAGTTCAAAACAAGCAAATTGTGACAAAAACGCTGTATTCCGATGGAGAGACACCGGATAGTCGTATTGTAAGGACCGCGAGTTTCGCAGTCAAAACGAAGCGCACAATCGTCTCTCGTAACGTCAATGTGACATTGCATAAGTTAGAACGTTGATGGCAAGCGCGTAGGCACCTATTGAAAATCTCTGAAAGAATTCTTCGTCTTCACCTTCACGTTCCCAGCCATCGGCAATGTCGGTATTGTGAGTTGCAATGGCGACTAGCCTGCCTCGGTCATCGTTAAGGCCTCGAAAGTGTACTTGAGATAGATCGGCTTCGCCGCCGTTGGGACGCTTGTGAAGCATGGGTGGATCGAAACTCACTCCGTTGTGGCGGTAGAACTGAATGGCTGTTATCTGAGGGCACTTTTTAAGCGGATAGACAAAGGACATGATAGGGTGGTCAACTGGTATATCGAACCAGTTCCAATTCGGAGCCACCCCTTTCATGTTGCTTTCGAAATTCTCCCATTCGGCTTGTCCCCAAAAATCGTCGACCCATAGGAAACCACCGTTATCCAGGTATTTCTTAAGTCCCTTTTTTTCACTCGTGCTCAATTCTTGCCAGCCTGGATCGCTCATGAAAGCAAACGGATACTCAAGCAATTTCGAATCATCCAAACGCAAAAGCAGCGTACCCTGATTTGCTTTGATGGTGGTAAGTTGATTCAATCGCCAAGTTAAATTCTTTGCGCCGACCGGATGATCGGTAGCCCAACGTGGTATCCAGCCCCCGTCACCGCGATAGAACGCCTCACCGTTTCCACCAACACTGTCGTAGACGATTCGAACAAAGGTAAATTGGTCAGGACGAAATGTCGCCAAATTCAAATCGGATTCTTGGACCCTCGCGTTGTTGATGCAAAATACGATCAGAATAAATGCAAGAATTTTGTAGTGCATAGATTTCCAAAGGTTAGCGACGCGAGAGGACGACGTTGCGACGCTTGCCGGTCTTTCCCAAACCCATTCTACTTGCGTTAAGGAAATTTTGTAATTGGCAGGATTTCTTACTGCACTGGAGTGATTTATCAAATTTCTTTGATAGAGCCGGAGTCTTAAAGTGGATAGACTGGTTGGGTGTGTGTTCGCGGATCCATGGGAGATGCAGACGGTGCCAAATGACGAACCCTTACGAACCTTTGATTGCAGCAACAACACAGCCACCGAGGCCGAGGAACAATCGCTTCTATTCGGGCGGGTTCCTCGGGATTGCGACGATAGGCATCGTGATCGGTGGAATTGTAGGCGCGTCGATTCTCGGTGTTACTTGGCAATCGGCGATCCCGGTTTTCTGTATTCCTGCGTTAGGTTGGTTGTGTGCAATAGGCGTGCTCACCAGTTTGATTCGAAATACACGAGTTCCTTTTTCCGGACGCGTGTTACTCACTCTACTCGCATCGATTCCAGCGTATGTTTTGTACGTTCCCGTGTGCGGAGTTGTTTCGATGACGACGACCCCATTTTTGGGTGGCAAAGACTATGGTCCAACAACTGCAGGAGCGATTATTGGATCCGCAGTTGCGTTCTTTGTAATCCTAATGACCATTGCCGTCATCGTGCGAGCTGTGCTTCGAAAACGCGATAGCACGTCGCAAGCCCCACTGGACGAGCAAGTCTGATGCTCGGATCACGAGCAGCCTATTTTTTATGCATGTTAGCTGCAACCATAGTCGCTGCTATGTTGTTAAGGCGACGACAACGCAAGCTTGCAATAGGTTCTTTGCAAAAACTGGGAATTGCAATTGGCGGACTTGTCGGCGCGACGTTCGCAGCAAAACTCCCATTCGTCATCAGTGCGGATCCCAGTGTAGGCGTCTTCGACGCTTGGCTCAGCGACGGAAAAACAATTCTCTGGGGACTTACAGGTGGCTACATCGGTGTCGAAGTGTCAAAATGGGCGCTTCATGTCAAAGCGTCGACCGGCGACACGTTTGTTGTGCCCGTTGCACTAACGGTCGCAATCGGTCGATTGGGCTGTTTTCTTTATGGCTGCTGTTATGGAGTTGCCACGAATCAGACTTGGGGTATTCGATTTCAAATCGCACCGGACGCTGGTTCGCTCTTGCGTCATCCAACGCAGTTGTATGAGTTGCTTTTTCATCTTAGTTTCGCGGCGACCGCTTCGGCTGCATTTGCACGGCCAAATCGCCCCAATATGCATGAGTCATTGCGGGGGAACTGGATGCCCATTTATTTGATCGCCTATTCTGCCTACCGATTTATCAGCGAATTTTGGAGGCCCGAAGAACGCATTTCGAATGGATTGACTTTCTACCAATGGAGTTCGATTGCGATAGCGATATCCTTCATGATACTTTTGACCGTTCGTAGAGTTGTTCATTGGAAACCATGTGGTGACACATGCTGGCCCAATAGGAATACTTCAGATCAATAGGTTTGTAATCTCGTCGATCGTTACGGCACGATGTTCTCGAGCCGAGAGATACGCTGCATCGACCAGCGCCATTGTTTTTAGATTGTCGCGGCCATCGATCTCTGGTTTCGCATTGTCCTCCAGTGCAACGAGCAACTGTGCCATCGTACCCACAAAGGCATCCGGAAACCAAACTTCTGGCCAGCGCGGCTGGATCCACTGAGAGCCGGTAGCAAGAGTCGTGTAGTCGAGGGTGCTTGGTGTGGGCTTGGGGTACTCAGGCCAACCGATAGTGCCGCGGGCCATCCCGCTGGTCCCTTCTACCCTCCATCGAATATAGGAGTCGGCAGCGCTTCCCTCCAACGCAGGACCTGCCCAAACATCGTCCCACGCAGCGGCTCGAAAACCGCATGCGTACTCGAGAATATATAGGCATATACCGTCCTGATGTTCAAAGCGCTTTTCTGTTCGCGGATCGGGCCTAACACTTGCAAAGACACGAACGGGATCACCGAACCAATACCGAAACGTATCGAGATGGTGGATGCTCATGATACGCATCGTCACCCAGCCCTGACGCTGCTGCCAGGGCATCCAGTGCGGGATAGCTCGCATGTCGATAGTCGCCAAAACGGGTTCACCTAGGACTTGTTGCTGCAACAAACTCTTTAACCCTCGTACCGATTGGTCGTAGCGCATGTTCTGATTGACGGCAAGAACGATGCCTGCCTCGTCGCACATGCTTACGATCTGGTGAGCTTGAGCGTAGTTAATACCTAGTGGTTTTTGAGCCAATATCCCTCGCACACGATTAGGGGCTTGCGCGATCTGCCGGATGACTTCGAATTGTATGTCTGGCGGAACCGCAACATCCACAATCTCAACTTGTGAATCCTCGACCAAATTCAGATAACTTTCATACACTTTCTGGATCGAGTGCCGATGAGCAACTTGTTGTGTTCGTTCAAGGTTTCGGGCAGCGATCGCAACTGGATTAAAGCCGGCGTTGCGATAGGCCACGAGATGGCAATCAGCCATGATAAAGCCAGAACCAATGCAGCCGATGCCGACCGACTTGTTACGCGGCATACGGGGGAGGTAGTCGAGCGAATGGAGAGAGGCTGATGCAGTCTTAATGGTTCTGAGCGACCCCTTGTGTTCGATCCCGTTTCGCATCGAGAAATGATTTGCCCGATTCGCTTCCACGGGCTCCCATTGCTTTAATGGCGGAGTTCTCAAGTTTTATTAGCGGCGTGTACGTTGGATGATGCGACTCTTTATATGGGTTATTGCTTTTCGTGTTGTAACAGCAGATCAATCCCCAGCGAGGCTTGTCACTCAGATTCGCGTCCGAACTATGAAGCGTATTGCCGTGAAAGAAAACGGCATCGCCAGCCTGCATTTCACAATAGACCCGTTCAAGGCGTTTCAAGGCCGCCTCGACTCGTTCAGGATCAGCGCCCGTTTGCGAACCAAAGCGACCATGCTCTACACGCCCCATTCGATGCGAGCCCTTTAATAGCTGCAAGCATCCGTTTTCACGAGTCGCGGGATCAAGTGCAATGAATACGCTCGCTAGATCAGGAAATAGGCACCCGTTTTGGTACCAGTAACCATAGTCCTGATGCCATTCCCATGCGCCGCCGACCTTGGGTTCCTTTGCACTCAATTTCGAATGATAATGGTACACCTCTTCCTCCAATAATTGCTCCATCGAATCGACCACGCGCCGGCAACGGCAGATTGCACCGTAGATATCGTCACCTGGATGGTTCCATAGCGATAGATTCGTGCTCCGTCCTTTGGTGTCAATGACTTCCATGGCATGGATGCGCAAGGCTTCGTCTTGTCGAGCGGCTCGGAGCGTCAACTCGGTCTCTTCTGCATCCAAAAACTCGCGAACGATCAAGAATCCATCTTGCAAAAATGATGTAACCTGGGATGAAAGCAGCGGTCCGGTTGGCATGATTTCCTCTAGATTGTTCGTGTGGAGAGAGCAGAAGAGCCTTGCCGAGCGCTCATCTTAACACGATTTGCAAGAGAATTGGCTTCACATTGAAGGAACGCCTCTAAACCTAGGATTTGTTTTCCTAATCTTGCTATTCAAGTTAAATTGTCCTACCATAGATATTTCCTTTGGTTAGTAAATCGTGCCCAAAAATAAAGGATTAGAAAATGCGTTTCAGCTTCCTTTCATCTCAGACTTGGTTCCGTGCCGTTTTGATCACCTTGGGGGCGGTTTCACTGCTTCCATCCGCATTGGGTTCTAACAACGAGGCAACGCACAAGCAAGCGCGAAGCATCGCTCCGATGGTGGAAGGGCGACCAGTAAAGCTGGAAACGTTTTGTGTCGGCCCCGATACGAACCTTTGGATGTGTTGCGCTGGTACCGGTGCCGATAAAGGACTGATCATGGTCTATAGCGGTGAGGGAAAGATGCTTCAGTCTTTTCCGTTGAAGTTCGTGCCTCAGGCCTTAAACTTCTCGCCAGACGGGAAGTTATTTATTGCTGGATCGGGGCGCATCGCAAGGATGACTGTTGAGGGAAAGATCGAACTTGAAGTCGACGCACCCAACATCGGCAACAAAGAAGAAGCGTTGGCTGCGCTCAAAAAAGAAAGCGAAAAACGAGCCAAGGAACTTGCCAAGTCTTCGAAAGCTCAATTAGACCGATTGGACGAGCAAATCGCCAAGCTTGAGACGGTCCCAGAGGACGAAGATGAAAAAGCAAAGACGCGTCGCGAACGCCGTCTGAAACTATTAAACGTCTCGAAGAAGCAGTTCGAAGACATGGCCAAAAACACGCTTCAAATGGAGGGTCTAGATCCGAACAGTTCCATGGCCCGATGGGCGAGCGCTACGGGTATTACCGCAACAGACGAAGATGTGTTTGTCTCTTGTCCAATGATTACCGGCTTCGGATACGGCATTTGGCGACTGGATCACAATTTGGAAAACTCCAAAGTGATCATGGACGACGTTCATGGTTGCTGCGGGCAGTTGGATATCCAGTCCGATGGCGAGAATTTGCTCGTTGCCGAAAATACCAAATTCCAAGTTGGCTTCTATGACCGCGATGGGAAACGACTGAACGGTTGGGGAAAACGATCCCGAAATGATGACGAAGGATTCGGATCGTGCTGCAACCCGATGAACGTACGATGTTGTGCCAACGGAGAGATACTCACGGCCGAATCCAGTATTGGCCACATTAAGCGATTTAGTCAAGCCGGAGAGTATCTTGGATTTGTTGGCACCGCGAAAGTTGCTGGGGGTTGCAAACACGTTGCGATCGGCTTCGATTCGAGTCGAAACTGGCACTACATGATGAACGAAGATCGTTCGCACGTTGCCGTTTTGATCCCTCGCGCTGATGCCCCAGCGGAAACCGAAGATGAAAAGTTGTCGCGTGAAGCGATTGCTTCGATGGGTAAATTTATCTACGGGACCTGGGAGATGACGTCGGAGAAATCCGAGAAGAATGATGATCAAGATCCAGGCTCGATGGCCAACTACATCAAGAGCGGATTCGCTCACATGGAGTTTTCACCAGACGGGACCATGATCAAGGGGCCGAAGGGAACCAATTCCAAGAAGGCCACCGAAAACAAGGAATCGAAAAGCATCTTCGGAGCCTTGTTGTCTGCTGTTACTGGCAGCCAGGAACAGGCATCGCAGATGATCGAAAGCGGGTCCTCCAAATGGCAAGCCATTCAAGCACGCGATGGTAAGCTTGACTTGGTCACCATTGATGAGGGGGTACAAGGATTTGGCGCCACTGTCGAATTTCAAAAAGATGACACCGCGAAATTCAGCTTCTTTTATGGCGATCCCAATGCGCCGCAGGGTGGAACCTTCATCTTCAAACGAGTCGCGTTAGAGGCTTGCGGCAAAGATTGTAAGTCAGCATGCGGAGACGCTGATTGCGAAAAGGACAAGCCGCAAGTCAAGTAACTGAGTGGCCTTGATGTCTGGGTGTGCGTGTGATGGATAACAGCCGCTGGGTAAGAGCCCAGCGGCTTTTACTTTGGATTGTCACGTTTCGCTTGAGTGCATCGAGCATCGTACGCGAACGCGTTAGGAATCGCACTCGCGGTCTACATCGGGGAGAGATGAAATGGTCAAGTCCCGTTGCTGAGCCGGTTGGACAGCGCGGATCGGTTGCTCTCGGTAGGAGCGATCTATTTTACCTTTCGGATGTTCTTGATGATGACCAAGGAACGGTCTGTCCCTGAAGTCGAATCCAACTGGGTTGGAAGCGTTCTCGCAACATATCCTGCGATGTCGCTTGCTTTCTCGTCCGAAATATCCCGCACAATTTGCAACAATGAGTTTTGGTCCAGCGTCGCATAGCTTACGGAGCGAGTCCCTTTCTTCTTGGGATGGGGAGTCGGCATACCGTTAGAATTGTTAAGGAGGTTTGAGGTAAAGGCTAGGAATATCTCGCCTGGCTGTAGGCAGAAGCGATCGCTCTTGAAGATCGTGTCGGGTTGGGTAGCCACTCGAACGCCATACGTTCCAATGGGTCGAAAGCCTCTATGCGAGATGACAAATGATTGGATGTCTCCGGCGCTGCATAACGATCCGTAGCCAGTGGCAGGGTTAATCTGAATGAGCCCCATCGAAGCGGTCCAATCCGCATCCGGCATGCTCCAGAGAGTGTCATTGACGCTTCTCATTATCGAGGCCGGGTTTGCGTTTCCTTGCCACAACGTCCTAACAATCGACTGGATGCTAGTTGCTACGATAGCACCTTCGGGCCCTTGTTGGCCCGCATTGCCCAACGCCACCGTCATCATCTCTTGATGGTTGATGTCCCAGTGATGAAAACCACCACCAATACTGCCATTCTGAAACGTCCAGCCATTGACATCGAAGTCATGATGTAGGACCTGACTGTCAGGCAACATACTCGCTTGTATCAAGCTTGCGGTGTCGATTTGCTTTTGCATTGCCCGCGATTGATGAACTTCATGTCCGAGGATCGACTGTTCGATTTCACACATCACTCGGCCAGCAGCAAGGTTGGCTACTTCTACTTCGGTGGCGCTATACGGTCGAGCTTTGTCGGACCAAAACCACATGGTTCCATGAGGCATGGTAGTCGACCCAACCGGCACAACCAGCGCGGATGCGAAATCCTCCGGGCTCGGCCAAGCTGGCATCATTTCGATATCGCTTAACAAGACCGCATTTCCCAACAGAGCTTCCAAATCGGCGAGCGACCCACGCAACTCGCGAGCTGGGGCCGTCAATCGCGTTTTGGGCAATCCGATACAAGCTCGCATCTTTAAAGCAGACGTATCATCGTTGAGCAAATAGAGTGCGCCCGCGACAGCACCGACGGATCTCGCAACACTATCCAGGATGGATTCAAGCCGATCGGCTGTCTCACGTCCCCTATCGCTATGGCTGGTAACCCCGACCCCTGTTGCAAGTTCTGCCTCTTGTCGTCGCACGGTCTCTTCCGCCAATTCCAAACGCGCAACCAACCGTTCGATGGAGCCGAGTAGTTGCTGAGCTCGATCCATGGGGACACACGAAGAGCCGTTTGACTCCTCAATGTCCAAAGCTCCGTCCTGGACGGACGTCTCGATCAAACGCCAACGTTTGTGACTGACAGTCGGATTTGAAAAATGATGGCCTGGGATGCTGTTTTTCGAACCTGTTGGGAGAGCGCGTTCGCTCACCGTCCAACTCGTGGCTTCCGAAAAGGACCTGAGCACGTCTTGGACCTCGTCTTGGGCAAAGCCCGTTGGGCCGCTCGACCGTGAGTGGTCCGTCGATGGCGAGTTCGAGCTATTGTCTTCTTGGTGGAGACGAAGATGCGATGGGTACCGGCGTTTCACGTTGGCAAGCTTCTAGGAGTTGGGAGTGTCGGATTAGGAGTAGCTTGTGCAAGGAGCGTTAGCTTGGTGTCGCGTTGGAGTGCGCAGTACCGATTTCCCTGGACAATTTCACTATCGAATCCTGCCACTATCCGTCTCTATGTTAAACCTTACCGGTCAGGAAAACCTTGTGATGTCCGAAGTCACCTTCGGCATATCCGGTCATTACGATTTTTCTGAGAATACGATTCCATGTCGCTACAACTTCAATAACTAATGAAACTGTGAAAATCCAATTGACTGGCGTTAAAGACAGAACAGTAGTTGCCTTCGGAAAGCATTATGTCTCGGTAATTCGACAGCATTCTCTGGCCGATACACACGTCGTGGCGTGAGTTTAGATAAACGATCTAGAAATGCGACACAGCCCACTTGTTTAGACCCAACCCTGTTGCACTGGATGCAACCTAAACGAAGAAAAGGAGTCTCCAATGCTGGTACTCTCGCGACATCGAGACGAAAGCATCATGATCGGTGATGACATTGTTATCACGATCGTGGACATTCGTGGGGATAAAGTGCGGCTTGGTATCGAAGCCCCAAACGATATTCCTGTTCACCGACAAGAAGTCTATGAGGCGATCAAACGTGAAAATCGCAAAGCGAATCATATCCAACCGGCTGAACTAAACGGCCTAAAGGAAGATCGTCCATAGTTGGAGAAGCCCCGAATGCACCATTCGCTGAGATGGTGCGTTTAGTGCTTACCCTATCGTTCCCAATGCTGAGATTTGACTCAGTTCTGATACGCGACAAGCCTCGAATTGGAGTGGTGCCTGCAATTGCAGTTACTGCCAATTCGAGGCTTGTCACTTTTTACGCCACCATTGGTCGCGATCCAATCCGAGATGGGATGCGGTTTTCTCTATCTCTTTGGCGAATCGCATCGCGTCAACATAGTACCCGGCAGTGGAAGCAACTCCACCCGTTACTTGAGCCCGCCAAAATCCATTGAGTCGATTCATCAGCTCCTCTCGCGTCCACTTCGCAATAATGGATGCCGCAGCACAGGGGAAAATGGAGTCCCCACCAACCTTGAACTGAACCCGCATCGTATGGCCTCTCCATTTCGAAGTGTAACAACTGCAATCTCGACTCTCGAATTCGATTCCAAACCACTCCTGATCGAACATGAAAGTCAGCAAGGACTGGTATCGATTGCGTCCACCATGCTTGTCGCAATACACTTCGATCGGTTCAGCGTCGTGTGAAAACGTGGTGACAAGTTCTCGAATCAACCCCAACGAAGACTCGCTTAACAGTGTCGATTTGTTTCCCATGCAATCTACTTGCCGGTTGAACTCGATTTCATCGATGACTCGCATGCGAAGACCAACCAAACTGACCGAGTGCTCATTTAGTTTGCCCAGAGCCGTCGCAAAATACTCGGGCTGATTTGGAATTGCTTGATCAAGATGCAGGGAATGTAAGGATGGTTGCGGCGCGTACCAAGGAATCTTTGCAATCCGCTGCCAGTCCAGCATCGCAAACTCTGCAATCTTCGAACACCATTCCGAGTTGACCGATCTATCGGCCGCAAAACAAAGGAATCTCGTGCCTAGCAAAAGTCCTTCGACGGCGAGTTTATCTCGATGGATTTTCTTAGAGTCACCTATTGGAACGTGTGACGAGTCCGGCTTCAATGGCTTGGGAAGAAACTCGGGCTCCATCAAATGAGTCATCGCATTTGCATCGAAAGATGTAGGCACTCGCCAAGCGGTAGCGCCTATGGTCAGCGGACCCATGTTAGGTCCATACCCGGCCTCATCGATCCCGACCAACAACTTTGTGGGCGACATCAAAAACTCTTCCTACCTTCAGCCGCTCTTTTTCCTGCTTCCTTCTCGATCTTCGGCTTGTCTCCCTGAAAGAACTGGAATGGCAAATTGAAAAGGTCGAGCTCCATTTTCGGCAAGCCGTTGATCGCAGGTTTTTCCGTTGTGGATGGATCTGAGATCGTTGCAATCGGCTCTATGTCAATCGTGCCTACGACGATTAACCGCTCGGGCAGCTGTGTCAAATGAAGTTCCGCACCGCGAAACCATTGAAGCCAAGGAGCTTGGTAAGACGGAGGGGGTAATGTCTTCGATGCATCGAAACCAACTAAAGAAGCTCTACCAGCCGTCACCCCGATTTGATTGGGCCAAAGTGTACTTTGCCAAAGCGGATATCCCTTGCTCGGTTCGGTTTGCTCAAACACGTATTTTCCGCCGAGAGAACACTGCAAATTAGCATCTAATAGTTTTGCTGCCACAGCAAGGGCTTGATCTGGTTGTACCTTGAGTTGCTGTTGCAAAGAATCCAGGAGCATCAAATTTCCCCGAGTCGTTTGCGCTGCTCTCCGAAACCAAAACGTATTGAACCACGCGGATAACCTGCTTTTCTCTAGGTCCCCAATCTTGATTCGTCCCTGCGCGAAATCTTCCGCAGGAACGGGCTTGAGGTAAAGTGCACAGTTGTCCAGAATGGACCGATCAAACGACAAGACGCTGAATCCCCCCATTTGCCAACGCCAAACACCGATAAGCAATTTGGAGAAGCCCATGGCATCCGGCGGTCCACCCCCTAACCCCAGCGGCAATCGATCCAGGTAACCAGGACGAGGCCAACCACCTAAATAAGCAGGCAGAGACTGCAAAGTTCTCAGCGTTGCCAGCAGCCCTTTTGTTTCACCAGGAACTGGCGGAACCATATCCTTCAAACCAGCGAACATCACATGGTCGGGTGAAAACGACCTCGCCGAACTTTGGCCTGCCAAATGGGCTTGGCAGTTGATGACATCGTCGGGGGGTAGTTGAATCTCCGTTCGGACAGGTGGAGCCAGCATGCTTGACAACCAACCGTATTTTTCCCTACCCAGCGGAGCGACGTAAGCTTCGATTGCCAATCGCTCAACACGCTCATTGGGCGCACGAGCAAACCGTCTGATCCCAACCATTAATGGATCCGTTTGTTGCCACTGCGTTGCGTAAAAGGAAGCTTGATCGCGATACGCCTGCGCTTCCTCAATGGAGCACTCCGAGAACTCAACGTCTGCAATCGGTAGGAAGCTGCCCCGTTTGCCCCGCAAGGAATCATGCCAAGTACCTGAATAAGCAAGAGTTTGCGATCCATCCACGCGTGTTTGGAACATGGGTGGCAAGTAACCATCGGCGGCAAGGCGTTCGATACTCGGGACGGCTTCCTTGATTCCAGTCTCCGCCATCGCTGTCAGGCTAGCGAGTTCCGCGATTTCGATGGACGCAATCGCTTTTAGGCGACGCCGCAGTTCGATCTGGTATTGAGGAGAAACCAAGTTTCGAAAAAACTCTGATGAGAGATAAACGAAAATGTCATATTTGTTGTCAAACGGCATCATCAAGCGCGCGAAACGAAATGCTTTGCTATCTCCTAACGATTGTTGCCCATTGCTGACCTCAATAAATCTCTCCGCGAGTTTCCGGCTGGTTGTCAAAAAAAGGAATGAGCCACGTTCCACCATGAAGGAGCGGACTTGATTGTCAGGCGAGCTAAGCAAAGAGACTTTCAGCCCGCTGATTTCCAGTGTTTCAAGCTTGCATCCGATATTGGAGAGATTCTTAGCCGCGGTCGTTCTCTCGGCATTCAGCGACGTTTTCAACAACGCCATGTTTTTCGCTTCGAAAAGGACTCCGAGCGAAGGGCCTTCTTGCAAGTAGAGGTCGTGCCCAATGATCGCCATATCCCCGATGATGGAATCGCCGAAGAGTTTTGCGATGGCGGTCGTTTTGGTGTTAAGCAGTCGTTCCATACGTTTGTCAGTCTCATAGTTGAAACCGCGCAGCACTGCCATCTGTGCGAGATCGCCACCGCGAGTCTGGCTAAGCGACTGAAACCAAAGGTAGTTTGAGAAACTTGCAAACCTCAAGTAATAACACTCAGGTGGAACCATCTTTGCGATCGGCTCCACGACGAGATTCTCAGGCGTGTAAGGAACTGGTGCATCCAACCAACGTGGCGGCTCAGGGGTTGGGACCAATTTGAGGCTCTGTGGAGGCGTGTTTCTCAAGGACTCCTGAAACAGCTCGGCCCGTAATTCGGCAACCCCTGCAACCAGTGCGATCGTCGGCATCGGATCGGTTTGCTTCCGCTTGGATGCGCTCTTTGGGGCAAGATTCGGTAACTCAAAACCGTAGCGATAAGCCAGCATGTGAGTCAAGTAGCTCTCTACGATTGCTGGATAGTCGCTCCGCTCCAACTGACGCTTGGCTTGTTGGACATAGCCATCCCACCAAGATCGTGCAAGAACCTGGAACGCAGGCATCTGCGAAAGTCTTTGTAAACTCGAAGCTACTGGGGGCGATGGATTCGGAGTTGCGATTGGGTTTGGAAGTTGGATCGGATTTACTTCGATCGTAGTCTCAATATCGCCCGATAATCGAACCTGGAATGGCTCTCTGCCACGAAACAAGAATTGGACGCGAAGCAGCTCGGGTGGATCGACTTGTTCTCTAGCGTTTTGAATGGCGGTTCGTATTCGGCCAATCAGGGCTCCATTACCTAACCTCAATCGGTCCCCGGTTTGCGCAGAATGAACTGGGGGTGGTTCGCTTGTCAGGAAATCGATGGCTGGGAACATGATCCTATCGCTCGGGTCTGAGACGACAACTCGCAACGAGGTTGTATCGGAAAGTTGGCCCGCTGGAATAAACAGCCGAGCGACCCCATAGGGTTCTGCTGCGATCGCTTCTACATTGCCCGGCATTGCTTGTGCTAGCATTGCCTTGGTGGGCATCATGAACAAGAGAAGGATCAATGCACCATAAAAGGAAACACGCAAATAGCATGGTAGTGTTGAAATCATCTTGCCAATCGATTCCTCAGACGAGAAAGCTGGAACGTAACGACGCGGCGGAAACATCCCCATTGTCACGATTCCGGGAGGTTGGGCAAGGAACATGGGTCGAAGCGAGGGGGGCTTCATTCCAGGCAGCCACCTAGTACGGATGTTGGTCCCAGGCTCCAAGGATGGGCTGCAGGAATCTGGCTAAGCTACGGGCAAATACTGACAATTGGAGACCTCGCGGTACACCTTTATTGCGCAAAGTACCAGACTACGAGGAATGAAACAGTCTGGACGATAGGCAGGGCAAGTACCACAAAAAACCAATTGGATTTGCCGCTCACACTCCAAGAAATCCAACCGACTGGAATTCCAAACAGACTGCTTAGGATCGCAATCACACCCACGACAATGCCTGTAAACATCATGATCAGGCCAAAGTCATTGGTGCCGGAAGCAAAATTAAAGCCGATAAATGCAACGGGTATTCCTCCCAGAAAAAGAGCGAACGCCGCAATAGTAGAGGCCGCAGAGAAAAACAATGTCAACTTGGTGAGGTGTAGGTAGGACTCAGCCAAGTCTCGCAATTGTCGTTCTTTTGACGCTTTATCATCGTTGTTTTGTGGAGACATGGTACGCGGAAGCACACGACCTACTGCTGCAAGCAATAGTCCGCAAAGTCCAGTTCCAAAGAGTATTGCAACTGCAATTCCTGCTGGCCCTTCGACTTGAACGTCAAATGTTCCAAACAAGAGCCCGAGTCCGAAGCCCGTGGCCAACAAGACACAGTCACACATGCACAAAATTCTCTCGAATTGGACTTTTGAATTCATGTTGCTTTCTCACATTCAATGTATCGCTCTGCCAAGGACAAAGTGCGCTGGAATTGCTGTTCAAGGACTACACTGGAACTCAATCAAATTTATTGTTCCAGTCGATGTGGTATCGGCGACATCAACAACCGTCCATCGTCGAGATCCTAGAAATTTGAAAAGTTCCACGAAGTCATTCGAAGCGCACCGTTTAATGATCGCCTATTCGAGATCTTGATTGCGTTGAATTTATTGCCGGAAAAAATTAACGCAACCATTCATCAAGATGACTCGCAACGAACTCGTCATCATTCAAGTGCGGATACGATTGAATGACGCGATTGATCTCTTCGAGTTGTCCGGGACTGAGTGTTTCTTTCTCATCCAAACACCAAAGTCCATCCAAAATACCTTGACGGCGCAGCACTTCATGCAAACCGGCAATGCATCCACGAAATCCATTAGCCGCGTCGAAAAATGCAGCATTGCAATCAGTAATCTCTACGCCTAGCCGCAAGAGTTCGGAGGTTGCAGTGGCATTTCGGAAACGCTGATGAAGTTCGACTGCTCGTTTGGTCCACACGGACCAGTGCCCCAACAGTCCGCCCACAATCCGGCGTTCGCTAAAGTTAAAACGAAATGGCATCAGAAAGTCTGGGACAATGTTGTCGTCATTGCCAGTGTACAGAGCGATATCATCGCGCTTTGCATCGACTACCGCACGCACGACATCGAGTGTCTGATAGCGATTAAAGGGTGCGATCTTAATCGCTGCCACATTTTCAATCTCAGCAAACTTACGCCAAAAGGCATAGGACAGCACGCGGCCACCGACGCTTGGCTGAAGGTAGAAACCAATAATCGGAATGACCTCCGCAACCGCGCGGCAATGAGCAATCAATTGGTCATCGTTCGAGTCTCGCATAGCGCCTAGACTCAACAAGGCAGCATGATATTTCAAATCACGTACCAAATGCGCTTCGGATAGTGCCTGAGAAGTTTCGCCACATACGCCAGCAATGCGTACAAGCAACGAACTGGCGCGATCCATTTCCTCGGCTGCTAATTGAAGAACCGGCTGAAAGAGCCCAACTATTGGGTCGCGAATGCCAAACTGAGTTGTGTGTACTGCCACCGCAAGCCCACCCACACCGGAAGCAAGGTAATATCTGGTCAACGCTCGTTGCCGTCTTTCATCGAGTCGGCGCGACGCTGTTAGAGCTAATGGGTGAGCGGGTATCGCAAGCCCGACCCGCAGTCGATCCCGCCAGCCCACTGATTGCGTTTCAACAGAACTAGTCATAGTTTCAACGAAAAATGGATTTGACGACAAGTTTCAACAAAGCCGCACGACGGATAAAGATGTTGCCCAACTAGATTATTATCCATAGTCTCGATCATCGCAAAAGCCATTCCTTCACGTCGGAAGTACTCCAAAGCATGTTCGATGAGCATTCGACCAATACCCTGTCCGCGTGCGGACCGATCCACCGCCAAATTGGGAATCCGACCCTTACCGACGTCGTAATCGACCCGCGTTGTGACGTATCCCAAGATGATGCTAGATGCTTCTGCCACGAATATACCCGTGGCATTTGCCTCAACGTCTTCATCGATATGGCGAGCTTTGCGCCACTTCCAGTCGTGGCCATTGAGAATTCCAAGTGCATGCTCCACGCTTTGGTCGATGGCTGTGCCTGCAAAGCCTTCGATAGTAATGCGCTTTAGGTCGTCTAGATCTGAAGGTTTATATAGACGTATGATCATTTTTAAAATTGCCCATCGGTCGTTTCGAAGTGAGTCGGTTTCCCTAACAGTTCGCCGCCAATCAGCAGCCAATTTGCAGTCTCTTCGACCATCTGATCGACTGTTACCGTGGGTGGCCCGAAAAGTTGGTATGAGTGTGACGCATCCCAAAGCCATGCCGCGTCTTGCTCCGTGCCGCAGAGGATTGGATCGCGATTCAATAATTCACCAAATCGATGCGCCAGAGTGCGGATCGAGATTCGCTCGATCCCAGTGACATTTAGCGCGAGCGGTGGCGAGGCGACATGCGCAAGGCACTGAATGGCTCTCGCATTCGCATCGCCTTGCCAGATTACATTCACTGCGCCCATGGACACATCGACCGGATAACCCAACGCCACCTTCGTCGCGACATCACTCAATACGCCATAACGCAGGTCGATTGCGTAACAGAGGCGAAACAGCAACGAAGGCGTGCCATGAAGTTTGGAGAAATGAGTGAAGACACGTTCTCGACCAATACAGGAATTCGCGTATTCACCCGGCGGACTCATTAAACCGTTTTCGTTGGCACCAGGACCATCGACCTTCACGTGTGAATACACGCAGCCTGTGGAGAACACGACGATGCGAGACTTTGCAAAACGCTCGGCCACATATGCGGGCACGAGCGTGTTCATCACCCAGGTCAATTCCGGGGCATGACTGGTACCAAATTTTTGTCCAGCCATGAAGATAACATTCGGCGCATCGGGTAGGGTATGGACTGCATCGCGGTCCGTCAGATCGCAAGAGATCGTTTCGACTCCGTGTTGTTGAAGTCGCTGGGCCGCTGTTTGCGAAGAGTAACGCGACACAGCAATCACGCGTCGCTGAGGATGACCGATCTCATCCAATCCCCTCCGAACCATTCGCGCCAGCGTAGGCCCCATTTTTCCGCCAGCACCGAGTACCATCACATCACCTGCAAGGTTTCTCAATGCACTCAAGACACCAGTTGTTGGACGGCTTAGTTCGCTTTCAAGCTCTTCTGTTGTGTTGATCAATTCCTGATTTCCCTGGCATTGACTGAATGATATTTCATGGCAGGTCGACTCTGGTTCAAAAATGCAGTGGATTGAGAATGAGATGACTCGAAGCAATCCTGTGTTGAATTCTAGGTGGTTTAAACGTTGGTTGTGGTTCCGCCAATTGAAAACTGTGATCGGTAAATCTAGCAAATGCACGTAAGTAACGAACGTATTCCGGGCGATTTCTCTCGGGCAAGTCTCACAAAAAGCGGCAATTTTGCGGGTTCCGGACTAAGGCGTTCGTGGGCATGGGAGTCGGTCTTTAAAGAGGTTGGTCAAAGTGGCGCGCTAGCTCGCCCCCGAGCAATCGCAGATTCTTTTGCTCGGGCTGAACCCTGACGAAATGCCTGGCGGATACAAATCAACTCGCGAGCACTGTCCGAAGTCGTCCGAAGTGGTTGGATCGTCTTTGCATGCGTGCGGCCGCAGAAGCAGCGGTACTACCGATTTAGATAATTGATTACAAGCAAGACATCGAGCGGGTCGACCAAACCGTTGGCGTTCGTGTCGAGGTGTCCAAGGAATACGGGTGGCGTCGGAAAGGGACCTATTCCTATTGAATTGATTGCGTTGATGATCACCAAAACGTCCAGGGGGTCAACCAGACCGTTCCCGGTCACATCCAAAGCGTTGGTCGGATTGGTCGGCAGAAAGTTATTGCTCCAATACCAAGAGCTAGGGCTTGGCGTGGCGGGCTTTTTCGAAGGTGCAGGCAATGCGACAGTCGGACTTGGCCCGACCTGTTGTGTGGTAACGGTCGGAGTTGTGCTATTAGGGTAGCAATACTCAGTAGTTGATCCGGGACACAGGAAAATCGGTTGCACACCAGTGCCCCCCAAGACTGGACCTATCGGCTGCGACGGTCTGTCGACCATCAAACGAAACGATACATCGGCTGAAATCGTCGTATTCGTTGCAGCTCCGATTTGAAAATAGTAAGTGCCAGGATTCAAGAACAAGCCGGGGGCAGAGCGCAATGAACCTAGAGGCGAGACCAAGCCCGTGACCAACCTCCTTTGATCGTCAAATACGGATACCCAAACTTGACCTTCTACGGAAGGTAACGATGTCGTCCCCTCAAGGGAAAAACCGAATAGCTGCGGCCTAGCAACATACCATTCGCGTTCCACAGTTCCAGTCCCAGCGTGGACACTCCCCGATATCAGCAATTCTGGTTTGTTGGAAGGTGCTGAGAATGTTGCAGTGAGGGAGAAGCTACCGGTTTTGAACGCATCGCTAACGGAGTCCGCCGTCAATTGGATAATGAATTCATCCTCTGATTTTACATTTGCCCAAACTAACTGAGTTTGACCATATCCCTGGACTCTCACCTCAGGTTTCAGAACCCTTGCGTCCTTGCCAAACAACCTGAATTGTGGAACCAATCCACCCACACGCAATGATTCTAAGTCGATGATCAGTTCGTCTTTTCCGTTCAGAAGCTTGGGGGCAATCACGCGGTAGTGGTCGATGTCAACTAAGTCACTGATTGTTCCGACTACTTGGTATACAGTTCGTGAAGTGGTCGACAACGCCAAGGTCATTTCGACACTGTTCGCAAGGGAATCGTCGGTATGCTTATCATCGGTTTCAGGGCCCTCGATGGAACCTGGCAGCACCCGATAACTAAAACCGTCCTTCGTTCGATCGCTATCGTAATACCATCGATGTGCATTCCTCGTCCAATCGGCAATGGCATTTGCGTCGACTTGCAGTCGGTTTGGAGTAGCGATCGTAATGCTATAGTCTCCTATTGCCCAAAAAGCATTGGCTCCGGCATGGACCTGCAAATAGTACTTGCCATCCGGAATCGTTTGATTCAATGTCAATATGGAAGTCCCACCAAAGTCGCCCGCAATTTCAGTTTGGGCTAGGATGCGTCCATTTTGATCTGTGATCTCAGCGCCCAATTTTGCAAGGCTCAAACCTGTCGTTCGCAATTCAACCGATATCGGCCCAGAATAGTTTACTGAGGTCTTAATTTCGTAAACATCTCGGTCGTTTGCGTTGTGGAGGTCACCGAACTGAATCCAGACTTGGCCCCCGCTAAAGCCGTCAGGAATCGTTTCGTCGTCTTCACCCCCTTTGATTTCCGACGCTCGTTCAATGGTGTTATTGCCAACACTTCCTTCGTTTGGATCCGGTTTGCGCGGCCCATGAATAGCTTGAAGGCGCTGAATATCTAGGGCGGTTAGTTCTAGAACGCCGCTTGGGCCGTGCAGGTGCATCGGTGACGCTGGATCGTCGCTGTGTCCAAGTCCCAAAATATGCCCAACCTCATGCAACGCAGCTCCTTCAATTGCGTTCGCGTCTTTCCAATCGACAGCTGTATTAAAAAAGATATCCCCAGCCCATGTACCGACCGATCGAGAGTTCTCAGAAACAGCTTCGGCAAACGAATCTATCGCATAGTCAAAGCCAGTTACGCGAATGTCCCCAAAGCGTTCGTCACCACGGGTTGGTCCGTAGACCCCGGACGCAGCCCCGTTATCCGCGACGTTGCCAATATTGATATTCGCGTGAACGCTCCACTTCTGGAACGCTCTGGCTATTGCCTGTTCCCATTGGGCGGTAGGAGCAAACCGGTTGAAATCGTTTTGCAGAGTACTGATCTCGCGTCCGACGTGAGTTCCGTCCGGTGCGATGCTAAAGGTCAAGCTGCCAAAGCCAGCGAATGCTACCTCATCCCGTGCGAACAAATCTCGATTCTCGAGCTGTTCGAGGCGGAGACTTCGTTTGTTTTGATTGCATCTTTTAGTCATTGGTTGGTTTTACCCGAGGATTCAACTGAAGAGCGGTGACGGCCTGGGCTATTTCTTGAAACTGAGGTTGCTCACGCATCCATTGTACGTCCGGATCGGTACGGGCTATGTCCAATATCGTTGGGGCCGCTCCTATTGAGCGAACAAACATACGAAATGCAGGCTGGGAAAAAGTTGTCACATTGATGCCTTGCTTTACAGCGTCGCTTGCGAGAAGGCTATAGCCACATGCCGATTGATAAATCACCATTGGATCTTGCAAACGCATTGTTTCAAGCTTTTCCAGGTCGTCAACCGCTTCGATTGTCCGCCCAGAACGTGCATGCAACACTGCTCGGCCGGCTAAGTGCGTAGGTTGCCAAGGTGCTAACTCGACCAAACGATTGGAGTGTGTGAGGCTTTTGTCGGGATTCCTCAGCAGTTCCGAGTAAACGTATGCAAGCTTTTGATGCGCGTCGATTGAGGCAGGATTTACGAGCAACGCACGTTCAAAATCCTCCGCAGCAAGCGCAGGGTTCGAACCGAGACGTATCAAGCCGCGGTCCACCCAGTGTTGGTCTGTTTTCGGCTCGCATTGGATCGCATTGGCGTAGTCCGTTTTCGCTGCTTCTGCATCACCCTTGGCGGCTAGAAGTTCGGCACGGAGTCGATAAACACTTACGGTGATATAGCCCAATTCGATTGCCGTATCCAACTCCGCAATCGCATCATCGATGCGTCCAAGCATTTGCAATGCGAGAGCTCGATTGAAGCGAGCCCAACTCCACGACGGAGCGAGCGTGGAAACTTTTGCGTAGTCATTGGCCGCCGTTTCAAACGCTGCGGCAGAGTATCTAGCCATTCCTCGGTTGAGGTATGCGATTGCTGTATTGGGTTGCAAAGCAATGCAAACCGTATAGGCTTGTTGCGCATTGACGAAGTCTTGCTTTGCATGGCAACAGTCACCTTGCAGCCACCAACTCGCATAGTCACGAGGATTCTGTTCCGTTCGCCTTTTCAGCAATACGATCGCGCCCTCGAAGTCCCTTGTTTGAATGCGTTTCAATATGTTTTGCTTCTGTTCATCGAGGCTTTGTTTTTCGCCAGATTTTTCATAGCCCACCAATCCAACTGGAATGGCAAGCGATTCTTGCCAGGATCGTTGTTTTGCAAGCCAAGCGAGGAGTCGAAGATCGGATCGCACTTCATCGCTAACAGCTTCCTGTTTTTCCCATCTTGGATCGACCGCTTTTGATGGTGAGCTAGCGAAACTCACCAAGGCAAAGGTTTGCTTGAGATTGGCAGCGGTCTCGAGTTCTAAATCCGGGACTGCATCCAACGATGTCAACATGGCCATGGAAATGGGGACTCTTTCCTTGAGCAAGTCTATTCGATGAACCCAATCTGCCTTGTTCAAGGCGACTTGGCGTACAAGCACTCCGGCAGCCAGAAATGCCATTAGAAGCAATGCAAAAGAAGCGATAGAAATAGATGAGGACAATCGCGGATGCCGTTGACACCATTTCAGCAACCGCTCAGTCTGGCTGGGCTCGGGCTGATGTACTAACGGTTCGTGGTGAAACTGCGCGGTCAGGTCGTCGCGCAACGCATCCGCAGTTTGATATCTTGAACCTGGATTGGCTTTCAAACATTTACGGATGATTGCGGACAATGCAGGCGAGACGGCCGCATTCCATTTTCGTGGATCGCTTGCCTCTTGGGACACACTTGGAAGTCGGCCCGTAAGCATTTCAAAGAGAACCACTCCAAGCGAGTAAACATCGCTCCTCGCATCGACAACAGCTTGTTTGTTGAATGATTCCCGATGTTCAGGCGACATGTACGGTATCGTACCGCCAAATGGCAAATCGCTTTTGACAATTCCGCCACTTGTACTCATGTAGGAAACGTTGAAGTCCAACAGTCTTGGTTGTCCGTCAAACGCTACAAGAACGTTTGCTGGCTTGATATCGGAATGGATAACCCCGTTGCGATGGGCATACGAGAGTGCATCGGCCAGTTGGGAGCCGATCCAGCAAATCGAACCGACATAGTCGCAATGAATCAGATTTTGTGAGGCTGGTGAACTTGCATTTAGATCCAATGGAGAGGAACCAGGTTGGGCATTGTCATCGTTACTCGAGACGGTCCGAACTGCATCAACAATTGTGTCGATCTGGCCGTGTCGTTGTTGGATTGTACTTAAGAGAGCTCCGCCGCCCGCCCTACCCGTGCGCTTGGTCTTTGACCACCAGGAAGTTTTCGAAACGGTTGCGGATTTTGGTGTCTGATGCAACAAATCGGCTAATGTTGTGTTGCCCAAAAAGGGCATGCAAATTCCGTAAACTTGATCTGTGCAATGCGTCGAGTAGATGGGCACAATGGCAGAATGCTGGAGTGTCGCCAACCACTGCGACTCATGAGTCCTTCGAAAAGTAAGCTTCAATGCCACGAGCCGTCCAGCCAATCCATGCTGTCGCGCAAGATACACTTTCGCAAATGCTCCAATGCCAAGAATCGCAAGAAGTTCAAAATCGTTCCACCTCTCGCCGACGGCGGGTAATTCATCGATCGACCGTTCTTGCGACTTGGTTTCCGAGGTTGTACTGACGGTCTTTCTGAGTCGTTGTTCTTCAAATCTTAGACTCTCCAGTTCATCCTCGGAAAACGTATCGTTGGGGAACTCATTGACGCAATCCGAGACAGTAACTGGATGTCCAGCTTGCCAACGATGCTCCATCCAAACTCGGAGCATTTCAATCAAGATACTGGAGCGTCCGAAACCAATCGCATCAGGAGTATTTAGGCTAGGCGCCAGTCTACTTAAGTCGACGGCTAACACGCCTTTGCTGGCCACCTCGTTCTCAAGTGCATCGACGAAAACGTCCAAGTTCAACATGGATGCTGCTCTCCTAGGTTCAGCAGCGCGGAGTCCATTAACTCCTTCCGAAACGATTGCAATATTCGCTCAACAGTACGTTTGCTTCGATTCTCACGTTCCGCGATTGCTTGCACTTCGAGACCATCGATCCTCAAGCGAATGATATTGTGATGGCTTTGTGGCTGTTTCTGAATCATCTCCTCGACCGACATGCGAAGGATGCTCCTAGCCTCTTGCGCGTTGTGATCATCGGTCGGGGGGGGCTCCGACGAGAGAGGCTTTGTGCGTCGAATGTCGCGTTTTCCCGATCGATGAAAGGCGCCCCTAGAACGAACTTTGTTGAGAGCCATGACGAGCAGCAACTTCCAAAGCTCATCCCCCTCGGGGGCTTCGTACTTCCCTTTGGCAGCGCGTCGAAAAAAGGTTCGAAAAACTGATTGAACGATATCTTCAGGGTCAAATCGTGGCGTCAATTCTGCTGGCGTATTCTTGGTTGCCATTCGCAGTAGCCGATCCGCGTAGCGGTAGTACAACTGCAACGCAGCATCATCGTCGCCCGATCGAAATCGATGGAGCAAAGCATTATCGCTGCTTGGCAGTTGTAAGTCGTCTGTCATGGTTGAATTGGCCGCCCGTTGGATTAACAATGCAAGTGAGATCGGCGTTCTAGAGTTCTTCAATTCAGTATGGCTGCTCGCATGCTCTTAGTAAAGTGAAAGGGGCTGTCGCCTAAGGCTTGGTTCGCAGCGTCGATTGGACAGTTCCGATCTTAACAGTGGTCCCGTCACTTACTGTTGGAAACGATGCAGGCATTAGTTGATCGCGGGCATCCTTTGGTTGCGTTGTCAAACGTATCTTTCCATGGCCTTTCGAGTCCGTCACGATATTGCCAACTGGGACTCCACCAACACTAACTTCGAAATTCGAGTTCGGCAGGGCCTTTTCGATTTCAGCTTCGCATTTTCGTATTGTGACACCTCGCTCGATCTCTTGTTCAAATTCCGCTACACGGCTAACTCCTGCAAAAGTGTCAAAGTTAGCCACAAAGTGCTGTTCCTGGCTTCCTGAACCGGGCGGGGTACTGCTCCCCGCTCCGTTACTTTCGACTTTGCCCACTTGAGCGAGCTTTCCCGAGATGATGTCGCCAATTACAAGCTCCATTTCTGGCGAAAGGGTCGTCAGCCCCGCGGGGAGCGCCAGATGTTCTCGATTGTCGTCCCCTTGGCTAAGGACAATTTGTCCTCTACCTCGAGCGTCTGTCATCAACTGACCTAGGGCAATGTCGTTCAATTTCACTGCAAACGAACTTGAAACCGGCGCGTTGTCGATACGAATCTTTAACTCCGTTTCAACTCCCTCGGTTTCTAATTCCACGCGAACACGGGAACCGGATGATGTATTGCTCAACACAGACGACTGGGAAACGCTTGCACCACTCCCGGTGGCTACAGCCGATTTCGAATTGATGTCATTGATGAGGATCAAAGCGTCCAATGGCGTGACTAGTGAGTCGTCGTCCACGTCGTGAAATCGACGCTCAACCGACGGCGAATCGTCCGATCCGCGATTCAAGCGATTAATAACGATCAATGCATCCAGCGGCGTCACGCTTCCATCGTCATCGACGTCGTGTGGATATAGGAAATTGTGCGCCACGTCTGCTGCCATCATCGCCCGTGGTTCCAATGCTTCCGAAATAAGTTTTCGCGTCGAATTCCAGCTTTTTCTTGTAATTGTCGCCACGGCCTGCACCTCGAAAGAATTGGTTTGGTTTTGAAAAACACTGGTAATCTTTGATTCCTACTCAACAGAGTCGAAATTGGACCTGACATCCGCCAAATTTCTTTAGGATCACGTAGAGCAGTTCTCAAAGAATATTGGCGGACAGCGTGGTCGTTACCGACTCTTCTTGGTGGGTAGATATTTCTAGTTGGTTCGTTTACTTGATGCGGAGACAGTGCGATGAAGAAGAACAATCGATCGATGCGGTTGGAACGCTTGGAGGGAAGGTCACTTTTGGCTGGAGATGTCTTTGCGGCCATGAAACTTGGGAGTCTCAAGATTGAGGGTGACAGCCAGGCAAATGAAATCGCTGTAGTAGACCTCGGTAGCGGCAAAGTTGAGATTACAGGTCAAAATGGGACTAAAGTAAACGGTGTTGCCAAAGTTACGCTCGACGGTTTTCTGCTCAACTTCAAAGCGGAGATGAAAGGTGGAGACGATACGATTTCGTGGCGAGGGATTGAAAGTCACGTTGCTCCGCGCTTCACCATCGAAACTGGAACTGGCAATGACTCTATCGTTGTCGATCAGCTCTTCGCCGGAATCGGTGAAATTGAAAGCGGGCTTGGGAATGATGGCGTTGACGTCTTGAATGCGAAAGCAGCGATTCTTGAAATCGAAACCGATGCAGGGGATGATATCGTTCGAATCGGAAGCCCGTCAGTGGCGTCAAGCGTTTCTGTATTGAAACTGAAGATAGAAACGGGCCTAGGAAATGACCAAGTTCAAATTCAGAATTCGAATTTCAACGCTACTTCACTGAAGGTTGAATTGGGTAGCGGGGACGACAGAGCTATCGTGTCCAAATTGAACGGATCAGCGGCGCTAAGCGTCTCGGGCGGACTTGGAACCGATGCAGTTGTCGTTGAAGAGTCAACAGTTCGTTCGATGGACATTGAGCTTGGTGCTGGCGACGGAGACGAACTCAAGATATCTGGAGTCAAGTCTTTGAAGACAAAACTAAGTGGCGGACCCGGTGTTGCCGACAAGCTAACCGTCATCGGATCGGATCTAGGCACTCTCAAAACCTCCGGATTCGAAATCTAACGGAATCCAGTCAGATTCAAACGACGAGTCTTGGAGGCTTGAAAGACTTGTCGTTTGGCCCGCAGAAACATTCCGCTAGTTCGAGAATTCTAACCTTGCAAGTCGTCAATTGCCTTTTCAATTTTGTGGCAATTTTGCATTACTTCGAATACATTGCTTAGGTGTTGTGGTGGACGAACTATTGTTTTAGAGGGAACGATGAAGTCGTTGAATTTCGGGCTGATTACATGTTTAATGTTGTGTGGATTGCAGACGCAAACGAGGGCCAATTTCGACGAGACCGCGAAAAAACATAGCTTAACCGATTTCAAAGCTTCTCCGAACTCCCTGCATTTGCGGCAAATCTACATCGAGTACTGCTCTCATTGCCATGGACTAGCTGGGCGCCCAACCTCGTTGGTTGAGAAAGTCATGCCCGAAATGCCTGATTTCAGTCGACTTGATTGGAGCGATTACAAGCAATCCGACGTTGTGGTCAGTATTGCCGACGGCATCGGGCAAATGCCGGGCTTCAAGAGAATTTTAACCAAGCTGGAAATGGAATCCGTGGCGTTCATGATTACAAAATTTCCATCTGGCAAGCCGTCGTCTCTGATCCAAAAACGGTTTCGCTTTCTTGAAGCGGATCTTCGACTTCTGGAAAAAATTGCGTTGTTGAATGAAGAGCTACAGAGCCTTCGCGACGAGGCCAAAAGCGAAAAGTGACCGGTAGGAAGTTGGATGCAACTGCCCTGGTCGCCTTTTTTTTGGCGGACACTTTTTGGCAGAACTACTTTTAAGCAAGCAGTGGCACGGTATTTGAGCTTGCTTTCCATCGTGAAAAACGAGTAGCTAGTTTCAATGTTGGTTCGTAGATCTTTTCGTTGGACTATTGATGAGTTCACTCCTCGGTCGCTTCACTATCCTTTGGGGGCTTTGGGCAGTCTCGGTTGTTTCGGGGTTCGTCGCTGCGCAGGAAGACTTGCAACCAGTGAACAGGCCCAAGCCAAGCGGTGTGGCAGCGAAACCGACCGCCAGTTCCGACGAAGTGGAATTGCTTCGACAGCAATTAGCGATTCTTCAAGAGCGGTTGATGCTGCTGATTGAGCATGAGCAAGAGATCACTAATGTGCTAGACCAGCGAACGCTTCAATCGATTGAGCGAGAAACGGTGCTTCGAAACGAGATCGATAACACTCGAGAGGCACTGGATGCGATGCGTCGAGATTCGGACTACAGCCGAGCTCCATTTCGAGAAGCTACCAATACGTTTCGAAATAACCAATCACCTTTCTGGTTTGGAGGAACGCTCGCCGGCGGCTATACCGATTTGGACAACAAGAACTCAACGTTCCAAGCAGAAACGCTTTCTCCGCATTTCTACTTGCTTTTGAACGAACACTTCTTGATTGAGTCCAATCCTGAAATCACCGCTGGTGGTGATGTGGATTTGGAGTCAGCCCAGCTTGACTACTTCATGAGCGACAATGTAACGATGGTCTTTGGCCGCTTCTATGCTCCGATCGGCTTTATGAACGAACGTATTCACACTTCTTGGATCTATAAAACTCCAGACAAACCGATCATGTTCCAGCAGGTCTTTCCGAGCACGACTTCGTTGCAAGGCATGCAGATCCGTGGTGCTCGGTATGTTGCAGACCTGCCACTCAAAGCAGAGTACGCTTTCTTTGCAGCAAATGGATACTCGACCGATGACTCTGTTTTCAATCCGACAGTTGCTGCGAATTTACGAGCGATGGACGCTTTAGGAGGCGATGTCAACAATGACAAAGCCTTTGGTGGACGACTGGGTTTCCAAGCACCTACGGTCGGGCTCATTTCTGGCATCTCGATGATGCACAACGGCGCATACGACCGTGACAAATCATTCGGCCTGCAGCTCTATGACTTCGACTTTTCTTTGCGGCAAGGGAATTGGGATTTTACAGGCGAGTTGGCAACCGTTCATCAAGAGGCTCCAGCCGCACCCATTCGTCGCTTTGGCATGTACGCTCAAGCGGCGTATCGCAACTTCGATAGTCGCCACCCCGTCGGCGAAAAGTTGGAGTACGTTGCCAGGTTTGAAAACGTAGACTTCAAAGGAATACCAACAGCAGCCGCAAACGCTAGCAATGCGCTAGACCGCCATTGTTACTCTCTCGGGGCTAACTTCTATCCCTACCCAAGTTTGATCTACAAACTGCACTACATATTTGATGACGAGCGTTCTCAGCGATCGACCCAAGGCCTCTACTTAAACGTAGCATTAGGATTTTGACGAAAATGGCCAATCCACAAGGTCTAGTTCTTACGGCGTGTCAAACAGGCTTTTTTATGCTCGTATCCACGTTACTCACTTCTATGCTGGCATTGAGCACCGGATGTGCGGGGCCATTTTCGGCTCACACTTGGTCTCGAGACTACGGTTTGCGCAAGATGCCGAACGACTCTCCCAACGAAGCAATTGGGATGAAATACGATCAAAGAGTCGATGGTGGGACACTTTATAAACAACATTGCAGCCGTTGCCACAATGGACGTCCCCTTGGGGACCGGTCGTTTGCGCAAAATGAGGTGTCTCTGGCGCATATGCGGAATTTCTCGGGACTGACGGGCGATGAATACCGAAAGATAGTTCAATACATGAGGCGTTGGCACGGTGTAGGTCCAGCGACGCCGGATGTTGAATCGACACCGAAGAGACTCTTCTTTAATTCGCCTGATCGTCAGGGCAGTTTGAACGATGAGCCTTTGGTGTCCGAGGAAAAGGAAGAAAAAGCCGAAGCCAAGATACAAGGCTAAACGGGGCGCGGCCTCGTGGCGTGTCTCTAACGTAAGTGAATTCAGATGAAACGATGGCTTAGTCCTCGCGTAGGTGGCAGCTTTGCTTTGGTCGCAATGTTATTGGGGTATGGTGCAGGACCATTTGCGGCGGCCGACGGTTTCTTGGCCCAAATGTGTCAACGAAGCTCGCCCAGCTACGACCACCGCAATACGCATCCTGTCGTCTGCGGTCCATTTGCTGGCGATTGGCATTGGACGCGGAGCACGGAACAGGAAAGACGTGTAGTCGTATCGCTCTACAACCGTTACTGCGTCCGTTGCCATGGTGTCGATGGCAAGGGTGTTTGGGACATTCCAGACGTTCCTGATTTTACGAACGTACGTTGGCAGCAATGCCGCACCGATGATCAAATTGTTAGACTGACAATCGAAGGGCGAGGGGCGTGCATGCCCGCCTTTCGCGGCACATTAAGCATCGAAGAAACTTGGGGCATTGCTCGCTACCTGAGAACATTTAGCGCCAACTACAAAGCGGAATCCGCAGCGATCTCAAGTGCGCCAGCATCGCAGAAACCACCGTTGGATGCAAAGATAGCTTCGGCATCACAAGTTGCTTCCAATGAATCGAATTCTAAGAAGTGATGGAGTCCGGTTGTACTCGACTGTGTATTCGTGCTTGGCGAAACCATTGGCTATCGCGGTTCAGGACGCGGCATTGATACCATTCAAGACTTGGAGTGGTCAGGCGAAAGTTACCGTTCGCATCGGAGTTCCCCTCCACGATCAACCGAGGTGGGATCGTGGGTGAGTCCATCGTGTGCAACTCGGCTATCAGGGCGACATTGGCTTTGGGGCAAGCACGTTTTTGAATGTCGACAACCCGCCCGTCAACGATCCAAGGTGACTCCTTATTCAGCCTGGGGATCAGTGGAAGCGGCATCATCGTGTCCGATGTTTCAGCCGCGACAGGTGACTGGGCGAAGGCTCTATCACAATAGAAAAGGTGCGGTAGCACAAATATCGATAAAGAGAATTTGATTTTGTAGAGGTTCATTTGTAGTCTCTTTCCTGATGTTGGTTTATAGTTCAATACCGACCGGCTTGGCTGCGTTTTTGGTGAGAGGATTGTTCTTTGATTAGAGGTTTGTTCATTGATTTAAGGTCGATTCTCCATGTATCAAGCCCGAAGGGCTGTCATATCCTCTGCCGGGGTCGAGGGCCCCGGTTGAGGTTCGCTGTTGAATAGGAAAGGCCTGAAAGGCCGACACACATAGACAATTGTTCGCTTGCAACTGCTTGTCTCCTTCATTGATGTGTCAGCCCTTCGGGCTTCTTGTTGCGCTCGG
>JANMGH010000136.1:0-5148 GCA_031374515.1 Pirellula sp. | reverse complement strand
CGTCAAAGTATGAGCCGAGCAGGCGACTACTATGACAACGCTTTCATGGAATCTTGCTTTGGAAAATCAAGACAGAACTCGAAATGACCGAATACAAGAGCATGCAAGAAGCGGAGAAAGAGTTAGCCGAATACTTCGCTTGCTACAACCGCGATCGAAAACGCTCCGGCATCGGATATCAATCCCCTATTCAATTCGAAAACAATCAACGCGTTCATTCTAAGCTCTGAGCGCGCCCTGGATTACGGCACCACCTCACGGCGCTTGCTGCTTGCTGGAGGAGTGATGCATAGGATAGACTGGAGCCTACGAGGGAGAGTGGTCCACCGTGGACGGCACCGCAACAATTTATGCCCATGACGGGCGTACCAAAGGGATGCAGCTAAGCCCTCGGTCGGCCGGCCCTTTTTGTGTCATTGTTACTTGCTCGGGCTAGCTGATCCCGATATTTCTGTGCGAAGGATCAATCAACCGTGGATAGTAGCTTGGAACGTAACCCCTACGCGTCTACCGCGCAAAGCGACGAGCATGGTCGCCCGACTGCGTCGCTTTTATTTAGTGTCTTGCTCGTCATTGCGGCGATGAATCTACTCTGGCATGGGGCGCTGATGGTCTTTGGGTACTTTCAGCAATTCTCAACCCTGCCATCGTACAATTCAATTTTTGCAAGCAACTTCTTTCCTGCCATGATCCTTAAAGACTTCATTGCCGGGGCTACCTCATTGCTCGCAGCCATCCTTATATTTTGTAGACATCGGATTGGTTGGTGGATGGCTGTCATTCACTGGCACTGGTATCTGACTTGGAACGCAATCATTGTGTTTGCGGCGGAATCGTTCGCTTGGCGATTTCCCGTCAGATACGAACGAGCAGAAATCGTCCGCCAAATGATAATATGTTTGATTTACTCGATTGTCGCGATTGGTTTTTTTAACCTCAAACCAATCCTTCGCATTTTGAATGTATCGATCGAGCGTCGCCTCCATACAATGGCATTGATACTTGCCGGAACCGCTGCTCTGGGGTTTTTGATCAACTGGTGGTCGAGCATTCCTTAAAAGAAAAGTACCGAACAATCCGATCGGGATAGTGGCCGGATTTCGCCGGATTCCTTCCGACAAGCTTCTGCGATTTCCAAAAGGATGTGTGTAGCTGCTAGCATTCCAATTCGGCTGCGAGCGTCGTACTCCTGCGGGAACGGCCTAGCAGCAACCTAGTAGCTGCCGTAGCAATTGCTAATCCAATCCAACGTGCAAGCGTCCGCTTCCTTCCAAGACGCCACTTCCACCGATTGGACTAAGGCAGGATTCATGGCTAGTTCAACTGTGAAAGCGTCGTACTCCTGCAGGATCGGCCTAGCAGCAACCTAGCGACTTGTTTTGGTCACAATATAGACCATCCCGACTGTGGACATTGGATCTAGTCGATTCGACTACGACTTTTGGATCGATTAGAATTCCAAGCTGACGGGCGGCTTTTGAAACTGATCAATACCGCTGGACTCAAAACGTTCTGCATCCATAGAGAAAAAATCCGATGGCGCGGTTTAGAGTAGCCTATTTCTCATTTGTTCTGTTTTGTTTTCTGGATGTTTTCACTGGATTCAGCTCCGAAACAGTGATTTCACAAGACTTGTCCACAGGGATTGTCATCAAGCAGGAAGGAATGGACGCCCTGCACGAAGAATTGGTCGCATCCGTGACGTCAGGTACCTCGAAAGTCATGATGCAAACCGGTCTTGTGGCAGTCCAAGGGGGGGCACACGTCAAACTGCTGAAGGCTGGCATCAATGAAATCCTTCTGCCACTGCCTCAGTTAGCCGATGGGCAAGTACCGATATGTTACTTCATCCACAGTACGCCATCGGACGCTTCGACAGCCATTCGTGTTTGGGAGCGAGATCATTCCAACTTCGTCGTCAGAGTGCAATTGAAAGGCGAAAGAAATCAGGAGGTACAGATCGATTGGTCGGCGCTGGTATTAGTCGCGGGGAAAATGGTCTCGCCAAACGGTGCGGATTTAGACTCGTATCGCAATTCGACTGCCTGCGTCCAGTCAGAATCCAAGGAGATAATGAGCCTCGCCGAGAAACTGTGGCCACAGAACAGCCAAATTAAGGATTACGCTACGAACATACAGCGATTTATCCAGGAGATGAAGCCGCGAAAACAGCCGCGTTCCCTGGATGCGATTGGGATTCTTGACTCTGTAGCAAATGGAATATGTACTGCCAACGCTAATCTGGCATTGGCACTACTGCGAGCGAAAGGAATTGCGTCTCGATCCATGGCAGTGATTCCGCCGATTTCCCAGCGTCTCGAAATGCATCGCGTCGTCGAGTATGCGGACGAGAATCAGTGGATTGCCTTTGATCCATCATCACTTCGCGCGGATATACCGATGAAACCATGGCAGTGTGTGATCATGGCCAAGACCACAATGGCAGATGAAAACCTTGCGATGACGCCGCGGATGGGATCAATGGTTGGCTGTCCCTACGGGCAGGAGCTCGAATTAATGAACACTGGAGTCACCCTGTGGGGCCGGGAGTTCTTTTGGACCATCGCGAAACCACTTGCGGAATTCCAGCCGGACGACGATGCAATTACTCTGGCAACCGAATCGTGGAAGCAATATTTGCAGAAGGGGCAACTAAGCCAGGGACAGATCACGGCTCGCACCGCAACAAGTTCCCCGGAGCTACTGGAAAGTCTGAAACCAAAATGATGCGAAATCGAGTATCCACACGGTTGTGCGACCAGCTAACTTCCCGGATTCCACTGGCAGCGAACTTCTCGAATTGGTTGGAAGGATACGAATGGTTGGCTCGTCAACTGTGAATCCGTCCGCTTCCCTCCAACAAGCTTCTGCGATTTCCACAAGATTGTGCCTAGCGGCCAGATCCTCAGATTCGGCTCGATGGACCGGTAAGCTCCCTCCTGCCTTATTATTTCTCCTTACGCAAAAATGGATCTTTGCTGCCGATTTCGTTTCCGTAGTTGCCTGACTCTAGCAAAGTCACTACTCCGTCTTTATCGACATCAGCTGCATCGAAATGCATGAGGAGTCGATCAGTGCGATGTGGTTGTTGCGTTATAAAAAGCGACATTTCATCCCGTGTCAAAATGCCGTCTCGATTATGATCCGCCGCCGCCCAAGCCGAGCTAGGACCCCAAGGCTGAACAACGAAGACAAGTAGTCCTAACCCAATTAGCAAAATTGTGGTTGTTGCCAACAGCCATCTCCAGCCATTCGAGCAGAAGTTGCTTTCCTTGCGGTCAGTCCCCAAGGGATTTATGTCTTCGATCATAGCTCAACTTCCAATTCATGCGTGGATTTTGAAGGCAAAGGCAGTCGGCAATACCTTTCGTCAACAAAGGTACCATCCGAACCTTAATACAAGATGAAGACTAATTTGGTGAGTTTGTGAAAGCGTCGTACTCCTGCAGGATCGGTCTAGCCAGCAACAGCGTCTTCCTTAGCCAGCCAGCTTCTCAACAATTTCTGAAAATGGCCGGAAAAAATCTTCAATTAGGTCCTGGTTGCATTGTACGCGAGAAGAGTGGGTTATGTTGAAGGCCGGATTAAACAGGCATCCAGGGTCTCATCTAAATCCATGGATAACGAATGTTATGTGACGAACATTTATGACGAATCATGATAAGGAAAAACAGGCTCAACGTTCGCCATCATGTCTTTCTCGCGCGCTTGTGATCTTTGTTGGCATCGTAATAATATTGTCCCTAACCATTAATCTGTATCGACCAGATAGTCCGCTTCCGTTTATTCCGCCAGGCACTTCTTCCGAGCCGACATTCGTCGTGCAAGTCATCCGCCCACTTGAAGGTTTGCCGTTTGGTGGCCTCCTTCCGCCTGAGCTTTTTGGCGTTGATGCCAAACTGGGATTTGACTCCGCAACCGCGTCGGACACGAAAAAATCGAACTCAGTGCTGATGGCTGGGAACTGAAATTGGTTTTCGACAGTGACGAGCGCATCACCGAAGAGACGGAGATTGTCTTTGAACTCATTTTCGAAGACCGCAATAGGAAAGTTCTGTGCAGACCCAGCGACCCGACCATCGGAACATTGAAAATCAAGAAACTCGAAGGAGAAGATGCGCTAAGCGGCTATTTCGACATCGAGCTCTCACACTGCGAGGACGTGGAAACCGGCAAACCGCTTGGATGGCCACCAAAACCGTTTGTTCTACACGGCAGTTTCGATCGGCTGCCAGTTGGAAACCGCTCCGACTAGTTCGTACACATGTGGTCATACCTCGATCCAGCCATCGGCCGCATTTCCACAATGTAGAATAAACACTGTAGACGTTGGCGCTGGCCACTTGGACTAGTCTTGCTACTTCGGATAGACAGAAGCGGTAAGCGGCGGGGTTTGGCTTCAGTTGCCGTTTAATAATTCCTAAACGACAAACGCAGCGCTCTGTCCTAGTCTGGTTGCATTGCCGACAACTCGTTTCCACTCGGATCAAGGAAATGAAATCGCCTCCCTCCCGGAAAGCTGAAGATTGGCTTAACGATCGATGCGCCTGTCGCGACCACCGCAGCAAGTGTCCCCTCCAAATCCTTGACCTCGATGACAAGTAAAGGAGCTTGAGTCGCTTCCGATGGATCTGCTTGGAGTCCGATATCAACATCTCCTGTTAGCGTGCAAGCATATGATGGTCCAAATCCCGTCATATTCATGCCGAACACTGTTTCGAAAAAATGCTGGCTTGTCGCAAGATCTCGCGTAGGAAGTTCAATAAAATTGGGTCTGCCCATCTGGGAGTTCCTTGCTGTTCGTTGCTTCGAAAAACTTATTGCCTTTAGTAGTCTAGCTGCTTTCTCAAAAACGGAAACTACGCTTTTTCAATCCAGGTACCAGCCTAAATCATGTCAGCATAAACGAGCATGATTCAGAAATAGTTCGAATCGAATAGTGGACGTAGCCGAAGCAAGGATGTAGCCAATTCCACAGGTTGGCACTATACCGCCATAGCCCAGCATCTACGCCGTAGCCAGCGCCCACATTTGAAAGAGTTCGACGTAGCGGTACAGTCCCGTTAGCCCAACACTGTGGACCTAGGTCAGCGTCAGCGGGCAACAATGTGGACGCAGCCGTAGCCGGGATCTAGCCGCTTCCACAGG
>JANMGH010000105.1:0-2099 GCA_031374515.1 Pirellula sp. | reverse complement strand
GACGTAACTTTGGCGCGAGGCTTGCTCATAAACACAACTCAGCAATAATGGCAGATTCGTAGCGAACCTACCTCGCATGCGCAATTACTATGCCAAAACTCACGATTCGAAAACAATTCTCCAAAGTCAGCGGCATTGGGCTCGCGCCGCTCCGCTATAATTCCAACCCGAAAACTAAGTGGTAACAAAGCACTAGAAACATGGCCTTTGGTTGTTGGGTTTTCACGGACTCAGCGTGATTTGCTTGCTAAACCGCTCCCCGTTTCAGGAAGTCAATTGCTGGCTACAATGTTAGCTTGATGTGGCGGTCCGATCGGACTGGGTCCTGCTGAGAATGGATTGTAGAAAGAACTAGAAAATGCCTGAAATACAAGCTTTCCGTGGTGTGCGTTACAATTTGGCCCAAGTTGGATCTCTGAGCAATTGCATCGCGCCGCCTTACGATGTTGTTGACTCAAAACTACAGAACTATTTGTACAATCTTTCTCCGTACAATTTCTTGCAGCTCGAGTTGAATCGGCGCGAGTCATCCGACAGCGACGAAAACGCGATCTATCAACGTGCTGCCCGGATCTATCGCAACTGGCGGACCGAAGGCGTTTTGCAAACAGAGCCAGATCCGGCGATCTATGTCTACCATCAAGAGTTTGAGATCGATGGGTTTAAGTACCAGCGAAGCGGCTTCATGGCCCGCGTCCGACTTGAACGATTCGGCGAAGGCAAAATTTATCCTCACGAGCAAACACATGCCAAAGCCAAGGATGATCGGCTGCGGCTGACACGAGCTTGCCAAGCGAATTTCAGTCAGATTTTTGGCCTCTATCCTGACCCTGACAATCACGTTCAAAATTTGCTTGAGACTGCGATTGCGGGCAAGCATGGGATGGATGCAGTCGACCACTTGGGCGTCATACATCGCATGTGGCCCATTTCGGACATGAAGGTCATTCAAGCTGTCGCTTCGTTAATTACGGATATGCCCATGTTCGTTGCTGACGGTCACCATCGCTACGAAACGGCTTGCAACTACCGTGATGAATTGGCAGCTCACACAAAATTGCCACCGGATCATCCAGCGAACTTTGTTTTAACCAATCTCGTTTCGATGAGCGATCCAGGTTTGATCGTGTTGCCCACTCATCGATTGCTGTCAGGCGCGCCGGCTCTAACTTCCGATCAGCTCAGAGCAAAACTGTCGCCTTACTTTGATGTAGATATCGCAGGGAAATCGCCCGAGCATGCCGCCGATGTTTGGGGGCAGATGGAGCGATTAGGCGAACAAGAAGTTATGGCTGTTTACTCCAAAGCCTCCAATGAATGGTTGATGCTGACCGCCAAGCCTGCCGCAGAAAACCGAATGATGCAAATCGCTGCCGACCACAGTCATGATTGGCGCGGACTCGGAGTCGCGATTTTGCACAAGCTGGTGATTGAAGACATCTTGAGCTTGAGGGATCTGCCCAAGCCAACCTATGTACACATGGTTCAAGAAGTGATTGATGGATTGCACGGCAAGCTCGAGGGCAACCTGGAGTACAATCTCGCCTTCCTAGTCATGCCCGCCACCATCGACCACATTAGAGCAATCAGCTTGCACCAAGAACGCATGCCCGCCAAGAGCACCTACTTCTATCCCAAACTAGTCAGCGGCTTGGTCGTCTATCCCTTGGCCTAGGCTTCATTGTAGAGCAATATAGTAGAGCAGTTTCATTGTAGAGCAATTGTCCTCAATTGCTCAGAGCACAATCAACGCTACCCATATACACTGAGCCGCCAACCGCAACCGCATCCGCAACCCTCTTTCGTCCGACGCCCCAACCTCAGCAGATACTAATCCCCACTTCCTCCGTTCCACGTGCAACAGTCTACCCAAGCCGCAATCCTGCCAAGCCGTCCCCTAGTTGCCGGCGAATCGTCCCCACGCACCTCCTCTATCGCACTAAAGTTGCCGGGGGCTAGTCCTGGGCTGTTCAAACATTGGGGTTTCATGGACCGGTGGTTTGCGCAGTTTTCTGGCTGGCACGGCGACCTAGATCACGACGACGGCGAGACTGCACGCTAGGGCCAAGCATGTTTGCCTGCCATTGCTCGACATGCTT
>JANMGH010000039.1:0-51416 GCA_031374515.1 Pirellula sp. | reverse complement strand
CTCTCGATACCCTCCCCATTGCTTCCAGCCTTGGATCGGCGCTCAGGTTGCGTCCCCGCAGAGCCCTATCCTCCGTCCAAGCAAAACTATTTTAAAAAAACTATTTCCCACGTGTTGACATACCGGTACTCATAGAAGGGGAAGGGGGTGAGGGCGTGACGCACTGCGTCTGCGGCGAGGGAATTGGTTTACGTGTCGATTCATTTAGCGATGGCTACCGCGTCTAGCGGTAACCATCTCGGCAAATGAGGTACTCGGCCGCCATTGTTTTGAGTCGCAAGCGAGAAAGGGATTCGTTGTCTCACACAAAGTCACGAAAGGCATAAAGTCATTGAGTCAATTCGCCCAAGCAATTGAAGTGCCAACCAAAGCCGTGATGTCAACGCTCTTCATCGGCACTCGAAGTTTCAGCCACGATCGAAACGCCACCAGATAGAGGGAACTTGTTTATATCCCCGGTTGGGGCTAGATATCCACTGATTGTTTCAAGATATCCCCTGATTGTCAATTAAATATCCCTCGTTAGCAAATTTGTATTCCTCGTTCGCCCAGCCCTCGCCAACAAGGGATAATTCTTTAATCCCTTGTTGGCAGGACATGCGGACAACCGAAGAAAGCACCCCCATCGTGACTGGCGAAATGCGATTACTTGCGACCGATTTGGGGTTTGGGTAGTTGACTAGCTACGGATCTGATGTTTATAAAAATTTCCGTTCATTTCTTATGTCGAGCGGCAGCGGTGTTGGACGTCGCTTGTGCCCTCGTGGGCTAATGGGTTTGGCAGTTGAGGGTGGCCTGATGAAGTTTCAAAGCAATAGCTTAGTCGAGGACAAGGACGAAAAGTACGCTCACTTCTGGTTTGCGAGCTTTTGCACATTCCACAATATTCCTGATAACGAGTCTCAGAAGTGGAATTTTGATGAAAAGCACGTCCTCGCTTTCTTACGTGATAAACTTGCTAAAAACGAGCCGACCTGGAAGCGGCTTAAAATCGTTCATGGACTGATCTGGTATCGCAACCATGTTCGTCATTCTCGGACCCCTGCTTGGAGCATTTGCGTGCAAAATTACAGGAGAAACTCATCAATGAGACTTTCGAGCAGCAGGAACGAACAATCGAAGAGGCGACGGGCAAGATCGACACGAAGGAATCAGACGTCATTCAGGCTATGCGGCGTGCGTTGCGATTGAACAACAAGTTGTGGAATACTGAGAAAGCCTATGTGGGCAAGGTCTATGCCTTCATGCGAGATCGTAGCCTAAAAAGCTTGGCTGATTTCGAAGCGATTGGGGCCTCGGATGTCGAAGCTCATTTAACCGATCTGGTCGTCGATGGTGACGTTGCGTTGTCTACTCAAAATCAAGCCTTTTCGGCCCTATTGTTTTTGTTCGAGTATGTTCTGCACAGAGATTTCGGGCGGATTCGAGCCTTGAAATCGAACAAGGCTGCATACATTCCGACTGTGATGAGCAAGCCTGAAGTGGTACGCATCCTCAGCTTTCTAACTGGCATCTATTTGATTATTGCTCAATTGCTGTACGGCTGTGGGATGCGGATCAGCGAATGCCTGCGGTTGCGTGTCAAGGACATCGACTTCGATCAAATGTTAATCGAGATTCACAACTCCAAGGGAAACAAGAGCCGATTTGCGCCCTTGCCTAAGCAGTTAGTTAAACCGCTCAGGCAGTTGGTCGAGCGACGAAGAGAACTTCATGAACAGGATGAAGCCAATGGAGTTGCCTCGGTTTGGTTACCAAATGCACTTGCGAGCAAGTATCCCAACGCGCATCGAGAGTTCAAGTGGCAGTTCCTCTTTGCATCCACACGATTCTCGAAAGACCCGAAGACGGGGAAACGGCATCGGCATCATTTGCAGACGGAGACGTTTGCCAACCATCTGAAAACGGCAGTTGAGAAGGCGGATGTGCAGAAGCATGTGACCTCACATACATTTCGACACAGTTTTGCGACACATTTGTTGCAGGATGGTACGGATATTCGAACGATCCAGGAGCTTCTTGGGCATAGCGATATTGCGACGACGATGATTTATACGCATGTGCTGGCAAGACCTGATGTCCGGGTCGTGAGCCCGCTGGATCGTTTGAGCGCTGAGGCACGAAGTGTAAAGGAGCCGAAGGTTGAGGTGGATGAAGTTGAACCCGAGAGGGCTGAAGCTGGGAAGCTTGTTGCGGAGGAGATAGGGCCATCGGTCGTTGCGTCGGCTGAGAAGCATGTGCAGGAACAATGCGTGCACACGGAGACTCCTCAGTCGATAGAGTTTGATTCGAGTTTTGGGGTAACGGATTTCACGAGGAAGAAGAAGCCGACTGGGATTCGAGTGCTTTTTGAATCGGTGGTTTCGTATATGATTGGAAAAGTGAGGAATGTTGGTGATGAGAATCGTCCGGCTCCTCTTCCCTCAGCCCCTTCTCCTCGAATCGCACATCCATCAAGTACACCACCAACACAATCAATCGCTCACCAAGAGCATCAAAAACAAAGTCAACCATGATGCGGTAGGTGAGCCAATAACGAACTGGACGAAATCGATCGCAAGATCGTCGAGCCAAACTTTTGAGTGGACCCTATTAGATCAGGATGAGATTCTGCAGCCGTTGCTTGCGAGAGTGGGTGACAGGGGATTGCTTGGGGAACTGAGCGATCTTCAGAGCGCATTAGAGATGTTTGAGGCAGCCGTACTCGAGCCGTAAGACGCTTGAAACAAGACTGTGTTCCAGCTTTTCTTCTTGCTCATGCTCAGCATCGCGGTGAGAGTGTTTGTAAACGACACGCACAGTATTATCGCTCAATGATCCCAACGCGAAACCAAGAGCACTTTCCAGGAAAAGCCTCGGGCTTGTTTGCAAATTCACGATTCACGGCGTTTTCGATGCAAGAAATGTTCGACGAACTTCTGATACAATGTCCATTGCGATAGATCGACGCATTATTGAGAGGCTTCAAATTGTCCGAATCGCCAACGCAATGCCCCCACCACTCAGTTGATTTGATAGTTCATGAAAAAGATTCTAGCCATCGTTTACGTTTGTATTACCATCGTGGCTTCTCTAGCGATTGAAATTCGCGATGTACAGGCTCAAAATTCCCTGGACTTACCGTGGCAGAAAGAAACAGAGTCCCGACTCAAAGCTATTTACGAACGCGGAGACTTTCGTCCTCAAAAATTTCAGGCGGAATGGTTGCCGGATAGTTCAGGATATACAGTCCAGGAACTTGATCCCAAAACAGACAAGAGAATCAAGGCCACTTACGATATACGCACGGGCCAACGTACCGAATCAAAGCTTGAGGATGAAAAGCAAACCCAGCGTGGTCGACTTGTGTCACCGGACGGAAAGCGTGTGCTTGAGTTTCAAGATCGAGATCTTTTTGTACGCGAGCTAGAAGGCGGACAGCGTACGCAATTGACCATTCGATCCGACGACCGCGATGTGCGCTATCGCGATCCGGTTTGGAGCCCAAATGGAAATCGAGTTGCATTCCTGGAGTCCGATTCAACCAGTGTGCGACAGCGTTCCGTTCTTGTGCCTGATGATCCGTCGTATCCTGGTGTTAAAAACAACCATTTTGCAAGAGTTGGCGAAAAAATCGAGAGGCTTCGCGTTGGAGTGGTTGATGCTCAAGGAAAGAATTTGCAGTGGTTATCCATCGACTCGCCCGAAGAAGGTATGTATGTGGGGCAGTTAGACTGGGCTGGCAACTCGGACGAAGTGCTCGTCGAAAAACTTAGTCGTTTCCGCAACGAACGCGAGTTCCTGCTCGCGACCACCAATGGCGAAGTGAAGCAGATCTTCCATGAATCGAATGAAGCCTGGGCGGAGTCGAGTCAAGGAAAGAATTCCGGGTTGACCTGGATTCGAGATGGCAAGGCATTCATCGTGGTGAGCGAGAAGGATGGATGGCGGCATGCATTTTTGTGGTCGCGCGAAGGCAAAGAGATAAGACTATTGACGGCCGGCCAGTACGACGTAATCGATCGAGGGGCAATCGATGAAAATGGGGGCTGGTATTATTTCTATGCATCTCCTGACAACGGAACTCAAAGACATCTCCACCGTGTGTCGCTAGATGGAACCGGTAAGTTGGAACGCGTTACGCCCGCAGACCAACCTGGCACGCACGGTTACGAATTTTCGCCCGATGCGAAATGGGCATTCCATACTTTTTCAACACTCGATTCTCCACCACGCGTTGAGCTTATCGAATTGGAGGGACACAGAGTTGTTCGAGTACTTGAAGACAACATCAACATACGCAACAAGATGAAAGACGTTCTATCGCACGCAACCGAGTTCCTGCAACTCGACATTGGCAACGGCGTTTCCATGGATGCGTGGATGATCAAACCGAAGGGCTTTGATCCTTCGAAGAAATACCCCGTCTTCATTTACGTTTACGGTGAGCCTCATGCGCAGACGGTCTTGGATGAGTGGGGAGCAGCCCAAATCGACTTTCATCGCGTGGTGGCTGATCTTGGATATCTAGTTGTTTCGATCGACAACCGAGGTACCCCCTCGCCGAAGGGCGCGGCATGGCGGCGATCGATCTTTGGCAGTCTCGGACCACTTTCCACTGAGGAGCAAGAAGCGGGGCTTAAAGAATTAGCAAGGATGCGTCCATACGTGGATCTTTCTCGTGTCGGAATTTGGGGGTGGAGTGGTGGCGGATCGAATACTCTCAACGCCATGTTTCGTAAACCCGATTCTTATCATGTTGGGATTGCAGTTGTACCCAAGCCACAGCCACACTTGTACAACGCATGGTTTCAGGAAATCTTCATGCGAACGCGTGAAGTCAACCCCGAGGGTTACGAAAAAGCCGCAGCGATCAACTACGCGAATGGACTCAAGGGTAAGCTGCTCATCATCACGGGTTCGGGGGAAACCAATACGCATATTCAGATCATCGAAGGGCTAATTGATCGCTTGGTCGAACTTGGTAAGCCATTTGATTACATGGTTTACCCCAATCGAGATCATGGTTTACGTGAAGGCACCGGTACTTTGGTGCACGTTCGAATGTTGATTATCCGTTATCTCCTCGAACACCTCCCTCCCGGATCGCGTTAAGGTGTTTGGTAACCATAAACACGCTTAAGCCGCGATACAATGCGAGAACTCGCCGTGTACAATAAGCTCCGCAAGTACATTTTCCGTTCCAACGGAATCACCCAAGTCCTTCATCCCAATTCCACTTTGGGGGTAGCGAAACTCGTCAAGAGTTTCGGAAAGTGTAAATCGCCGAAAGTCTTGACGACTTTCGCTACGGGCAAATCAAATGTCAACCCGAAAGTCTTGACGACTTTCGCTACGGGCAAATCAATGTCAACCCGAAAGTCTTGACGACTTTCGCTACGAGCAGATCAAATGTCAGCCAGAGAGTCTTGACGACTTTCGCTACGGGCAGATCAATGTCAGCCCTAAGGTTTAAAATGGACAAAGCACTAGAAGCGATGGCAGAACCAAACAACTGAAAAAGTAGAATTTATGAAAATCATCCTCCTTTCTCTTTCACTTACAGCCATACTCTCAACGCCAAGCCATGGTTTTATGCAAGGGGAAAGTCAAGCGATTTCAAATCCCGATTTCACCAAAGGCGATGTCGTCCCGAAAGGGGCCAAGCACGACTGGAACCTTGGTCCCACTGGGCTGCGTGGGTGGATGTTTTGCGACAAATTGGTGACCACCGATGCACGCCAAATCGCCATCACCAAGGTCGATAGAGGCTCGCCTGCGGAAGGGAAACTCGTAGTTGGCGATGTTCTTCTCGGTGTCGGCGGTAAGCCTTTTTCATATGACCCACGAACGGAATTTGGCAGAGCCATCGTTGACGCCGAGTCGGAGGCCGGCAAGGGGACGCTAACCTTGACTCGCTGGCGATCAGGCACGACGGATGAAGTCACCCTCGAACTTCCTGTGCTTGGCAGTTACAGCTCCACAGCTCCCTATGAATGCGCGAAATCGAATCGTATTCTGGAACTTGGATGCAAAGCGCTCGCTGTCACGATTGCGGATCCTAGATACAGCAAGATGCGTAACCAGGACCCCATCACGCGTTCACTAAACGCACTCGCTTTGCTGGCCAGCGGAAATCCCAACTACCTAACGCTGGTCAAAAAGGAAGCTGAGTGGGCAGCTGACTACTCATCGCGAAGCATGCAGACCTGGCATTATGGATATGTCATGATACTTTTATCCGAATATGTGATAGCGACGGGCGACCAGTCCGTTTTGCCTGGTCTTAGACGGCTAGCGTTGGAAGCAGCCAAGGGGCAGAGTGCAGTCGGCTCTTGGGGGCATGGGTTCGCGATTCCCGATGGTCGTCTGGGTGGCTACGGGATGATGAATTCCCCTGGGCTGCCACTGACTATTTCCTTGGTACTGACCAGGGAAGCCGGCGTAAAGGATCCAGAAGTTGCTCGCGCCATTGAACTCAGTACCCGTTTGATTCGATTCTACATCGGCAAGGGAGCTGTTCCCTATGGTGATCATCATCCATGGATTGAGAACCACGAGGACAACGGCAAGTGCGGAATGGGTGCGGTGCTGTTCAATTTGTTAGGTGAGGCGAAAGGCGCGGAGTTTTTTTCACGTATGAGCATCGCCTCACACGGACCTGAGCGGGACTGCGGACACACTGGAAATTTCTTTAACATACTTTGGGCGATGCCTGGGGTCGCGACATCCGGTCCGAATGCCACTGGAGCTTGGATGACCGAGTTTGGCACTTGGTATTTCGACCTCGCGCGGCGATGGGATGCTTCCTTCCCACATCAAGGCCCGCCTGAGTTTGAAAACGATAGCTACGCCGGATGGGACAGCACCGGCGGCTACTTGCTGGCATATGCGATGCCTTTGAAGAAGATTTACCTAACAGGCAATCGCCTGAGCATTGCGCCGCAATTGGATTCCGCTTCCTCCGAATCGCTCATCCTCGATGGACGTGGTTGGAGCAATAAGGATCGAAAAAGCGCTTATGACAAACTGAGCTCAGATCAACTCATAGTGAGTCTCGGCAATTGGTCACCTATTGTACGGGAACGCGCCGCGATGGCGTTGGCTCGGCGAAAGGAGATTCCTCTTGCGTCTCTGATAAGCATGCTTGAGTCTCCAGCCATCGAATCGCGTTATGGAGCTTGTCAGGCGTTGATCGCGCTTGGCAAGCGTGGAGCACCAGCCGTCGAAACACTACGCGTATCGTTGGCAGCAAAGGACCTCTGGCTACGTATCAAAGCCGCCGAGGCACTGGCTAGCATCGGTGCCCCTGCCATGCAAACGGTGCCGCAACTACTTGAAATGTTGGGCCAAGTCGATCCGGAGAACGACCCACGCGGCATGCAGCAGCGTTATCTTGCGTTCGCTCTTTTTGATGATCGCGGGATGCTAAGTCGTTCGCTTGATGGCGTCGATCGCGAGGCGCTTTATAAGGCAGTCAGGTCTGGGCTCAGCAATCAAGATGGCCGCGCCCGTGGAAGCATCGGCTCGGTATATCGCAATCTCGCTGCAGAAGACATCCAACCGTTGTTGCCTGCAATTTACCAAGCGATCATTGAACCCGCGCCAAGCGGAGAGATGTTCGCCGACTCAATTCGAGTAGAAGGTCTTCGTCTCTTGGCCAAACATCGCATTGAGGACGGAATAAGCGCCTGTGTAAAGTACGCCCGCGATCAAAACCCTTGGGCAAGCGAAGAACGAACACCTGAACTGATGAAGATCCTTCTCAGCTATGGTACACATGCCAAGTCGGTCGTCCCTGAACTAACACGACTTGCCGACTATTTCCAAGAGGATGAAAAAGACTTTCCGAAGCATCTGATGCTTAGAAAAGCTAAGTGCGTCCGCGAGACAATCCAAGCGATCGAAGATTCAACGGACACTCCAAAACTCAGTCGGCTCAAGTAGTTTGAAGTACAACCCCCTGCTGGATAACGAAACCACAAACGCTTCTTCTGGATCTACCGCGGATGCATCGGACATTGGCAGGGGCACAATGTGCGGAGAAGATGAAGCCTGTATTTGCGATCCGCCATCAAATGTCCACGTATGCAAACGAGAGTACCTGTTGTCCGTGAAAACCGCATCGCCGCGCTCCCATAGGACTTCGACTGAGATCAATGTCATGCGAGTAACTCCCTAATAGCATTATTCTAATGGCCAATCTGCATGACCAGAGTCGATCTATTCAACGCAAGCGGACTCTGCGAAGTTCTTGGCCCTTTGTTGCGTTTCTAGATACAGAGTTTTAGTTTGTTCAGCCAAACGGGGATAGCGGTTAGCGGATCTTCCTTTGCCTCGTATTCCAACGCAACCCAACCGCTGTAACCGGCATTACGCAGAATATTCACAACTCGTTTTAAGTCCGTTTCCTCCTTATTTCCGTTCGGAAACATTTCAACCTTGATCTGGGCATTTACCGCATAGGGAGCGATCTGTTCCAGTTCTTTATATGGGTTGCCGGTCGAACGAAAATTTCCACAATCGAAGTTGACGCCGAAGCTTTTCGCTTGGACCTTATTGACGATCTCAAGCAAGCCCTCAGCCTTTGCGGTAACTCCGCCATGATTCTCTAAACCGAGATAGACCCCTTTCGTGGCAGCATACTTGGAAACCGTTTCGCATGCTTTTACGCAGCGGGACACTGTCTCTCCCCAGCTCTCATTGGCCGGTTGGTTCCCTGCAAATATTCGAATCACGGGAGCACCCAAAACCGCGTAGTAATCAATCCACTTTTTTGTATGTTCGATATCGGCAGCAAGCTTGGATACATCGGATTGACAAAAGTCGTTTCGAATCGCTCCGCCGGAAATGGTTACACCTCGACGATGACAATGTTGCTTGAGTTCAACCAAATACTCGTTGGTAACTTCTTTTGGAAAGTAGTAGCTCGTAAGCTCGGCCCCCCCAAGCCCTTGTTCATAGCAGTAGTCAACAAATTTGAATAAATCCCAACCCTCTTTTGTCAGTTTGTCGCGAAGCGAGTACGCTGCCAAGCTCAAGTTCATTCGACCAGGAACTGGCCGCTTGAATGGTTCGATAGCCGAAATAAGGTTGTTGGATAGAGTCAGCCCCGCCAACCCAGCGAAGCCAATTACAAAATTGCGTCGTAGAATACTTGTCATGGTACCACCTCGGAAATGCCATAATTCTATTGCCACTGAGCTTGTTATGATACTCTGGTAGCGTCGATTGTGGGCGCTCGCCGATTCCTGTGAACTTTTTGCTTGGCGTAATATCGCCTTATGAATTTAGGCTACTTTTTTTTACAGAGGACTGTATGCAATCCTCTGTTCGGTAGAATACTTAAGACCTCTGACCCTTTGTCCAAGCTCATCAGGACGAGTCAGCCTGGTGGTGTAACTTTTCCTCGCAAGCATGAGGCATTGAATGTTTGCTCGGCATTTAAACTCATGGGTTGCTTCTGCAATCCTATGCTGTGTAGCCCAGGCAAATGCTCAAGATCACTCACCTCGGACTGCTCTCGCTCAGATGATCCCCTATACGGGACTGAATGTGTCTCTGGTCGCCTCCGAGCCACTGGTACGGCAACCGGTGGCTATCGACTTTGATGATCGAGGGCGATTGTGGGTTATCCAGTATCTGCAGTATCCCAATCCCGAAGGCTTGCAGCGCGTTCAAGTTGATCGCTATTCGCGGACCAAGTACGATCGCATCCCAGACCCTCCGCCATTTGGGCCGAAAGGAGCCGATCGGATCACTATTCTGGAAGACACCAATGGCGATGGCATCATGGACGCGAGCCACGATTTTGCGAGTGGCTTGAATCTGGCAACAGGTTTCGCCTTCGGACATAGCGGAGTCTTCGTTTTGAACGTTCCCTACTTGCTGTTTTATCCCGATCGCAATCGAGACGATGTACCTGATTCCAATCCAGAAGTTCTGTTGTCGGGCTTTGGGATGGAGGATGCGCATAGCGTAGCGAATTCGTTGATGTTCGGTCCCGATGGTTGGTTGTATGGCTGTCAGGGAAGTACAGTGTCAGCCAACATTCGGGGTGTCGAGTTTCAGCAGGGTGTCTGGCGATATCATCCAATCACCAAGCAGTTCGAACTTTTTTGTGAAGGGGGCGGAAACACTTGGGGGCTTGATTTCGATTCAACGGGCGAGTTGCTTTACAGTACTAACTACGGTGGACATGTGTTGTTGCACGGTGTCCAAGGAGGGTACTTCGTCAAGTCGTTTACCAAGCACGGTCAGTTGCACAATCCTTTTGCCTACGGATACTTCGAGCACGCAGCGCACGAAAATTTCCAAGGAGGGCATGTTACCGTTGGTGGCATCGTTTACCAGGCCGACGATCTGTCGCCACATCTTCGTGACAAGTACATTGCAGGTGATCTTCTGGGTCACGGAGTGAATTGGCACGAAATCCTTCCAACACAGTCTACAGTACGAACCAAGCACGGCGGATCGTTGCTCACCAGCAACGACAGCTGGTTCGCTCCAACAGATATTACCATGGGGCCAGATGGAGCAGTTTATATAAGCGATTGGCAGGATGCACGAACGGCTCATCCCGACCCCGATGCGCAGTGGGATCGCTCAAACGGTCGCATATACCGAATTGCATCGGAGAATTGGAATGGCCCGCAAGTGGATCTCGCTCGATGCTCAAGCGTCGAATTGCTCGAGTTGCAAGCGCATCGGAATCAATGGCTAGTCCGTCGAGCCCGCCAAGAGTTAGTGCGTCGCAATGAATTGTCATTAAATTCTGAATTGATCGAGAGGGTGATCCATAGTGTGAAATCATCGGAAGCCTTGGAATCGCTTTGGACGCTAAGCTCGTTGAATGGTCTCAACACGGAACATTTGACACGGTTGCTCAAGAGCCCACACACGGCCGTTCGCAAGTGGGCCGTCCGATTGCTTGGTGATTTCGTCGTTCGCGATTCAAAGGCGCTCACTGACGCTATTGCACATCAACTGGACGAGTTTGCGGAGACGGAGCCCTCGCTTGAGGTGCGGCAACAACTGGCTTGTACAGCTGCGTTGCTTCCAGCCGCTCAAGCTCTGCCGGTCATCAACGCGAATATCAATCGTGATATCGATTTTGCTGATCCCCGTATGCCATTGTTGTGGTGGTGGGCAATCGAGAAACACAGTGTTGTTGGACGAGAAGAGGTCCTGAAGCGTTTCGTTCGTCCGTCTATTTGGAAATCTCAACTTGGCCGTCATTTCCTGATGCCGCAACTGGTTCGTCGTTATGCTGCAGAGTCCAGCGTTGAGGGTCTCGACTCGATTCTGCGAATTTTGCATTCAGCCCAGGATAAAGTAGCTCGCGATGAGTTGTGGGAGCCGATTCAGCTGGGATTGGCCGACAGTATTCAAATAAATTGGAAACTGCAGTCGAGTGGCAATTCGAATCGAAGCAGGCTTTTGCTAATGCAACATGCACTCGGCGAAGAGATTCGGAAGGCATGGTTAGCTGATCAAGAAAACGAGCAACTGGTACGTCTCGCGGTCACCATAACCTATGAACCAGCCCTTCAATCCGTTCGACAAATAGCGTTCGGTCCGCTCGCTAAGGAATCCAGCCGTCGCGAGGCAATGCTCTCCCTGCTGGGTCAAATTGGCGATGAACCTTCGATCTCACCCGCCCTCGAGCTGATCGCATCCGACGGAAGCGATCCATCAAAATTAGCGGCTTTAGGCATTTTGGCCAAGTCAAATGAATTGAAGGTTGGGCTAGTTTTATTGGCAACCTACATGCAGGTAAGCAACCCATCGATTCACTCACGTATTCGTGAGATCCTCTTCTCACGTCTTGAGTACTCTCAACTTTTTCTCGATGCTGTCGAGGAAAAAAGGATCGACCTCAACGCCGTCCCCATCGATCAAGTGCGATTGATGACGCAGTTGAATGACCCGGCGTTAATTGCTCGCGTAACCAAGCTCTGGGGTAAACTGGCACCCGAATCTCCGGGTGAAGTGCTTGCTGAAATTCGCAGACTTAACAATGACCTACGTGCTGCTAACGGGAACGCACAAGCGGGACAAGAGGTTTTCAAAAGGCACTGCATGGTGTGCCATCAACTGCATGGGCTTGGCCGATCTGTCGGTCCAGACTTAACCACTTCGAACCGACAGGATCGCGATTTCCTTTTAGCAAGCCTCGTCGCTCCAAGCAGCCACATCCGTCCAGAGTACATTAGTTTGATCCTTCAAACAACAGATGGTCGCGTGCGAACAGGATTGACGATAGTTCGCGACACCGTCTCGATAGAACTTGCTATATTCTCCGAAAATGAGGTCCGCAAAGAACGCATTCCAATAAGTGCAATCGAGCAGTTAAAAGAGTCGGAAGTATCGTTGATGCCTGCAGGTATTTACAAACAATTCTCACCGGAAGAATTGCGAGATCTCTTCGCATTTCTGCAAGTTAGCAAAGCTTCAGCCAACACGAAATGAGGTAGCAAGATGAGATTCGCGATTGCAGCCGCGCTCTTATGGGGATTCCTGGTGCATTCAAACGTTGCGGACGCGCAGGAAATTCCGGCTGGAACGAAGCTGACCTATTCCAACACACTGCGTCGCATCGCAAGCCCCAAACCTCTTCTGGCGGATTATCCTGAGTTCTTCGAACCGATTCGTGAGATAGCACATTACGAAGCTCCGCCAATCATCAATGATCCCGACGCACAATTGCATATTCGTGCTTGGCGCTTTTCATACAATGCTCGTGGCATCATTGAAATGCCTAACCATCTGACCGCCAAACAAACCGCTATCATCATGGTCCATCCCTGGGGCATTGATGATAGTCAGGGATGGGTCACACCAGAGCCAGCTGGCGTCGCTGATTTTTGCACGCCTGAGAAAAATGAACTCGCAGCCAGGCATACTCGCGTGATAGTCAAGCCGTTCATCAATTCACTTCGCAGCCATGTCGGCTTGGTGCTCTACAGTCTACCTGGCAAACGGGACGAGATTCGTCGCAAGCTCTACCGAAGTTTTTCTTACACCCCGACGAAGAGTGAGCGGGAACAGGGGGCAGTGGAGCTTTCTGCCCAATTAAAAAGCTTCAAGTACGAAGGGCAACCGCTAGTCGCTCAATTCGAATTGTCATCGGACAAGCCCGTCTTCGACTACTTCCGTCAGTTCCCTGGTCTGGATGCGAGTGCCAAGTACAACAACTCTGGATTCTGGGACCAACCCATTCCAATCACCGAGGACATCGATGTTCTTCATGAAGACGTAGTGATTTACGATGCAGAAGGCTATGAGTTGTTGCGAGCTTTCTTGGTCAATAACCGGATTCGACATGTCTTGCTGGTTGGATATGCGACCGACATGTGCTACTGCAAGACAACAGCTGGCTACGAGAATCTGTCTAAAGACTTCAACGTATTCCTAGTGGCGGATGCTTCTTTGGCGACTTTCCCCTCGAATTCCACTCCGCGATTTGCGGTAAATGCGGCGATCTCCTACGCGGCCTTGAGCCAACTCATCACGCAAATATCTTGGGTTCAAGTCGGCAAGGATGACTTGCCATGAACCTCGACGCGTCCTATTGTAACATCCGACAACGCAACCATCGTTTGCGACGAGCTTGGTTGCGAGACTTGACCACTTTAGGCTGTTTTGTAGCCGCTGCTCCGCTAGTACGAGCCAATCCTCTACGTCGCACCAAAGCTAAGATCGCAATTACTTTGGATCTAGAAATGGCTCGCAACTTTCCTCGTTGGGAGGACACGCATTGGGACTATGAAAAGGGAAATCTCGACAAAGCCGCCAAGGACTATTCGTTGAAGGCCGCCGACTTAGTTAAAGCACACGGCGGTCGCATCCATTTCTTTCTTGTTGGCAGCGCATTGGAACAAGCGGATCTGAGCTGGTTGAAAAAGCTGGTCGCCGATGGACATCCGATTGGAAATCACACCTACGACCATGTCAATCTGTTGGCGGATCAGCCCAAAGAAATCCAATTCAAATTCCAACGCGCGCCCTGGCTAATCGCCGGCCAAACTACCACCGAAGTTCTCTATCAAAATATTGCGATGGCGAGAAAGGCGATCAAGGAAAGTTTAGGCATAGAAAACCGTGGCTTCCGAACTCCCGGCGGCTTTTCCAATGGCCTTGTCGGACGCGAAGACCTTCAAACCATGTTGATGGATTTTGGTTTCAACTGGGTTAGCAGCAAGTATCCCATGCACCTAAATTCAGAACCGCAATCTCCACCGACTGAAGCGATTATTCAAAGCATCTTGACCGCACAACAGCAAGCGCAGCCGTTCGTGTATCCAACAGGACTAATTGAGATCCCGATGAGTCCCATCAGTGACATCGGCGCATTTCGCAATGGACGCTGGAGGCTGGAGTCTTTCCTAGAAGTCATTCAAAGAGCTGTGCAGTGGACTATAGAGCAACATGCTGTATTTGATTTTCTCGTCCACCCATCTTGCTTGGGAATTGTCGACCCCGAATGCAAAGCAATTCAGTTGATCTGCAATCAGGTCAAGCAACACAATGACGAAGCCGAATTGGTTGACCTAGACAACATCGCCCAAACCATCAACCATTGACGCACTTTGACTACACGAAGAACGTTTCTCAGGACCATGGGTGCTCTTCGGTAGCGATGGTCATGCCGTTCCGGTATTCCACATTTGCTCGGTCGTAGTGACTGTCGTCGGCTAATCCATCCCAAGTTTCTGCCGACCATCGTTGGTTAATCGATTTGAATTCCATCCAGGTTCCCAAGTTTGTTCAAAGACGCATTTCCACATTCGACACTCTCGCTTCGAGTAGACTTTTTCGCCTGCCCTTGAATAGAAAATCTACCAGAAAGGAGTCTGGCAGAGATCACTCCAAACGCTTTGGCGCTTATACCAGTAACAGTATCCTACGCAAGGATATCGTTGATCACTTTGCCGTAATCAATCTCTAATCGCTTGCGACCAGGTATGTTTAATTCGCGAGAATCGATCCCTAACAGGTGCAACGCTGTGGCGTGAATGTCGGTCACATAGTGCGGGTTCTCCACGGCGTGAAATCCCAACTCATCCGTCGCTCCATGCACGTAGCCAGACTTCAACCCGCCACCAGCCATCCAGATAGTGAATCCGTGAGGATGATGGTCTCGACCAGTGCCAGCCTTGTTCAAACTAGTCTTTTCCAATGCGGGCGTCCTACCGAATTCCGTCGCGCAGACCACCAACGTATCATCCAAGATGCCTCGCCTTTTGAGATCGCGAATCAATCCCGATAGCGGCTTGTCGACGCGGCTGCAACAACGTGAATGCAACTCTTTGATATTCGAATGCGAGTCCCACTCGCCGTAGTCACTCAGATAGACCAGGGTGTAGCGCACACCACGCTCGGCAAGTCGTCGCGCCGTCAGCAAACGGCGACCGTATATTTCGGTGGCCGCGTCATCGATACCATAAAGAGCTTGCGTTTCTCGAGTTTCCGCTGCGAGATCGAGCGCTTCAGGGGCCGACATCTGCATACGGTAAGCCAACTCGTAAGTGCGGATGCGTGCAGCTAGTTGTTGATCATCTGGATACTGCAACGCGGCCAATCGATTCCATTCATGGATCAACTGAAACTGCGCTAGTTGCTCGCCAGCCAACACGTCGGGCAATCTTCGACCGTAGGGTAAAGGATTCCTTGGATCCAACGACAGCTCGATACCAGCATGCTGTGGGCCAAGATAGTTAGCGTCGAAGTTACGTTTGACACGAGTGTCCTTGTACTCCCCAAGAAAAACAAACTGCGGAAGGTTGTCATTCAACGACCTTAATCCGTACGAGACCCACGAGCCAATGCTGGGCTGCTGTTCATCGAGTGAATGACGGCCATTTTGAAATTGAAATTCCGCATTGTGATCATTGTCGGTAGTGTACATAGAACGAACGATACAAAGTTCATCGACGACTTGAGCGAGATTTGGTAGCCAATCGCTTACCCAGGTTCCATTCTGTCCATACTGCTGGAAGCCAACTTGCAGTGGCATGATCGTAGAAATCACCTCCCGATCAAATCCGACAACGCTTCGAGAACGCTCTTGGTAGATAGGGAGCTTTTGAGGGTTGGTAAGCCCGGTCTCGTCAAACGTCCTACCAGCAAACTTATTCAGTAGTGGCTTGGGGTCAAACGTTTCCAGATGACTGACTCCGCCTGACAGGAACACCCAGATGACGTTCTTTGCACGCGCAGACTTGCGAGAACGATTCTCTTGTTCTCTCGCTTGAACCGGACGGCCCAGTCCGTCGGCAGACAAAAGTGATCCCAAAGCTAAACCACCGAACCCCATGCCAAGATCGCACAGCATCCCCCGTCGGTTGACGCGGCCGTCGAATGATAATCTCGGTAGTGTCATTATTGGAACTCTATTGTAGGGATATCAGCGAACCGTTACAAAATCATTGTGGCTAAACAAACTGATAGTCAAATTCTCGCGTGCGCGTTGTGCTACATCGGAAGCAGCAGGAGTTATCCCTTTGATGCCTGTTAAGCGTAACTGATCGACGGGAGTTGTCGTCAGCAACTCATGTTGCTGTCGAATGAATTGGAGCGAAAATTGCATTTCGGAATCAGAAGGTTGGCGACTGATCACACGCTGAAAGGCCTCGCTCACGAATCGTTGCTCCGTTTCATTGCCTTGATTACCTCCATTCGAAGCGATCATTTCTTCCGAGACTTGCTTGGCCAGTATCCGACTAAAGTGCTCGGAGAGCTCGCTATTGGTCATAGCCAATGCTTGTTGCGGTAGGACTGTGCTGGTTCTTCGGTAGCAATCGCAGACGTTTGGGCCATCAAACGTATCCAGGAATTGCATCTTTGACTCACCGTGAATAGCGAAATAGAGGCTTCGACGGGGAGTCGTAAACCATTCAGCAGGATCGATTTCGGGACCACCCAGTGTCTTGTCCAGTGCCCCAGAGCAAGCAAGAACGCTATCACGTACAACCTCGGCTTCCATTCGTCGCGCATTGGCGCGCCAATAGCTCCGATTCTCTTTGTCAATGGACTGGTTTGAATGATCCAAGGGAGCTGATGAAAGACGCTGGTATGCTTGACTATTGAGGATGATGCGGTGAATGTGTTTTATGCTCCAGGCATGATCCATCAATTCAACCGCTAGCCAATCGAGAATGTCGGGATGCTCTGGTAATTTGCCCTGAATCCCCAAGTTGTCCGTGGTTTCGACGAGAGCTTGACCGAAATGCCGCAACCAAATGTGGTTGATCGCGACACGTGCCGTCAATGGATTATCTCGATTGGCTATCCAACGTGCCAAGGCCAGTCGTCTCCCAGTACTGGCTGCTGGGTAAATAGGTGACAAGGGCGTATAATTGGAATCTTCCGTGTGGAACGCTGTGCGGGCTGCGTCAAGGATTCTTCGAGAGGACTGAAGGGCTTGTTCGCATTTAACAGATTCTTGTTTTGCGGCATTCCATTTAGATGCATCTGCCCCATCTGACGAGGCAAGCGTAAACCCGGAGCCTACGACCGCTTTTTCAGAAATCAAAACTGCGTGTTCTGCGGAAGCGATCGCAACTTTTTTCTCTGCTCGACTTGCTATCTTGTCGAGAGAGACTGAATTACCGATGTTACGATAATGTGCCTCGTCAGCGGCGATTCGGCTCCGAAGCGAGTCTAGCTTGGCATCGCAGAGCGAGTAGGTTGCGAACGCGATCTTCGCATGAAGCCGAGCCAAAATCAACGCTTGATCGGCAGCAAACGAGGATTCAAGAGTAGGCTGATTGGAATTGGTTGCAGAGCCAGCGGCTTGAAGGCGCAGTGCATCCAGCTTTGCCAGTGATTGATCGACGACTGTCGTGGCGTCCGAAATCGCAGTCCGCGAAAGTTCTAATTCAGTAGCGCATTTTTTCAATTCATCCTGCCGAACAAAGTCTTTTAGGCCAGGATAAGTTGCTTCGATTGGCAATCTGACCGGCTCGATCACAAAATCTGTTGAACAAAGTGATTGTGGCGGACGGGGATCGACAGGCGACTTCCCTTCGAGTCGATTGCGCGCGTCACCAGCGGCATACATAAAAGTTTTGGCATCGAGTTTTTCGTCAAAAACGCGTATCGCTCCCGTTTGGATGGGTCCATACGAATCCGCATAGACATACTTCTTGAACGGACCGGGATCCGCTTGGTTCGCTACTCGGTCATGCCGCAATTCGAGCGGCTCAAAGAAGGCTCGAAATCGAAAATAGTCTTCTTGAGATACTGGGTCGTATTTGTGATCGTGACAGTGTGCGCAATTGAGCGTCAGGCCAAGGAACGCCTTTCCCGTATGCTCAACATTGTCTTTCATCCAAGTTTCATAGTTCCACTTGTACCAGTTGCGCACCAAGAACCCTGTTGCCACGACATTATCATCCTCAGTAGGACAAAGTTCGTCCGCTGCCAACATCTCCATGATCATTCGGTCGTATCCTTTATCGTCATTCAACGAACGGACGATCCAATCACGCCAACGCCAAATCTGCGGATAAGAGTTCATGACATCGGGTACAGCGCGACGGCCGTACCAATCCGAGTAACGCCATATATCCATCCAATGTCGACCCCACCGTTCCCCGTATTCAGGTCGAGCCAGCAGTTCCTCAACTAGCTTTTCGTATGCATCTCGTGAATCATCGTTCAGAAACCGACCGACCTCTTGAGGCGTTGGAGGAATACCTAACAAATCGATGAAAAGCCGTCGAACTAGAGTCTGTTTGTCGGCGAGTTTAAGAGGTTGTATGCCTCTTTGATGATGCTTCACAGCCAACAACAGATCGATTGGGTTTAAGTTCCTAGATTCCGTGGACTCCAACGGGGTTGGATCATTAGGAAGTGTCGATTTCTTGGGGGGCCTAAAGGCCCAATGCTCACGTGGGTCGGTTTGAGGTTGATCGTTATGAGGTGCCTGGGCACCATCCTTCATCCAGGATTCGATCCAGCGGATCTCTGTTTCGCTCAGAGGTTCACCCTCGGGTGGCATTCGCTGCGTTGGGTCACTTTGTCGAAGGCGTTGAATCAGAATGCTCATGTCCGGATGTTTTGGCTCTACTATTGTGCCGTTATCGCCACCCGTTCGCATAAATGCTACCGTATCCAGACGGAGACGCCCCTCTTGCTTCAATGCTCCATGGCAGGCGTAGCAGCGTTGCTTGAGCAAGGGTTTGATCTGCTGCGAGAAATCTGCAGCTCTGGTCCCGTGTGTTCCACTCGATAGCCACGGGAAGAGTAGTGTCAACCAGAATATGTTTAAGAGGAGCCCTTGTTGACATGCTCTACGACGGTGACTCCAGCATCTTTGCGATTGTGCCACAGGACTCATCCTATCGGTTTACGGTCAACTTTGTTCAAACTGAACTTCAATCCATTATAACGAATGTCTCGTAGAGGAGTTGCAACTATGCTGTCGCTCAATCCCATGGCAAGTTCGCGACGAATACCTAACGCATAGGGATTATGGATCTCCGGACTTGTCGCCCAATCTCGCCACGTATTTCCTTGGTCATCGCTTCGAACACAGGCGATAAGACGGCTTCGCCTTTTTAGCGTAAAGCCCTCTCTCGTGAAAGTTTGCTTCGAAGCGCATTTGGGCTAATAGCAGTGTAAACTAAAGGTGGCGTCGGTTTATTGTCTCCATGGTTTTTATACGATGGGTTTGAACCATGTACCTCACTTCCATGCGTCCCACGTTTGAGATGCAACTGCCACATTCCAAGGAAGAAGTACTCTGTCGCATTGGGGTAGAGTTGAAAAAACAGAGCCAAAATTGGCAACTTGCGCTACTCGCTTGCCAGGCATATGTTGGAGAAAGAAATGGTGTGAGACAAGCAGCTATTATAGAAAGCCAACGAAGTGCTGGCACGGAAAGTGCTTTCTCGACACAAATCCAACCATCTTGTTCACCGACGAGTAGGCTCGCTAGGTGAACGCGTTGTCCCATAACCACTCTAAGCGAGGATTGGAATTATGAAGACGTGCGAGACTTGTGGAAACAAGTATGACAAATGTTTCGAGATCATCATTGCCGGAGAGTCGCATGTGTTCGATAGTTTTGAATGTGCGATTCAGGCTTTAGCGCCTACCTGCGAACATTGCCAATGCCGCATTATTGGGCACGGCCTTGAGGCGAATGGAGTTCAATATTGTTGTGATCACTGTGCCGAGTCGTGCGGCGTTAAAGGTTTGCAAGATCGACTTTGAGAGAAGTTACGCGTGTCTAAAACGCGCCGTGAAAAAGTTCAGACCGTTCGTTGAGCGACCAGATTGAGTGCAAATCAACCGGGTCTAGAGGTTAATCCCTGCGTAGAATCAAGTCGGGTCTGGTTCAACCCAATCAAGCTCGGAGTTGATGCTTTGGAGACGTAGCGAAAGTCGTCAAGACGTCGCCGGGACGTTCGGAATTTCGAAATCGTCAAGAGACTTGTCTTTTTTTGCTGCGGGGACCTTGAATTATTTAGTTGGACTGTGCTCTGCTGCAAGATTTGGAATACGAAATGCGTTGGTAAACACCTCCGTGCCCTAAAGTTAAGAATGGTGGAGATTAAACATGCCGTACATTACAACTCGCGACAACTTTCAACTGTATACGAAAGTGTGGGGAAAGGGGCGACCGGTCATCCTGATTCATGGTTGGCCGCTCTCAGCGGATAGTTGGGATGAAGTTGCGATGGCCTTGGCCAAAGGCGGTTATCAAACAATTGCTTACGATCGACGCGGCTTTGGACGATCTGACCAACCCTGGAACGGCTACAATTACGACTCACTTGCCGATGATCTGGCAGACATCATGAACCAAAATGTTGTGAGCAATGCAACTCTTGTTGGTTTCTCGATGGGCGGCGGGGAAGTGGTTCGGTACATGACAAATCATGCAAGCCGAAACGTCCAGTCTATCGCGTTGGTATCGTCTGTTGTTCCCTACATGCTTAAGACCGACGACAATCCCAGTGGGGTCCCACAGACTACTTTCGACCAAATGACTGAGCAAGTCAATTTTGACCGCGCTGCATTCTTCGCCAGTTTTTTCAGGGACTTTTTCGGTGTGGGGATGTTGTCAAGACCGGTAAGCGATGAATTGCTTGCGTGGACTCGCTCTATTGCAATGCAGGCAAGCCTGAAGGCTACATTGGATTGCGTAAATGCATTTGCGACGACCGATTTCCGTCCTGATCTGCAATCCATTCGAGTGCCGACGTTGATTATACATGGGACAGCAGACAAAACAGTACCTATCGACGCAACTGGCCGGGCGGCCGCAAGCGCCATACCCACGTCTAGGTTAATAGAGTACGACGGTGCGCCTCACGGGCTCTTCGCGACACATCGACAGCAGCTTGTAAACGACCTGCTGGAGTTTCTAAAACAGTGAGGTCGCATACGTTAGAAAATTGCCAACTCGTATAACACTTAACTTGGAAGACTTGTGGCAGGGAGTAGTATCCGACTTCCAACAATTACTTGACGTTGCGGGAGCAAACCGTATGGCGATTTGATTGGTTGCAACAGAGTCCGCGGTGGAATTTGGCTGGATTGAGGGGACTCATTCGCGAATGCCTAGTGCCTTGTCCACCTTGGAAATTAGAGTTGATGATTTTGTCTCGTTGCGAAAGTCGTCAAAACTTTTCGGGATTTGCGCATTTGCCGAAACTCTCGACGAGATTCGCTACCGTAGAATTGAGGTTGGATAAAGCACTTGGCTGATGCTCAGACGAGGCATAACGGCGGTGTTGCTTTTCGACTGCGCAGTTGTTGCGTGTCGAGTTCTATTGATCTCTGGAATTGCGGGTACGTACATTCACTTTTATTCGCAAAGCTTGGTACAATGAGTCCGCTCGTAATTGCGTTGGTCTTCCGGGTCAATTTAGGAAAGGTTGGCAAAGTACGAGTTGGCATTCTGTGAGGTTCGCTTGCATGATTCCACGTGTTGTTGCTATTGCATCAAATGGCAACTGTCGGCTTCGGATGTCGAAACCAGTAGCCCTTCTGCCGCTCCATTTTCAACCATTAGTATTTGAAACTTCTCTTTTCTGGATTTGCAAATGGACTTTTTGGGTCAATTGTTCGACACGTCCGATTTTCCAGCACGTTGGAATTGCGGGCATTGGACAACGTCGCACGGCTGGTTGCATATTTTGTCGGACCTTGGCGTGTGGTCGGCCTATTTTGCGATACCGATTGTCCTGTGCTATTTCATTTTTCGTCGACACGATCTCCCTTTCCGCAAAGTGTTCGTACTTTTTGGTGCTTTTATTCTTCTGTGTGGCACGACTCACTTGATGGATGCGGTCATTTTTTGGTGGCCTGCATATCGACTTTCAGGACTCCTCAAACTGCTGACTGCAAGCGTGTCATGGGTGACGGTATTCGCACTCGTTAAGGTAGCACCAAGAGTGTTGTCGATGCGCACACCAGAAGAACTGGAGCGTGAAATTGCAGCACGCAATGACGCTGAGCGGTTGGTGCGAGAAGCGAATGCCGTCCTAGAGCAGAGGGTCGCAATGCGCACAGCCGAATTGAGTCAGGCGATGCTATCTCTGGAACGGGAGCGGGAACTGCTCCATACGACGCTTGGAAGCATCGGTGATGCTGTCATCTCGACCGATGCCAGCGGGAATGTCACGTACCTAAACGCGGTTGCTGAGGCACTCACAGGTTGGACAAACAGCGATACAAATGGCGTGCCGCTGAGCCAAGTGTTCCATATTGTCAGCGAAGAGACCCGTCAGGTTGTTGAAAATCCGACCATGCGAGTGTTGAAGGAGGGGATTGTCGTCGGCCTGTCGAATCACACTCTTCTAATCGCCAAAGACGGGACGGAACGGCCCATTGATGACAGTGCAGCTCCAATCCGCAGCAAGGAAGGGGATGTTGTCGGTTGCGTACTTGTTTTCCGCGACGTAAAGGAGCGTCGACAGTTGGAGCGACAAAATGCGGAACGGCTTCAAGCTTCGCAACTCCTCTCCTCCGTTGTCGATTCCTCGGACGACGCCATCATCAGCAAATCGTTAGAAGGGATCATTCAGAGTTGGAACATGTCAGCCGAACGGCTATTCGGATATACTGCAGCAGAAGCTGTGGGGCGTCACATATCGCTGGTCATTCCTGAGGATAGGCTTCATGAGGAGGACCAGATCATGCAACTCATCCGGAACGGTAGTCGAGTCGACCAATTAGATACCGTGCGATTGCAAAGAGACGGTCGGCCCATTCATGTCGCATTAAGCATCTCTCCGATAAGGGATTCAGAAGGGAAGATCGTCGGAGTGTCCAAGATTGCAAGGGACATTACCGATCGAAAAATTGCGGAAGAATCGCTTCGTCAAAGTGCAGCTCGACTAAATAGCATCCTTCGACAATCGCCTGCGGGAATAGTCCTGACGGACACTGACGGGCGTATGAAGGTGGTAAATCAGCGATGGTGTGAAATGCTGGGTTATTCCGAAGAGGAATTGCTCTCCAAAACGGTCATCGAGGTCACTCATGAGTCCTCTGTTGTAAAAACGATAGACGCCTTCAGCAGTCTGGCAGCGGGCGGACAGAATTTTCAAATTGAAAAAACTTACCGCCGCAAGGACGGTTCACTGCTCAGCGCACAAAGCAACGTAACGGCACTGCAATCAGCAGAAGGAGAATTCGTCGGACTCATCGCAGTCGTAATGGACATCACGGAACGACTGCGCATCGAGGCAGAGTTGCGATCGAAGGCGCATTTCCTCCAACGGATTGCAGAAATCATGCCCGGTATCTTGCAGGTTTTCGATCTTGTGGAGAATCGTAGCGTATTCATCAATCATGCTGCTGTCGTCTCACTTCTCGGCTATTCACTCGAGCAGGTGCTGGCGATGGACGCGGACGTTGTACGGACTTTGATGCACCCAGACGACCTCTCACGCTTCGAGCAGCACCTAGATGTCGTAAGCGCACTGGGGGAGGGCGAAATCGCCGATTTTGAATTCCGAATGCGCGATCGTGCCGGCCAATGGCACTGGTTCCACAGTCAACATGCCATTTTCCTAAGGGACGAAGCAGGAGCCGGACAACAAATCATAGGCGTCGCGACAGAAATCAGCGAACGCAAACGGTCCGAGGAAATCCTAGCACGGTTGGCTGCTATTGTTCAGTCATCTGAAGACGGGCTTTTTGCAGAAGACCTCGAAGGGATTGTCACCAGCTGGAATCATGGTGCGGAACAAATTTTCGGCTACAGCGAGGAGGAGATCGTGGGAACTTCAATCATGCGATTGATTCCGCCGGAATTTCAGGCAGAAGAGTTTGAGCTCCAGCGAAAAATTGCCTTTGGCGAACGTGTCGGACATTTCGATACCATGCGCATTGACAAAAGCGGTCGGATGTTTCCCGCCTCAATCACGGTCTCGCCGTTGACGGATTCGGCGAACAAACTCATCGGTACGGCTCGCGTCATCCGCAACATCACCGACCGCAAACGGGTCGAAGAAACACTCCGCGCTAGTGAGCAACGGTTGGACCAAGGCACTCGGGTAGCAGGGCTCGCATTGGCAGAAATCGATTACGAGACAGGGATGAACCATCTTTCCGCGGAAGCTGCCCGGCAATTTGGTCTTGGAGAGAACGCGATGGTGGTTTCACGCGAACGCGTTCATGATACCTTCCACCCGCATGATCGTGAACGGTTGATGCGGTTGATCGACGCATCCCTGGATCCCAATGGAGAGGGTTCGTTGGCGACGGATCACCGCGTAGTTTGGCCAACTGGGGAAGTTCGTTGGCTGCGAGTGCGAAAACAGGTGTTTTTTGACGGGGACGGTAGCTCGCGGCGGCCCGGCCACGCAGTGCTCGCGGCATTTGATATTACCACCGAGAAACACGTGGAAGAACGACTGCGGCTCTTTGAGAAGGTGATCCTGCAAATGCATGACGTGGTGGTGATCACCGAGGCGGAACCGATCGACATGCCGGGTCCAATCATCATCTATGTCAACCCCGCGTTTACGGATTTGACAGGCTACACTGCAGACGAAGCTATCGGAAAATCGCCTCGATTTCTACAAGGGCCCAAATGCAACCGTAGGGAACTGGACAAGGTCCGAGCCGCGTTGAATAGCAAGCAGTCTGCTAAAGTCGAGGTAACGAATTATCGCAAGGATGGAACCGAGTTCGAAAACGAATTTGAAATCGTTCCTGTGGCGGACGAATCCGGATGCATTACGCATTGGGTGTCTGTTCAACGCGATATAACCGATCGAAAACGAACCGAGGAGGAGTTGCGTCGCCTCGCGTCGGTTCTGTCTGAAGCGGATCGCCGCAAAGACGAGTTCTTGGCAACCTTGGCCCACGAACTCCGTAATCCCCTAGCCCCAATCCGAAGCGGATTGCAAATCATGCAGCTGACGAACGGTGACACCGAAGAGACGGAACAAATACGCACGATGATGGAGCGACAGGTAGGCCAAATGGTCCATCTTATCGACGACTTACTCGATGTAAGCCGCATAAGCCGAGGCAAATTGGATCTCCGAAAGCAACGGATCGCATTGCTGACGGTAATCAACAATGCAGTGGAAACCAGTCGTCCTCTCATCGAGGCCAGCGGCCACGAACTCACGGTAGACCTGCCCCCAGATCCGATCTTAGTGAATGCAGATCCCACCCGACTCGCACAGGTTTTCTCCAACATACTCAACAACGCCGCCAAGTACAGCGAGCGGGGCAAAACGATCCGATTGAACGTTGCGCAAGAAGGTGGTGACGTCGTAGTAAGCGTAAAGGACACCGGGATCGGCATCCCACCCGATATGCTGCCGAAAATTTTCGAAATGTTCACTCAAGTGGATCGTTCTTTGGAGAAATCGCAAGGCGGCTTGGGCATCGGCCTTTCCCTGGCTCGGCGTTTAGTGGAAATGCATGGTGGTAGCATTGAGGCCCGAAGTGAAGGCGACGGTAGGGGAAGTGAATTTGTAGTGCGATTGCCTTTGGAATTGACGACAACCGAAGAGAACAAGCTTGGTGTAGTCGAAGGCCAGACCGGCATGCTTTCCGCTCAACGTCGCATCTTGGTCGCTGACGATAACCAAGACGCGGCTAACACATTGGCGATGATGCTCAAGTTGATGGGCAACCACGTACTCATTGCTAACGACGGGTTGCAAGCAGTGCAAGTGACTGAGGAGTTCAAGCCGGATCTGATCTTTTTAGACATCGGAATGCCAATGTTAAATGGATACGAGGTCTGTCGACGTATCCGCCAACAGGATTGGGGTAAATCGATTGTTATTATTGCGCTGACTGGTTTTGGGCAAGACGACGACAAACGTCGGTCGAAGGAAGCGGGGTTCGATCACCATTTTGTCAAGCCACTAGCCGCCTTCGCCCTAAAAGAACTGTTGAGCAAATAGTAACTCCGGTTGGTGCGCAAAGTTATTATCCATCGTCACGCAACCTGCGATACAGTTACACTGCCTACTTATTCGTCACAACATTCCGGCTTTTAGAAGCGACACGGTAGGCAAATTTACTGCTAGCCAATGGCGACCAGAGTGATCTCAGTGTGACACAGCCGACAAAAGAAGCAGGCACGCTCCGCCGTGCCGTATGCTTGCGTATATTGGCTGGGTTTTCAGGCGAACGGCACATGGAATGTGCCTGCTACTTTGACTTTTGTCGGCTGTGTAGTAATGGCGAACGCCGTATCGCATTTCATCCGCAGTTGACTGCACGCCACGCGCTCGCAGACGGCAATGTTTGCCTAACTTGCCTAGTTTGAGTTGGAAGCATCTTCTTTCCTGAGGAATATTGCGCACAGACCGCAGAATCCATACAACCATTGCCGATTAAGAAAATGGCACAGCGGTCTTCGTTGTGAATGCAAGACGTTTCGCCACCCGCCAATTTGGAAGCTCATTTGTTTGAATCCTACTTACGAGTGCAATCCGTCGTGCTTATTTTGGCGGTACTCTCTCTCGGTTGTTCGCGCACGAAATACCGGCGAGCCGCCGATCGTGATACGTATCGAATTGTCCAAGAAAAGGCAACCTGCCTCTCTGAAAGCGTCCCCTCGGAGTATTCTGTCAAGCCCGACCCTCGCTCGCGATTTAACGATCCGACCAATCCGGATTGCCCGCAATTGCCTGTTCCGAGAGCAGTTTTAAACGGATACTCCCTTCCAAAACTTGCCAGCGACCGCGATATGGAAGTGGAACAGAGGTCCTTACTGCCAACGGACGATTACGGTTTCGCGAATGTCCAACAATTGGAGCAAGGTTTGGCGTCAAGCGCAGGCGCATCAGCGTCGCTCATTCAAGCTAGTTATCAGGAGGATGCCGTCAGGTTGGTTGAACAAGACAGCAATCCAGTCCAGGCAAAGGAGACACAGGACTCGGGCACCGGTTCACGCACTGCTTCCGCGGTGAACAAAGTAATGATTCCGGCACAAGCATGGGATGTGTTGCCTCGCAACTGCCTCGATCGGATGCTTGAATTTGAAACGCTACGCGAAGAGTATTCCAAGACATTTGCGGATTCCAAAATGAAATCCCCGGATGGTTCCATTCGCCGTTTGACGTTAGCAAATCTAATGGAATTGGCGACGATCAATAGTCGCGACTACCAAGCTAGAAAAGAAGTTTTATTCCGCACCGCACTGACATTGACTCGTCAAAGGTATCAATATGATCTAAACCCAACTCCGTTCGGCAATGGAACGTCTGCCAACTATCGTCACCTTCGGCAAAATGGAATAACCGAGAATCGACTTGCAGTTCCATCTGGAGTTGGAGTTGAAAAAACACTTGCAACCGGCGGCGAGTTTTTGGCTCGATTTGCCAATAGTGTTGTATTGACTTTTAATGGACCGTCAGGATTTGCGGCGGACGTTGGGTCCGAGATGATCTTCGATTTTCAGCAGACTGTTTTCCAACGCGACGTGCGATTCGAAAGCCTGACTCAATCCGAGCGAGACGTCATTTATGCGGCGCGAGACTACATTCGATTTCGAAAGCAGTTGTTTCGAGACATTGCCAATCAATACTACAACCTTCTGTTGAACTTTCGAGGTATTGAGATTAACGCTCAGGACTACTTTACGAACCTCCGAGGCTTCATCCAAAGCCAGGCCGAGTATCGTACCGCAGAGAAGATCCCTCGCATTCAAGTCGACCAGTTTGAACAAAATGTGCTAAGAACGAGGAGCAACCTTGTCAACAATTGCTTCACACTTGAAGCGTCGCTCGATCAGCTTAAATTCAGGCTCGGGCTTCCGACAGAGATGGCCATCTACATGGATCTAACAGAACTCGAGTCTATTTCCTTAAAAGACGAACTCAGCGTGGCTCGGCAAATGATTTCGCGAGCTCGAATGGAACTACTGAACGCTCGAAACGCGACGGCACTCGACGTAACAACACTCGCTAACGTGGCGGAAGTGCTTGCGGATCGCATGTCAAACATCCTTAGGATTCAAAAGCGATTGGACAAAAAGGGGGCTATGGGTTTGCCTGAAACGAATGCTGCGAGCGAAACGAGCGCAGCAACAGCGGTCGACAAGGCATCCGATGAGCTGGAGCGTTTGACACAATTGCTCCAACTATTTGGCGTACGGATGCAGGTCGATATGCTCAGAACGGAGCTTGGCAATCAGATCAAATCGGATCCACCGGCGCCTCCACTGCGCATTCTGATTCGAGCCATTGAGTTTTGCTCCGCAGAGATGCAGGTTGTCGACTTGGCAATGCTTAGTATGCAATCGGGGTCTACAATCAATCAAAAGGCGAATCTTGCCAAGCGACGAATTGAGCTGGAAGAAAAGCATGCGTCGCTTATCGCGTTCATCGATGTCATTTCATCGAACCTGAATTCGGAAAAAGCCGTGATCGCCATGGAGGAATTTGCCAAAATCCCTGAACGAATGAGAGAGTCGTTGACATTGGTTGAGCAATTGGAGACGCTGGCCCGAGATGCGACCAAGGGGTTACTCCCGAAGAAAGGGGTGTCGATTGAGTCCAAAGTCGAATCGACCGTGGACGAGACTATTGAACTGAGTGATCGATTGCTTGAGAACGGTCCAGATGGTTGGGAAGAGATAATCATAGATCACGACGAAGCGTTGTTGACCGGCTTGGTGCAACGATTGGACTTGATGAACCAACGCGGTGATCTGGCGGATGCATGGCGACAAATTAAGCTTGCAGGAGATGACCTTCGTTCCATTGTTGACTTGCGAGCGACACAATCTTTGCGCACCAAGAGTTCCGCGAATAAGCCACTCGACTTCTCGTTCGATGACAGCGAAACCCGTATGAGTGTTGCGTTGGACACGCCGCTTAATCGACGCTTGCAGCGCAACAACTTCCGACTTGCCCTCATCAATTACAATGTCGGACTTCGCAATCTCATGGCTGCAGAAGACAGCATCAAGCTCGATGTGCGAGAAGATCTGCGGCAACTCGCTTTGGACCGCAATCAATACACCATTGCAGTCGCCGGCGCCGCTTTGGCCTACGAACGCGTGATCAGCACTCGTCTCAGGCTGCAATTCTCCGTCGCGAATGTTGCTGCTCGAGATTTCTTGGAATCCCAACAGGCCTACACCAATGCGCTCAGCGCGATCGCTCGGCAGCATGTCAATTACATCACCGATCGCACCGAGCTTTTTTTCGATCTCGAAGCGATCGATGTGGACTCGCGTGGCTACTGGGCCGGCGTCACAGAGGACTATGGGCCACAAATCAACGTAGATTTTCCTGGCACCAATCCTCGACCCTACGACTGCCTGCCACCTCGTGTTTGGTACTCCAAGAGCATCCGACAAATGGAACAAATCGCACCGGGGGAGGCAACCGTGTTCCCCGTTCGTTAGCCGGTCTGCAAATGGAGGATGTGATTACTTCGGTTAGGCCTGGGAGAGCATCTTGAAAAGCGGACAAGGAAGACGCGTCTACGACTTGATCTCAACCAACATCGGCACGCTGCTTTCGGCTGCCATCTTGCGGATGTCTTCTGTGATTCGCATCGAGCAATATTTCGGCCCACACATGCTGCAAAAGTGAGCGCTCTTGAATGTGTCCTGTGGCAAGGTCTCATCGTGATACGCTTTTGCGGTCTCCGGATCGAGCGAAAGCCGAAACTGTTCGTTCCAATCGAAAGCAAACCGAGCCTTGGACAATGCGTTGTCTCGGTCCTGTGCACCTGGTCGTTTTCTAGCGACATCGGCCGCATGCGCTGCAATTTTGTAAGCGATGACACCTTGTTTGACATCTTCGCGATTTGGCAGGCCAAGGTGTTCTTTAGGGGTGACGTAGCAAAGCATTGCGGCCCCAGCCCAACCGGCAAGCGCGGCACCGATCGCACTGGTGATGTGATCGTATCCTGGCGCAACGTCGGTAACCAATGGTCCGAGCACATAGAAAGGGGCGCCGTGGCATACTTCGATTTGCTTCTTGATGTTCATCTCGATCTGGTCCATCGGAATGTGGCCGGGGCCTTCGACCATGACTTGCGTCCCTTTTTCCCAACCCTTTTTGCACAGCTTGCCCAACACATCTAGTTCTGCAAACTGCGCTGCATCGCTGGCATCCGCGATCGAACCTGGGCGCAACCCATCACCGAGGCTCCACGTTACATCGTATTGTTTCATAATGTCGCAAAGATCATCGAAGGCTTCATAAAGCGGATTCTGCTTGCGATGAACCATCATCCATTTGGCAATGAGCGAACCACCTCGGCTGACGATCCCAGTGACACGCGATGTGGTGAGATGCAAATGCTCAAGCAGGACGCCGCAATGGATCGTCATGTAGTCGACTCCTTGCTTCGCCTGATGTTCGACCATGTCGAGGAAATGTTGAGCTCGCATGTCTTCGATGTTACCACCCAGCTCCTCCAGCATTTGATAAATCGGGACGGTCCCGATCGGGACCGGCGAGGCGGCGATGATCTTGCTACGAATGTTGTCAATGTCTTTCCCCGTCGACAAATCCATGACCGTGTCTGCCCCATAATGAACCGAGACGTGCAACTTCTCGAGCTCCTCGTCGATGTTGCTGGTGACAGCGGAATTTCCGATATTGGCGTTGATCTTGCAAGTTGCCGCGATCCCAATGCACATCGGTTCCAAATTGCCTTGAAGGTGGACTTTGTTGGCTGGGATCACCATCCGGCCAGCAGCCACTTCGTTCCGAATTAATTCAGAGGTTAGATTCTCGCGTTTCGCAACAAATTCCATCTCTGGAGTGATTTGTCCGGCTATCGCTGCTGTGTATTGAGTTGACACGAGTATAAAACTCCGTTGAATTATTCAGGTTGAGAAATGATGCGCGAAATCGAGACGGCAAGGTAGTTTATCGCTAGGGCCAACGGTGGGGAACCGGAAAAAACATGGAAGTGATCACTTCCTGCCAAGCAATCGATTCATGTTTTTCTTGTAGGCCTCGACCCCAGGCTGACCGTAGGGGTTGATGCCCATGAGCCTTCCTTCGACCGAAGTCGCGAGCATCATCATTTGGAAAAGCTGCCCCATATGCAGCTCGTCGACGCGTGGGAGGGTGAGATTTGTCGATGGTCGACCGTCATCTCGAAGCGCTTGGTTGGTCCCTTCGATTGCAGCTTGCATCACCTCCGGAAGGGTTTTTTCGGCGATTTCGTTGAGGGAATCCGCATCCGTTTCTCTCGCCCCTATCGCGAGAGAATCAAAACGGCATTCTTCGACTATAACGTTGTTGAAGACTTTGTCGCGCTTTCCTTGCTGATGTTGTTGGTGACGCGAGTGAAGGTCACGCGTATTCAAGGTGGTAAGCGGCGTAAACCCGAGAAGATTTTTTCCGAGGCTTTCCGCTGACAATTGATCGTACCACATGCCAAACGACTCCAGCGCTTTGCTCCAAACGCTCATGACTCGAATGTTGATGCCACGGTGTTTTTCGAGCAAATGATTGGCTGCCACGAATTGGAGAACGATGTTGTCCTCCGGTTTGGCAGTGTGAAAATGCTTGGTCATCGCCGATGCTCCTTGTAAAAGTTCGACCACGTTGACCCCAAGCATGGCGGCAGGAACAAGTCCAACGGCAGAGAGAATAGAACAGCGTCCTCCAACCCCATCCGGCACGGGATAAAGATCGGTCACACCGAGTTCGGTTGCCATCGTGTGGAGCTTGCCACCCATTCCGGTCACCGGCACCAACAACTCGACCAGTTTTTCTCGGTCGCCACCCGTGCTCGACTCGAGGGCAGACAAGAACTGTCGGAAAGCGGCTGCCGTTTCCAGAGTCCCACCGCTCTTGCTGATTACAACCAAGGCCCATCGTTCTAGCTCGCTGGTTGCTACTTGCCCTTTGTGCGCGCCTAACAGATGAAGTAGTGCTTGTGAAGCATCGTTGTCAAAGTTATTTCCTTCGAAGTACATTCTCGGCTTGCTGCCGCGATCGCCTCGCGACAACTCGTTCCAATACGGTTGGCAACAGGATTCAAGGATCGCTTTGGCCCCCATGTACGAGCCCCCGATTCCAAGAACAACCACACGATCTACGATCTTGTGAAGCTGCGTTGCTCGTTTAAAGAGCCTTCCCAATTCGCTTCCCTGCCGATTCGACTCGTATTCTGCTAGCAATCGGTCGGGCAAGGTAACAAAGCCGATATCCAGTGGTTCCATCTCAGAGGGAATTGGTAACTTGCCAGCTAGCATTTCTAACTCAGTGGACATCATTGCATCTCGAATGCTACCGAGCTTTGGCAGCAATTCAGTGAACTGCATTTCCGTGATTCCGTGTTCAGGGGTCATGGCGCCTGAAGGGTCGAATCGAATCGGCAGCAGATTATTGCGTCGGAGTTTCATAGGGATTGCCAATGCGGAAGTGAATGCCAGTAAACGAGACTATGAAGATAACCAGGATTGGGCAGTTATAACATGGGATTTTGATCTAGACCCTGCGGAATAGAAAAGCCTACCATCGCCAGCATTCGATCACCGTTCCACGTTTCTTCCAGGAATTTCACAGATGCAGCCAACTAAAATGAAGCTGGCGCTGATGTCCTCCCAAGTTGGTTGGGGAGGTGGGGAACAATTTTTATGGTCCCTTGGAAACGGTCTAATCGACCGCGGACATTCGATTCTTTGGGTCTGCGATGAAACAAGTCCGCTATACCAGAAGGTCACAAAAGCTGGATTCGAAAAAAGTGGCATGACAGGACGTGTCCCCAAACCCCAGTCCCTACTGAATTTACGGCGGTCTCTCTCGAAGCATTGTACCAAGCTTATCCATGCCAACGACTCCCACTCGATGCTTTGGGGGACGCTCGCAATGATTGGCAAATTGGGTATTAAGCGGGTTGGAGTCAAGCATACCGCTTTTCCGATCCGATCGGCGGTGCGATACAATTGGATGTTGGATGCAGTCGTCTGTGTGTCCAACGCTGTGCGGGACGTTTGCATTCAAGGTGGAGTGGCGGAACGGAAGACGCACGTGATCCATGGGGGACTAGAATCGCCGGAATTAGAGCACTGGGTGGAACGCTTCTGGGCCTGCGAAAACTTGGGAATCAATCACCGCGCGCCGCTTTTTTGCGCGGTTGGGAGCTTGAGTCCCTGCAAAGGCTATGAAAGACTCATTGAGGCGGCACATCATTTGCGGTGGCATATGCCTGAATTTTGTGTGGTCATTTGTGGAGAGGGGAAGTCGCGAACGGAGCTTGAGCAGCTGATCCGAAAATACGATTTGCAATCGCATGTGAGGTTACTTGGATTCCAAGAGCGCCCAGAACGTTGGATTTGCGCTTCCGATGCATTTGTGCATCCGTCGCTTAGCGAAGGGCTATCGCTGGTTACGATCCAAGCTCAAATGCTGGGAACTCCCGTGATTGCGACCGAGGCAGGGGGGTTGGCAGAAGTCCTGCGTATGCCCATTACAGGCGAACTTCTAGGATGGCCGATCCGTGGCAATGATCCAGCGACTATAGCGGATCTGATGAAACTTTCGATTGAAAATACCCCCGAGCGGCATGCTATGGTACTGGCCGCAAAAAAATCGGCCATGCTGCGATTCAATTTAGAAGCCATGGTGGATCGATTTGAATGCCTTTACGACCAAATGCTAACTAATCAAGTTGGGCTAAGCAGAAAGTTGCCGTTACGAAATTCCGGTTGAAGTAGGTTTATGACGACGTCTCTACAAAGTTTCATTGAACCTCAATCTGCGGAACGATAGACAAAACATTAAAGAACATGGGTTGCAATTGCATGCGACCTGACTGCGGGATCAATTTGGGATGTAACGGAGTACTTTTTCGATGAAGCGATTTGGACGATCTTGGTTTCAAACCTACTTGAACTCCCTAGCGTTAGTAACGATATCGTCCAGTTTCGTGGTCGCACAGCAACCGCCGACGGGTGGTCTAACCGAGCCCGTCTTTCGAATTTCCAAAGTTGAGGCGGCTAACTCGGGGGCGACAGCGGTCGCGACACCCCATCCACTAGACCCAGCTATCCACCTCGCGCATCAGAGCCTCGGACAGATTCGATCTGATTTGAAAGACTACACAGGGGTCTTGGTCAAACGGGAGCGGATTGGAGATGATATTGGCGAACATGAGTTCATGTTTGCCAAAGTGCGAAATCGCAAGGTATTGGACAATAAGATCGCGGTTCCATTCAGTGTTTATCTTGCGTTCCTAAAGCCTGCTTCCGTCAAGGGCCGCGAAGTTCTCTACGTCGAGAATCAAAATCAAGGGAAGCTTTTCGCTCACGAAGGTGGTATGAAACGCATTCTGGGCACTCATCTACTGGAAACCACAAGCTTCCTTGCGATGGCGGGACAACGCTATCCGATCACCGATATTGGCATCGAGAATTTGGTCGTCAAACTGATCGAACGCGGCGAGAAAGATAAGCGTCACGGACTGTGCTCTGTCGAATTAGTTCCTGGCGCCAAAGTTGCTGGCCGTACCTGTTCGATCATTCAAGTCACGCACCCTGTTCAACAGCCACACTACGATTTTTATCTTGCTCAGATCTTTATGGACGACGAGTGGAAGATCCCCGTCCGATATGCCGCCTACGGATGGCCCAGAAAAGGTGCTGAGCTAGATGTCAACAAAGATGTGATCGAAGAGTACACGTATCAACAACTCAAATTCAATGTTGGACTCACCGACGCAGACTTCGATGTTAAGCACAAGGACTATAATTTTCACGGGAAATAGGTAGAGGCCTTCGCCGAAGGCCAACTCCTTTCCTCGCATACATGCTATGCCTTGGCGAAGTCTAGGGCTACCCGGCCACCCATGGGCCGTGAGAGCCGCGTCGGGCCTAGAGTCGCAAAGCTCCTAAAAGCGACAGCGAACGACAATGCTCGTGAAGCGTCGATCAAACTGCTCCTATTGGCCTTTGAGTACTTTCTTCAATGCGTCGCGGAACGGCCTCCTTGGCTCAGGCTCTTTGGGTGGATTGTCATCGGGTGGCAGGATGTCCTCGTTCTTGATTGCCTTCTCCTGCGCTCGGCGTTGACGTAGGTTTTTTACAAAGTCCACCGCAGTAGCGATGGCTTGATCGGCCTTGCCCTCGGTCACATCGCCGATCGCATCGACAATCGTGCTTACGATGGGTGCATCGCTCTGTAGCTTGCCCGCAATCGAAGAAAGAAGAAGCGCAGACTCGCCTCGCATTACATCCCACTTAATCTCAGGATCATCCAGTGTCCCGCCGACCGGCAAAGTGACGCGAGGCACCCCCAATTGTCGAACCTGTTCGCGACGTGCCAGTTGCTCGATAGGGACAGGTAGCTCGACGCTCAAGTCCAACGAACGATCGACGATCCCAACGTAGCCCTGTGTAGCGATTTGAAGCCTTGGGTCCAGTCTCGGCAAACCTGCTTCGAGCCCTGAGTGAAACACGCGTTGGTTTGCGACCTGAATGATTACTTGCGATCCATCGACAAAGACAAGTTCATGCGATGCTTCTTTGCCTCGCAAATTGGCGATTGCATCCAATGCGCCCACGATCAATGGTTCGGATGGACCGCTCCGAACCTGATGCAGTGTCAATATCGCCTCCCCTTTACTATCGGCCGGCATCCCCAACGGGACTCGAATCTCCTTAGTCTTCAAAGAAATTCGCCCATCAAACCATGCCGACTTTGCCAATAGAGGCACAGCAAGTCCGACCCCCAAGCGCACAAGTTCTGGAGTGAGCACGACTTGATCTAGCGCTTGCATCGGCTGAATGATGAGCTGGGCATCTTCGTTGATTGATCGGTACGAAATGTCGGCGTTCATCTTAGGAACGACCAGGATCGCCGCACTACCGTCCGGTGGCTCAACCTGGACACTTAAGCCGCGAATGGCTAGATCCAGGTCGAGCTTTGGTTTCGACTTGGGTTTGGCCGTGTTGTCGGTTCGTTCCCCTTGGATCGATTTCACCAAGCGTTCTAAATTGGAACCGTCTTCGAGCAAGGCGATGTCAAGTTTCGGCTCGGTGATTTCGATTCGCCCCAAATTGCGACCATTGAGCAGATATCCAAACAACCCTCGATTGGATTGAATCGCTCGGATCGAGACCAATGGCACCACACTTTTCGCCGACCCATCATTTGCTAAGTTTTCCGAGGATTGGCTAATTGAAATCCCGCGAAATTCGATCGGGCTGAACCATCGAAGCTTTACCGACTCGACGTCGAGAGTAAATTGATCCTGAGCAAGTCGCTTAAGTAGCGGTTGGTAAATCCATCGAGAACCAAGGATAGTCGGCAATGCCAACACAGCAACGACAAGCATTGCGCCCGAAATCCCCATAAGTATTATCCATTTTCGCACGCCGCGTTTCGGCACGCTGTGAGTTGCCGACAACGAGGGTGGGGGAGCGTTTGGTTTTTGGTTAGTGTCCATATGTATCCCAAAATGTTTGCAATGACCGGTCTGGCACTCGAAAGACTTTTTGGCGAACAGCAATCTTGCCGAGAACGCTACAATTGTATTCGATCCTCCAAGAATTACCCGAAACTACGAACCGAAGATAATGAAACAAAAGCTTATGTTCCGTTTGCACCTAATGGCATTGCCTCTCTTTGGACTTCTCTTTTTGTCAGCATGTGACTCCCCCAGGGGGGCTCCCATGGCTGGGAATGGGGGGGGCGTTCAGCAGTCGCTGAAACCATCGCAATCCGAAAACGAAGAACAGATCCTTAACGAGACAAATCCAACTCCGATGCCAGGGAAAAAGGACAAGGTAGCTTTGCTACTCAATTGGTATCCGGAAGCAGAACACGGCGGATACTACGCCGCACAGGTCCATGGCATCTTTGAAAAGTATGGTTTAGAAGTCGAAATCCGTCCCGGTGGAAAGACGACGGTTGTGCCCCAAGAGCTTGTTCTTGGTCGCGTTCAGTTTGGAGTTGCCAATGCTGACGATGTGCTGATGGCGCGCAGTCAAGAAGTTCCGTTGGTCGCATTGATGGCTCCAATCCAAAACGGTCCGCGATGCATCATGGTTCGAAAGGACTCGGGAATCACTTCCTTCGCGGAAATCAAAAACATGAAATTACAAATCGACTCGTCTCGTCCGTATGTCCCATTTCTCAAAAGCAAAGGGTTTCTCAGCCAGGGGGTTGAAGTGGTGCCCTATTTTGGATCTGTCGCTCAACTCGTTTCGGAAAAAGGGGTCGGAGCGCAAGGTTACAGTTTCAGCGAACCATTTATGGCCCGACAGCAAGGAGTTGAGGTGGTGGAGTTGATGATGTCCGAGATAGGATACAATCCTTATTGCAGCCTGCTCATCGCGACCGAGGGGCAACTTTTCAAACAGGAAGACGTTTGCAGACGAATGGTTTTGGCGAGCATCGAGGGCTGGAAGAAGTACCTTCAGTCGCCGAAGGAATCCAATGAAGTTATTTTGACGAAAAACAAGCAAGGGCTTGAGAAGAATGCCCTCGAGTTTGGTGTCGAGGCCCTGAAACCTCTTTGCATACCTCCAGGCACGGACGACTCTGCAATCGGGGCGATGTCCGCTGAGCGTTGGAGCGCCCTAGCCGAGACGTTGGCCATGTTGAAATTGATCGATGCTGCGAAAGCTTCCGTTGGCAAGGCGTATACCCTGCGTTTCTTGAGTCGATAGATGCGACTCGACATTCTTTGTTTTGACCTCTACATTGTGGGTTACAAACATGTCGATCATCCTCGACGGGCTTCGTTTGCGGGTGGTCGTTGAAAATTAGAGAATGGTTAGCATCTTGAAGATCCTCTTGAACGAAACGCAAATCGGTATTGGAATCGATCGATTGGCATCCCAGCTCAAGGACCACTACAAAAACGATCCCGTCACGATAGTGGCCATCATGACGGGCAGCCTTGTGATGCTTGCAGACTTGATACGACGCTTGGAAATGCCCGTATGCATCAGTTTGATCCAGGCTAGTTCCTATCGCGGCGGTATGAAGTCTGGAGACTTGACAATTCAAGACAACATGATGTTAGATATCGCGGGTCGCGATGTGTTGCTCATCGATGATATTTTCGACACGGGCAAGACGCTTGTTCAAGTGACGCAGCGACTCGCTGTGTTAAAACCGAAGTCCATTCGCACGGCGGTGTTTTTAAACAAGCTCGGGCAAAGTGTCGTCACTGCGGTGCCCGATTTCGTGGTTTTCGAGATTCCGAATGAATTTGTAGTCGGTTACGGTTTAGACTACCAGGATCTTTACCGTAACCTGCCTTATGTCGGCGTTCTTGAAGAGTCCGATCTGAAACAACATTTGACCGTGTAGGTTGCGATGCAGTCTATGCAGGGTCCCAAGATACTCGTTGTAGCACGTCGTTTCTGGCCATTCACGGACGATGGCTGCCAACGGCTCTTACATCTTTGTGCTGCACTGACCAAGGCGGGTGCGAACGTAACCGTGTTAACGGCTCGTTGGCATGCTAGTTGGCCACCGTATTCCCTCTGCCGTGAAGTCGCTGTGCATCGGTTGTTGCCAGCTCCCAACACCAATTGGAACGAGAGCCATTTTCAAAAAAATGTCGTCCAATGGGTTACGAAAAAGGCCATGGACTTTCAATGTATCTACGTCGACCGTCCCGATGGACTGCTAATCGCTTTGCAGGCCAAATGTGCGAAATGGAATCTGCCCGTCTTCGTACGATTCTCACCCGATGACGCAGGCTTTGGTTTGTCCTCGGGACAGAAGCTGACTCTTTTTGCCATGGCCGATGCCTGTCGGCGTTGTTTTCGGGTGGTTTGCTCAACACCCAACGCCCATCGAATCCTAGTCTCTCATGGCATTAGCGAGACCCAAATCGCGAGGATCGGAGACATTGCATGGGATCCTGTCATTCGAAACGATGAGCTTAGAACACTTGCTTCGAACGCACTCTTTGACATGAGTAGCGATTTTTTGATTCCGGGTCGAACAGACCTATTTCTTCACCTTGGTGTCGCAGAATCGATGCCGCTTCGAAAAGCGATTCAGACCGTTTGCGACCTGCTCGATGCCGGCGTTGCAGTGCGAATGTGGGTAATAGGAGCGGGTCTTGACCCAAGCCAATTGCACGATTTGATCAAAATGCGAGGATGGCATCGCGAAATACTGTTGTTTGACGGATTCGATGACCTGCAAGAATTGATTCGGGTCGCAGATTGCTGTATCGTCTCAAACCCAAAGGAAGCGATACAATTCACGTTGCCGATGCTAGCAACTGCTGGCGTACCGATGATCATCGCGGAACATCCCGATTGCCGCAATTGGTTGCCCGAAGCCAATCACGTTCAACTGTACTCCTCGGAAACTGTGTTGGCCGAAAAAATTCGAGACTTCGTAGCTCACCGTGAACGCTGGGCCTCTTTGGCCAGTTCGCTCAAGCAGGGGGCACGGCTAAGCAAGTCCGTTGATGATTGCATTCAGCGATGGTTGACCCTATTTCGCGAATTACTTTTAGAACGCAAAGCATGAAACTGCGAGTTTGCTTCATCATACCAACACTGGACCAAGGGGGCGCTGAAAAGCAGCTCTCGCTCTTGTCGCGAGGTCTGGATCGCGACGCGTTTGAGGCGATCGTGATCGTCCTCACGCATACCGGACCGCGCGAGCAGGAACTTGTGGACAGCGGCATTGAGATACATCACATCAACAAGCGAGCCAAGCTAGACCCATTTGCATGGCTACGGCTTAGGAGATTGCTGAGAAAACTCAAGCCCGACATCGTTCACACTTGGCTCTTTGCCGCCAATGCGTATGGACGAATAGCAGCGTTGTTTGCAAACGTACCGGTCATCTTGGGCTCTGAGCGTTCAGTCGACCCATGGAAAAACGGATTGCAGTTTTGGATTGACCGCTTACTCGCGAAGCGAACGCATGGCATTACCGCCAACAGTCAAGGGACCATTGATTTCTATCATGATCATGGAATCGATAAAAAATGGTTCGAGCTGATTCCCAATGGCATTGAACCGTTCGCACCCAATACAATGAGCCGATCCCAAGCCTGTGCTGAGATGGGGGTCCCCTTGGATAAGCGAATCATACTGTCTGTCGGTAGACTCTGGGCACAAAAAGGATACAAAGATCTATTGTGGGCGGCAGAATTGCTGCGTGTGATGCGGGAAGATATTTGTTACGTGATTATCGGCGACGGCCCTGATCGGGAGCGATTGGAGCTTTACCGCGACAATATCCGAGGCGCATCCCAAATTTTCTTTCTCGGCCACCGAACGGATGCAAGGGAGTTGCTGCCCCATTGTGATATCCTATGGAACGGTAGCCTCTACGAAGGCCAATCGAATGTCATTTTGGAGGCGATGCAGGCCGGTGTTGCAGTCATCGCGTCTGACATTCCAGGCAATCGTGAATTAATTGAACAGGATCGAACGGGTTTGCTCTACCCAGTCGGAAATGTCGACGAACTGACACGCATGACCAATCAGATACTCAACGACGAAACACGTCGCAAATCGATGACAACAAACGCTCAACAACATATTATGAAGGAGCACTCCGTTGAGCAAATGATTTCCCGTCATGAAAATCTTTACCGACAAAAGGTCGCTACGCGATGAACAACGCAACTTGTTATGAGCCTCGGATCGGAAGTCGCAATCTGATTCTACAGTTGCCCGATAATGCGACTGAACTTCGCGTCTCCGGGATGCCCACGGATCAGTCTATCTCAGAGTTGATTGCCAAAGCCTTAGACGAACCGATCGATTTCCCGCCTTTGCCCTTGGCCCTCATCGACGATGATCACATCGCAATCGCAATAGAAGACGGAGTTCCCGATGCGAATGCGATCGCATTGGCTGCCGTCCGCTATCTGGTCCAACATGGCACTAGACAGGCTATGATTTCCATTGTCCTAGGCTCCGACAATCAAGATTGGCGAGATCGGTTGGTTTCAGAACTGCTGTCGCAGGAGTTCGGTGACGTCAAAGTGGTAAAGCATGAGCCGACGCACCACGATTCCCATGGGTACATTGCGGCTAGTGAATCGGCTGATCCAATTTATATCCAACGGGATTTGGTCGAGGCGGACGTGGTGATTCCGATCTACTGTATACGCACGCCAGATTCACCAAGCGCTAGCGACAAATATGGGATCTCCCCCAGCTTTGCGGACGCGTCGACGCAGCATCGCTGGAATTTGGCTTGGTTGGACGACAACGCGCATCATATGCACCTTCAGGAGAAATTGAGCCACGAAATCGGTTGGCTTATGGGTGTGCAGTTTGCGATTGCAGTAGTGCCTGCTTGCGATGGCTCCGTTTCTAGCATTCTCGGTGGAAGCCCCGATCCTGTTTTTCGTCAAGCGTCCGAACTCATTCGACCTGCAGACGCCGAGAAGTCCGCGGAATATGCTCTTGCTGTAGCCTTCATTGAAGGGGATTGGACACAGCAATCGTGGATGAATATTGCTCGAGCTTCAGCCCATGCGGACATGCAGCTCGACGCCCAAGGCAGCATTGTAATATGCTCGGACGTCGCAAGCTTATCCTCAGGTATTCTGCAATTGGGGTCGGATGAATCTGAAGAAAAACTGCAGCGTCAGTTGTTGCAAAGCGACTTGGAGGATGCATTTGCCGCCGCTGTCCTGAGCTCGATCAAGAGTCGACGCAGCATTTATTTGCTCTCGAAGTTGAAATCCAGTCAAGTCGAAAGTCTGGGGTTGGCATTCATCGAAAGTCCTGCGGACATCGAGCGCCTGTGTCGAGAATCGAGCTCCTTTTGTGTGATGCGATCGTCCCAATTCTAACAGGCGGCAAACTATTGAGTGTACGCGAGATCCGTGCGGTGCCGCCATGTTATGGGACTCTCTCTTGCCAGCAACCTACTTTGCTTTGTTAGGGGTCGCCTCACCATTGGCCAACGGGAGACTGGCCACAAAGAGCCCTTGGATAACCCTAGTCATGTGAGGGATCTCCAATCGATCCCATTCGTCGTCAGGCTGATGATAGTCCGCGTGAAGTGAGCCCGCAGAAAAGCTGTGCGCAATTACCCCTTTTTGAACGAAGGACCAGTTGTCGCTCTGTCGGTAAAGAGCGGAGCTTAATTTAGGATGATTGAAGATCTCGACACCAAAGGGAAATGAAGCGTTGTTCATCAAAGCGCCGAGATCCGATTCTTGCCAGCCTGTCATCCAAATCTTGTTCCTAGCACCTGGTTCTGGTCGACCGATCATTTCGATATTGACGTTGGCTCGGATTTTATCGAGCGGCCAAGCTGGCGTTTCGGTGAATTGCTTAGAGCCCAGCAGCCCCGATTCTTCACCCCAAAACGTCATGAAAAGCAGGGATCGTTTTGGCCGAGGCATTTTTGCAAAGGCATCTGCCAGCATCACGACCGCAGTCACACCTGACGCGTCGTCGTCAGCACCATTAAAAATGCCATCGCCATCGCTAGGCTTGGCCCCTAGGTGGTCGAGGTGAGCGCTGAACAAGATCGCTTCCTTTGATAACTCTGGGTCGGTTCCCTCCAGAAGCCCAATGACATTGCGCATCGGCGATTCCGTTATGATTGAAGCAGGGAGCTCGATCTCGATGGATGCTGCTGCTAAGGTTGCTTCCGATACCAACAATACTGGGATTGCAAAGCGAGATCGAGGGGTCTCAGATCGCGGCTTCTCTTGAGCCTCTCGAGCGAGCCCGAGCAATTCGCTATCGGTTGGGATACCTAAAAGAAGCGCCTTGGCTCCCGCCTCCTTTAACGTCCCCGTCATGCGTGCGATTTGAGACAAGATGCGTTGGCCCTTGGCATTGCCCGTCATCATACCCCCTACGACGCCATCTAAGCCACTGGCAGGCAACTCTGTTCCCAAGTCGACGATCTTCATTGGGCCAGAGTAGGTCATAGGTTCCGGACCGGCTGCGAGGAGGCCGAAGTGCAAAATGGGTTTCGCATCCGAACCAAGTAGCTTCACTGGTCCTGTTGGTGTCTTTGACATTTGTTTCATCGTGACGTGGTAGAAGTTGCCGTCCGCAAGCTTTCCATCAAGTCCAGCCCCGCGAAATCGGGAAGCCACGTAGCTTGCGGCGATGTTAAACTCGTTCGAGCCTGTTGCGCGCCCCGAAAGCTCATCGCTGGCCAGAAACGAAATGGTTGCAGTGACCCTTCCTTCGGTGATCTCCTCCAAGCCGGGCTTGAGGGTCGTAGTTATTGCCTCTTGATAGCCCAGCAAATCCGCAGATGCAATAATCGATACCAATAGTCCAGCAACAAGCGACGGAAGGTACTCTCGAACCATGAAGGGTGGATTCCTTGAAATGCAATTCGGTCAACGGGGTTGGTTTCTAGATAATCGCAACCTGCAATGTAACTTAAATTGCAATGCTCCGCATGGCGTGTCCCTGACGGCGAGTTACGAAACCGGACAATCGCCGCGAAAACGGTCATCAGACTGTTGTAAAGGGACCCGCTTCGAGGGTTTGCACAGACCAGCTGTTTATTTTTTTCTCGTAAATCCACTTGACTACTGGTGTAGTCTGTTGCTAATCTGTCTACATGTGTAGTCTGCGTTGTCGAGTTCTAACCGGAGATTGAGGGGATGGCACCAAAGGCAAAATCGCTAGGAAAAGCGGAATTGGAATTGCTTCAGTACATCGACGAGTGTCATCCTGCGACAGTGCGAGACGTGGCAGACCACTGGGAAAAAAAGGCCGGGCTTGCGCGAACGACGGTGTTAACCATGATGGATCGCCTCAAAGAAAAGGGGTTCTTGAGCCGCAAGAAGATCGATGGAATTTTTCACTACAGTCCGAAACGCTCGGCCTCAAGCGTCCTCGAAGGACTTGTCAAGGACTTTGTTCAAGGGGTGTTGGGTGGATCGCTTGCACCCTTCGCCGCCTACTTGAATGAGGCAAAGGATCTGGATCCGGATGAAGTCGCAAAATTAAAGAAGATTGTACGCGAACTAGAGAGCATCCCCGCTGAGAAAGAGAAATCCAAATGATGCAATTCAATGATTGGGCGGAGTGGTTGTGCATGGCTTGGTATTCTTCGCTGGTTCGCGCAACAACCATTGGCGGCATTGCTATCGCGATGTTTTGGACGATAGATAGGTTTTGCCATTCTTTGCAACCAAGACAAAGATCTTGGTTATGGCGTACACTTTACGTGAAATTCGTCTTCCTTCTCTTCTGTACCAGCAGCCTGTTCACGTTGCCCACGATCCGCTTCTTCAACGCCGGTGCCAAGGGCGATTCTATTCCGCATGCAGCTACGTCTGTAATTGAGAGACGTGCCTCCGGGGTGGATTTGCAAACATGGATTGAACCTAAAGAAGTTGTTATGGGCCTAGCGGTTTCGAAAGAGAATGCACTAGCGCTGAATTCCTTTGTGAGCAGTCAGGTGGGCGAATCTTGGATGGATTTCTCGACATGGGTGTTTCTGTTGATTTTGGTTTGGCTAGGGGGTGCTATCGGTTGTTTGTGCCATGCTTTGTCACGTCACTTTCGATTGATGCGAACGATACGAGATGCGTCGGTTCAAGTCGATACTCGCACGGAAGCCATACTCCAAAAGATCGTCAGTGATTTGCGAATTGCGAGTCCGCCTAAATTACGTTTGGTCGCTCTCGATTGCAGCCCATGCCTCATTTGGGATAGGCAAACCTATATCGTTCTTCCAGCAGATTTTGCGGATCGGTATGGATCAGAAGCATGTCGAATGGCTATCGCACATGAACTTGGGCATTTCGTTCGCGGCGATTTGCTCTGGAACGGTTTGGTAACCGCTGTGACCGCATGGTTGTTCTTTTTTCCGCCTATTTGGTTGATGAATCGACGGTATCGCATTGCGTTGGAGATGGCGTGTGATGCCTTTACGATCGATCGCGCCCATGTCGATCGGGTTAGTTATGCAAGTCTTCTTATAGGGCTTCTCGATTCGAGAAGTCGGTGGAAAGCCACGACGACGTTTGTTGCCATGGCTGGCTCAGGTTCTTTCCGTTCTCTTTCAACAAGGTTAAATGCGATGAAGTTAAAGAAGCAAGGTCACTTTTGGTTGCGAGCGATTTCTTTAGTGATGGTTGGCTGTGTTGTTGGAACGCTGCTTATGCCATGGGGGTTTGCAGATGTAGACGAAACCAAACCAAGGAAAAAGATCAAGTCAACCATCGAATCGGCAGCCACCGCTTCGATCGATACGCGCGCGGCTAGCGAATCGAGCAATTCTGTGGAACAAACAAGTGAAGTCACGATTGTCGGCCAGGCGGGGACATCGGCGACAGGTGGAGCCGTGAGCAATGGTAGCTCATCATCCAGCGCAAGCGCGAAAGGTGGTTCAAGCGACGGCGGAAGCTCATCGGCTGCAAGGGCTGTTACGATGAAACGCGAAAGCATTTCGAAGACGACCAACAATGTGGATGGGAAACGGTCTATGTCGATTGAAGTTTCATCCAAAGACCGAACGATTCGGATTCGTGAGGGCAATAACGGTGAGTTCCAAGTTGAGATAGAGGACTCAGCCAACGGTAACTCCGAACGAAGAGTCTATGTTTCGGAGAGTCGCAGGGGATTTGCAGCACGCCATCCTGAGGTTTTCGAAAAAATCAAAACCTATTTAGAGGACCGTACGCCGCAAGCTCCCGTTGCACCCGTTGCTCCAGTTGCACCGAAGTCTCGAAGGTCAGCGGTCGTTGCGGGAATGCCATTGGATCCAAACTCTCCATCGTTTCCAGGTTTGCCCACTCGCGTTGCAGGTGTTCCACTTGTTGCAGCTGTTTCTGGCGTTCCAGTCTCACCAGCGGTTCCTGTCGTGGCTTCCGTTCAAGGCTTCCCGCTTGATCCCAATGTGCCAGCCTCGGCTACCGTAGCAGGTTTCCCACTCGTTCCCAGTGCGCCAGCCCATTCTGTCGTCGCGGGGTTCCCGCTCGTTCCGAGTGTGCCAGCCCGCACTGCCGTTGCAGGGTTCCCGATCGTTCCCCATGTACCAGCCCCTGCAGCCGTTCCTGCTCCCCCCGCTCCGCCGGCAGTGCAGGACGTCATCGAAGCTCTCGAAAAAATCCGATTGGAGTCGGCTGGAAACGCCGAGATCGAACGGCTCATTCAGAGCATCAAAGACAAGCTGGAAGGCAAGCAATAGCGGCAATCATTCTTGTTAGAAAACTTGAGCGCAGGTCCTAGGATCCGGTTCGAGTACTGACGAAAGCGATTTTGCTCCCATCTGGAGAATAAAGAGGTTGCGAATCGTTTGCGGGCCGGTGCTATTGCATCCCATTAGCTAGTGTGTCTTCAACGCGAAAAACGTGGTTTGGAATGTGTTGGCCTGTAGCGAAAGTCGTCAAGACTTTCGGCGTTTTGCAGTGTGTGCCAAAATTCTTGACCCGTATCGCTACCCAAGGTTTAAGGATTGAAGAAGCACTAGTCGGTTGATGGTTCAGGTTTGGAACAGAGTGAGCGGCAACTGGCTAGCGTTGAAAACGTCCGGGTTTCATCCAGCAGCCGTTGGCTAGCAATCCAAACGGACCAAAGGATCGGATTTTTCGCTACGCTTTGCCTAAACCGATTCAATTTCATGCACCAGCAGTTCCGATACTAGCTGCACAACCCGATTTCATACGATCGACTGGATACTCCGATCCGATCGTGAAAAGCCTTAGTGGAACGGTGGAAGAGATTATTATGTCCGTGTTGCAAAGAACAATTCGAATGTTTGTGTTGGCGGCATTTGCCGTCGCAGGTCAAGCCGGCTTAGCTCAAGAGGGATACCATCCCTTTTCAGAGCCTATGGCATTTGACCCTGATTGGCAATTCTTTGCACCTGTGCAGCTGCAAGACTTGCAGGATTTGACCGCACGTCAGCGTGCGAATACTGGCTATTACTTGACCTACGATCGGATGAACATCGGTCTGAACCGATCCGATACCGAATCGTCTAGTAACAAGATCGACTTCACATGGGGAAATCGATTCGACTTTGGATGGATGAATAGCAAAGAGTCCGGCTGGATGTTCTCTGCCATCAACGTAAGTGGACCCAACGTCTACCATCAATACGAACAGCAGAGGCTGAACCAGTTCATCGCGGTGGCTACCAATACGGCCATCCTACCGATAGCGTTTCAAAACGATTTCGCGAATGAACGCAAGTACATCATTCAGGATAGCGTGAACGTTGGATCATTCTCCTCGTTCGAGGCAAACAAGGTTTGGCGAATGGAACCCTATCGCTACGGTGGAATTTTGGAGCCAATGGTAGGTCTGCGATATGCCTTTTTCGGCGATGGTGCGGCCAACGATTTGTATACGACTGGTATTGTTCCTGCGGGAGCGCTACCTCCGCTGGTCGCAGCACAGACCTTCGAAACGTTGACTCGAGACCGTGTCCAAACGGATAACAACATGTTGCTTGGGCAGGCTGGCTTTCGGTATACGAAATTCATCAATCGGTGGACACTCTCCAATGACATGAAATTCTTCGGTGGCCATGTCTATCAGAGTCAATCTAGCAGCTTGACAACGACGACAGCGTCCTACGCGGCCCCACCGGCTGTCGGCGTGGTAGCACCCACGGATAATAATCAAACGGCGACGTATAGCGGACGACGCGGTGAGGCCTCGACTATCGGCTTCGACTTGCGAGTCGAGGGTTCCTACAAAGCCAGCAAGTATTTGGATGTTCGCGGCGGATTTGCAATGATGTACTTCGCACGAGGTATTTGGCGAGGATCCACTCCCACCGAACAAGGCAACCAATTTTCCGACAATCAGAACTTGGTCATGCCAGCCTTCACCTTTGGGATTGCACTCAACCGCTAGATCAGGTCTGTTCTCAAGACTCACCTAGCAACTACAATCGAACGTTTGCAAGTTAGCAAAGGTGGCTTAATTCAAGCCGCCTTTGCTTCTTTTCGTTTCCGCTCAGATGCTCTAATAGACTGTAGCTCGATCTCATGGTAGGCGCGTTTTCACTCAAAAGCTGGTTCGGTGGTAGCGAGACTGCTCTGTCCACAGAAACTCAAGGCCAAGGTCCCCAAGGGAAATTGCCACTTACCGACGAGATGCTGCGAAGCTGGTCGAGCGGTGACCTATTTGGCTGGACCCAAAATGCCGGAATGGGTTGGGACATCCAGAAGATGATGGGCCCTCAATTCTTACTGCTCAGTACCCAAGGGGGTATTCGAGGAGAAGATGGTCAACCAATCGCGTTAGGCTACCATACAGGTCACTGGGAAGTAGGACTGATGATGCAGGCCGCCGCTAAATGGCTGAGTGAAAAAGGGGGGGTTCCTTTTGCTGGATTTGTCAGCGATCCATGCGATGGTCGAACGCAGGGAACCGTCGGAATGTTTGACTCCCTACCTTACCGAAATGATGCTGCCATCGTCTTTCGACGGCTGATTCGTTCTCTGCCAACCCGCCGAGGTGTTCTGGGAATTGCGACATGCGATAAAGGCTTGCCCGCGATGATGCTTGCATTGGCAGGCAGTTCGCAGTTGCCGAGCGTTGTTGTTCCCGGTGGCGTGACCCTTCCAGCAAAAGACGCTGAGGATTTGGGCAAAGTTCAAACGATTGGAGCTCGGTATACAAATGGAATGATCTCGCTTGAAGAAGCCGCCGAAGCGGGTTGTCGCGCTTGTGGTTCACCGGGCGGTGGCTGCCAGTTCTTAGGTACCGCAGCAACGAGTCAAGTGATCGCCGAAGCATTGGGGATGACTGTACCTCATGCGGCGCTGGCGCCGAGCGGTCAACCAATCTGGTTGGAGATGGCCCGCCAGTCTGCAGCCGTATTATGGGATCAACATCAACGCAAAGCCTCTCTGCAAGATGTCTTGACCGAAGACTCGTTTTACAATGCGATAGCCGTTCACGCTGCATGCGGCGGATCGACTAATTTGTTGCTCCATGTTCCAGCGATTGCATTCGCCGCAGGACTGCCGCGACCAAGCCTTGAGCTATGGAAGGAAATCAATCGTCGCGTGTCGCGATTTGTAGATGTTCTACCAAATGGACCTATGTACCATCCTACGGTTCGATTGTTTCTTGCCGGAGGCGTGCCTGAGATCATGTGGCACTTGCGAGAAATGGGGATCGCGCGATGCAATGCAAGGTCAGTGACTGGGCTTACGTGGAACGAGATCTTGGACGATTGGTCAAAATCGGATCGACGGAAAGCGTTGCGGGAAATGTTGCGGGAACGCGATGGGGTCGACCCGGATCAAGTGATCATCCCACCCTCGAAGGCCAAACAAATGGGACTAACCAGCACAGTTTGCTTTCCGAAAGGTAATATCTGCCCGGATGGATCGGTGATCAAATCGACCGCCATCGACCCAACGGTGATAGATCCCGACGGGATCTATCGTAAATCTGGCCCAGCTCGCGTTTTTACCACCGAAAAAGAAGCTGTTTCGGCAGCCAAAGGGCAGCATCCGCGTCCGCTCAAGGCTGGTGACATCGTCATCTTGATCGGTCGTGGTCCGATGGGGACGGGGATGGAAGAGACCTATCAACTCACCAGCGCACTAAAGCACCTCGAATACGGCAAACATGTTGCCGTCGTGACCGATGCAAGGTTCTCGGGCGTTAGTACGGGCGCGTGCATCGGCCATGTTGGACCAGAAGCATTAGCAGGTGGACCGGTAGGTAAACTTCGCGACGACGATTTGATTCGAATCGAAATCAACCGATCCAGCTTGGAAGCTACCGTGAACTTCATCGGATGCGACGGCCAGGAGTTTTCTGCTGAGACGGGAGCAACTGTCCTGGCGAACCGGTCACCGCACCCAAACTTAAAGGAAGACGAGCGAATGCCGAGCGACTCTCGGCTTTGGGCAGCGCTTCAAAAAGTAAGCGGTGGGACGTGGGGCGGTTGTGTCTATGACGTAGATCGCATCATTGAAGTCCTGGAGGCTGGCGAGAGAGCATTGTCGCATTCATGATTCTATTGATCGACAACTTTGACAGCTTTGTCTACAACCTCGACCGCTATCTGCAACGCTTGGGTCAGAAAACCTTTGTGGTTCGAAGCGACGCGATTACGGTGGATGCAATACGGGGCTTAGCATTGGATGCAATTGTGATTTCGCCGGGACCAAAGTCTCCCGATGAAGCGGGCTGTTCGATGGAAGTAGTGCGACGGTTGTCTTCGCAAGTCCCAATTCTCGGAGTTTGCTTAGGTCATCAGGCGATTGGGCAAGCGTTCGGCGGGCGAATTGTTCGAGCAAATACACCCGTGCATGGTAAGAGTAGTTTCATCGAACACAATGGGGCTCCGCTCTTTGATGGGATTGCGAAACGTTTTCAAGTTGGCAGATACCATTCCTTAGTCATCGAAACCAGCAGCCTCCCCGAAACCTTGCTTGCAACCGCTTGGACAGATGACGGAACCATCATGGCAGTACAGCATACGAGGTATCCCGTGTATGGAGTTCAGTTCCATCCCGAGTCCATTTTGACCACCGCGGGCTATCGAGTCATCGCCAATTTCCTCACATTGGCAGGACTATCGCATAGTGCGATTCCTGCAAATGATTTAACAGCGTAGTTACGTAGGCTTGAGGATCTTTCTACCAAGAGTAGGATTGTAGGTCGTCCAAGGGTCTCGGGTTCGATCGCTCTCGATCAGCCCCAATGCCGCGTTCAGTTTGGCATCCATCTCATCCAAGTAATGAAAGGCGATTGCCTCTAAGGTCATTGGGATCTTTGGACTTCCATGATCCAAGTATCCGTGATGACTAACAATGATGTGCTGTAAACGCAGCACAATCGCTTGGTCCACCTCCACGCCGGACGCGATGAGCTCGCCGACTTTACTGTCGAGCATCTGAACCCCCTGAACGAGATGGCCCAACAATTGGCCAGCATCGCTATAGCTCAGTTCGCCGTCAAAAAGCAGTTCTTTCAATTTTCCGATGTCATGTAGTAGAGCGCCAGCCATCATCAAGTCCCGATCCAATATCGAGTAATGCGAGGAGACGCGATCCGCTAATTGCATCAATGAGACGACGTGCTCGAGCAATCCACCCGGGTAGGCGTG
>JANMGH010000176.1:0-2729 GCA_031374515.1 Pirellula sp. | reverse complement strand
AAAAGTTGCTTTTTCCAATTATCGACCAATACCGGACAGATTACGAGCCAATACGCGGCGTTAGGCCACTCGCACCGCTCCGGCGCTTATTCCATGTTCCTGGGGTGCAATCGCTGGCGTTTTTCCCATCGACGGCTGTGCTCCAAAACGCTCGCCAAGCTTTTGGACTTTGCTCTTGCCGAACGATTTCAGAAGCACGCTGCAAGGTTGATCGACGAGTCTCGTTCCTTCGCCAATTCCCAGTGCTTGATCCGCTTGTTGACCGCTATGAAATACTCCTGCATCAACTCCCAAGCGTCCGCGTCCTGCAAGCCGCACTTCCGCATAGTGAGGCTAGAATTCGGCGCAGACAACCAGCTTTCGCAATCGCGCAACTGCTATACATCTTCGGAAAAACATCTTTCTTCATATTTCAATTGTTTCCATTTATTTTGCTTGGGCGATTTTGAATAAGTGAATTCAGCCAGTTTTCATAAGGGTCTCGTCGCGACGCGTTTGGCGAAAACGTCGTCGGCTTAATGTCAATTGCTAAAACTTCTCCACCAGGGGCTAGCAACACAGACCGCGGAATCATTCGCGGCTGTCGGAAGAAGGCGTCGTACAGTTCTGCATCTTCATCCGACGCAAACTCAAGCGTGTATCGGTGTTTGGATCGAAATGTGCTAAGCTCGTTTTCACCCTGCTCCACGCCGACGACAATCACATCGATTTGCTCTTTCATTTTGCAGGCATCAATCCACTCTTGGTATTCAGGTAAACCAAGTCGACAGGGGCCACACGAGGTCGCAAAGAAATCCAACAAAACAAATCTGGTTTGTTCGGGACCAAGAGTGATCGACCGCCTTTCCAATGTTTGAAATGTAAGCCGAGGCGCGATTGTGCCAACTTTTGCAACCACTGAGTTCTCGAACTCCCGCGATCTTGCAAGTGCTTTTGGGAGTATGTACCAACGCTTGACCACCCGATTGAAGCCAACCGAAGCGAGCCCGAGCAAAGCTGAGAACGTTATTCCCCACAGGAACAAACCACGCCTAGGTGTGTTGGGAATCGCAATGATTAATGCGCTGAGAATGAGAAGGCTAAGTACACATAGCATCCCTATGATCACGCATGCCTGATCGATATGACTGTAATTGGTCTCAAGGAATTTCATAATGTGGATACTACTCCCGTTGAAAGTGCAAGTGGTTCTTGTTGCGATAGCCTCGTATACCTCAGCCATCTAAGCGGTGGCTTCTGTGTCAGTGGTCCTTGAAAGCTTCCTTGCTGGAGGCTTGTTGAATCAGATTCATCAGGTACTGATTTCGATGAATTCTCGGTGCCCTGGCCAGCTTCGTTTCGATCTCTTTTCTTTTCTTGGTAGTAGAGTTCACGCTGAAAGAGCTCTCGCATCGCTCTCGACTTGCGTTCTGATTGAATCACTACGAAAATGAGAAAAATTATCGTGGTGACCAAGAGGCTGATATTCAACTTAGACGATTTCATCTTTATGTAGGTTCTTGAAATAGCATTAACAATCAGCAGAGACAATTTTTGGGGAACTGCAAGTTGACTCGGCAGTTCATTCGTTGTTGGCTTTTGCACGTGAGCGAGACACCGCTCAAGTAACTCAGCAATCTCTTCAGCAGACGCAAACCGATCACTGGCTAGCTTTGACATTAATTTGTTGATGAAGGAGCAGAGCCATTCTGGAACGTCCGGATTGATCTCGCGAATAGGGCGAGGCTCTTTGTCGGTGATCAAACGCAGGACGCTATAGCTGGATTCGGCACGAAAAGGAGCATGGCCAGTGCACATGGCATACATCACGCTGCCGAGACTTTGGGCCAATCTGGCGTCCATTTGTTTGCAATGGAAAACGCCAGGGATTTCACTGCGAAATCGATCCGCCTGTGGTATTGGTAGCATCCGTCGCTTCGGGGCGTTTTCCTCCTAGAGACTTGTAGCAGGGAATCCAGATGCGTTTAGCCTGCTTGTGGTTGGTGAGTCAATGGTTTCGTGATCGCATTGCGAGCAATCGTCGTCAACCAGGCCCGAAATGGCGGCTATTTGAGCGCAGCAAGCTGTCCCCTCAGCATAGTATTCAATTCCACAAAATCCGACTCGTAGAATCCAGCCTTCGAGTAAATAATCTTTCCCTCAGGTGACACAACCATTGTTCGTGGAATCCCTTCCGCGGCAAAGAGAGAATAGACCACTCGTTCGGGATAGGCGGCCATTGGAAATGAGAATGCATGCTCCTGTCGGAAAGTGCGCACGGTTTCGGCGGTCTCCTCGCGACCAACGACCACCAGTCGGAAGTGGTCATCGTGTCGGAGGTCTGACCAGATGTGTTCGATGTGCGGCAATTCCACCAGGCATGGCCCACACCATGTCACAAAAAAGTTGATCAGGACTACTTTGCCGGGCATCGGCAGAGTGATAGTTTCGCCATCGATGGTTGTGAGTGATGTCTGTGGGATTGTGTCGCCGACGTTTATCAAAGTTGTCGTCACAAGTTGTTCTGCACGGCGTGCGTTGATTTCAGCCATTTCCTGCCTGCCAAGTGCTGGCAAGAAGACAAGAAACAGAATGGCATATTGTATCCCTATAAGGACGGGGATTGCGGCGAGTGAGATCACAAATCGACCAACGTGTCCGCGTCGTTTGGGTGTCTTCCACCGCACGATCATGGCGATGAGAGAGACGGCCATCACAACGCACGCAAAAACAAGCGCGAGTGTTAATGC
>JANMGH010000164.1:0-138047 GCA_031374515.1 Pirellula sp. | reverse complement strand
GCGGACGGCACATGGAATGTGCCTGCTACTTTGACTTTTGGCGGCTGTGTCGTACAAGAGGAACGCCAACGAACCACTCATCCACTGCATTTGCTAGCACTGTACTGTGTTGCACTGCACTGTCTAGCATTTGTTTCATTTCGACTCTTGGAACGATAGGAAGAACGGATTACAATCGCGTTGCAAAGCTAGGTGAAGGATCGCCTCAAAACCGTCAATGGAAGGACACCGACGTGAACACTCAAATCTTCTTATCTTCTGGGCATGTTTCCCGCTTCGGCTTTACGACATTAATAGTCCTGGCACTCTCCAGCATTTGCTCTCCGCAAGCAACCGATACGGGTAGTCATGCCGGACCGTCGTCTGCTGCTGGCAGTAACGACCACACCGACGCATCTACTGAGGACGACAAGCATCGACAATCCGATGCCGAACGCATTGGTGAAATCCAGGAATCACTTGAGCATGATCAAAAGCAACTCCTAAGCCTCGAACAAGAGATTGACAACCCAGATAGCGAATACGCAATTGCCGAGAAAGAGTTCCGATCGATTAAAGACGATCTAGAGCAGTCAAGCGAAAAACTGGAGGCGGCGCGCAAATTAGAAAATGAAGTGTTGGTGCAACAATTGGAGCAAGAGCTCGCTTCGCTTCAAACCCAACGCAAACTTGCAGAAGACCGTTTCGATTTGGCAATCGAAGATCGCAAGACGTTGCGGGAACAAAAGGTCACATTGAAGAGAAAAATCGAAAATGACAAAGCGGCGCTAGCAGCGATCACTGGCGAAGATTTGCAACAGCGCGCGGACGACGAAGAAAAAGCAGTCGACACGCATCGCAAAGACGACCCATATTACACGAATGATCATAACAAACGTTCGAGAGATCAAGATGACCAAGCGGATGAGACGGGCGCTTCAAAGGGTGGCCGACAGCATTCGTCGGATGCTGCCGACGCGGTTAAAGAGGCAGCCAATTCAGACGAGAAAAACGAGGAGCTGATCCAAGCAGTCGAGGAAGCCGAAGAGAAAGAAAAAGAAGCGGACGAGGCTCAAGAGGAGTCGCGTTCGCTTGCCGCTCGATTGAGCGACATTCAGAAATTGGTAATGCAAGAACAAAAGGAGTTGGGTCTTGCTCGAAAAAAAGTGGACCTTGCCAGCGCTGCTCAAATGACCCTCTCGCAAGAACTCACTCGTCGCACGGCAGAAGAGGCGAACGGGGCCGAACTTGCGGAATTACGAGCAGCGATCGGCAATGCGAGCAATCGATTGATTAAGGCACGTTCCGAAGTCGCAGAGATAAGTGAACGCCTCAACGACCACCGCGCTGAACAGAGCAGCCTCCAGTCAGAACATATCGTTTCCTTACATGAAGCCGAAAAGAAAAGAAAAGAGGCGAACGACGCGGAGGAGCGAATCGCAGATATTCGCAATCCATTCACCTTGCGAAATATGTTGCAATGGTCCGTCGAGCATGGCCCTCGAATACTGGCAATTGTCATCGGAATGTTCTTACTCAATCGTCTCGCGTCATTTTTTGCTTTGCGTTCAGTGCGACTTGTTACGACCAGTTCCGGTCGAGGGTCAAGATCGGAAAGGGAGAACCGAGCAAAGACCTTGGTCGGTGTTTTTCAAAATGCATCGACGGTCGGCATTTTTATCGCTGGAGTGATGATGGTTTTGGAAGAAGTAGGAGCCAACATCACCGTATTGATGGGGGGCGTAGCCGTGATCGGTTTGGCGGTCGCCTTTGGCGCCCAGAATTTGATTAAGGACTACTTTTATGGTTTCGTCATGTTGCTTGAGAACCAGTACATGCTCAATGACACGGTGCGAGTGGGTGGTGTAAGCGGTCAAGTCGAGCGGATCACTTTGCGAATGACAGTTCTAAGAGACTCCAATGGAGTGGTCCATTTCATTCCAAACGGGACAATCAACAGCGTTAGCAACGAAACTCACGGTTGGTCTCGAGCGGTTTGCGAAATAGCCGTCGGCTACAATGAAAGCCTTGATCAAATAAGTGAATTACTGACAATTATCGGGCATGAACTGAAAGCCGATTCCGTCTTTGGAAACATGCTGCTAGAACCGCCTACTCAGCCAGCCATTGAAAGCCTTGGCGAGTCTGCCGTCAACCTCAAGATGTCCGTGAAGACCCTTCCTAATAAACATGGTGCGGTCAAGCAAGAGTGGCTCAAGCGAATCAAAAACAGGTTTGAGCAGCAAGGTATCCAACACCCATTTCCACAACGGACCGTTCATGTACAGGGGGGAATCGCCGAACAACAAAGCGGCAGTCTTCGGCCAAATACCTTTCGGCAAGCTGGATAGCACCTCGCAAATCGTCCCACTTCCATTCATCCCCTTGTTGATGAAGATGGTCCGTTTTAGTTACTCCCCGCGTGCGAGTGAGCCCGGGAAATTCGAACATGTCCCGGGAGTTACCGCAAATTTTGAGGCAAATCGGCTCAACACAACTCCAGGAATCCTCAAGTTACAACGGAATGCTCACTTCGCATAACGTGAACCATCCGGATACAATGGGTCGGGGCGGTACCGCTCTGAACTAGCTGACGTACTCTGGGAAGCATGCCTGATGGCTCAAGAAAAATACTTTACTCGTCTTTTCAACAATTGGCCCACGGATGCAAATTCATTTTGCTTGATTCATGGTTTTGCTTGCGGCAGAGGTCCAATTGCTATCCTGCTAATTGTCTGCTTTTGTAAATTTTGTTCTGCCCAGTCGTATGCGATTCCAACTGAAGTTACTCCGTGGCAACGTTGGTTGCCCCCGCCGCAATCGGTCTCAGGTCAACATGCTGCCCAAGCAAGACTCCTGTCTCAATTTCGAGACCTTGTCTTAAATTCCGATTCAAAATCCCAAAGTGGAAATCCATCGAGGTTGTCGGACTCGGATGTGCAATTGCTCAAGAAAGCCATGAAGCAATTTGGTGGAAACCTGCCAGATGGTTTGTCCCCCGACGTACTCGATTCGATTCCTCCAGAAGTTATTTCCAAAGCGCTTTCCAATCCAGAATTGATGCGACAAGCAAGAGAAATGGCGGAAAAGTACTTGAATAAAATTCCTCCAAAATCGAGCGATGGATCGGGGAACTCCGGCGATCGACCACAACGAAGAACGACTGATGGTAATGAATCATCGCCAGGCCAGGCCGAACCAGTAGAGAACAACAAGGGGCGATCGCCCACACTAAAGGACGGATTGGATCAATCGCCAAAACCCAGCGACGACACCGCGCAACAGTCCAAATCGAACAGCAATGACTACAAGGAATTGATAAACAAGTTGCTTAAGACGCAGGAGCAGTACGAAAAGAGCCAAAGGGAAGCCAGGGATTCGTCGCAATCGGGCGGATCCGAGGATTCCGATCTGCCAATTGACAATGATTTCAATCCGTTGCAACAGAAAGGCAATCCGTCGGAAGCAACGCCATCGATTCCGTCGTCCACAGGTACCGACCAGCCCATCAAGTCCATCCAAAAGCCAGGCGCAACGCAGCCTAAAGCTGGATCGGGGAATGCGTCCTCTCGCGCAACGCCGTCGGCAATACCGCAGACCGGATCTCCGCAGTCTAGTTCACCTCCTCGCAACAGAACGATTCCGGCAGCAAATTCGCCCACTCCAGAGAGTCGTTCTACTCAACCCATGCCGACGCCTCAACGAAATAGGCTTTCGCCCAATACGCCAAAATCCGATTCCTTTCCGATTGACCCTCAAAGTAGAGATGCACGGCCGATGGGTAACGGGGCCGGCGAACCGACCTCCAATGCGAACAACAAATCTAGTAGCCGCGACTACGCTGGTGATTCGAATTCTTTGGATGCAAAAGACATACGCCAAGAACTGGATCGAAAAGGATTAGGTTCTGCACTTCAGAAAATCTTCGAAGAGTCTCGTGCCAACATTGCCAAACGCGCTAAGTCGAATGGCACACAAGCGGATGGGAATGTGGCAAAGGCTGCCAACACCTCGAGCAAAACCAAAAGTCCGAGCCAAGAGTTAGAACTCGCTAATCGGTCGACAAATGCTGCAACTCCACCCAACTCGACAGCGGCACCGGACTCCAACTTCAAGCCAGCAGCACCAAGGACACCTCAACCAGAATCTGATTTTTCAAAAGGGTTGAAACAGGCGGGAAACTATTTTAACAAACTGTGGACGCAAGTCGCTAAATCCAGCACTGGAACAACAAGTACATCCTCAACTACTGCCCTGTCGCCGCAAGAATCCCCGGCGAATGATGCGATCAATCTTCCAAATCCATTTGATGTACGCGTGTTGCCTTATCTGCTGGTCTTTGCTTTGCTATGTGCAATTGTTTTTTTTGCGATTCGATACCGAGTCCGCTCGGAGCAAGTTCAAAGAGCGACTCAATTAGCCAAATTGGAGCAGAAACTGGATGAGATTCAAACCCGTGATGACTTTGTGATCGCGTTTCATTCGCTCGCACGACTGCGATTTCAGGCAGCTCAAGCCTGGTGGACATGCGGATATGTTGCTACACAATTTGAAACGAAATTACCACAGTGCAAGAGCCCGATACAAACGCTGGTCAATTTATATGATCAAGCTCGTTATTTTCCGATGGAGCATCAGTTAACGGCCAAGCAGATAGACGACGCAAAACTTGCACTCAAGCAATGCAAGGGCTGAGCATTTTGATAACTAAGTACACGCCCTTTGCCGTTTTTCTTGCCACGCTTCTTGCTTTGGTATTCTGCACATGCTTGCAGGCAAAACAGGCGACACCATCAAACGAAGCGAGATGGCACTCCGGCTGCGAACTGTTTCAGATGCTGATCGAAGAGCGAGGGGTCTCAAACCTGCAATCGTTGAATGCTTCGCTGAATAGTCCTTTGACTTCGGTTGTCGTCTTGACGGATGAACTAAGGTCGTATCCAAGGGAGTTCTGGCCACGTTTAGTGAAATTTGTGGAGAAAGGCGGAAGTGTCCTGATTGCGTCCGATCAGTCCTGTCTGATGAGCGGAATCGGCGAAATCAAACAGGGCCCCGTAGTCTCAAGACAATCGGAAGACATCTACCTTGAACATAAGGATTGCTTACGTATCCAACAACTGAATACGGAGCATCCGCTCATGGTGGGTGTCAAACAAATCATATCGAATCGAACAGGATGGTTAGTGTTACCGAGCGAGCCCTCAGCACTCAATCCGTTACGATGGCAAACTATCGCGTCGATTCCGCACTCGAGTTCACCCGTCACTAGTCGAGATGGCCCTTTGATAGTCATGAGCGACTCCAGCTCCAAGTTTGCCGGAGTGATGGTCATTGTTGCGGACACTAGCATTTTGACCAATGGCATGCTTTGGCATGGCGACAATGCGGCATTCGCTATTCGACTTTCGGAAACGCTTTGTCGAGGATCCAAGACCCATATGACTTTCATGTCGGGGGGGCAAACGCTATCGACCTACAAAGACCGGATAGAGCCCCCCAAACCAAGCCTTGATTCGAAGGATCTACCATCGCCGAGAACGGCTGAGCTGCCAAGTACGGATCTGGACACAGCTTTACAAGTGGTAAATCAGGTTCTGAAAAGCGTAGAGGATTCCAATATTTTGAACGAAGCGATGGCGAACCAGCCCAGACCCGTCAATCCAAGAGGTTATGCGCTAGCGGTATTGGTCATGCTCACCGTCGCCGGTGTTTTGATGCTTTTGGCAACGATCATTCGCCGGGTACCTGCTTTAATGAGTCGGCAGCCAGTCGTACCGCATCAATCTGTATTTCAAATGGAATCAAATCTTAAGAACCGACATTCGCAGTACGGGCCGGCTGCGTTCATCTTAGCCCGCGAATTTTGCAAAGAATGTTCTGGGACGAGTGGCGAAAAGGGATGGCGAAACAAAGCAACACAATATCAACACTCCGGCGCGATCCCGAACGACAAAGCGTTTCAGGAAAAATTAGAGTACGTACGTTCCTTCGAGATTAGCAATCTAGTGCCTCGTGTCTCGGAAAAAGAATTTCTCAAGCTTGGGAAAACAATCCAGGAACTACGTCAGGCTTTGCAGTCGCCTAAAATCGGTGGAGCAACGTAGAATAGCCTCCCAGCGTCACGGGAGACAAACCTAGATCTGCAATTTGCCAAAACTCCATTTGAACCAGAAAACTGATTCGTGCCCACAGACAACGCCATTGCCCTACGAGTAAACGAACTTCGAGGTCGTACCCAAGAATTGATGCAGCAAGTCGTCGTGGGTCTGAACGATGTGACCGATCAACTTCTGATCGCGCTCTTCGCTGGCGGACATGTGTTGTTGGAAGGAGTACCGGGTACGGCCAAAACAACCATTTGCCGAACTTTTGCTTCGATCCTAGGAATCCAATTCGAGAGAATCCAGTTCACTCCTGACCTGCTGCCGTCGGACGTAACTGGGATTCAAGTCTTGGACCGCAGTACGAATAGTTTTGTTTTGCGAAAGGGGCCTGTATTCTGTCAACTTCTTTTGGCCGACGAATTGAATCGCGCACCGGCCAGGACGCAGTCGTCTTTGCTTGAGGCGATGCAAGAACGGCAAGTAACAATTGACGGAACGACTCTTCGGCTACCAGAGCCCTACATGGTGCTAGCGACTCAAAACCCCATCGAGCAGGAGGGCGTTTACCGCTTGCCAGAAGCACAGTTAGATCGCTTTTTATTCCGAATCAAAGTGGGTTACCCTAATCGCGATGATGAAGTTGCGATGCTCAATCTCCATAGCCGCCCAACACCTAAGGTATCCGCTATTTCCTCTTCGACCGAAATCATAAGCATTCAAATGCAATTGGATTCGGTCTACTGCTCGGACGAGTTAAAAAGGTATATCATCGACCTTGCAAGGGAAAGCCGGCAACACGGTGATTTGCTGCTTGGAGCGAGCCCTCGTGCGGCGATCAACTTGATGAAGGCTGCACGCGCTTACGCGTTGCTCAAAGGACGAGAGTTCGTAACGCATGACGATGTGCAATCCATTTGCCGACCAGTGCTGGGACATCGCCTCATCATGCGTCCCGAAGCCGAAATGGACGGCCGAACCGTAGACGGGGTCATACAACAGGTCATCCAAAGAGTACCTGTGTTGGCGGAAAAAAAGACATGACGTTTCAAGCTCAGGCGTTTGCTATCGCTGGGCTGATTGGGCTTTATGCTGGTCTGATTCGCGGGCAAAACGTACTTAGTCTACTCTCCCTGGCTTCATTGCTTTGGATTTTTTCCGAGTGGCTACTCTTCTTTATTCAAGTGCGATTTCAACTTCCTCGTCTAAGACTTGCGCGTTTGGTCAATGGTGAGGCGGACTCAAACCGTTCCCTCTGGGCCGAGCGAAGCCTAGATGTGCAAATTCAATGGAGGGAAAGCGTACGCTTTCATGCTGCAACGCTTGAAGTCATGGATGTCCTCCCCGAAAATTTGGAGGTCCTTTATTCCGACAAGGGGGTTGGTTCGAATAATTCGTCCATCGATGCGAGCTCACTGCGTCGCGTCAAGCACCTACAGCCATCGCGGTCCTGGCTCGTCAGTAGCTTCCATCGGTTTGTTGACCGTACTGTTGATGAAATGCCGAACAAAAGAAGCTTGGGCACTGGCGAGTGGGAAAACGGATGGCGGTATCAAGTACGAGTGCGATCTGCGGGAAATGTCGTTTTCAGCGGCTTCCGATTAACTTTTGAGAGCACGCACGGCCTCTTTCGATACGAGAAATTTGAAAAGTGCGAACAGTCGTTTCGGGCATTACCGTCCTTTGTCGATTCGGGTGAATATCGATCGTTGACCAAGAAATCAAATGTAATACCTAGGCATGGCATTCATCGACTTCTTCGGTCGGGAATGGGTTCCGAGTTGCTCGAACTGAGGGAGTATATGCCTGGGGACCCGTTCAAGTCGATCGCGTGGAAAGTCTCCGCGAAACGGGATCAGTGGATGATCCGACAATACGAATCCGAAGTTCCTGCTCGGGTCCAGTTAATTGTTGATGGCTCCAGTACAAGTCGCGTTGGCGGATTTGGCGCCCGATTGCTTGATCAAATGACATTTGTGGCGGCAAGTGTTGGAAGAATGGCTATCAACTCCGGGGATCCGGTCGGTGTTGCGGTTTGCGACGAACGAGGAATACGTCGTCTTCCGCCGATGTCCGGAGAAAAAGGCTTTCAAATACTACTGAGGACGCTAAGCGATTTCTCGGTAAACCCAAGCCCCCCACCATGCGCTTTGAACCAACGCATGATCGATGCTGTTTGGGCCCTTCTGAGTCAACGTTTTCCGGAGCTTTTAGACTTCAAGGTAAATCAATTGCCGTTCTTCTTTTTTCCAGTTTTTCCCGGCAGTCGAGGCCGCTTCAGGTTGCGATTCCTAATCGTTGGTGCATTGGCAGAAATCTACGGACTATCTACGCAAGAACAGGTAGCGTTGATTCATAATGACCACGCCTTTGCTCGCAGAATTCAAGTCTTGTTGAATGCGTCTGGAATTCCTTGGATCGCACCGGTTGTCGCCTCTGCGGAGAGTCAAGATCGAGAACCCATCGGTCGATTGAGTCAATTGGCCGAGTGCATTTCTTCGGTAGTGGGTCATGCTCGAGACAATGAAGTGATTGTGGTAATGTCTGATTTATTGAACTGTGTCAGTGTATTGGAGTTTCTTCTACCTGCGGTGAAATTGGCAGTCGCAAAACATCACCGCGTTTCCTTTGTGTGTCCGACCACGACTTTCCAACGCCCTTACCCAAGCGGTGCATTCCGTTTTTCCGGAACTTGGACGGCCGATGATCTACTGCTCATTGCGGAGCAATCGAGATTGCAGATTCAGGCCGAACAATTGCAACGCGAACTCCATCGATGTGGTGCCTCCCTTTCTGTCTCCGGAGAAAAGAACGCGATCCGCTTAATACTGTCTGAGTTGGACGCCGTAAAGATGGGTCGAAGTAAGTCGCAGGGGGCGTTGCGATGAGTGCTTACCTTGATGCAGATCCTGCTGAATCCACGACAGAGTGGACTCAACCTAGCCTGAAACGCTGGAAGATGTTTCGCTTGGTCGGCTCGATATTGCAGCTCTTGGTAGTTGCGTTTTTATTCGAAATGCTAATTGGCGTTTCCGATGCAATAGGAGCACCGCTCAGGCTGTTTCTTTTCACCGTCTTCATGGCAGGCGTTGCCGTACGAGCCGGTTGGCTGTCGATGATTGCAATTCAGTTTAGTCTCTTGCTTCAGTCACCCGTGCGAGGACAGCTTGCTCAAGTAGCAACCGGATTTTTTTGGGTGATGGTTGCGATGCTGACAATCATTTCGGCAATGAAGTTGCCGCGAGCGCATCGATCGGTGACCGACTACATTTTGAAATCAGCAGGGCTCCGAAAGCAGACCAGCGATACTAAGCAGACGATCCCACTTTCGGTGGTCAGCTTAGCAGTCCAACTTCTGCAGCTAACACTTGCCGTAGTGTTTGCAGTCGTGATCCTTTTGAACATACCGATTGGTCGACAATCCGGTCGCTGGCTCCAGTCGTCCGTCCAGAGTGGTCAAGCATTTTGGCCTGGTACATTGTGGTTAGTGCTACTGGTTGCGTTATTTGTCGTGGCTAGGGAGCTCACATGGCGTAAGATAGATGGCAAGCAAGCTAGCGTGTATCTGCGATCCGTTCAGTTAATTGCAAACTACCGCGATTTGTACCGATTCGATCGAGAGCGGCACAAGCGACAAAAAAGGGAGTCAGACGCTATCCCACCGACGCCTCTTCCAACCTCAACACAAACGGCAACCAAACGATCCAAATTACTGAAACGAAATGCGAAAGACATGACCGATTCGAAGGGTGCTACATGATGTTTTTTTGGTTTCGAGAATTTGCTGGTTGGCTTCTGATCGCTGTGTCACTTTACATGCTTCGAATCGGCCTGTTGTTTTTAAACGACATCAACAGTCCCCGCATTTTCGAGTCTGGTATTGTGATGCTCGCAAGTGTTGGTGTCATGCGTTGCGGAATTCTTTTGGTTCGAGTTTCAACCGCCGCACGAATTTGTCGCGACGAAGCGAAGGTAAAGTGACAGTATGGTTTCCTTGTCTGCTGGCGCTTTGAGTGTGCGATACTCGAAACTGCGAGATCGTTTGTCACACACAATTGGAATCAGTCATCGAGACCATTTTTTGCCTATTCTAGAATCTGTCGAAGGGACAGAATTGGAACCATGGCCTGTTAGCCCCCCGATGCAGCAAATGGTCGAAGAGTCGTTCGTTCCGGGAGCAAGTCCCGTTTTGCTTGGCGTCGGATTATCAGGAAACGGCCATTGGTCCACTGCAATCGAAACGCAAAGTGAGCAACTCTTGAAATTCGACGTCGCGTGCAAGAACTCCCAGAGTTCTAGCTGGTTTGGTTCCGAATACCGAGTCTTGACACATGCAACGCTGGGGACCTGGAATGAATCGGCGACGCTGTTAATGGAATTGGATAACCTAGTCGCAAGAATCGAAATTGCGGCGCCGATCGGTCAGATTTTATGTTCCATCGAAGAGAAGATAATCCGCATCTCTCCCTGTTCGGAACCAGCGTCGATTCGGACACATCGATGGTGCTACGAAGTCAAGCTTTTGCGTGGCGACTGGACGCCAGGGCGAAGCAACGGCAACAAGGCACTAGAACTCTTACCGTAGGCTGCTGAAAGCCGCTTGCAGTAGTGTATATTGATCTTGGGCTGCAACTCTTTCTTGACTACGACAATGCCATGAATACAAGTGCTTCATCAGATTCCGAACGTCAATTCGATTCCGGTCCTATTCTTGGCGGAAGAATGCTTCAAAAGCAGATCCGAATGGTCCGTGGGCTGCGAACAAGACTAGGACTATTGCGCCTCTCGCGTTCTGCAAACATCGCAACGATGCAAGCGGAACGCCAGCGCTTGATTGGCCAATTTGAAAAACAGACTTCGGGGATGAAATCTGACCAGGCCAGGAGTTGGCGGAACGCCATGACAGAGTGGGACACTTTCCTCGACAATCAGTTCGCGGTGGCAGAACGTGAGACACTCCTCAGCCTCAACTACGAACGTCAACAGACGAAACAACTCAAGTCAGATTTTCTTGAAAAGAAAACATTGCAAAAGAGTAAGTTCGATATCGCTACAAACGATCTCAAAACGAAAAAAGAAGATGCCTGCTTGAGTCGGAAGCATGCAAGAGACAACATTAGGGCCAAACTGGATAAAGAACGTGCATCGATCGAACAAATAATGCATGAGTGTCGAGAGTGGGTGGGGTTAAGAACGAGCGATACGACGTTGCAGGGATTGGCAGGAACGAGCGCTTCGGAGTCGGTAACGGAACTGCAGTCCATTTCGGACTTGGCGCACATAGGAAAACGCTTTGAGGAAACGAAAAAATCGCTTTCGGTGAGCATAGCTAGAATGCAAAATCACCCGACTTGCAGAATGATTGGATCTTACTGGTTCTTAGGGATTGGTTCTCTGCTAGGCGGAATCGCGGCTGCGGTCGCATGGTCGTTGGGCTCGGTCCTCCTGATAATAGGGCTAACCGCTATCGTCGGGGCGATTTTGTTTACGACGCTCATTCATTTCGCCGTCTCGCCTCTGGTAACTCGAACGATTCGCCGCATCTTCCCTCAAGTTGTAAACATAGAGCACACCGCTTATCTGCTTTTAGCACAAGGGAGGAGAATCGCTGACTTCAATTGCCAGCAAGAGATCCAAAAAATCGAAAAACACTATTTGAGCAACCAAGAGAAATTGGAGGCAGACAATCGAGAAACACGCACGGCATTGCTGATGGATTTCAACTCAAGAAAAAACGCGTTGACGCAAACGTGCAGTGAAAGACGAAAAGCTGTGGCCTCCTCAAGAAAGGAGAAAACCCATCGCATCAATGCGGACCGCAAACCAAAACTCGTTGAACTCGAGAAGGGAAATACATTGACTCGTATCGACGCGGAACAAAAATATCATGCGTCGTTGGATCAAATCGACTCGCATTTTCAAAACTCGCAAATGCGAATTGTGCAACGCTGGCAGCAGGGGTGCAGGAATTCCGCAAAGTGGATGCAGATTGTTGCAAAGCGGTCCCAAGAAGATTTACCAGAGTGGTCTTCAGATCGAATGGAAGTCGGTGACTGGCCGCGATTGAACAACACGCTGTCGTGGCGAATCGGTGACATAATGCCATTGGCTCCGTTGCAAAAAGACATGGCGAGTCTATCGCTTCCCGAGGAATCACCTCAACAGCCGTGGTCCGTATTCTTCGACGTTGTGACACACGGCGCGTTGACACTTGAGACAAGTTCCAACTGCAAAGAAATGGGGAATCTCATCGTTCGCAATACGTTGCTGCGAGCAGTGACGTCCGTTCCGGCGGGCAATCTGAATATCACGATCATTGACCCGGAAGGTCTGGGCAAGGAGTTTTCTTGGCTGATGTCTTTAGCGGACGTCGATCCAGCCATGGTCAATCATCGCGTTTGGACGCAACCGCTGCATATCGCTGATCAACTTGCGAATACTGCTCGCCATGTCGAAGATGTGATTCAACAGAGTTTGAGGAATAAGTATGCAGACGTACTTGCGTACAATCGCGACGCGGGCCCAATGGCGATCCCATACCGTCTCATCGTATGGTCGAATTTTCCATTCGGACTCGATGATAGCTCGTGGCAATCTTTGTGTTCTGTCATGTCGTCCGGTGGCCGATGCGGAGTGGGTGTCATTTTGCAAATCTCCGACACCTATGTCTGGCCATCGTTTGCGGATAGATCCAAGCTGAATGAATTTGGGTTGCGGTTAAAACTGACCCCGGAAATGGTCCAGCCCAACGACGAAGGCAATAGCAGGACATCGACGATGATAGTCGTCGACCACCCAGACTTGGAAGCGTTTCCTTTGACCCCCGAACTGCCACCAGACCACGAACGATTGCAAATGATCATGGAGCAACATTTGAAGGCGGCTTCGGATGTCGGCAAGCGCATCGTGCCGTTCGATTCCGTTGCGCCGCCGATCTCTGAGCAGTCGGTTGCGTCCAGTGCAGACGGGCTTGCAATACCGTTGGGTATCTCGGAAGCGGGTCGGATTCAATCGATGAAATTGGGGGCCGGCACTGCTCAGCATGTGCTGATCGCTGGAAAAACGGGATCCGGCAAGTCGTCGATGCTGCATACGATGATCACCAGCGCTGCGATGAAATACTCGCCGGATCAGTTGCGATTGGTGCTTCTCGATTTTAAGAAGGGGGTTGAGTTTCAGGTGTATTCTGAGGTTGCACTCTCTCACGCCGACATTATCGGCATCGAGAGCAAAAGGGAATTTGGTGTAAGTACGCTTGAGTACCTGGATCGAGTATTGCATGCACGAGGGGAAGCTTTTCGGCAGTGGGGAGTTCAAGACCTACCAAGTCTTTCAAGAAAGTACCCGCAGCACGCGATGCCTCGAATTCTCATAGTGATCGATGAGTTTCAGGAGTTGTTTGTCGAAGATGACAAATTATCGCAACAAGCATCGATGCTCATGGACCGAATTGTGAGACAAGGTCGATCGTTTGGGCTGCATTTAGTTCTGGCATCTCAGACACTTGGTGGCGCGTATTCCCTGCCCCGAACAACGCTTTCCCAAATGGCGGTCCGAATCGCATTGCAATGCGATAGCTCTGACGCCATGTTGATCTTAAGTGAGGACAACACCGCTGCGGAGCGACTAAGACATTCGGGGCAAGCGATCTATAACGAAATGGGTGGTCGCATCGAAGGCAACCAATCCTTTCAAGTCGCGTTTATCGAAAAGAATGACCAAATCGCAAGACTTGAACGGTTGCCAAAAACGCCCGTTCCTCATGCACCGACCACCAATGCTCTCGGCCGACGCATTGTTTTTGAAGGTCACAAGCCAGCGGTTTGGGACGAAAAGAGTATTTCGCACGCGATCAGTCAATTGCGCATGGAGGTCGGGACGGTTCCCGTAATCCTTGGAGATAGCGTGTCTATCGATCCACCGGTGACGAAGACGCTGACACGTAGCGCAGGTCGTAACTTTATGGTGATCGGTCAGGACGAATCGAGTGCTGCGAGTCTGCTCGCCGGTTCCATCGCAGGCTATTGCTATCGCCCCAAGACTCAATCGTCGGATGAAAAGCCCTCGGTGGTGGTCCTCGATGGATCGCGGGCTGAGGATGAGTCGATGCGTTCACTGGTATCCATGCTTGGACATTGCAATGTTCCTGTTCGTGTTAGTGACGTACGTGGGATAGATGCGACCATGGAATTCTTAAGGCAAGAGCTTGAATTGCGAAACGCAACAGCCGACGTTTCGCATCCAGCCATGCTTATTGCTATCGTGAATTTGTCGCGTTTCCGTGAATTGCGAAAGAACGAAGAGTTTTCGTACGGTGACGATGCCGCAGGTGCCAACAAAGCGGATGCGGTACTAGCAAATTTGCTGCGAGATGGCCCGACTCTTGGGATGCATGTATGGCTATGGGCAGATTCGTCGGGGACAATTATGAGATGGATTTCACGTCAGTCACTGCGCGATATCGAGTTAAGAATCTTGATGCAAATGAGCGCATCGGATTCGAATCAGTTGATTGACTCCAATGCCGCGAATCGTTTGGATCGCTTTGTCGTCTTGATCCAAGACGACATCGAGGGCAAGCCGATAAAGTTTAGGCCGTTTGAGTTGAAGAGTGTCATCAAGAAACTACAGCTGCCCGACACAACTGCCATCATCGAGCCACAAGCAAGATAAGTGCCGCGAGTTACCTCGGGGCACTTATTCAACCTAAGTCTAGAAACCGCAGCTACCAACCCGATTGAATACAGATTCGTTATTCGCATTCGTCCCTGATTCGTGCTAGATTGCATAAAATCCGCTGGACATTGTCGCATGATTCTCTTCCTCGCCTGGAAACTCACCCGTGAAAACAGACTTTGGCTTCGTATTCGTGCTATCCACGGCGCTGTCGATTTGTTTCGCTGCCGCTGAAACGGCATTGGCCCAAATCGAACAACCTATTGCTCTTTTCATTGAGGCTTATCCTAACAAGCAGAGTGTTGCGCCGGGGGAGGAGCTCCAGTTGCACACTTCGACTACAGCAAACGAATACAGTATTGAAATTGCCCGATTGGGTGCGGACCGCAAGGTTGTTTTCCAAAAGTCGAAAATCCCCGGTGGCGGTATGCATTCGATTCCTGAGAATGCGAGTTCACATGGCTGCAACTGGCCTGTTAGTTTTCGTCTGCCGATTCCAGCGGACTGGTCAAGCGGATACTACCAAGCAACGTTGCGTGTATCGGACAATGGAGGGAAGTTCGTTGGACGAAGCCGCAGGACCGCCGAATCCGATATGTTTTTTGTTGTTCGAGCCGCAGAGCCAGGGAAAAACACAAGGATATTACTACAGCTTTCGACGAACACTTACAACGCCTATACGAATTGGGGCGGTAGCAGCCTCTATGCGTATCATGGACGATCGAATCTACAGGGGAATCGTGTTTCGTTCCAACGTCCTCAATCGAGCCAGTACTCAAACTGGGAGTACCCTATGGTTCAATGGGCGGAGAGAAACGGATTCCCACTCGATTTCGCGACGAACCTCGATCTCGAGCAGCGACCTGAATTGCTACGCAATTACAAACTTGTGCTAAGTGTTGGACATGACGAGTACTGGTCGTCCGGAATGCGAGATCAACTGGAATCGTTTATTGGCAGCGGTGGAAACGTCGCTTTTTTTAGCGGAAATACTTGTTGTTGGCAGGTACGCACGGAAGAGAACGGCGAAGCGCTCACGTGCTGGAAACAAGCGTTCAATTCCGACCCGGTTTTCAAAACAAACAACTTGACCAAACTCAGTACGCTATGGAGTCACCATTTAGTCAATCGCCCTGAAAATCAATTGACCGGTGTTGGGTTTTTGTTCGGCGGATATCACTTAAGTCACGGAGAATTCATGGACGGCAAAGGTGCATTTACCATTCATCGCCCTGAACATTGGATCTTTGCGGGTACGGAACTGAAGAAGGACAGTGAGTTCGGTTCCAAGCACACCATAGTCGGCTACGAGTGTGATGGTTGCGAATTGGAATGGAAGAATGGGTTTCCATTCGCAACCCATCGTGATGGAACTCCGGAATCATTTGAGGTCCTCGCAACCTGCCCGGTGCGGTGGGCAGCGGACGACTGCGAGTGGTACGATCGATGGGAACGTGGACGCACCGGCGCAGCATGTCTGGGGGTCTACGTTCGCGGTGGCACTGTTTTTACGTGTGGTTCCACGGACTGGGCACATGGTCTTCGCGGTGGAGATGCAGTGACAGAGCGCATTACAAGGAATGTGCTTGAGAAACTTGGGCGGTAGTGCCAGAAGCGAATTTGGCTACGCGATAATCTTGTCGATCACATTGCCAGCAACGTCTGTCAATCGAAAATTTCTACCTGCATACTTGTAAGTTAGTTTCTCGTGATCCAAGCCTAACAAGTGCAAGATTGTCGCGTGCCAGTCGTGAACATGGCATTTATCTTCCACGGCTTGGTAGCCGTGTTCGTCGGTTGAACCGTAACTAAAGCCACCCTTGACACCGCCGCCAGCCATCCACGTGGTGTAGCCTTTGTGGTTGTGGTCCCTTCCATCACCGTTAGGAGCGTCCGGAGATCGACCGAACTCGCCGCCCCAGATGACCAACGTGTCCTTAAGCAATCCTCGCTGTTTAAGATCTGACAATAAGCCAGCAATCGGTTTGTCGATCTCGCGGCAGTTCTCGGGGAGTTCCGTCTTTAGCTTTTGATGATGGTCCCAATTGGCATGGGTGACTTCTACGAAACGAACTCCCGATTCGACGAAACGACGAGCCATCAAGCATTGGCGGCCAAACTCATTAGTATCCTCTTCGTTGATACCGTACATAGCGAGTGTTTTGGAGGATTCTTTTGAGATGTCCATCAGGTCTGGCAATGTATCTTGCATTCGGAAAGCCAGCTCATACGATTCGATGACTCCTTCGACATCGGGTTGTTGAACATCCCGTTCGAGCTTTTGTCGATTGAGGCTTTGGATCAGGTTGATTTGGTTACGTTGCGATTGCTTGGTTTGGCGAGGATTGGCGATGTCCGCGAGCTGTGGTCCAGCAGCCGAAGCACCTCGCATGGATTGTCCGCCACCTCTGCCTTGTGGCTTCCCAACCTTGGTCCCTTGGTAGATTGCAGGCAGAAAGGAGCTACCAAAGTTTTGTGCCGACGCGGCGGGTGGATTGAGGGCGATAAAGCCAGGCATGCTGTCGTTTTCTGTTCCCAAGCCGTAGAGAGTCCAAGCCCCCAGCGATGGCCGGATGAACTGTGCATTTCCAGTATGCATTTGGGTCATAGCTCGCGGATGAGTCGGTTGGTCGCAATGCATCGAACGGATTAACGACAACTCGTCGGCATGTTTGCCAAGCTCTGGAAACAGCTCCGAAATCCACAATCCGCTCTTGCCCTGTTGCCGAAACTTCCATGGCGATGGCATTAGTTTGCTTCCCCCGTACTTGCCCCCTTTTCCTGCGTCGGCTGCCAGCTTGGGTTTGTAGTCAAACGTATCGACGTGCGACGGTCCACCTTGCATGCAAAGGAAGATAACACGTTTGGCTGAGGCATTGAAATGCGGTGCCTTTGCGGAGAGCGGATTCGTTCCAGAGTCTTGGTCCGAGGCCGCAGTACTGAGTCCCGCGAAGGCCAAATAGCCAAAGCCCGCCGAAGCGGTCTGCAATAGTTCACGTCTTGAGACGATTGGGTATTCGACGTTCATGATAAATCCTTAGTTGATAAGACGGAATTCTGCAGAGCACAGGAGCGCTTGGCAAAATTGACTCAATGCTTGAAACATACGTTGCTCTGCTGGGACCGCTTTTTTTCCGTCGTCTGTTTTGCGAAAATATTCGGCGGCAATGCGAAGCTCTTTTGGTGTTGCAGATCGACCGTATACCAGAGTAAAAGCTTTTGCGATGCGTTCGTTTTGATTGCCAACTGAGCGAATTAGTAGTCTCGCTAGCGCATCGCTTTGTTCGATGACAAAGGGGTTGTTGAGCATAAACAAAGCTTGGTCGGCTGTATTGGACGTTTCGCGACTTCCGACAACGAGACTTGGCTCGGCGAAGTCGAATACATCCAAGGCTCGCGGCAACGAATTGCGTGGGATGGGCAAGTACACCGATCGCGAGTAGTTTGCGGCTTCGAATGGATTGACACTCGAACTGCGGCCATTGCGAACAACGCTCTTGAAATCGGGCTTGCCGGTCGATCCGGACGTCATCGCAAGCGTTCCTGAGGGCGGGACAATCGGGCCATTGGGTCCTAAAAGGGTCGTGCCAAACGAAGCAATCAACGAAGCTTTCGGGCGATTCAAATCAATTTGTCCGCTGATCGCCAAAATAGCATCGCGGATCGCTTCGGCGTCCAGCCTGCGAACATTGCCTCGTGCAGCAAATTTATTTTCGGGGTCCGCATCAAAACGCGCTTTGTCGAAGGTGGACGAAAGTCGATACACTCGCGACGTTGCAATCGAACGAATCAATTGTTTTACCGACCATTTGTTATCCATAAAGTCGACGGCCAAATAATCGAGTAAGGCAGGGTTCGAAGGGGCCGGTCCCGAGGCCCCGAAATTCTCCGGTTCGCTTACGATTGCATTTCCGATGAGATGTTGCCAAATACGATTGACCATCACACGTGCGGTGAGAGGATTGTCTCGGGCAGACATCCAGTCGGCAAACTCTCGGCGTCCACTGGTGTTTGGCGGCAACTTGATCTGTTCGTTGCAGAGCACTTGTACAAAACCTCGATTGACTTCCTGTGCAGGTTGATCGATTTCACCTCGCACCAACAACTTTGCATCCCGCGGTTTGTCTGTAGATTGCACGCCCATACAAAACGTCATTGGCTTGCCATCGTTATCGACGGAATTGATGCGACTATTGATCTGCGCAATGAGTTGATCGAGTATGGCAATGCTCAGAAAGCCAGATTTTGGTGCGGTTCCTTCTTTAGCTTTTTCCGGCTGCCGTTGCGCCCGTCTGGCTTCAGCATACTCTTTTTCACGTTCTTCTAGCTGCTTTTTGAGCGAAGCGAGTTCGGTTTTTGAGATTGTTTTGTCGTTCGGATTCGGATCGTTAAAGGGGAGGATGATGAGGTTGCTTGCCTGCCGACTTCGTTGACTTCGCAACCCTCCGAACATAGTTTCCGTGCTTTGGAAGATGCCAGCAAGGGCATAATAATCGGTTTGCGGAATCGGGTCGAATTTATGATCGTGACAACGCGCGCAGGCTACCGACACACCCAAAATAACGCGCGTCGTGGTATCGATTTGTTCGTCGATGAGATCCGCTTGGAATTGGCGTGGGTTCCGTTCGATGAGCGTCTTAGGGCCGATTGCGAGAAAGCCAGTAGCGATCAGCTGCTCTGCAAACTGTTTGTCATCTTGGGTTGGAATTAGGTCGCCGGCGATCTGTTCTCGAATGAACTGGTCGTAAGGCTTATCCTTGTTGAAGGCATCGATGACATAGTTTCGATATCTCCATGCGTTCGGGAAAGTCATATCTACTTCCTTGCCGCTCGATTCCGCATAGCGAGCGACGTCGAGCCAATAGCGTCCCCACCGTTCACCGAATTGCGGACGCTTCAATAGGTCATCAACGGTCTGAGATATAGCCGAGTCTGGGTTGTTTTTCCAATTTGCAACAAACGAATCGAGCTCCTTGATGCTGGGTGGTAAACCGATCAAATCAAAATGGAGGCGTCTAGCCAAAGTGGCCGGCTCAGCATCATTGGCCGGTTCCAATCCAGCATCGTCCCAAGACTGAGAGACGTGAAGATCGATTTCAGTAATCGCCCAGCTCGCATTCTTGGATGGTTTTGGCTTCGATTTGAAAGGGGCTTTAAACGACCAAAACTCTTTTCCTTTGGCAATATCCTCAGGTGTTACTTTGGTATGAATAACTACCCCAGAGTTGACTCTTGGATCCGGTGCCCCCATTTCGATCCACTTTCGAAAATCCTCGATGACGGCTTTGGGTAAGGGGCTCTTGGGTGGCATCTTGTAGTCTTGGTAGTTGATCGCGTTCCAAAGGATACTTTCCTCGAGAATGCCTGGCACGATCGCCGGCCCCGATTCCCCCCCAGCCAGCATCGCGTCTTTGTTTTCAACCGAAAGGCCACCGCGTATTCCTTGGCCTTCTGAAGAGTGACAACGGTAGCAATGCTCGATCAAAACGGGGCGAATCTTTGCCTCGAAAAACTGGACGCTTTCAGCGGAAGGCGACGGATCTTTTTGTCCGTATGCAAAGTGTGCGCTGAGTATTACGAGCCAAGAAAACATCGCTGTCTTGAGATCGAATTGTTGGGCCATCTTACTATCTCGGAGCTATCTCGGAGGAAACGGAATGGAAACAATGCATTGGATATGTGGTACGCTCTGAGGCCCACGCTTTGGAATGCATCGGAGCTTTGATAGTTCACCACACCAACGCTTGGGCGGACTCACGGCTCATAGGGTCATCGAACCGTCTATTTGGTTGGGCGTTTGGGTTTGACACCACCACTGGGATTGACGTCTTTGCCGGGCTTTTTGCCAGCTCCGTCCTCCATTCGAGCCGCGGCTGTGGCAAATTCCGCTTTCGTGATGGAACCGTCGCCATCTTTGTCGATCATTTTCAGTTTGTCTTGCATGCGTTCTGGGATTTCATCGCCGGTGAGTTTGCCGTCACCATTCTTGTCGCGTGCCTCGAATAGCTTGCCCATCATTTGCCCGTTAAATGGCCCATTCGCACCAGGGCCATTACCTGCAAGTCCGTTAGCCATGGTGCTCGGATCGGGACGCATTTCTTCGGCGCTGATGACCCCATCACCGTTTTTGTCCAGTTGCATGAGAGTTTTAGAGGCATTGGCAATCTCGGTTGTAGAGAGAGTACCGTCCTGATCGGTATCCAGAACTTTCATAAGTGGTAGCATTTGTATCATGCCCATTGGGCCACCTTGAAATCCACTCGTCCCCGGACGTTGCATGTTAGCTCGTCGATCAGCGGCCCTATCCTTGCCTTCTTCCTGTGCTGTGGCCATGATGGGAAATGCGGTTGCGAACAGCACGGATAACATTTGCAATTTGAATTTCATTAGTAAATTCCTTATTTTGAATACGGTCGTTTGCGGTTTTGGTTTCCTCGTACACTGTTGTACCGACGTGAGCGTTTGGCTATCCACACCTCATTTTGATAAATTTTTTGGCCATGGACTGCGGTCGGGTATTCGAAACGAAATCCGTGCTTTCATTGATCCAAGTGAGATTTTACAAGAAACGATGCGGTGGATGGAAAATTCACAAGACTCTTCGATTGCGGGGGAACGTGCTATTTTGGCAGCAGGTGGCCAGAAGGCGTTGGCAGATCTGCTTGCTTTCCATCAGGAAAAGCTCGAACGCATCGTTTCGTTTCGAATGGCTCCAATTCTGCGCAGTAGGGTTGATCCTGCGGATATCATCCAAGAAGCATATTTCGAAATCTCGCGGCGAATTCACGAGTTTATCGAGGGATCACAGGTTTCGTTCTTTGTGTGGATTCGTCAACGGACAATTCAAACATTGATCGACACCCATCGCAATCACACACGAGAGAAACGGGATGCCTATCGCGAAATGCCATTGGCATATGCCCCAAATGGCCATACGACCAGTATATCCATAGCAAGATATTTATTGGATGACATCACATCGCCAAGTCAAGCGGCAGTTCGTGAGGAAGAAATCCAACAGCTTCAATCCGCCTTGGAATCGATGAATGAAACCGATCGGGAAGTGATCGCCATGCGTCATTTTGAACATCTCAACAACCAACAGGTAGCGGAGGTACTCGCGATTTCGGCGACGGCTGCGAGCAATCGTTATGTCCGCGCCGCTGCCAAGCTTTCCGAGATCTTGAGCAACCTGCCTTCCCGACGCCTAAAGCCATGACAACAAAAGAACCGAATGACGAACGGCATCCCGTAGAAGTCATCGCGGAAGAATTTTCGTCGCGGCTACGAGCGGGCGAAAAGCCAACGATCGAGCAGTATGTCCGTCGGTATCCAGAGCACGCAGAGCTTCTTCGTACTGTCCTCCCTTCCATAGCACTTGTTGAACGGGTTTCGAAGAACGACGAACAGCAACGAAAATCGGGGGACTCTCAGCCCAAGCAACCGTCTCTGGCTGGAGCGCCAAAGACTTTGGGTGATTTCGATATCGTTCGAGAAATTGGCAGAGGCGGAATGGGGATCGTCTACGAAGCGGTCCAACGTTCCTTGAATCGCAGGGTCGCATTAAAAGTGATTAGCGGCTTGATTTCAGGTAACAGCAAGCACGGCGCTCGATTTCGGCGAGAGGCGGAATCTGCGGCAAGTCTACACCATACGAACATCGTGCCTATTTACGGTATCGGTGAGGATCAAGGCATGCAGTACTATGCTATGCAATTGATCGATGGTGTAACGCTTCACGACGTGATCGAGAGTTTGAGAAATGATTGCGTCGATTCGACACAAAGCGGTGAAGCAGCGCGTTGGATGCTAAATAAGTCCTCGACGGAATCGATGAAACCGTACGCCGCCGATGTCTCGACGGCAAATGTGTCGTCGCAAATTAGACGGAACGAGACGCAAGCTGGTACCGAACAAATGGAAGTAGAATTACCAAAAGCGCCGACCGAGGTTTTGCAAACTAAGATCGCTGAATTGGCTGGGCAAAAAGACCAATCGGAAACGGCCAAGCACCAGAAATTAACTCGAGAATATTTTCGCAACGTAGCCAGAACGATCGCGAACGCTGCCAATGCGATTCAGTACGCTCACCATCAACGAGTCTTGCACCGTGATATCAAGCCTGCCAATCTACTGCTCGACCGCGAAGGTACCGTTTGGATCACTGACTTTGGCTTGGCACGTCGTATGGATCTCGATGCAGAGACTCAAACCGGAGAAATCCTTGGTACGCTTCGCTATATGGCACCTGAACAACTCGTTGGATCGGGGGACTCGCGAGTTGATATTTACAGTTTAGGACTTACCCTATTCGAATTGCTGACTCTCAAGCCTGCCATGGAGTCACCCAAGTTACGGTTGTTGGATCCTGAGCGCAATTCGGTCGTCCGCAATCCGCGATCGATTCAGCCAAACATCCCGTCAGACTTACAAACCATAACGCTGAAAGCCTGTGCCTATTCGCCGGGCGATCGCTATCAGAATGCACGTGAGTTTGAGGAGGATCTCCGTCGATTTCTGGAGGATCGTCCAATCCTTGCAAAGCGGTCTCGCCCAAGCGAGATGCTCTTTCGGTGGGCTCGCAGGAACCCTGCGATAGCAACGCTCGCCAGTGCCACACTTGGGTTGCTCGTTTTCATTGCTTCATTGCTCGGCGTATGGAACCGTCAACAGCAAATCTCAATTCGAGAAATCGGATCACAATTTGAACGAGCAGAAGCCAATCTTCTGGCCAAGACAGATGCACTGCAGCAGGTGGAGCAAGAGCAGGCAAGAGCGGAAAGGAATTTGACGCTTGCATTGAAGGCCTTCGATCAGATCACAAACAATATCGCGTCCCGAGGCAGTTCCATCTCGTTTAGCAGCGACCTGGAAGATGAAGAGTTTGGGGACTTCGCCGATGCGACGCTGAGTCAAGCAGACGTATCTTTGCTGGAATCCCTTCTTGAGTTTTTCGATCAGTTCGCGGAAGAGAACGCGAAGGACTTGCGAATCGAAACGGCGATTGGACGTCAACGTGTTGCAGATATCCAACATAAGCTTGGGCAACTCGGTAAAGCCGAGATATCCTACCAGAAGGCACTCGATGTCTTCCGATCGATCCTTGCACAGAAGCCAGATCAAGCGGAGGTGGTATTGCCAATCGTAGCGATTCACGCCGAGCGACTGACTTTGTTTGCAAAACGAGGAAACATCTATAAGTCCTTCGGCGAACTGGACGAAGCGAGATCGCTTCTAAGGCAATCTCCGGAAGTAAGCAAATCCGCAGACGGTCGTTTTGCGTTGGCGAGACTACTCAACGGTATCGGAACCATCGGGACAAGAATTGGCGAGGATGGGAGATTCCGCGTTGCTCGTCCTGCCATAGGGCGATTGTTTCCACCGGGCGAATTAGTCGACCCGTTGGCAAGGTTCAAACGTGAAGCAGAGTTCAATGCGGAGGCCCTTGCGTTGCTAAAACAGTTGACCATTGAATCACCAGACAATTTATCCTACCAAGTGATATTAGGGAGGTCACTGCGCGATGAGTCTCGCATTGCGCGCGCCATGAAAGACATGCCTCGTGCAGATGACGCGTTGCGGCGATCGAAGGAATTGTTCGAGTCACTTTGCAAATCGCATCCCGAATCGACAGTATTTAAATATGAGTTGGCCGATACGTTGAGCAAAAATGTAGCAATGCGTCCGCTCGATCAGCAAAGATGCAAGGACTCGTTAAGGATTTGTGACGAAATAATTAGGGAGAACCCGCAGATAGCTGAGTATCGAGCTCTGAAAGCGTCGAATCTTGTGAAGCTGAGTATGATGGCCGACGGTAAAAATCGAAGCGAAGAGCTGCTCATCGAAGCGATCGAGATTCAGCGAGAACTTGTCAACCGATATTCCGACATCTCAGCTTATAGTGTCGTCTTAATTCAATCGCTGTTGCGGTTATCTGAAATGCAGAAAACGAATGGAAAGCTTGAAAAAGCCAAGGAAAATCAGGACCTTCGCGACAAAGAAATTTTACGAATGAAAAAAAACAGGGCGTCAAAGCAAATAGGCCCTTAAGTCCGACTTTCATTGCATCCAGGCGCAGCTACTTGGTTAACTGCGCTGAGAAAGCCGCATCTGGTCAAAGCGCCAGACTATGCTGCGTTTGATTTGCCAAACCTGCCAGCCGCAGGGATGATCGATCGGCTTGGGCGATTGAGGGCGATTTGATCCAAGATTCTTGACGCCACTTGCATCGCAAGTAAACCGTGCTCACCGGTGACTGTGACGGGTGTATTGGATTGGATTGCAGAGATGAATTCGCTTTGCTCTTGCTCAATGGCATTGATCGGGACGGCATTGTAATCGACCTTATTGAGCCAATCAACAAACAAGTTCTCTTTGACTTTGGATCGAAGTTCTGGTGGCAATCGGTCGGCTTGCCGGGTTCCATCGGCAACATCATCGAGAGCGGATGTCTGAGAAACCCCGTTGATTGCAAAGTCGATCTCGGTTAATCCTTGGTCGGTGAAAATCTGCATGGATCGTTTTTGCGTTGGTGAAATTCGAGAAGCTCGTAGGTTTGCTAGGGTGCCGTTTCGAAACTTGATGCACGCGGTTGCGAAGTCTTCATTTTCGCCGAGCACGCTCCAGCCGAATGCGGACACCGAATCGACTTGGCAGTTGACAAGACTAAGAATTAGATCGATATCGTGAATCATAAGATCCAAAACAATCCCGATATCGGTGCTGCGACCAGTGTAAGTCCCTTCGCGCGAAGCTTCGATGTATCGGACGGCGTCCGTTGGGAACCGCGAAATAGCCAAGCGCCAAGCTGGGTTGAATCGCTCGACGTGGCCGACCTGAAGTGTGCAGTTGTTTGCTTTTGCCAATTGCACAAGTTGATTTGCTTCGGCGAGCGAACTTGCGATTGGCTTTTCCATCAGCACATCAACGCCTTGGCTCAAGCACCAGACCCCAATTTGGTTGTGCAGAAAAGTGGGGGCCGCGACGATCGCGCCGTCGAGGACGCCTGCCCAATCACGAAAATCCTCAACCGTCCTTACATTCAATTGAGATTCGACCAATTGACGTGCATCTTGGGATGGGTCGGCGACGCCGATAAACTCGCAGGCGGGGTTCGACGCCAGCAGTTTGGCATGGATACGACCGAGATGACCACCTCCAATCACCCCAATTCTGGACTTCGATGCAAGTGAAATTGATTCGTCCTTGGTCATGAGAATACTCTGTCGTTATGCAGCTGCGGAAGTCGAACGGCGATCGCGACCGCGACCGTGTCTGCCTAATTGCGAGTCATCAATAAATGCAAAGAGTATTTCGAGTTCTGGAGGGAGAACTCCGTTTACCTGCAAGATTTCTCGAGCATGCTTCACACCAACTTTGGAACGGTATAGAAGCTTATGTGCTTCACCAATGGTTCTGATTGCAGCGACGGAGAAATTCTTTCGTTTGAGGGCGACCACGTTGACGCACCGCGGCCTGGCTGGAAAGCCTTCAGCGAGCATGAAAGGAGGAATGTCTTGCAAGACTCGAGAGAGTCCGCTGACAAAGCTATAGCAACCTATGGAAGCAAAGTGGTGCACGGCAACTCCGCCGCTCAAGGTCGCATCGTGTTCCACGCGAACGTGCCCGCCGAGCATGACGGTATTTGCCATGATGACTCTGTCCTCGACCAAGCAATCGTGGGCTACGTGCGAGTTGGCCATGAAATAACAATCGCTACCGATCGAAGTAATTCCTTCATCCTTCTCGGTGCCACGGTTGACCGTCACGCATTCGCGAAAGACGTTGGCATCGCCGATCACGACTTGCGTTGGCGAGCCTTGATAGGAAAGGTCTTGGGGTTCACCGCCGATAACACACCCTGGGAAGAAGCGGTTATCTCTTCCGATCGTTGTATGACCGGTCAAGGTGACGCTGTTTTCCAATCGCGTACCCCGGCCAACTTTGACGTTTGCACCGATGACGCAATGGTGGCCAATACGAACATCTTCGTCGAGTTCCGCTCGAGGATCGACCACTGCGGTATGGGCGATTATTGTTGGCATGAAAAGGTTCCCGAACGTGTCTGAATGAATAGGTGGTCTGTGTTATTCGCTGTCATGCTGCAAGCCTATCGCGCATTGGCACTTGGGTGTCTTTGAGCCTGTGAACCGCTTCGGCAAGGTATCCATTGAGAATATGACCGCTTCGGTGAGCGATGATTTTTCCCTGAACGCGCAAGCCGCATAGTGACAAGTCGCCGATAAGGTCGAGAAGTTTGTGACGCGAGCATTCGTCGATGAATCGTGGCGAAGTGTCTATTGGACCGCTTGGACCGAATACAACCAAGTCACGATAGGTGACATGCGATGCTACGCCTTGCGACTGTAGTCCACGAGCTTCGCTTTCGGTCAAAAAGGTGCGTGCAGGGGCGATTTCTTTTGAGAACGAAGTTCGTTCAATCTTATACGTGGTGGTCGACGCAGGTATCGGGCTACCTGGACCGTAGTCGAGTTGATACTGAATAGTCAGACCTGGATCGGAGGATGGAACGGCCATGATCCATTGGTTCTCGTTGCCCACTCGCAAAGGCAACGTAAGCTCGAGTTGGATTGCAGTGGCTGGTTGTTTGCGTAGGCCGGATTGCTCAATCGCAATGGCGAATGCGACCGCACTTCCGTCCATTCCCGGCATTTCAGCTGCATCGCATTCGACGATGCAGTTATCGATTTCCAGAGCATAGAGTGCCGCAGCAACATGCTCGACCATTTCGACGTGACAATTTTCACGAACCAGTGTGGTTCTGAGGCTAGTATCGCGCCGATTCGCTGCAACGGCTTCAATTTCCGGCCTGCCCGGCAGGTCCACGCGACGAAAGATGATTCCAGTGTTCGGCATACCTGGCAAGAAGGTCAAGGTGATCGGTCTACCGGACCAATAGCCGCGACCGCTCACACGCGCCATGTGCTCTATCGTATTTTGGAATCGAATCTGATGCATGCGTGACGCCGAAATCCGTTTCGTGTCCGTGGAAAAAAAGGGGCAGGCTCATCATGAGCACAAGCTCACTTCTTCGAATCGAAGAAGTGAGACATCAAGGAACTATGCAAATTACTTGCGATTAGGCGCAAGCGTTTGCGGGGATGCGGTGCGAGGTGCAGGACCTGCAGGCGTTGCGGGAGCAACGGCTTTCGGTTCGGTAGAGTTAAGGACCGTCAAAACGATCTCGGTGATGTCGATTTGTTGGTTGTGGTAAAGGATATCGCGTTGGATTCCAAAGTTAACCGTTTGCGGCTTCTTTGGGTCCATTTCGTTTTGTTCTCGGCTATATCGGAGCACAACGTCGTACTGGTAGTGGCTAGCGACCCGATTGATCGCGGCATTGATGGACTGATAGGACCGGAAGATCACGCTCGCCTGTTTCTCAGCGAACTCTTTTTCTTTGCCCATAAAGTCAACTCGCAACTTGCTCTCGCGACTGATTAGGTTTTCTTGTTGTTGCTTAAATTGTGGCGAATCGGCCTCGAAGGTCTTGCCAATTTTATCCTGCTCTTCGAGGAGGGTTTTTCGTCTCGTTTCGATGTCGTCTTGGGCTTGGGCCATCTCGGCCTTTAAGCCCTCCATGTTGGCGTTCATGTTGGGGTGGTTTTTGAGAATGTAGCCCACATCAACGAGAGCGATGCTTGTCGGGCCAACTTTGGGACCGGTCGGTTGTGCCGCTGCGTTTGCTGCAGGAGCTTGTGCGAATGCTGCCGGTACGGCGAAGCAGCCCATGAGAGCGATGGTCGCGAGTGATAGTCGAAAATGCATTTGTCAGCACTCCTTGCTAGTTGAATTGTGGGCGGTCGAGTTTCAAACTCAACGGGGTTTGCAGAGAACAATCCATCGAACTCCGCTCTAAATGAATGCCGACTTTTGCAGTCGCCAAACCGTTTCATCCCCGATTCTGACAATTCAGGAATTCCGCGTAAATAGCGATCTGGCAGAACTAATCCGTAAGTTGGACTTTCAATTCGATTTTTTCGCCGCTGCGTTCCACCCAAATCGTAACTTGATCGCCTCGCTTTAATTTTTTTAGAATGCGATCCAATTCCGCGCGGCTTGTCGTCTCCTCATCGTTGATCTTCAAAACTTTGTCCTCAGGTTGGAGACCCGCTTTGACCGCTAAGCCGCTAGTCAAAACCCGTTCCACCACGACACCTGGAACATTCAATCTCAATCGCGCTCCTAAAACAACTCTCCGAGGAGCACTCATCTGTGGATTCGCACGACCCTTGACTTTGACAAAGGTTAGCTTCGCCGGCTCGGTTGTGAGCCGATTGGCAATCACCGTGACCATATCGGTTATTCGTTCGATTCCGGTTAGGTTGATTTTGTCGAAATCATCGCTTGGGCGATGGTAGTCGGAATGGAGTCCCGTAAAGAAATGGAGAACGGGAATGTTCATCTGGAAAAAGGACTGGTGATCACTCGGCCCCATCCCTTCGGGTAGCCGCTGAATGGTGAACGCTAGCGAATCATTGGCCTGCGTAATCATCGCATTGAATTCTGTTGCTGTCCCAGTTCCATAGATGGTCAAGTCGTTATTAGTGAGTCGTCCAACCATATCCATATTGAGCATTGCGACGGTGTTCTCGAGTTCGAAGCGAGGATGCTTTACGTAGTAGTCGCTTCCCAATAGGCCGCGTTCTTCGCCAGAGAAAGCGATGAAGACAAGGGTTCTGCGAGGAGCATCCGAAGCGGTTTGCTTTGCAATAAGACTGAGTTGTCTGGCAGCTTCGAGCAAGCAAACAGTTCCCGATGCATTGTCGTCAGCCCCGTTATGTACGGCGATGGTTCCTGGGGCCAAGGAGCCATTTCCACCCATTCCCACGTGATCAAAATGTGCACCAAGGACAACATACTCGTTAGCCAATATGCCTTGCCCCGGTAGGGTACCGACAACATTCATCGAAGGCAGTTTGGTCAGCTTGACGCTTCCTTCGGCTTTCCAGCCGACCATTTCAAATGATCTTGGCTTGAGGTCCGTATCAATTTGCGATTCGATTTCAACCAAAGACTTTCCGGCTTCGTTTAACCACCCCTGAACATCGCTCCGACGAACGAAGAGCGTAGGGATCTGATCTTTGGATATCGCAGTTCCGCTCCCCGAAATTGGTAACAGGGTGCCCGGGTTGGCCTCATCCGACTGTTGATCATTTACGAAAATCATGGCTGCCACGCCATGCTTAGCCGCATTGATTTGTTTCGCGGTAAACAACGCGTATTGACTAGGGCTTTGCCTATCGAATGGGCTTTGGGGATCGTTCAGTTGCGGCTCCTTTCGAATGACAATGACGACCTTTCCTTTCACGTCGAGTCCTGCAAAATCATCATACTTGAGATTGTCTTCGGCCGCGGTAATTCCGTATCCCGCGAAGACGAGCGGTCCATCAAACTCGCCATTGCTCCCAATCGACTGAGGTTGAAATTGTTTCGTAAGAGTCAATTCCACGGTTTCCCCTGAGGGCTTGACGATGTGGAGCCTATTATTGGCGGGCACGGCGAATGCGGCCCCCCCTGGCAAACTAAACTCTTGGAACGGGGTTCCATCGAATAAATCGGTCTTGAGTCCTAGGTCTTGCCATCGTTTGGCAATAAAGTCAGCACCCAATTTGAGACCTGGAGTTTCCGCCGATCGACCTTGAAGTTCATCGGACGCCAAGTAGCGGATGTCGGCCAAAAGCCTCGCCTGCATCTCAGATTCAGGTTTTGGGGATTCCGCGTTTGGGAGCGGCTTATCGTCTGCCATCGAAAAAAAATCGCACTGCACTAGAGCAAGTGCAATTGACAGGGCCGCATGTCGAAAAAGAGTGATTTTCAATATAAAGTCCTAAATCGGAGCTGTTTCGTAAACCGATTCCACAGCGAGCCAGCGGCGTCCTCGGCTGACATATCGTACTAAAAATAGTACCGAAGCGCTAGGAGTGCGCTTGGTCCATTGAACAATTCTGCAATCCTCACGCTGAGAAGTCCTGTTTGTTTAGCAGGGTTTTTCATCAAATAGTCACCTTCGCTATGGGAGACTCGTCTTGGACCGGAGAGGGTGCAATGATTTGCACCCTCTCCACGGCGATTCTTCCTTACCATGCTTGGCTTACTTCGTTCGACTCTTGCCAAGGGTAGCATTACTAAACCGAACGCTCTCAGCGCTCGAGGGGGACCAATTTGCATCTTCACAGCTGGCCTGTCCATGTGGCTGGACTGGCATAATACTGCGACAGGAAGTCGCAACGCACTGAACTCTGGACTTGTGACGATTTTTGCGTGGCCGTACACTGCTTGGTTTTCCATTTCGAACCTCAGTTTCAGTGAATTAGGGTATTGAACCACCTAAATGGGCCAATTTAAATTCGTTTTTTTGTTCGTTTCTCTTTCGTTGTGCTTTGCAAGCGCGGATTTGCCTGCACAGGATGTCGAGAATCAGCTGGTTCAAAATCCATCCTTATCTTCTGGGGCTGCGGAAAAAAATGTGGAAGCTGCCGTCGAGAGCGGGCTAGGAGATACGAAATTAGCCACCAATTCCAAAACTAAGGCAAGCTTGCTTGAGGAGTTTTTCTCAAGCCCGCTGAACTATATTTTGGTTTTGATTGTGTGCTTTTATGTTTATCTGATGTTTGTTCAACCACGCAATTCGCGTCAGGAAAAAACAAAGCAATGGGAGCGGTTGAACCACTTGAAGAAGAATGACCGAGTTGTTACATCATCCGGAATTCACGGGATTGTCTCCAACATCAATACGGATGCAGGAACAGTCACGCTACGGGTTGACGAAAATTCGAATGCAAAATTAACGATTGATAGGGACTCGATTCGGTCGGTCGCCAGTTGATCACTATTACCCTCAAACCATCCTTGATAGCGAAGCCGACAAGCTTCACTGAATCCAACGTACGGACTAACTAGCAGATGTTTGGAAATTTCATTCAGGAATTAATTGCTCAAGCCCCCTCAGTGGGAGGAGCTGTTCCGTTGGGTAGCGGAGAAACGACCGTTACCAATTCCTCCTCAGGATTCATGAATCTGGCCATTATGGCTGGTGCTATTTTGATTCCTTTTGTTCTGAGTAAGTTTTTATCGACCAAGTTGAAAATGCCAACGCACATGAGTGCGTTTTATTGGATCATCCTATCGTTGCTTTCTACGGGACTGATCTTAGGCTTCACCTATGCGGGACTATTGAAGATCAAATGGGGGCCCGAAATTGTTGGTGGTACTAACCTCATTTATGAAATCGACCGAAGCGCAGACGGCGGGGTGAAAGTCGTAGCTAAGGATTTCATGGTGCCTCTTGGCAACAGATTGAATCCTTCGGGCACAAAAGAGCTCTTGATTCGCCCGATTGGTGATGACCAGATTGAGATCATTATTCCGGATGTGGATGCCACCGAATTGGCCGAGATCAAGCGACAAATCACAGACTCAGGGAAATTGGAGTTTCGCATCGTTGCGAATGCCAATGACCACAAGAATATCATCGATCTGGCGGTTGCTCAGGCGAGCAACCCAGATCAAAACGTGCGTTTGAAAAAAGACGTTGTCTTGATCGATAAAACCACGAATGTTCCTCGAGTAGCAGCCACATGGCGTCCTCTAGGTCGAGGGGTTCCTGTCGATGGCATCCCGCAAGTAACAGGTTATCAAGCTGGTGATTTGATTCGCAATTCACAAACGGGTCGACTCATCACGCCACCAGCAGGTGATAAGCCGAACGACTTCGAAAAGTGGATGGCTGCTGAAGGGATAGTTGAGGCGGATATTTTGTTGGCTTTCGAGAAAGCGGGAAAACCCTATGTCGAAGTCAATGGCGGCGACTTGACCCGCGCCAAAAAGGAGTTTTCGACCAAGGGTGGTTATCAAGTGAACTTCACCATGTCGGTAGGCGGTGGTGACAAGTTAATGCGACTGACGGGAGCAAATCTTCCCAACGTCCAAAGCGATTTCCATCGCCGAATGGCCATCTTGCTCGACGGGCGAATTCTATCTGCTCCGAATTTGAATTCGACGATCCGAAGCGAAGGGTTAATCGAGGGTCGTTTCTCTGAAAAAGAAGTGGACTTCCTAGTTAACATTTTGAATTCTGGAGCGCTACCGGGAGTGTTGAGCAAAACACCGATCAGCGAAAATTCGGTCGGTGCGAACATGGGCGTGGATGCAATCAACAAAGCTGGTATTGCGAGCTTCATGTCTTTGGTAGTTACCATCTTATGCGTACTCCTGTATTATCGCTTTTCCGGGATCGTCGCAACCTTTACGCTACTGCTGAACCTTGGGATGATCATTGCATGCATCATTCTTATCAAGCAACCATTGACCCTATCGGGTATCGCAGGCCTGGTTTTGTCGGTTGGAATGAGTGTTGACGCAAACGTTTTGGTGTTTGAACGCGTTCGCGAGGAGACCGAGAAAAAGGCGACCGCTCGAATGGCGATTCGAAACGGTTTCGACCGTGCTTGGACAACGATTTTCGATTCTAATTTGACCACGTTGATTACGGCGGTTGTATTGTACTTTGTCGGAACGGAGCAGATCAAAGGCTTTGCGATTACCCTGATTATCGGCTTGGTTATCAGTTTGTTCACCGCGGTGTTCGTGACGCACAAGTTGTTTGAGATCGCAGAGAAATGGAAATTCATTTCGTTAAAAATGGCTGACTATGTCAACACAGGCCGGAAAGCATTCTTCGGAGACAAAGACATCGACTTCATGAAGCATCGCGTGGCATGTTATACCGGTTCTCTTATCTTGATCATCGGTGGCTTGATTGCGACAGGGCTTCGAGGTCGACAAATCCTGGACATCGATTTCAACGGAGGTACTTCGATCGTCTTTACACTCGACAAAGGCTTGTCGTCGGAAGAAGTGCGTGCCATTTCGAATAAAGCGTTCGCTACTGACACACAGGGACTTCCAATTCAAACGTCGTTGACAAACGTCGAGATGCGAGGGCAAGAAAAGAATACTGTTTTCAAGCTGGATGTTTCGATCAAAGATAAAGATGAAGTTACTTCTCGTTTGGTTCAAGGATTCGCAGAAAGCAAAAAAGCAGACTTGGTAACCTACGACGTGGTCGTGAAGAAAGTGGGAGATCCTCAGTCGAGTTTGCGTTCCTCTAGGCATGAAGCAAGGTTGGTTTCATTCCAAGACCAGGAGGCAAAGAGCGATAAGCCGCAAAACGCAGGTGCGGAAGTACCGGTAGATAGCGACGTCAATTCTGTTTTGGGTGACGCTACTACGCCAGCACCAACCACGACGCCAGCGGTAGGCACGGGAGACGAGGCAGTTTCGCGGACCTCCTACGATTTGGAATTCAAGAGTGGTAAAGGGGACACGGCTCGCATGAACGCCTTGCAAGTTGCCGACGCACTAATCGCGGCAGCTGGCTCCATTCAGAAAACCTTGGTCAATGCACAGATCGAGATGACGCCAAAGAATGCCGTAGGCTGGACACCTGAATCGCAGGTTGGATACACGGATTGGAGAGTAACGCTTCCGTTTGACGCTGCCTCCTCAGACGCGGTCATCGAGAAGATGAAAGAAAAGCTCCGCTCTCAGCCGGTGTGGGAATCGGTAAGTAAAATTGAATCGCGAGTTGCTGGCGAAATGCAACGCCGAGCGATTGCTGGATTGTTGCTCAGTCTCGTGTTCATCATCGGCTACATTTGGTTCCGGTTTCAGCGATTGGCCTATGGAATCGCAGCGGTCATTGCTCTGGTGCACGACGTACTAATCACGCTCGCGTTCGTAGCGGTAAGCCATTGGCTGTTTCAGCCGTTTGGTTTTCTGCTGATCGAGGATTTCAAGATCTCGCTCACGACCATAGCAGCTTTTTTGACCATCATCGGCTATTCGCTGAACGATACGATTGTAGTTTTTGACCGAATCCGTGAAGTCAAGGGAAAGAGTCCGAATCTGACCGAACAGATGATCAATGCCAGCGTGACGCAAACTTTGAGTCGGACGTTGTTGACATCGTCGACTACCATCGTCGCCATTTTGTTAATGTTCATATTCGGCGGCGAAGGCATCCATGGTTTTGCTTATTGTCTGTTTGTAGGGATAGTCGTCGGTACCTACAGCTCGATTTTCATCGCGGCACCCATCTTGATTTGGTTCGTAAAAAGAGAGCAGGCTGCGAAGCTTGCTGCTAAAGTAAACGGTTAGTCAGCGGAAGGGTTCCCTTCCACTTTGCGTTTCGGTCCATTGACGTTTGTTTTGTTCAAGGAAATCGAAAAATGTACGAGCAAAAATCACAACTAGAAATTGTTGATTCTCCAAAAACCAGCTGCTGCAACTTGACCTATTTGGTTGGAGGAGCTTTGGGCGGGATGATATTGACATTGCTGCTGGGGATTACTTTTTGGATTGGCAGACAAACGGTCGTCGAGGAAAAAGTTCTATCGTCATGGAACGGCATACCCGTGGATCGCGTACCGCCAGATCTATTGTCCGCTTCGGCAACACATGGTTCATCGAATATGGCGGTGTGCACGGCACTGGTCGGTGATGACGCGGAAGGTTTTTTTGCATTGGACTTCTTGACCGGCGATCTTCGAGGTTGGGTTTATTATCCGAAACAAGGGGCGTTTGGTGGTCTTTTTATGACGAATGTGACACCGCAATTAGGGCAGAGCAAGAATCCAGAGTATCTGATGGTCAGCGGAGGTACAGCAGCAGCGCGACTTGGTGGCAACATCAAGCTGGCTCAATCGTTGATCTATGTAGTCAACACTCGTTCCGGTTTCTTTGCAGCGTATACAGCCCCGTGGAATAGCACGCTTGAATCGTCTGCGGGTGCTCCACAGGGTGGACAACTGATCTTTGTTAGCGGCGGTCAAATCCGAGAATCCACCGCAGGTGTCACAAAGCCCGCCAATCCGATGCCCGGAATTGGTGCTGCCCCGGCTGCCCCAGCAAACCCTGTGGATATAAACAAACCAGCTCCCCCTAAAGATAAAAAACCCAAGTAAGAACGAGTAGATGGCAATAAGTGAATGGGTCAGTGGACGCGTATTCAAATTCGTCCACGGCAACAATCTTGTATACAACACCTGTTGGGAAGATCCTCGATTGGACAGGCAGGCGTTGGAACTGTCCTCACAAGATCGCGTTCTGGTCATTACATCGGCCGGTTGCAATGCACTTGATTACTTGCTGGCAGGCGCAGGACATGTCTACGCCGTCGACATGAATCCTAGACAGAATGCACTTCTTGAGCTAAAGGTTTCGGCCATCCGAAACTTGGATTACGATCGTTTCTTCCAGATGTTTGGCCAGGGGTATTTGCCGAATGCAGAGTCTGTTTATGCAAGTCACTTGAGGAAGTCGTTGTCGGCGAACAGCCGAAAGTACTGGGATCGATGGATCCAATTCTTTGATAATCCCAAAAAGTCGTTTTACTTTCGTGGGACATCGGGTGCTTTTGCAAAGTTGATTGGTATCTACATCAATCGAATCGCGAGGTGCCGAAAAGAAGTTCAAGAGATCTTGGATGCTCCTTCCCTCGCTGAGCAACAAGAAATCTATGCGCGCACGCGGGGCAAGATTTGGTCCAAGACGCTACGATTTGCGATGAATCGTGACACAACATTGAGCATGCTAGGAGTGCCAAAAGCGCAACGAAAGCAAATTGATGAACAGTATCCAGGTGGAATAGTCAGGTTTGTTGAAGATTCGCTAGAAGCAGTATTCGCAAAGATTCCAATTCAGGATAACTACTTTTGGCGAGTCTATATCACTGGCAGTTACACGCCGACTTGCTGCCCAGAATACGTCAAACAGACCAACTTCGAAAAACTGCGCGATGGATTGATCGATAGACTGACGGTCAACACCGATTCGGTTCAAGGTTTTCTCGAGAAGCATGACGGTCAAATTTCGAGGTTTGTATTGCTGGATCATATGGATTGGTTGAGCGATCACTACTTCCCACTTTTGGAATCAGAATGGCAAGCGATCCTGAGCAGGGCTGCTCCTAAGACTCGTGTACTGTGGCGTTCAGGCGGGTTACGCACAGAGTTTATGAACGAAGTTCAAGTTCAAAGGAATGGTCAAAAGGTAAAGCTACCCGAGTTGTTGAGCTTCAATACGGACCTCGCAAATCGTCTTCACCAATTGGATCGCGTCCACACCTATGGCAGTTTTTACATTGCCGATCTAATCGGTTAACTCGCTCCCTTTTGCAAAGACCAAGCCTTGCTGAGTCTGTTTCAACTTATTCCGCTGGCACAGGCCGCTTTTAGAAATCGCTTGCTACCATTAGAAATCGTTCCGTTTTCCATCGCTCTCAGAAGTGAGCGGCGTTCGAAGCCAGCTGTTACCTTGCTTAATCTTTAGGAGTCCTAAATATGCATCTTCCGGTAGGTTTTCGCTTCGCTGGAGTAGTAGGCGGAATTAAGAGTCGGGCGGGAGCACGCGATTTGACATTGATCATATCGGACGCTCCATGCGTTGCGGCCGGTGTCTACACTACCAACCAAGTCGTGGCTGCGCCTGTCGTCGTATCGCGTAGCAGGACCCCTTCACGCGCAATCCGAGGAGTCGTAGTCAATAGCGGCAACGCCAACGCGTGCACTGGTACTCGAGGGTATCAGGATGCAGTCGAGATGACCAAACATGCTGCTTCAGCGATCGACGCATCGGGTAATCTAACGGACGAGCAATTTGTCGTCATGAGTACCGGTATCATTGGGCGGTTTTTGCCGATGGAGAAGATCAAATCGGCTATCACTGTGGCTGCAAATGAACTAGCAGCGACAGAACAGGCTTTTCTGAACGCCTGCGACGGGATTTTGACCACCGACATCGCAAGAAAGACTGCTGAGCGCAAGTTCCACATTCTTGGTCGAGAAACGCATATTGTTGGGATGTGCAAAGGGGCGGGGATGATCGGCCCCAAGATGGCAACGATGCTTGCAATCATCATCACCGATGCTCCACTCGAACCTACCCAAGCGCAACGTCTACTTCAAGCAGCCGCGAACAAGTCGTTCAATTGTATCAGTGTCGAGGGGCACATGAGCACCAACGACTCGCTGGTGATGCTTGCCTCGCAGCCAACTGTCCATGCCCCAGCGTTGGATGCCGCGAGCGAGCTTGAGTTTGCAAAGAATCTGAATGAATTGGCGATTGAATTGGCAAAGATGATACCAGACGATGGTGAGGGTGCCACTCATCTTGTTGAGATTCGCATTCACGGTGCGAATACGGATGCGGACGCCGAGGCTGTCGCTCGAAGCGTCGCGTTGAGTAATCTTGTCAAGACAGCCATTACGGGTGGCGATCCAAATTGGGGACGCATAGTATCTGCGGCAGGCTATGCCGGGGTACCCATTCGTCCGGATCATACCGACTTGAGAATAAATGGACACTCGCTATTCGAGCGAGGGGAACCCCTTGCTTTTGACGCGGCGGTGGTCAGTCAGTCTATCAAGGGATGCAAGCTAACAGAAATCGATCTTCGCGTTGGTTTCGGTCCCGGCGGTGCCACCCATTGGACTACCGATTTGAACAGCGAGTATGTGCGGTTCAACTCCGAGTATTCGACGTAAGCTAACGATTCATGGGCACTACCGTTTTACTTCTTCCCTTGTCGTCGCTTGTCTTCGAAGAATTCCGTAAGGACTCGCCCGCATTCTAGGGCCAATACTCCACCTTGAACCTCGCACCGATGGTTGAGTCGTGGATCAGATAGCAGCTGGTACAGCGACTCAACGGCACCGGCTTTCCTGTCAATTGCGCCGTAAAAAACACGGGGGATTCGCGATTGCAAGATCGCTCCTGCGCACATTGGGCAGGGTTCAAGCGTGACATACAACTCGCAATCTACTAGTCGCCACGATTTTAACTGGGCGGCAGCCTGGGTGATTGCGATCATTTCTGCATGGGCTGTTGGGTCGGCCAAGTTCTCGCGTTGGTTGTATGCTGCGGCGATGATCTGGTGTTTGTGAACAATGATCGCGCCAACGGGGACTTCGTCTTCGGTGGCGGCCTGCTGAGCAAGCTCAATAGCGCGTCGCATAAAGTGCTCCGCACCAAACGGGAGCAGAGACATTTCGTCCCCCTCCGGATCTAAAAATTCCATAGTGGTTCCTTCGTGGCCATCGGCCAGTCGTCTTGCGAAAGCCATTCGGAACGTATTGTAGCTAGAACTTTGGCGGAGTGACCGCTTTGGCCATTGCGCCCGGACTCGACGGAATTGGGACCGATGAAGTATCCATCATCACCGAGGGTGCAACATCCGTAGGCTGGACACCTTCACTCCAAAGCATAGAAGGATCCGATGCGTTGCTTCCTGCATTTCCACTGAACCCATACGCTTGGGATGTGATCGAACCAGGATCGACCCATATATTGCACTCGTCGACGCGAATCGTTCCAAGGTCCTGGTCCAGGTTTCGACGTTGTGCTTCGTAGAATACCCAAACGCCGAGGAAAGTGTTTTGTGCCGTGAGCAAGTCAGCCAACGCGGACACGCTGTCCCGAGCGGCAGTCGGACCGGAAGCCAAGCTGAGGCTCTCTCGAATTTGACGCAAATCTTCGTTGATCGTAATTTGTTGCGCGGCAATTCGTACCGCATACCGTTGCAATTCGAAGTTGTACTGGTTGTAGCGAATGTTGCGGAGTTCGGATCGAAGTGTTTGCCATACGGAATCTTCGAACCGGTAATAGGTTCTCTTGGCCTGTTGGTACTCGATGAGAACCTGACGATACTGGTTTCGTTCTTGCATGCGGGTTAGAGGCGAGTCCCACTGCAAACCGGCGCGAAGTCGGCCCGTTTTTCCTCGCAAGGACAAAGGGTTATCCGTCGCATTCTGCATGTCGCCGGAGAAAACCACGTCCAGCGTGCTCTCTAAATTGTCCGCAACCACTTCGATCGCGCGCCAAGAGTCAACTAGTCCAGCGCGCGTGTTCATCCAATCCAAACGATTGGTTCTTGCAATTTCGACCGCTTCTTCTGGCATGAGGTCAACTGGCGGTAGGACAACACTTTCAATTCTCGCTCGAGCCTGAAGTACTTGCAATGCTAATACGTCTTCTGCAAATTCGGCGAGTATGCTCTGGCCTGGAAGTAGAGCTTGGTCGCGCAATGTATCAAAAAGTTTTCTACCGTCGGTGTCATCACGTTTGGCCAGCAGTTGACCTAGATCGGAATCCAGTTTCTTGATCTTGGCTTCGCGATCCTGGAATCTTTTTTCAAGTCGAGCAACCTCCTTTGACAGTACTTCAGGTAGGGCTTTGATTTCTCCTGAATCGAGAAGGGCAATATCCAACGACTCTGTAGGTAACAAATTACATACGGTGGATCGTTCCTTTTGATAGACTTCGCGCAGTCGAGCCAACTCCATTTCGCGAGCTCCGGCAACACTGTTCAGTTTTTCGATGTCCTGTCGAATCTGCGCAAAGTCTCGATCCAACAGTTTGCGTCGAACGGTTTCAATTTTATCGATTCTCCCCCGGATCTCGCTGATCGCACCCGCGGTCTCGTCGTTCCATCTAATAGCACGGAACTTTGCGCCCGTTTGCTTTTCGATTTGAATGGGGCTCAGTTCCAATAGTTTGCTGTTGCTGTCCCCAATGGAATTGCGCAAGTCGGCAACTTGATCTCGTCTGTCCTTAAGTTCCTTGCTGATCAAATTGAACTGATCCAAAATCGGATCTTTGATCTCGATGCAGACATAAGGTGGTAGTCCCAATGTCCCTTTGAAGTTATCCATCGACTGCTCGTAGTTGAAACGCAACTGAAGCAAATTTGCCTGGGATCCTATCAACGATTGCCTAGCCTGAGCAACTTGGAGTTGTTGGCTTGGAATAGCGTCTTGGCTCGCAGGGATGATTAACAACTGCTCACGCAGGGTATCTTCGAAGCGAGCAAGATTTTCACGTTGTCTCGCTACATTTTCTTCAGCGTTGCTTATTTGAAGTTGATTCTGCACTAAGCCCAGAAAGCCTCCAACCGTTGGCACTGCGCCGCCGCCGCCACCGAATCCACCGCCCGCATTGTTTTGAACTGTCCCAACAGTACCGAAACCACCACCTAAGCCGGTGAATCCTTGAAGACCTGCTCCACCAAACAAGCCACCTCGCCTGGTCGGCCCAGGCTCCGCAGCTCGACCAACAGTTACAGTGGTGTAGAAGCCGGTTCGGTATCGTTCAAACGCTCGAACGTTGTAAAGAAGTGTCCGTTCTGCAAGCGTCAAACGCTCCATTATGACATCGCGTCCACCACCACGAAGCAGCGGCTGAATCAAACTAAAGTCAAGTAGTGTCGTGGCGCTTTGTGTGTCTGGACCAGCCAGTTGCCAGGTCATGGAGTTCGCAAAACCCACAATCAAGTCTGCACCGTTAGTAAACTGACGCTGCAAAGCCATCCCACGTGGACCTCTTGAGAAGGTCGAACCATTTAATGTGGATCGACTTGCCCCGCCATTGCCACGTCTTAGCGATCCATCAGCCGTGTACGACGCGCTATAGCCTGCAAACAATTGATTGCCGAGAAAGAAGCGTTCGGAACTAACATCGAGCGCTGAAAGGTAGAGTGTCTCGATTTCGGATTGATAAACAGTATTGTGTAGCACCGCCGTCTTCACTGCTGCATCCGCATCCAGTACCAGAACCCCTCGCTCATCGAGGGGTAAGTATTGCCACCAAATGGGATTCTCTGCAGTATTTGTCTTGCCGTTTACATCCCAAAGTGGATAGCCTTTTTTTCCATTGAGCACCTTCATGTATTGGTGCGAGACTTGGTCGTCTTCCGGCATCGGCGGACGGTCGGGATTGAATGGATCGAACATTCGCGAAGCTCGATCCATCTGAATGCTTGGAATCGCAGGTGCGCATGCGTCGCTAACTTTCTCATCGATGACACTCGCTACCTCTTGATCTGCACGGTTGCGATAGTGCGCTCGGTTGCATCCTGTGGTTGCAACGAAGGAACAAGCTACGCCGGTAAGACATGCCAAGTGTAGGCTTTGCTTTACCCAATTCCGTTTGCGAGTTTTTTCGCACATTTCAGAACCGCCCACCAACAAAAAGGAAAGTTAGAAAGTTGTCTTTCCTTGTCTTCGGCTTTTATCGATCTTGCTGTTGATTCCTGTAGCACCAGCCTTGCACGTACTGTGCAAATTAACTGTCTTACCAATTCTTCCGAAAGCACCTACGAGTCGCTAGCGTTTCAGCATTGGTTACAAGATTGGCTCATGATGATAAGGCGAGCGGCAACAGTAGACATACCGGGAGGGAGGGGCTCCTGCCGAAGCAAAGCCAAGCTCGGCTCTCCCATTAGAACCTTGGCACGTAGTTTTCACTCTGCCGCTCGTCTAAACAGATTTGCTGCTCGTAGTTGCGGTAAAAAAAAACCGAGGAAAGGAGTCGCTTACGCGAAACCTTTCCTCGGCAGCCTCTTTCTCCAATCGACCCCACACACACACAACCAAAAAAGCCGACGGGAGAATTCAGAAGGAGTTCTTAGGTTCTAATCCGAGTTGTTCCGGGACGTACGCTCGTCATGTCAGTGTCTTTATTGATGGCCGGCGCCTCACCGGGGTTCAGTTTTGGTTCCTCTGCAGCTTGTCCCTCCTGTGCCTCCAAAGGTCCTTTCACCAATTCGGATGGAATCGCAGTTTTGGCTTCTAGTTCGACGGAGCGAAGAAACTCTAGACCGTTAATGTATTGGTCCGCTGTCATGATTCCTATGTTTTCTCGCAACAATCCTGACATCGCATTGCAAAGTTGATAAATCTCCCGGTGGCTAGCACTTCCATCACCACTGTTGGACACACTTCGGACCAAAAAGACCTGATCGATTTGTTCTTTTACTGGAGCAAATTGCTGTTGCCGAAGAATGTGTGGCCAAGTCAATTTGCCATTTGTGTAGTCAAACTCCTGAGCGGACAATCGCTTAGGTTGGTAGTACTCGATAAACTTCTTCCTAGCGTCTCCCACAAACGCCTTGGGTCCATACTTTTGAAAGTACTCATCCCGAAATGCTCTGCGTTCGTAGTAGGACTTGGTAAGTGCGACACTGTTTTCGATGGCTCGTTTATAAGCCTCGGCATAATTGACAGCAGCGAGGCTATCCAGATAAATAGTTTGTCCAACCGAACTAATGACGGCGGATTGTCCCCGCAGCGCTCCCTCAACAAGGGTGCTCGAATGCCCCGTATAGGACCAATTGGCAATGGGTTGTGCTATGGCTGGCCCTTGAGCTAAGGCTTGTCCTCCAAAGAACGTAGTCGAAGCGACTGTGGCCACCAAAGCCACTACTTTTGATAAACTGCTGTTCAATACTCTCATCATCTTTGCTCCCTAACAAAAAGCCACTCCGGCTGATATACCTTTACTACAGATGCAAGTCCTGTGCCAATGTCGTATATGTTTCATGCCAGGGCGATTATTGCTTTCAAAAAACAGGGGACAGACGAAGCAATTCTAACGTCTAGGTTTGATCAAGTATTATGACAAGGTTGCTTATAAGAAAGGATTCAGGGTGTTAGAATCGATCTCAGAAGAAGAGCGATGTCTCATTTTGCGATAGTTACGAATCATGGATTCCTTAAGAGTCGACGACCAATTGACGCTCCTGCCGGTAGTGCATGGAAGCGCGTCCTATGCGGTGGCAGTCCGCCGATTCATGCTCGATCACACTTTTGACTGCATCGCTATCCCGCTCCCCAATTCGTTTCGAGCGTCTGTCCTGTCGGGTGTTGAGCAATTGCCGACACCGAGCGTTTCTATCCAGATTTCGGGCATCCAATCTCGTTCGGAGCAGGATTCGGAAGACGATCCAAGTGATGATTCCGAAGATGATTCAAGGGTCGAAGCGACCTATGTCCCAATTGACCCGTGTCAGGCAGTAATCGCCGCGATTCGTTTTGGTCTATCCGACCGAACTTCGATCCATTTCGTGGACCACGAATGCGAAGACTATGATCCAGATGCCTCGGTTTTTCCTGACCCCTATGCATTGGGGGAGACTTCGATCGAGCGATTCTGCGTTGCCGCATTGCCTGCAATTCCCAGCCCGAGTAGCCCACATCGGATCGAACGGATTGGATATATGGCTTGCCGACTACTCGAATTGAAGCGACGATACTCCAACATCGTTTGCCTTTGCGATTTGCAGGATTGGCCCTGGTTGCGTCAAACCATACAGGCTGATAGCGTTCCAGACGAATTTCTAGTTGATATGCAGTCGGATTTGCCCGCGGCCGAGAGTTACGCAGTGGATCCGAGAACCTTGCTCTTTTTAATGGGGGAATTGCCTTTCATCACGGGTTTATATGAAAACGCAAGGTCTTCGTTGGATGACGATAGTACATTGGTGGTCGATGGTATCAAGGAGATGCTCATTTCGACCCGTCAAAGCTATATGGCAGATTTGGGGAATCGAGCTCGCAAGATCCCCCCGTTGCTTCTTTCTCAATGCCTCAAATTCATCCGCAACCAAACATTATTGGAACGCAGGTTCACCCCCAGCTTTTATACGATCGCGCGATCAGCCCAGCAGGTCATGGGGGATCAGTATACGATTCACTTAGTCGAAGCGGCAAAAAACTATCCTTACGAAGAGACTTTGCCTTGGCCGATGTTGCGTATGGGGGTCGAGCAAGCTTTTTTGCCCGATATTGGAAAGGTCTCGATGACGAGTCGATTGCCAGGGCCGCCTATCGAATGGCATTCGCTGGAGCTGAATCGCCCTGCGCAGAAGTTGGATCAGCGAAAATGGAAAATGCGATGGAACCCTTATCAGCAATGCTCCTGGCCAGAGGAAGACACACGAATTGAGAGCTTTCGAAATCGGGTAATAGAACGGGCTCAAGGCATGATCGGTGCGGATTTAGCGAGGACCGAAAAGTTCACTACAAGTATGATGGACGGCATCGATCTTCGTGAAACGCTGCGTCATTGGTATGACGGTTCACTCTACGTCAAGGTTCAGCCACCGACGATAGGTCATCTTGATGCAGCGGTAATGCTTTTTGACAATACGCCTGACCCTAAAGAATACTCGTGGCGCGCAACTTGGTTTGCGGAACATGAAGAAGAGTCGACACTCGCATTCTTTGCTACTCCATTCCAAAAAGAAATGCTGGGCCCAGGTGTAGCTGCTTCGACGTACGGAGGGGCCTTGTTTCTATTTCCGCCAAGGCACATCGAAGACATATGGGAGGACGAATTGCTGGACTTTGCAGATACCATCGAGAATCGTCTGGTTGCTGCAGCTTGCCTGCATGCGCAATCCCGACACATCGCCCATTTAAGTTGGGTTGCACCGACACTAGCAATGAAGAAAATAGCCAAGACGTTTAAGCGGGTTCTAGTGCATGTCCCTCTAAGTCATTTCTCGGACTCGGTTGTGCAACAGTTGCGAACCTTCCATGTACTCAATGGCAAGCACGTTCGGAGCTACGCGGCCCACTTCATTCGCAAGGGCTAGAGGACCCATAAATAACCAATGGCAGAAATTGAGATTGAGTACTGCAGTCCGAGCCTAGCCGACGTTGATTCTCTTTCACAACTAGGCCGAGAGACTTTTGTTGCAACTTTTGGTCACTTGTATTCGAACGAAGACTTGGATTTTTTCCTCGAGAACGCGTTTCACCCAGATGCCATTCAAAACGATCTGTCAAACACTGCGTTTCAATACAGAGTGGCACATGACTGCAATAAGGATCACCGAATGATCGCATACTGCAAGATTGGTCCATTGCGAGTTCCCATTGTTCCGTTGGGACGCGCGATTGAGATTTGGCAGTTGTATGTGCGCGTTCCGTACCATCGCAATGGAGTTGGTCGCGAGATGATGAACTGGGCCATGAGCCGCTGTTCTTTGACGGGTGCGAACGAAGTGTATTTGAGCGTTTGGAGCGGAAATCATCGCGCCATTCGTTTCTACGAACGCTTTGGCTTCTCTAAGGTCGGAACCTACGATTACATGGTTGGGAAACAAGCCGACCATGAATTTATCTTTTGCCGAACTATTTAATGCACATCACGCCACGATTAATGCACATCACGCCACGATTGCGAACTCATGTTCAACCATTTCGAATGACGTTTGATCAGGCAGGATGCGCGAGATTGAGAACCGCAAACTTTAACGTTGTTAGGCGAGTTGGCAGAGTGAAAACTACCTGCCAAGGGTTCTAATGGGAGAGCGAGGCTCCGGCCGAGCTTGACTTTGGTTCGGCAGGAGCCTCTCTCTCCCGGTATATGCACTATTGCCACTCGCCTTAAAGCACCCCGCACCATCGATCGAGGTTTGAGGGCCTCGATCGATGCACCTATTTTTTGCTGGGTCGACGCGGCTAACTATCTCAAGTAATGTCGCTGACCCAATCGGTTCTACTTCTTTTCTACCTTGGCAAACTTTGCTTTGGCGTAGGCATCTTCTCCGAAGAGCTTTTCTAGCTTGTCGTCGTCAGACATCTTTTCTGCTTTGCCTTTGCAACCATCACAGCAGAATCCGACTGTTGCGCCTTTGAACTCAACGGAGAAATCCTTCTTAAGTTCGCCACCCGAAAATGGGCAAGCCTTTTGCTCAACTTGCTTGGAAGAGATCAGTTGGTGGTTTGCTTTCGAAGCAAACGACTTTTTGTCCCCTTCGAACTTCTTCAAGCAATTCCCACAGCAAAAGTAAACTTTGCTTTCTTTCCAATCGCTAGACTTATCTGCCGCGACAATTTTGTCAGCAAACATGCACTTAAGTTTAGTTAGATCAACCTTGCTGTCAGCTGCGATGCTCACAGCGGCAAAAGCAACGACGAATGCGAACAGCCCTGCTACCCATGAATTTTTCATTTGAACAAACTCCCAAAAGTGTGGAACTAAAGATATTATCTTGGACCACAGATTGTAGTTTGAAAGTCAAATCGTTGTCAATCTAGTACGAATTGCAAAGGGCCGATTCGTAGTTTAGAAAACGGGGCTACAATTTCCCCAAAAATAGACGTTTTCTCGGAGTTTAAGGAAATGACGATAATGGGCAGTAACGGAAAAATAGACCATGACTGAGGAAAAACCAGTCGACGCCACCGTTCTTGTTGGGGTAATCATGGGCTCACAATCAGATTGGGGGACCATGAAAGAAGCCTGCCTGGTACTTGACCAATTCGAAATCCCCTACGAGGCCAAGGTCGTTTCGGCCCATCGCACCCCTCGCTTCATGATTGAATACGCTTCCAATGCACAAATACGTGGAATTCGGGTAATCGTCGCTGGTGCCGGTGGTGCCGCTCACTTGCCGGGGATGGTAGCTGCCTGTACACCTCTTCCGGTGCTGGGCGTGCCAATTCAAAGCCGCGCTCTGCAGGGACTCGATTCGTTGCTCAGCATCGTCCAAATGCCTGGCGGAATTCCAGTAGGGACACTTGCAATTGGAGCCGCAGGTGCGAAAAACGCGGGCTTGCTCGCGGCAAGGATTCTTGCTCTCGGGGACGAAGTTTTACGAAAAAAATTGCACGATTTTATGGCTCAACAAACCCAATCCGTCTTAGACCACCAAGAACTCCAGTAGTTAGTGGGAGCAAACGTTTGTATTGCTTCTTTCGCTTTTTCAACAATCGCAACCCTTGAATAGTCTTCTATGGATCCTCGATTTCGTATAATCCCACCAGGTTCCACACTTGGAGTCTTTGGTGGAGGCCAACTCGGCAGGATGTTTACGCATGCTGCTCAGAGGCTCGGCTATCAAGTTGTCGTTTTTACTGATGAACGAGATAGTCCGGCAAGTCAGGTTGCAAATGACACGATTCAAGGTGACTATTTGGATCCGAATGCCGTTCGGCAATTTGCCGAACGCGTAGACGTGATCACTCTCGAGTTTGAGAATATTGCGATAGAAGCAGTGGCACGAGCAGCCGAGTTTACTCTCGTTAGGCCTGGCGTACGGGTATTGGCCGTCGCGCAGCATCGGCTCAATGAAAAGCGAACGCTTCAGAACGCGGGCTTTCCTGTGACTCCATTTTGTGAAATTCGTTGTTCCGCTGATATTGAGACCGCTGCTGTGAAATTGGGTTGGCCCTTGGTCTTAAAAACTGTGAATTGGGGTTACGATGGCAAAGGTCAGCGCCGTGTCGCGAACACAGATGAAGCCAGAAACGCGATTGAGTTGCTTGGCCCCGAGCCATTGATTGCTGAGAAATGGATTTCGTACATTGCCGAAGTGTCAGTCATTGTCGCTAGAACGGCTGCAGGAGCTACTGCGGTATATCCAATGTTCACTAACTCGCATGCCAATCACATCCTTGACATTACAACATGCCCATGCAAACCGGAACTGCAGGGCGCGGCGTCAAAAGCAGAAGCCATTGCATTGAAGGTGGCAGAGGCTTTGCAATTGGAGGGCGTGCTGTGCGTTGAGTTTTTTCTTTGCGATGGCGAGGAGATCATGATCAATGAAATCGCTCCGCGAACGCACAATTCAGGTCACTTGACCATCGAGGCTTGTCGAACAAGCCAATTCGAGCAGCAAGTTCGCGCAATCTGCAACTTGCCATTGGGTGATACTTCGCTAGTTCAGCCTGCGGCTATGGCAAACTTGCTTGGAGACGTCTGGGGTGATGGAGGACCTCATTTCGAACGAGCACTGCGATGTCCGGCAACCTATCTGCATCTCTATGGAAAGAGCAGCCCGCGTCAAGGTCGCAAGATGGGGCATTTGACCAAGCTTTCGGCCTCGGCTTCCGCTGCGGAAGAAGAGGTCATTGCAGCACGTGAAGCGATCAGGTCCACAGAAGGAAAACTCTTCTAGGGATCGACTAAGATTCGCAACAGAGTCGGTAAGCCTTGCGATTAAAACTCAGGTTCAATCGAAGCGGCCATACTGCCAGTCGATTTCTTGCTGTACGGGTCCATTCCGAACGCTTTGATCTGGTCTCGCTTCAGCTCAGCATGCTCCATGGTTGTGGTCATGCAAATCGCTTTGCCCGTGCGATCGACCTCGTCTGCTATTTTTCTACCTTGGGTTGGCGAAAGATAGAACAGGTTTTGCATCATCTCGATCACATACTCCCAAGTATGTTCTGGATCATCCCAAAGAATCACATGGTAGCGAGGTTGCTTCTTACTCTTGGGCGGAGCCTGTTTTGGACGAACGACAGGTTCGGCGACGGCGGAGTTGGAATCTGACATTTTCGTTTTGCCTTGCGTTTAAAATGGATTCGCAATGCGAATGGCTAAGAGTCGACAATAGAACGGACTGGGCTCGATTTGTCGGAAATCGACACAATCGACACGCAAAACAAATCCGCTACAACTGCTGTATATTGTAAACGAATACCAGGTAGTCTTTGCAAGAACAAATCGCACGAAACTGACAATCCTAAATGACAGATTTTAAGGCACTCGATCGTCTCCTTCAGAACAACCGACAAAGTCACCTTGAACAGTTGTTCGAATTACTTCGTATTGCCAGCATTAGCGCAGACAGTTCCAAGGCTGCCGAGATGAAACAGGCTGCGAATTGGGTCGAAGCGAAACTAGCCTCCGGAGGGCTTAAAACCAAGCAAATCCATGGTGACGGCCCTCCACTGGTCTATGCCGAATCAGAACCAGTGCCGGGAAAACCGGTCGTTTTGGTCTACGGCCACTACGATGTTCAACCGGTCGATCCGCTGGCTTTGTGGGATTCTCCCCCCTTTGAACCAGTCCTCAAAGACGGCAACGTTTACGCGAGAGGCGCAACGGACGACAAAGGGCAGATGCTGACACATATCCAAAGCGTACTAGCATGGAAAGAGTGCCAACAAAAACTGCCTCTTCAAGTCAAGTTTCTGATCGAGGGTCAAGAAGAGAACGGGAGCGAAGTGCTAGAAGCGAAGCTTTCCGAAATTGCAGACCAAATCGCTTGCGACGTAATCGTAATCTCGGATTCCTCCCAATACGCAAAAGGACAGCCAGCCATCACCTATGGACTGCGTGGAATCGCTTACTACGAACTGCGTGTCCATGGCCCGAAAGCGGATTTGCATTCCGGCTCCTTTGGCGGTGCTGTCACCAATCCAGCCCTTGCTTTGGCCCGCATCTTGACGGAAATGAAAACGTCTGATGGAAAGATCCAGTTACCAGGCTTTTACGATTCCGTTGTCGAACTCGAAACGAGCGAACGAGAGATGTGGGCGAAAATGAACTTTTCGGACGATGATTTCGCGACGCAATTGGGGGTTAATGCTCTCACTGGTGAGGTAGGCTATACCACGCTCGAAAGGCGATGGGCCCGACCTACATTGGATGTGCATGGATTGATGGGTGGTTATCAAGGGGAAGGGGGCAAAACGATCATACCATCTTGGGCTGCCGCGAAGATTAGCTTTCGATTGGTTCCAAATCAAGAACCCACGACCGTCGGCATGCAGCTGCAGGAGTTCGTGAAAAACCACACGCCGCCAGGTGTCCGTGTTGAAATCATCGACTTGCACGGTGGCAGAGGCGTATTGGTCAATCCAAACTCCAAGTTCATGAAGGGGGCAATGAAAGCGGTGGAAGAGGGCTTCGACGCCAAGCCAGTCTTGATTCGCGAAGGTGGATCCATTCCAATCGTCGCACAAATGGTTGAGGTGACCAAGGCAGATGTTTTACTGCTAGGCTGGGGATTGGATGACGATGGAGCCCATAGCCCAAATGAGAAATTCTGCCTTGACGATTACTATCGAGGGATCCGTGCAAGCAGCCGCCTATGGCACTATCTCGCTTTGTAGCAAGCGTCTACCGAGTTAAAGAGCGATAGGACTCTACTGTCCCAGCAAGTATTTCGATAATGTTTAATTGCTCGTCTTGGATCCGAATCGCTCCGTTCCCAACAATTCCCAGACATCGTCCTTTCGACGTCCCCCTGCCGTGCTTTACTTCCACCCATTGGCCATCGAGCAAACTGCGTTTTGGCCAATGCCGAATCAGCCAACTCGGATCATCCTCCTGGCGTCGCTCCAATTCTAGCCATTGATGAACAAATGCGACTAAGACACTCTCGGTGCTCACACTTTCGATAACCTCCTTTTTCGCCCATGCGTGCAGGCTGGTTGCATTTGTCTGGAGTATCGAGGGAGCATTTCGGAAATCGACCCTACAGTTGACCCCTATTCCAACAATGGCTGTCGCAGGTTTTTGCGAAGTACCGGGGATGACTTCAATAAGGACTCCGCACACCTTGCGATCCGCCAAATAAACGTCATTGGGCCATTTGACCAACGGTTTTACCGTAGAGAAATCCTCTAGGCTTTCAGCGACAGCACAACCAACTCGCAATGGTAACAAGTTCGAATCGATGCATGTGGACGCCCCTGACGGGCTGATGGGAATCGCCATAGAAAACATCAAGCAACCCGATGGAGACCACCACTGATTGTTTCCTCGGCCAACGCCCGTAGTCTGTTCGTCTGCCACCAGCAATGCCGGCAATGCGATCGAGTTTTCACGTACGGATTGGGCAAGTCGCTTGTTGGTTGAGTCGACGGATTCCGTCCACTCAACACTGTTGAAGTAACCAAGCCCTTCAATCTCATTTAGTGCAAATTGTCGATACAATGTTGGCATTGTGGATGGCTGAAGAGACCTATACGCAGGCCTTCAACGCAGCGATCGCAGGCGCGTAGTTTGGCTCGGAAGTAACTTCCGGCACAATTTCGCCATATACGACTTTGCCGTTTGAATCCAAAACGTAAACCGCTCGGGTCAAAAGTTTCAGTTCATCGATCATCAAGCCAAAGCTCATTCCGAAAGCGCCACTCTGGTAATCACTTCCGACCTTCATCGACTTGATATCCTCCGCTCCGCAGAATCGGTTCATTGCGAATGGCAAATCGCGACTAACGGTTAGTGCGTTGATCTTATCCCCCATTGCACCCAACTCAACATTGAATTTTTTGGTCTGAATTTGGCAGACTCCCGTGTCGAGCGACGGTACGACGCTAATAATAGTGGGCTTGCCTTTCAGGTCAGCCAACTTGATCGCCTTGAGTCCGCCCTCAAAAAAATGAACGGTAAAATCTGGTGCAGGACTACCAACGGCAAGCTCCGTGCCAAGAAGTGTCATCGGGGTGCCTTTGAACGTTATTGCTCCGGCGCGTGCCATTGTTAAATCCTTGTAGTCAGTATTGCTGGGAATTGTTAACCGAGCCCGAAAACGTAAGGTTTTTCATGCGATTCGTCAATCCTTGACACGTGTTTGACGACTGATTCTTTGTCTTTACGCGTTCTCCGAAGACGGCCAGGCGCGGACCTATTGGCATCCCGCCGCAGTGTGTGTTAAGCATTTTGGTCGAACGGGACCTTTTGAGGTATCGTTAGTCCACCGGAGAGGAGAAGCTTCCATGGCGATGATGCTTCCCATCCAGTGTTGACCACATCTTCGCGTGGAAAAATGAGCGTATAGCCAGACGGCGGAAAAAGGCCGATCGGAACATAAACACACGCCAACGGTTTGCCTGTTCTCATGTCTTGACACTCTCCCATCAGGAATCCAGTCGCCTTGGCGCCCGCATGAGGAAACGGCACAAGCACAACCGTATCAATCTTCTTGAGTCCGTCCGGACCTTGCATGGCCTGCGAAGCATCGCGAACCGCTCGATACAACACTGAGATTCCTGGAATATAACTAAAGCCCCAGTCCACCCAACGGCTCAATCGCGATTGAAAGGCATAACCAAGAATGTAAAAAATCAACAATACCGTCAACAGTGAGATCGGTGGGGTCACATACTTCTCTACCGCAGTCCAATACGGATCGTCGATGCCTTTGGGGACAATCAGCGGTGCAATCAACGAGGCAACCGGATCGATTACCCACGAATTCAAAATCAAATAGATTTGATAAACGACAAATAAAGTCAGTAGAATCGGTGCAGCGAACAAAATGCCGAAAACGATTCGGCGAAGAAACCAACGCAAACCAGAGACTCTTGGTTGGTTCTGCGTAGGCGATTGGAATCTTGTCGCAGAATCAGAAAAGTTGTTCATGGAGGTGGTTTCTTAACGCACTGGGAACTGGTTTAACGCCCCGTATCTTACCGTAAAACAACGGAATGGTGTGGCGAAGTCCTTCCACACCATAACCGATACCATGAGAAGAGTGGCTCCCCATGTGAATTGGTTCGCATATGGGACTTTCCTAAACGGCATGTTGAGCAGTCAGCCCGCAATGGCGTGGATTTACGCAGCAATCACAAATAAGTTCATCGCGTAGAATGAGTTTACGCCCATTCGCCATCTACAAGTCTTACTTGCGAAGTATCTTGATCGCATGCTCGACGGACTCTAGTAAACGGCTGACTTCTGACGGTGTGTTGTACAGATAAAAGCTCGCGCGGCATGTCACCGACACACCCAATCGGCTATGCAAGGGCATCGCACAGTGATGCCCCACGCGGATAGCAATCCCTCGCCCATCTAAGACCCTTGCGATCTCCTCGCCGTGAGTCTTGTCCACAGCAAAAGAAACCACGCCACTCTTTAATTCCAAAGCCGGTGAGAAAACGCTTACGCCATCCATTTCCAACAACCCGCTCGTCGCTTGGTCAGCCAGCAATCGTTCGTGCTCCATAAGCCTGTCATGTCCGATGGCCTCCAAATACTCTACTGCTGGCTTCATCGAAATAATTTCTGCGATGGCGGGCGTCCCTGCTTCGAACTTATGTGGAAGATCGGCAAGTGAAAAACCGTCGAACGTCACCAACTTGATCATGCTACCGCCTCCTTGCCATTCCGGCATGCCTTCCAATATGGACTTCTTGCCATAACATATTCCAACTCCCGTCGAGGCAAGCATTTTGTGACCGCTGAAGACCACAAAATCCGCATCCCAATCTTGCACGTTGATGGCACCGTGAGGTGTCGCTTGCGCTGCATCTACGACAACCGTGGCACCGACTCGATGTGCTAATTGAACAAGCTGTTTCACCGGATTGATCGTACCTAATACGTTCGAGACAGCAGTAAACGACACCAGTTTGGTGCGCTGCGAAAGCAAGCCTTCAAATTGCTCGACATCCAACGTGTAGTCAGACTGGATAGGAACCCAACGGATCTTGCATCCTTTGCGCGAGCAAAGTTGTTGCCAAGGGACAATATTCGAATGATGTTCCATCTCGGTCAACAGAATCTCGTCACCAGAACCTAAATTGGCATCGCCCCATGCTTGGGCAATCAGATTGATAGATGCGGTCGCGCCTGCCGTGAAAATCACTTCTTCGGTCTTGGCCGCATTGATAAATCGCCTTACCGCCTCGCGACTTGCTTCTACGCCTTCGGTCGATCGCACTGCCCACTGATGTCCCGAACGATGCACGTTGGAGTAATGCTCTATAAAAACGCGAGTCATCGAATCGATAACCGATTGAGGTCGTTGTGACGAAGCGGCGTTGTCCAGGTACGCGATCGATAGCCCCTTCTGATCCTTTTGAAGCAAGATAGGAAAATCGGCTCTAATCTGCTCGATTCTTGCGAGCAAGGGACCAAGATCGACAAGCTTTACAGATTCCGACAAATCGCCATCGGGGCCATGGGCGATGGAGGGAGATAGATTGGATTCCGCGTACGCTCGAATCCGTTTGATCATCGAGTGCAGTCCATTGCTTCGCAGCGGCGAAAGGAACGACTTCAAGTGCATTCCATCGAGCACCTTTTCGATTGGAAAGGAACAGATCTCGGAAGGTGTTTTCGAAGAATAAGCGGACATCAAAACGGCAACGAGACCGCGGACCATGGGTGCGTCGCTGGACGCAATAAACTGGAACGACCTGCCGTCCCAACTGGGAACGATCCAAACCATGCTCTGACATCCGACGACCCTGAACTCTTCGGTGCAATACTCCTCAGGAAAATGAGGCAGCGATTCTCCTAACTCGATCAGGAACTGGATTCGATCTTCCGAGGTCTCCAAATCTTCTAGTTCTTCTTGCAGTTCGGATAGATCGGGATAGGTGAATTGAGTATCCATGTTTTAGAATATGCCGAGCTGATCTCGCGCGTCTTCGGTCATGCGGTCCTGGGTCCACGGCGGATCCATGACAACCTTGATGTCAACCGCGCCGACACCCTCGATAGCTTCAATGACTTGACGGCTGTTAGCGACGAGTTGCGGTCCTGCTGGGCACATTGGACTGGTCAGGGTCATTTCGACGTTGACGTTTTCTTTTTCGCCTTCGCCCGGTTGGATATCGACAACATAGATCAACCCGAGGTCGACAATGTTAACGAATAGTTCTGGATCAATAACCAATTTGAGTTGTTCGCGGACGTGATCTTCAGTGATCGGCATTTTTCGCTTCACCTGTTTTTTGATTGAGCTGCGGGCGCTAGCCGCGAGAGTGGGATTGAACGCGGCTAGCGCCCGCGGCTTACGTTTTCATCTAGCGTCGGCCGGCTGCCTGTTTACGATCAGTTATCTTTTAACTGAACAAACACTTCGTCGCCCTGGATTTGAACTTCGTGCGATAAAGTACCCTCCGTCGCGGGCATACACATTGCATCGCCTGTCCGAACGTCGAACTTGGCGCCATGCCTAGGACAGACAAGACAGTTGCCGTCCAATTCGCCCTCACCTAGTGTTCCGCCATCGTGGGTGCAGGTATCTTCCACACAAAATACTTTCCCATCGAGCAAGACCAAAACCACAAATCGGTCATTGACCTCGGTGGCAAAGGCTATGTTCGGTTTCAGATCGCTGAGCTTGCAAGCGAATGTAAACTTCGTACTCGTATTGGACGTCATCTTCGAACGGTAACTTTCTAATCGTATTGGCGAACTTGGCGAGCAATGGCTGCTCCTAGGGCCTCTCGCACACTATCGATCGTGATGCGATCGAAAATCTGCTGGAAAAACCCGGTTACAATCATGCGAATGGCCTCTTGTCGTGTGAAACCTCTCGACCGAGCGTAGAAAATCAACTCTTCATCGACTCGACCGCTCGTGCTGCCGTGCGTGCATCGAACGTCGTCAGCTTTAATCTCTAGCCCTGGGATCGAATCCGCGCGGGCGTTGTCGCTGAGCAAGAGGTTGTCGTTTCGTTGATAACCGTCCGTCTTGTCCGCACCTTCATCGACTTTGATCATGCCGCGCCACACCGTACGTGAGCGATCCTGGAGCACCGCTTTGTACAGGAAGTCGCTGGTGCAATGCGTCGCAGAATGCCGCTGGATGGTGTTATAAGTGAGATGTTGTCGATCGCGAGTGAATAAGACGCCGTTCACATGACTATTGGCCCCTTTACCGATCAACGCAACTTGTTGGTCCACTTGTGCAAATTTAGAACCCACAGCGGCAATGGTCCACTGGAGATTTGCATCCTGGCCAACGCTAGCTCGTTTGTGAGCAAAGTGCCATGTGTTGCTGCCCCAGTCCTGGAGACCTACGAAACGCAAGTTCGCACGCGCTCCGACCACTAACTCGAGGCCTCCGCAGTGAAAACCAGAAGCCTCTGCTGTACTGCTACTGCATTCGTAGAGTACTGAAGCTTCGGCCCGCTCATCCAACACCACCAACGCATGCGATACGTCGACATGGCCGTCACCCATTGCTGCATGAATATGCAATGGTTTGTCGATGACAACGTTTTTTGGCACGTAAAGAAAATAGCCATCTGTCCACATCGCTGCTTGCAACGCGGCAAACTTATCGGAGTCGATGTTGATCTGCGCATGCAGATGCTTTTTTAAGAGCTCGGCATGATCTCGAACGCAACGACTCAGCGAACCGAAAACGACACCCTTGGCTGCATAAACTGGGTCGAGAAATTCTTCCGTGACTAACCCGTTTTCTGATCGAAGAAAACCGGCCAACTCCACCCCTTCGTTCAATCGTACAGGGGCGTTCAGGACCGATTGCGACTCGGTTTCATTCGTAGGGCTGTATTTGGACAGTTTGAATCCGCGCAGATCCGACCTGAGCCAATTTTCATCTCGCGGGTTTGGCCATCCCATCGACTCGAAGGCAGCCCACGCATCCTTACGCGATTGTGTAATCCAGACAGGATCGATGCGGCGATCCAAGAATTGATCAAAGCCAGCTTGATCGAAGCCTGCGGTTTCTTTGCGAGCAACAGTCGTTGTCATTTAACCCACCGACCCTTCCATCTGGAGCTGAATCAGTCGATTCATTTCAACGGCGTACTCCATCGGTAACTCCTTGACAAGTGGCTCAATAAATCCGCTGACGATCATGGTGCTGGCTTCGGCTTCGCTCATGCCGCGACTCATCAAATAAAACATTTGCTCCTCACCGATGCGGGAAACACTCGCTTCGTGCCCGACACTCACGTCCTTTTCAAGGATCTCGATGTAGGGATAGGTATCGCTGCGGCTCTGTGGGTCCAGGATCAAAGCGTCGCATACAACATTGCACTTGGAGTTCTTGGCTCCTTTTTCGACTCGCACCAAACCGCGGTAGCTTGCTCGTCCTCCACCCTTCGAGATGGACTTGCTTATGATCTGGCCCGTCGTGTTGGGGGCGCAGTGAACGAGCTTAGCGCCTGCATCTTGATGCTGCCCTTTCGCGGCAAACGCAATGGAGAGGATTTCTCCGTGCGCACCTGGCTCCAACATGTAAACCGATGGGTACTTCATGGTGAGTTTGCTGCCTAAGTTCCCGTCGACCCATTCCATGGTCGCGTCGGCGTATGCGACAGCTCGTTTGGTAACCAAGTTGTAAATGTTATTTGCCCAGTTTTGGATGGTCGTATATCTGCATCGACTGCCCCGTTTGCAAATAATCTCCACTACTGCGGAATGCAACGACTCGGAGGTGTACATGGGTGCGGTGCAGCCCTCAACATAATGAACCGACGCACCCTCGTCGACAATGATAAGTGTGCGTTCGAACTGACCCATATTTTCAGCGTTGATGCGGAAGTACGCTTGCAATGGGAACTCGATCTTGACCCCTTTAGGTACGTAGATAAAAGAGCCCCCAGACCAAACTGCAGAATTGAGTGCAGCAAACTTGTTGTCGGTCGAGGGGATGATCGTTCCAAAATACTCTTTAACAAGTTCTGGATAGTCGCGGACCGCCGAGTCGGTGTCGGTGAAAATAACGCCTTGGTCGGCAAGGTCTTGTTTGAGCGAACCGTAAACAACTTCGCTTTCAAACTGTGCTTTAACACCCGACAGAAACTTTTTCTCCGCTTCGGGGATGCCGAGCTTTTCAAAGGTGTCTTTGATTTCTTTGGGGACTTCGTCCCAGGTCTTCCCCTGCTTGTCCGTTGGCTTCAGATAATAAAAAATATCTTGGAAATTGATGTCGATCGCACCACCCCACTTGGGCATCGGCTTGGAATGGAAAATCTCAAGTCCTTTGAGGCGATAGTCTCGCATCCAGTCCGGTTCGTTCTTCATCTCCGAGATCTGATTGACAATCTCAGCATCAACCCCTTTTCGGGCTTTAAAAACCGCTTTGCTGTCTGTCCGGAAATCGTATTTGTTGATCTCGCCGACCGACTCATTAGCTGCAATATCTGTAGACATTATGTAGTTTTCTTTTGGATAGTTTGAATGTACTCTCGGTTCCGAAGACGGCGTATCGGTTAGACCGTTACCGCTTCTTCTTTACCAAGCATTTCTTGATTGGCCGCTTCGGCGTCAGGATATGTTTTCCGAATTCGCTCGTAACCGTGATCATGAAGCTCGCGAGCCAGTTCAGGCCCACCTGTCTCCACAATGCGTCCCCCTAACATGACATGCGTGAATTGAGGTTTGTTATGCTCGAGCAGTTTATCGTGGTGGGTTATGATCAAGAGCCCCATCTTGTCCCGTCCAATCTCGGCGATCGATGCGCTGGCGAGTTTCACTGCGTCTGCATCTAAACCGCTATCGGTTTCATCAAGGATCGAGAACTTGGGCAGTAGCATGGCCATCGTCAAAATCTCGGCGCGCTTCATCTCGCCCCCCGAAAATCCATCGTTGACATAACGGCGAGCGAACTCCGAATCCATTTTGAGCTGTTCCATTTTGGACTTCAATTCCTTTCGGAACTCTCGCATTGGAATAAGGTCTTCGCCTTCCTTGCGGTCAGGTCGGCGGACGTTGGTTGTTGCATGGCGAAGAAAGTCGGCCGTCTTGACCCCTGGAATCGCAATGGGTCGTTGGAATGCCATGAAGATCCCGGCGCGGGCTCGTTGGTCGGCTTCCCATTCGGTGATGTTTTGGTCGTCGAGATAGATCGCTCCGTCCGTAATTTCATAATTGGGGTGGCCGGCAATGGCCAAACCGAGCGTGCTCTTGCCAGAACCGTTCGGACCCATCAGAGCGTGTGTTTCGCCGAACTTTATTTCCAAGTTAACGCCGCGTAGAATCGCTTTCCCGTCGACAGCGACATGCAAATTTTCGATTCGGAGTGTATGTGACATCTGTACTTTCGATCCAAGGTCAGTTTGAAAAAATGGTAGTAATTTTGAAATCTAATAGCCATGTCGGACGATCAAGTGGCTGCCCCTGCAACTGTAACCGTCGGTTTGAACTGGCAACAACTGTGTCCATCGAGGCGACACTGGGACAACTCCATTTCCTGTCCCAACGCTGCACTCATAACCTTCGTTTCCATGTTGCACACGCTGCGGTCGTGTTCGTTCCCCACTAAGTCAGGATACGGGCAAGCTTGCACCTCGAGGATCGGCAATCCTACGCCGCTGGTCATACATGTTGGAATCTTGCGATTTGTTAAAAGTCCTGCCATCAACTGCATGCGATCCTCGATCGGACCGTCTGTTAATAGCCCCCGAAAGGAACCACCCATTCGTGCCGATACGCGATCCATCAAGGTCGCTTTCAGCTCGGGAGACGCTAGCAAGTTGATTTCATTCCACAAAGCGATCGCCAAATCGCTATAGGTTACACCCGCTTGCTGAGCTCCTTTGGCCGTCAGGAAGTAGTTGAACGACGGTCTGCCACGACCAATACCTTGCTTGCGACGCTCAATCAATCCAGACTCCTCAAGGCGATCAAGCCGTTGGCGAATCGCTGTCGCAGTCACTTCGAGCCGTTCCATCAAATCGGTAACCGAAAGCCCCGCCTGCCGCCTGAGCAAGTCCAGAACAAGCTGATCCACCGGCCGGGTTGGAGCCTCGTTATTTTGAGTCTTGAGTTCCATGGAAATCACGCGATGCTAGCTAAAACGAAGTAAACTGCCCCAAAGGAGTGGTGCAATTGCCATAGAAGTGTACCGAAGTGGCCAATTTAGACAAGCAGCATTGCGAATAAAGTCTGCGGGAACTGTCTTCCTCGGTCGTATTCAGCCGATCTAACGACGTACAAACCGTGTCAAAATGGCTAACGTCCTGAAAGACGCTTCGGAAAACGTGCAGACTCTGTCCACTCGCTAGCACAAACTCCAGTATCTCAGCGTCGCGACCAATGTACTTCATCGAAGCCATCGGAATCTTCATGACATGGGTTCCAGAACCGTAGATCAACTCATTCTCGTTCAACCACCCCCAACACATGACCGTTGTTCGACCGCGGTTTCGAATAAGTCGCAAGAGGGGTAGGAGGCCGGAAAGTGTCCCTATCAAAGAGGTAATCACCAGCGCGATCCAGATCCAGTTCCAATCCCCCTGAAATGTTCGATAGGCGATAAACAGGCAAATGAATACTGGACTGAAAAGTAACGTTAACCATGTGCTCCAACTCGTTGATTGGTTAAACCATCCGCAGTAATAACTTGGTGCCCCTATTTCCTTCTGAAGCACAGATGCGCTTGCCTTGGCCAATTCATCGTACGACGATTGTGCGACTCTGTTCCGCGCGTGCAGTTGTTCCATGTCGCATGGTCGAAAGCCATCGAAGAGTTCTTCGGCCAAAGCCAGGAAGCGGCGTGGGTCATTATCCAATGGAATACGCACCCCCGCGTTCGAAACGGCCATGGACGAAAGTTGCACCCAAGGAAACCAATGGGTCTTTTCCGTGTCCTCTAGAACTAGCCCATTCGCATTAAACGTCCCCTCCATTGCTCCTAACAGATCCGGAAACTTCTTTAGATAGGACCTAGCCCTGATTCGTGTCGAAGCCATCCGAATGCAAAACAATAGAGCCGCTAGCGAAAAGACGGTCATGCAAATGGAAACAACGATCGCCATAGCCTCACCAGCAAAGATCGCAAGGAGGGATGCCGCCATCAATATTGGTAGGACTATAACAAACAACAAAAACGCCAATGCGACGAAGAGTCTCATCAGGTTTTTCGGAAGGAGCGTTCTAAAATGCTCTTCGGTGATTGTTCCATGGAACGAAATTGACTCGGGAGCAACTCGAATCTGCGAAGTCGGCGAATAAGGATTTTGCGGTTCAGCGCCAGTCTCGATGATCTCTACTGCCTCGGTGTTCTCACGAACTATTTTCCATCCGGTTGTGATGGTCCGGACGTTGTATCGACTGCGACCACTTTGCCGTTTTGCCATTGCAACTCGATGATCTTGTCGGCGTATTGTTCGAACAAGTGCCGTTCGTGGTGGCTGATCATCAACACTTGAAACCCCAAAGCGCGACTCGCATCGTGAATGATCTTTACGAGCTTAGGGACCAAATCTGCCCGGAGCCAACAGTCTTGTTCGTCGAGAATCAAAAACCGACGGTGGGTTGCTTCATCGAGTGTCGTGAGTGCAAATATCCGCAAACAAACGCTAACAATGTTTGCGACCGAGCCCCCTTGTCCGTTAATGAGATCCTCCGGCTTCCCATTCCGTTCGATCCAAAATTCAACACTTGCGCTATTCCTGGAGAAACCGGCTTCTGCGTGGAACGTGATCGGTTGCTCCAAAATCTCTTGCAATGCAATCGTAATCTTTTCTTGAACGGTACCGAGTAAGCTAGAAAACAAATCTTGGTTCAGCTTCTCAAGTGCGACGGACACTTTTTCCGCGGTCTGCAAACATTTTGCTAGTCTTTCCAGTTCCTTGGCGTTTGCCTCATATTCACGCGTAGCCTCCAGTCTGGCGAAACAGAGCTGATCCAATCGACGGCGAATGACTTGCGGGTCGAGTGCTATCTGCGCCTCTTCTGGCAGTGCATTCTCCGTGGGGGCGATCAGAGTGTCATGCATCTTCAAGAACTCCATCCATTGTGAGCCATTCGTCCGAACCTATCTGCTACTATAATATCTCTATTGGGCAGAGTTAGGGAATGGGGAACCGTTCTGTCGGGACCACATACCGTTGCCGTTGAGTAAAACGCTTCTACACAAAAGTACATGCAAAGCGATTTATGGCCAGCATTACCCAAGACCTATTCGCCAAAGGGCTCATTAAGCCGCCGCGGTTCTTACCGGCAAACATGATCTATGAAACCACCATGGGCTCGCAAGCCTACGGTGTCTCAACGGAAAGTTCTGATCGGGACATCTATGGTGTTTGCATCCCGCCGAAAACCGATATCTTTCCACACTTAGATGGCCGGATCCCCGGTTTTGGCAAACCGCACCATCCGTTCGAAAACTATCAGCAATCGCATATTCGTGACGGACATGCAAACGACTCGCAGGCGACTCAGTATGATTTGTCGATCTATGGCATAGTGCGATACTTTGCGCTCTGCATGGAAGGGAATCCAAATATGCTCGACTCGCTGTTTACCGCACAGGATTGCGTTCTTCATGTCACAACTGTTGGCACACTTATTCGCGAGAACCGACAGCATTTTTTGCACAAAGGCTGTTGGCCCAAATTCAAGGGATATGCTTATGCCACGCTCCACAAAATGCGAACGAAGAACCCAATTGGCAAGCGTCGCGAGCTAATCAAGGAATTTGGTTTTGATGTCAAATATGCATATCATATCGTCCGGCTCCTGAATGAGTGCGAGCAGATTCTGACGAATCGAGACATCGATTTGCGATTGAATCGCGAACAGCTCAAAGCGATTCGGCGAGGCGAAATGAACGAACAAGAAATATTCGCATGGGCGAGCACCAAAGAACGGCAGCTCGAAACGCTTTACCATCAAAGCAATCTTCCCAGCGCCCCCGACGACGCCTATTTGCAAGAATTATTGCTGCGATGCTTGGAAGAACACTTCGGCAACCTTGAAAACTGCATCGTGTCCCCCGATGCCGCGACAAATACCATTCAAGCGATACAATCTATCCTGGATCAATATCACAAATCAGCCAAATAATTAGAAATAGCCACGCCATGTTCAAGCTTTGGGTTATTGCGCACCGCGAGTATGTGGCTATGGTGGGGACCAAAGCATTTCTGTTTACTTTGGTCATGATGCCGATTCTGATGTTCGGAAGTTTGTTGGCGATGCCGGTTCTGAATCGCGTCAGCGGCGGAAAAACGCTGAGAATCGTTGTGGCCGATGGAACCGGTGAGCTATTCGAAAAATTCGAACTAGCGGCCAAGGCACGGAACGCATCGATCAATACGAAACCTACCCAAAAAATTGTAACCAAGAGTGGGAAACTGGGGGGGGCGTCTTCTTTTATGGAACAGCAAGCCGACGCGTGGGAATTGGTCGCTGGTCCCAGCGAGATTTCCGACGAGGAACGACTCAAATACAGCGACGCAATTCGCAACGGTGACATCTACGCATTGGTCGAAATACCAAAGACACTATTCGAAAACCCTCAAGGCATTTCCCCTGACGGAAACGTAGTCGAGGCCGTCGAGTCAACGTCCACAAGCGCCAAATTCTACAGCCAGGATGCCTTGATGAGTGGAGCTCGAGCTTGGCTTGGTTCGCTACTCAGTCAGCGGCTTCGCGACGCTCGGATGCTGCAATTCGGTCTAGACAAAATTGACCCAAAGATCTTCGCTCAAATCGATGCCAAGGTGGAGCTGGTACCTAGCGCTCCCGTCAAGAAGTCAGACGGGAAAAAGTCGGACGAAAATTCGATGGTCGATGCGCTGGTGAACATGTTCTTGCCATTCGGGGTGATGATGCTGATGTTCATGGTCATCCTCATGGCTGCTCAGCCGATGCTGGAAAGCGCGATGGAAGAAAAGAGCTTGCGTATCTCGGAAGTGCTTCTTGGCTCCGTAACCCCGTCGCAACTCATGGGTGGCAAGTTGCTCGGAAACGTGGCCGGATCGCTTGTGATCTTTGTTCTCTATGGCGCGGGAGGACTGTTTTTCCTAAACTACCAAGGACTTGCCGACAAGATGCCTCTGAGTCTATTGCCGTGGTTTTTGTTATTTCAATTGCTTGGAGTGTTGTTTTTTAGTTCGATCTTCTTAACTGTTGGCGCGTCTGTTAGCGAACTAAAAGAGGCGCAGACGTTGCTGTTGCCGGTGTGGTTGGTATTGATGGCACCGATGATGGTTTGGTTCATCGCCGTTCGAGAACCCAACGGAATCGTTGCAACCACATTGAGTTTTTTTCCGCCGTCTTGTCCAATGATGATGGTTTTGCGATTGGCCTCCGGAACAACAGTTCCATTCTGGCAACCACCGTTGGCCGCGTTAGTCATGGTCATCTCGACATATGGAATTGTCACATTGGCCGGTCGGATTTATAGAGCCGGTCTACTGCGCAATGAGGGGGTGCGGTCGATTAGCCAGTTACTAAAGCGAACGATGCCGCGCGGGTAATGCCCCGTTTGGCGGTCTCTCAGGCTCGCTCGCGGGTGCTGCAACGTTTACTTATCCGAACTACATACCTAGCTTCTCAATAATCGCGAATTCCTGCTTGGATACAGGCTGGACGCTCAGTCGCGTACCCTTCCTCAGAAGTTCCATACCGACCAATTTTGGCACGCCTCTGAGCATCTCCAAGCTCTGCGGTACCGTGAATTTCGCTTCGAATCGAATGTCCACCATGAACCAACGCGGATTGATTGGATTGCTCTTGGGGTCGAAATGCGGATCGTTCGGATCCCACGCTGTATGGTCCGGATACGATGTTCTCGCAACCGTCGCTATACCGACAACGCAGGATGGAAGCGAGTTGCTGTGGTACACCAACACGCGATCCTCTATTTGCATCTGATCTCGCATGTAGTTTCTGGCTTGGTAGTTGCGCACTCCATCCCAACAGGTCGTTTGATTCGGGGCTGCCGCCAAGTCGTCAATCGAAAAAACGTCCGGCTCCGTTTTCATCAACCAATAAGTTTGCTTGCTCGATTTTTTCATTGGGATGCGTCAAGATTGAATCCGTCTTGTGCAATGCGTCGAAGCAGATCATAAAGCAAATCCAACACCCAGAACAGCCTAGCAACGGCTGAAGATCAGCACTTGTATTGTGCAGCGATACTCTCCTAACACATCCTGCAACATGCCGCCCGCAGTTGCCGCCGGACTGGCCACTTTAATCGCGATTTACAAATGTCTATCTCAGACATTGCCGATACTCACCCAACGTTGAATGAATCGCCAAAGGGATGGATAGGATTGAAAGATGGACGGAGGATTCGCTGGATCGATGCCGGTGTGTCTTAGTTCCTTGACTGCGATCTGAGTTCGACGATCAAACAACTGCTCTATTGTAAATCGACTGCCATCTTGAATCGCCTTGGTCAGGTCTTCCAAAATGGAGTCGGGAGTCTTCCCCCGGATCAAGGCACATTCACCAAGACGGTATCCATGTTCAACCAAACGGACCGTCCACCGCCAGTCTTCGATCATTGGTGCAGTCACATCTCGACCTAGGCTTGCATCGGTTAAAGCGGCTCTTGGCAGCGTAGCGATAGGACGAATAGGTTCATCGGCGACAGCTTCGTCGGTGTGCTTCGGCACCGTAGCTTCTCTGGATGAGTGCCCATCTGTGGCAACTAGCACTCGTGGCGCTAATGATGGTAACGGTGACGCTTCTGTCGACTTGACAATAGGCTTCCTCGGATTGGAATCGACTGTTGCGAAAGATTTAGGGGACGTGGTCGCAGTTGAACCGATTCCTTTCTCGGACATTTGCTGGCACTGATGAACATACTGCATTAGTAAAATAGGGACCGTTTGTGTCCCTGCAAGGCAACTCAATCCCGCCTCCGAAAGCGAGACCGTCACTTTCCCGATTCGCAATTCAGATAGAGACAGTAAGCCGACATCAAGGGTTTTATCAAGAAAACCTGAGGCATGTGATTTCTTCCAAGACTTGAGAATACCGAACTCAGGCAGTCTCTGCAGTCGCAACCCTTGTACTGCTTTGCTCTCGACCCCTGAAAGATGCTGCGACAACAACGTCTTGCTCAAGTAACCATGCGTACGCTCGACCGCATTGAGAATAGTCATGATCAGATCATAAGCTGGCTTAGCTTCGCTTGGCATGAGCGAAGCGGCGGGAGTTGGTGGGGATGGCTTGTCGGATGGAAACGCGGTGACAGCTGTCGGATGTTTTGGTTGAGCTCCGGATGTGATCGAGTCTTTCTCGATCAAGGGATTCGAGGAAGCGCGATTGAGAATGTCGATTTTCGCAACTTCGGGCCCGTCAACCGCTAACACATGCGCATCTGTTTGTTTTACGCCAACGTCGATCGCAACGGCATTCTTACCCTGCTTGGACTTGGTTCGTTTCTCTTGATGCGGTTTCGAGGCAATTGCAGCCACACTGGGCATGTTTGGCCAACCCGTCTTCCCTTGACATCGATCGCAAATACCGCAGTTCGATGCAGATGCGTCGCCAAAATACTCAAGGATGGTTTTTTGCCGACAAGAGCGGCTCTGCGCATAAGCAACCATCCGGTCTAGCTTTTCGTAGTCGGACTTCTTGCGAGAAGCCAATGTCTCGTGATCGATTTTGAGATCGTTGAAGGTAACATCGCGTCGACGAAAATGAATGGCTCGACCGCGGAACGGCGGAACGTACTCGAAGCAGTCCAGCTTGCAGAGTTCACGCAGAGTGCGGTTCAACGCGTCTCGATCCATTGCTAATTGCTGCATCAACCAACGCGGATGAATGTAGACGGCTTCCTCACGCCTATCTCCAATAGCCTTTTCCACAACACGCAGCACATTACGCTGCACATTCGCCGCCTTTGGGAGCAAGTCCAGCAATGTCGGTAGTTTGGTGTCGATTCGAAACATAGCCAGACCTCCCGACATCTCGAGCCGTTCCATGACGGACGTTCGCCCGAGGATTTGGAGACAGGAATTGATCGCTTCGGTCGTTGCGGGTGTGTTGGTCAGTTCGCGGATCTCCTCGGCTGTTAATTCGATGGGGTCTTCAGGGCGTTTCACGAGAAGTTCATAAACGGACTCCAATAGTTCGCGAGGGGGATTGGCATTCTCGATAAAGAACTCCTGGATGTAACGATCTTGGGGGCTATAAAGCAATACACACTGAGAGGGCAAACTATCGCGACCAGCTCGACCCGCTTCTTGGTAGTACGCTTCAAGCGTGCCTGGCGTATTGTAGTGAACGACATATCTCAGGTCCGATTTGTCAATCCCCATCCCAAACGCGTTGGTAGCGATGATCACTTTGAGCTGTCCCGCCATGAACTGCTCTTGAATTAGCTTTCGCTGTTCTGGCAAAAGACCTGCATGGTACGCTCCGACGCTGATTTTGAGTTCCTTCCCGATTTGTTCGACGAGTGCTTCGCAGCGTTTGCGAGTCGCAGCGTAAATGATGCCCGTACCCACTTGGTCCTTGATGAAATCAAGCAGTTGTTTGTCTTTTTCTCGATCACCCATGCAAAGCATGGAACCCAAAAAAAGGTTATCCCGAGCAAATCCTGTGATGAAGTGCTTGGCGACTTTTAGCTTCAGCGAGTCGACAATATCTTGCCGTACTTTCGGGGTTGCGGTGGCGGTCAATGCAACTGTTTGAACACCGCCGAGCGCTTCACGAAAACGGCCAAGGCGTTGGTAATCGGGGCGAAAATCGTGCCCCCACTCGCTGATGCAATGCGCTTCGTCCACAGCGAGCAACTGAATGGGCGTCGAACGGATTGCATCCAAGAATCGTGAATTGCGAAGCCGCTCTGGGGCGACGTACACCATCGCATAGTGTCCGCCTGCAACATGCTCCAATCGCTGATTCTGTTCGGCGGTAGAAAGTGTGCTATTGATCAACGTTGCGGAGATACCTCGATTGGACAACGAATCCACCTGGTCCTTCATCAACGCAATCAGAGGTGAAACGACGATTGTCAGTCCGGGCCGGACCAAACTGGGCAATTGGTAGCAAAGACTCTTACCGCCACCGGTCGGCATGACGCACAAACAATCGTGGCCAGCAATGATATGGCTGATAACATCCTGTTGACCTTTCCGAAAATCCTCAAGACCAAAGCGATTTAAAGCAGCATGCAAATCTATCTGCCCAAGAACGGCCATAAAATGTGCAGTCCTCTCGCCGCAAAGAATTTCTTGAACCTCAAACAAAGCAACCGAGCATTTTCCATTGGATCTTGGTTGGTGGCAAGTAGGCGCCAGGTCCGTTATGATCTCCATTCGAAACTAATTTCTGCAACCCATCATGAAACACATTGAAGCAGCGAGAATGTCGAACTCTAACCCAATACCAACCGAATCCTCCTTTGCCTGCCTTTCCGTTGAGGTTTCCAACTCCAAATCGATGCCCGCTGTCGGGCTTGGTTTTTGGAAGGTTGAAAAAGCCGCTGCAGCCGCGTTGACGGTCGAGGCGATCAAAGCAGGATATCGCCATTTGGATTGTGCGGCTGACTACGGCAATGAGGAAAATGTGGGCGACGGAATTGCCGAAATTGCCCGCCAATCGCTTTGCAATCGAGACGAACTCTGGATAACAAGCAAACTGTGGAACACCTACCACCAGCCTGAGCACGTAAAGCCTGCACTGCTGCGTACGCTTCAAGATTTGCAACTCGACTATTTGGACCTTTATCTCGTTCATTTCCCTATCGTCTTAGAATATGTTCCATTCGAAACTCGCTATCCGCCCGGATGGTTCGCAGATCCTTCGGCAGCCAAACCGAGAATGGTGCCCGGTTCTGTTCCAATCCGCGAGACATGGCAAGCGATGGAAGAATTGGTGGCCGCGGGATTGGTCCGTTCTATCGGTGTCAGCAATTTTGGTACTTCCCTGGTTCGAGATCTTTTATCCCAATGTCGGATCCGCCCCAGCGTGCTTCAAGTGGAACTGCATCCCTACTTGGTCCAATCCAAACTGTTGCGGTACTGCAAAGAATCGTCCATTGCGGTTACAGGGTTTTCTCCTTTGGGCGCACCATCCTATATTCCACTGGGGATGGCATCGCAAAGCGATTCAGTTCTAAGCCATCCAGTCGTTCAAAAGATTGCCATCGCCCATGACCGAACTCCAGCCCAAATTGTGCTTCGCTGGGGAGTTCAGCGTGGGACCGCCATCGTGCCTAAGACAAGCAGGATCCAACGTTTGAGAGAGAATTTAGACTTAGCAAACTTTGCATTGACCCAAGCGGAGATGGACGGCATCAGTTCTCTGGACAAAAACCAACGCTTCAACGACCCAGGCGCATTTTGTGAAACTGCTTTTGGATGCTTCTTCCCCATCTACGAATAGCTAAGCACCTGTACATAAGTAAACTGGCATAACCATCACCAGTCGACACAACCGGGGAAACGAACATGGATTTGCAGGATTTACAGGATGATTGTCGATCCGATGGCTTCCCGCTTTTGCAGGCGAGAAGATAACAAACGGAGTGACACGTCCCATTCCAGTTATCCTCCTTGCTGCCGTCGAGAAAGGTCGGGCCGACGGAGGTGCCGGAAGCAACATACCACTATTGCTTGAACTCGATGGAGTCGATGTTCATCAGCCCGTTGCCCGCCTTCGGGTTTTTGAACACGAAATACAGGTCATGCATCCCGTCATGACCAGAAATTGCGATCTGCTTTTCTGAAAACGCTTCCCAGTCACCATTGACTTCGACATCCACCCTGCCCAGCATCGGACCGTTATGTGTGTCGCTGTGGACTTCGATGAAGCCCCCTTGTCCGGCGCTTGCAACGCGAACGAGAATGTTGCTGACCTTGGAAAGACGTATCCCATTGACTTGAAGAACTGCCCCATTCTGAATGGAGCCTACGAACGCTTTACCTTGTGCTTTGTCGGAATTGAGAACTTCGGCCTTCGAAATCGCGTCTACCTTTTCCGCTTGCACGATCCGGCTCCGGAGTTGAATTGACTTCGAGCCCGTCAAAGCAGGTATTGTGCCGCTACCCAAGTCGGTATAGAAAGCCTCCAATTGAATGCCGCTTGAATCTTGTTTGGTTTCGATAGAGTTGTTCAAACCACCAACCGTTTTCGAATTCGAATCCACTTGGATAGAGAATACATATCGAACCATTTCGTTGACTTGGTCTGGCGTGTGCTGTGTATGTGGTAGCATCGCAACCTTACCCCAGACTCCGGTTGAGCCTTCGGTGACTCGCTTGATCGATGCCTCCAACGCTCCTGGAACATCGCGATACTTCTTAGCAACTTCGGTAAACATCGGACCAACAAGCGCTCGATCGACCGCATGGCAATTGAAACAATCGCTTTTGCGCATCATGTCTAACCCAACGGGAATTGGCTTACCATCGGATTTGCCTAACGTGACTGGGCTCACTTGAACAAAGGTCCTTTTCGGTGCAGTCAATTCAATCGTCTCGAGATTCCTCGCGTCTGCATTATCAAAATCACTCGTACCATCTTCTAGGTCATCGATTTGCAAACTGTAGGTGAGCTTTTCGCCAGGCGTAAAGAAGTCTCCATCGTTGGGAGATAGGAATTTGATATCAGGTCGAGCGTTACCAACCATTACTGGGTACGTTGCAACATCCGATGCACCATGGGAATCTCGAACGGCCAGAGAAACGGTGTAGGAACCGGGTTCGTCGATTGAAGCTTCCCCGTTGGCGGATTCCGTAAGCACTCTTTCCTTCCGCTGGTCACCGGTCGTGCGAGTTAGTTTCCATTGGTAATTGAGCGTATCGCCATCCTTGTCAAAAGTCCCTTCAGATTTCATTCGAATTTTCAACGGCTGTTTGCCAATATTGTTTTCGACAACGGCTTTGGCAACTGGAGTTCGATTGCCTCGAACATAATCGAATCGGTGCAGCGCCGCTTCCGCGTTGACTCCCCAAGTCTCCCCGTACTCAATTACATACAATCGACCCAGCTGATCGAAATCGAGATGGATAGGCCGTGTGATTTTTACATCAGGCAAAAACCGCTCGAGTTTTTGTATCTTGGAGTCCTTGTCCATATGCACAGCCATGATCCAGCTTCGAGACCATTCGAATGCGAACAAAGTTGAATGGTAAGCGTCAGGAAATTTGTTTTCCGATTTCAGATCGGCATCATAGTAATAGACCGGACCGGCACACGCAGTGCGACCGCCAGTCCCCACCTCGGGAAACTCTCTCGATTCACCAGCGGGATAGTAGATGAACGGAGGCTGGACCGGAGGCAGTTCTCTAGAGCCTGTGTTATTGACAGAGTGATTGAACGGTTGCTCAGGAGCTTGCGGTTCACCGATCGTGTTCGTTGCAAAATCGACCATGTTATAAGGTCGATTTGGGCCGATGAAACACGGCCATCCGAAGTTGCCAGCCGTTCGAGCTTGATTGACCTCGTCGTATCCTTTTGGACCTCGTGGCCCATCTCCTCCTGCGTCTGGTCCAACATCGCCCCAATATAGGTAACCTGTTTTTTGATCCACGCTGATACGCCAAGGGTTTCGACACCCCATCACATAAATTTCAGGAAAACCGATGGAGCCATCCTTTGGGAAGAGATTACCATCCGGAATGGAATAGCCTTCGTTTGGGTTGGGTCGAATTCGAAGTACTTTACCGTTGTAATTTTTGGTGTTTCCTGCGGTCCTCAGTCCATCCCAAGGTTCTCGGCCTGGGCGTTGGTCGATCGGTGCATAGCCATCGGAATCGTTAAAGGGATTGGTGTTATCCCCTGTGCCAACATAGAGGCAGCCATCGGGTCCAAATGCCATTGAACCAGCATGGTGGCAGCATTCACGGCGTTGTTCTTCGAAGCGAAACAACTTCTGCTCGGAATCGAGATCTAAGGACTCGTTTTGAAAACGAAAGCGACTCAATTGTTGGCCGGGGAAACTCGGTGGCGAATACTGCAAATAGACCCAATGGTTCTCGGCGAATTTTGGGTCGAGGCAAATGCCGATCAGCCCGTTCTCTTGTTCCGTGGTGACTTGAATTTTGGCAATGTCCTTGCTGGACTTTGTAGCGGGGTCAATCAACTTCACGCTTCCAGCGAGCTCGATCAAAAAGATCCTTCCGTCTGGTGCAATCGCCATTTGCATTGGCTGGACCAAGCCACTGGCAATCGTAACTTTTTCAAATCGAGTAGGATCGGGCTGTTCGCCAAGGCAACGCAGCAACGGATCGACACTTGCGAGAATAACGAAAATGGAAAGTGACTTTAACGGGTACCAGTTCATGGGGAAGCGATCGCGAAGGGCTTGAGGGTGGAGGGATCGTTGGTAATTCAAATTGCCCTAGGCGTTGTCGCAGGATCATCCGTTCGCTCATTGGGCAAGTAAAAGATTAGTCCATGGAGTCTAAACTGAAAACATTGACAAAGGCACATTTGGCACTTTTTCGCAAGCCAACCAAAAACAAGATGCGAGCCTAAAGCGTAGCGTGCGCTTGAACTATCTCTTTCACTACTCGAGCTGGCCTCTTATTCGTTATCATTTGCTCTTGTCCGCTATGAATGTACAAAGTCTCTTCGTGCCTGAGTCCGAATTGATTCAATATCGTGGCTTGCAAGTCGTTGGGAGTGACAATGTTCTCAATTGCTCGGTGCCCAAACTCATCCGTCTTTCCAAAGACCATTCCTGCTTGAAATCCGCCCCCAGCCAACCAAATGCTAAAGCCCTGGCCGTTGTGATCACGTCCTGCTTTTTCTGGCGAACCGTGCTCTTGCGTGACTGGAAGTCGTCCGATCTCACCACCCCAATGTACAATTGTTGAATCGAGCATGCCGCGTTGCTTGAGGTCCTTAACCAACGCCGCGGCCGGTTTATCGGTCTTCTTGCATATCGAACTAAGACCCTTTACGATGCCGCTGTGGTTGTCCCATGGTTGTCCACTATGAAACAACTGAACAAAGCGAACGCCCCGTTCCACCAACCGTCGAGCGATCAGACATCGCGTACCATATTCCTTTGTTTCCGGTGCGTCGAGCCCGTACATTCGGTGCGTTGCAGCGGTTTCCTTTTCGATGTCAAGAGCTTCGGCAGCAGCCGTCTGCATTCGGGCCGCCAACTCGTAACTTGCAATCCGAGCCTCTAGCTCCGCTTCGCCAGGATGGTTCGCAAGATGCCGCCGATTTAAATATTGCAGCAAGGCGAGATTCTGTTCTTGAAACTTGCCACGTACATGCGGCGGCGGCTCAAGATTCAGAATGCGTGGTTCTTTGGGACGAAGAACTGTCCCTTGAAACATCGCAGGCATGTATCCGTTCGACCAATTCGTAACGCCGTCGACGGGTAGGCCACCTGGATCCGTCAATACCATATAAGCAGGCAAGTTTTGCGATTCGGATCCGAGTGCATAAACCAGCCATGACCCCATTGTCGGTCGCCCCAGAACCCCTGGAATACCACCATGAAAATAGCGAATCGAAACTTCATGCCCATTTGCACCGGTATGCATACTGCGGATTAAGCAAATGTCATCGACGATCTCTGACGTGTGTGGAAGCAGTTCTGATAGCTGCGTCCCGCACTGACCATGCGAATCAAATTGAAACGGACTACCAAAGAGTTTTTTGCTCGCTTCGTTTACGAAGCTAAAGTGGATGTCGTCTTTATACTCAGTGCCGCTATATTTCGTTAACTCGGGCTTTGGATCGGTTAGATCCATATGCGATGGACCGCCATGTTGGAATAACGAGATCATGGCTTTCGCCTTAGGCTCGAAGTGAGTCCTCCGAGGTAGCAAGTCGTTGTGGGGCTTGGCCAACGCGATCACTTTAGGCATTTTGCCTTGTTCTTGCTGCATCAACCAAGTCAATGCAATGGAACCGATGCCCATAGCATTCTCCGCTAAGAACTGTCGGCGACTAAATAGCTCCATGAGTGATCCGCCTCTAATCGACATAAACGAATTCGCTTGAGTTAATTAACGCGTGACAATAATTCACCAAAACCTGCTTCGAGATACTCGAACCCGCTGCAATTCCACGAGGGTCCAGCTGAATTTCTCTCAACTGGTCTGCTGCATGCGACATGGAACGCCTAAACTCGTCGTCTGTTGGCAACCTACAATAAATCAATCGCCACGCAAAATGCAATTGAGACGAAATTTCGGCAAAACTATCGGATGAGCTTGCCGCAGGAAGTTCTGGCTGAGTTGAGAGTTGCTCCATCGTGAGCGGCACCGCTTCGCGAATAGCGCGCATCGCGAGCAGTTCCGCTTGCTGCCATGCGAATTCGCCATTCATCAAGATCAGTGATTGTGTTGCAACCGTCGATATAGGCCTTCGTTCGCAATTGACATCCATAACCGGTGCATCAAAACTCTGCAGCATCGCGACCGGCAGCGAACGTCGAACTTGAAGATAAAGGCTTCGTCGTTTCTGTTGACCATCGACGATGATTTGGCCCGCCTCATCCGCTTTGATTGGAACCGGAGGTCCGAACAGGCTCGCATCCAATGTTCCGGCTGCGATCAACATCCTATCTCGGATCACCTCAGCATCTAGTCGCTGAATCGCTTTGCGACAGTAGAGTGCATTTTCGGCGTCTATTAGAAACGTGGAGTCATTGCCCACCGAACTCTGGCGCCATGCTGTTGAACTTAGGATCGTGCGATGAAGTTGCTTCAAGTCCCAACCGCTTTGCATAAACTCGTCGGCAAGCCAGTCCAATAATTTTGGATTGCTCGGCGGCATACCCAGCTTTCCAAACTCGGATGGGGTCGGAACAATTGCCTGGCCAAAATGATGAAGCCAAACTCGATTGACCAATACGCGTGCGACCAAGGGGTGTTTGCCACCTGTTAACCATCGTGCATATGCCAATCTGCGTCCACTTGTTTTGAGATTCGCATCCCGTTCAGTCAGCATTGGCAATTCTCCTTCGGCGGCAGCAATGGTCAAATCTGCGGGCAGAACTTTTTGCTTCGGCTGTTGGTGATCACCGCGATGGAACAACAACGTATCTGGAATACGGTCTGGGACCTCGGTCATTGCACGGATGAATTCTTCCTTGGGCTTGCGCGCGCGGATCTCTGCGATTTTCGTATCGAATGTTTTCAGCTCTTCGGCTGCTTTAGGAAGGTATTGATATAGGACACCTGCGGTAATATTCACGCTTGGGTGTTTTTTGAGCAATAGCACGTGCTCTTCGGAACGTTCCTTTTCAGGCTTCTCGTATGCCTTGCGCAATTCCGTTTTGAGCGGTTCTTCATATTTGAGCAATTCTTTGTCGAGAGCTTCTGCCATAAAGACCTTTTGCTTCGCGGCCCTTTCTTCGGCAATCTTTTGCGATTCTTGTTCGATAGTTGCTGCTTGCTCGCGATCCGCGATCGTATAGAGCGAAACGCGACGCGCATCTGGGACACGCCACTGTTGCCAATCGAATGCGGGTTCGAACACCGCTCGCATCGCGTAGTAGTCCAGTTGAGAAATGGGGTCGTAACGATGGTCGTGGCACTGCGCGCAACCAACACTGACGCCGAGCAGCGACGAACTGACAATTTTAAGCGTGTCGGCGATGACTTTATTGCGTGCCTCAGGGCTGTTGTCGCCTGCTCCAGTGCCGTCCGCGGCCATTGTAAGAAACCCTGTCGCTGTGAGGAGTTCGATCTGCTCGGCAGTCCAGTCCCCTTGTCTCGCACCGGCTAGTTCGTCCCCGGCCAGTTGCTCAAGGATAAATCGGTCAATCGGCTTGTTTGCATTAAGAGACCGAATTACATAGTCGCGATACTTCCATGCCCACGGGCGTACGGCGTCTTCGGTAGTTTGTCCCTCGGAATCCGCATAGCCAGCCACGTCGAGCCAGTGCCTCGACCAGCGCTCGCCATAATGTGGTGATTCGAGCAACGCGTCGACGAGTTGTTCATACCAATTCGTGTCCGCTAGCTGATTCCAACGATTGAATTCCTCCAGGCTAGGAGGCAGGCCGATTAGGTCGAAGTAGACGCGACGAATCAACGTCGAACGTTCCGCATCCGGCGAAAATGAAACTCCCACAGGCATCGCTTGAGCTAGTAAAGCATCGACTGGCGTGCGTATCCGATCCTTGTGACTTCCGTCGGATGCCGGATCGGCTTGGGGATCGTCCGAGTAAGTCGCCGGAACCGCGGGTCTCACAATAGGCCGAAACGCCCAATAGTCCCGATCCTCGACAGTGATTGGGACACCGGGTCCGATTTGTTCCGGCTCGGGACGTTCCGTCTTGGCACCTGAATCAACCCAGTCACTGAGAATGCGCAATGCATCGACGGGCAAATGCGTTTCTCCAGGTGGCATTTCGCCATCCACCACTCTCTGTATCAAAAGGCTCTCACTTGCTTTTCCCACATCGAGTACCGCACCGGAATCGCCCCCCCTTTTCATGAAACGAACGAGCCTTAGATCCAAGTTCCCTTCTTTCTTTTCAGAGGCCCCATGGCAATCGAAACAATATTGCCTCAAGATAGGTCGAATGTGCCGCTCGAATGTCAGGTCTTGCGATCGAACGAATTGCAGGTCACACAGCGCGATCGCGATGATCGCTGCAGTCCAGGCTAATCGGTGGAAGAACATTTTTTAAAGGCGGGACCTGTAACAGGCGGAGAGTGTAGCTTAATACCCGATTGCAATTCATGGCATCGAGTGCCATGCTGCATTCGAAGTATTTGTCCATTTTAGCATCAATCCGCATGTTGTTGTCTGTGTTTTTCTGAATGCGACGGGTTTTGCAGTTGGGAACGGGATGCTGGAGACATTTCTGCGACTAGGGAATGATCTCTATTCTTTGCCCATCCCGCCTAAATTTCACGCCGCACTGATTGGTTATTTCTTTCAAAATTGCGTCGAGTGGTGTCTTGTCGAGTTTCATGGTGACCTTCTTTGCTTCGAGACTTGCGGGTAACGGAAGGGGATAGAATTCCAGTTTTGTAGCGGCGGCGAGCGACCTAATAACTCGCTCAAGCTCTTGGTCGTTGATGGTCTGTGAAAACACTCTTCTGTCCAAGCCGACTTCACTAGGCTTCGGTTTCTCCCACTTCTTTTTAGGGATCAATGGGGCAATCAAATCGCGATGCGAGGCCACTGTAGCGGACACTCGCCATCCATCGGGCTTCGTTGACTTGACAAACGTTGCGTCTGGCCATCGCTCTCGCCAACTCTTCCACGCGGCTTCGCCAATCCTCTTGACATCTTCCTTGGAGTAGGTCCACTCCACTTTGGAATCGGCGATCGCTATCGGGGCTACGACCAGCTTGCCTTCCTGCTCTTCAAGACAAAGATTGAATCCGCTCAGCATACAAATGCTAATTGACGCGGCAGTGGTTGTTTTTGGAAATTCGAATGCTCGCCATATGTCTTTGTCAATCTTAATGTTCCAATTTGCGTCCGGCATGCATCGTGCCACAAAGTCCTGAATTGCGGCAGACGCAACATATCCATCCGGCCAACTGAACGGTTTGGCACCCAATGGACGCAATGCGCTAGCACTGCGAGCGACCGAAAGCCGCCAATGCGCCGCATCAACTGCGTCTCTGTTGGCTCGAGGGCAAACCATCAGCACACCAGCCAGCGGAATCAGAACCGCATCCGCCTGGATGATGGCCCGGTTCAAAAAACTCTCTAATGTTTCTTCCCGCCGTTCGATCGTTACCGGCGTATCTCGAGCAATGCGACGGTCGCACCAAATCGTGATCTCGTAAGCCGATGCGACGCTATCTAACAAAACCTCTAGAGGAGCTCTTTCAAAACCCTGTTCGCATGGAACTTGCAACATCTGTTGCATGGAGATCGCGGACTGGCTCAAGTACGGATGACCACCACTTTGCGCCAACGCGTAGGTTGTTGGAGACGCGAATACTAGCATTAAGAACAAAGCAGGAGTCAGCGAACGATTCGTTGTCAAGTGCGAACCATGAGCTTTCGCAAGATTCCATCCTTGTGCAATGAGTTGATTGCGAAGTGGCAGATGAGCAACTACAGTAAGAGTGCGTGAGTCCAACAAGATGGTTCCCTTCATTGCGATTTTTGCTCGAGACTAACCATCACAGTATACGTGAACAAAGTCCTCTTTGCCTCAACCTCGGTTTGAGCTCGTATGGCCAAGCTTCTCCGTTATTTCGAAAACTTCCGGTCTGATTGCGAATCCGATGTGGATTCGTCATCGCGCGAAGCTTCGAAATGGATCGCATTGGTTCGCGCGAATTACTCGCCGCATACACTAAAGCGGATGCTGGCGTCCCAACAAGCTGGCGTTAGGCAAGCAGCGGCTTGGGCGCTAAGCTATTTGGGGGATGAATCCCATTGCTGCCCTTTAGGGATTCTGCTTCGCGATTCGACAAGAATGGTAAGAACCTGTGCGGACGAAGCGAGACGAGCAATAGCTCAACGAAGCCAGAGCCCTTGGCATCGTCAGACGGTAACGAAAGTAGAGCAACTGTTTGCGGATGGCCTCCTGAAATCGGCCACAGAATTGGCTAGCCATTTGGTGGACGAGGCCGATGCTCGCTCAGACGTATATATGCTCCGAGCTTGGGTTCGATTCAGCGGTGGAGATATCGAACTGGCGGCTGAAGACTGCAAGCGCACTCTTGCCTTGGACCCATTTTGTTATCAGGCATGTGTGGCATTAGGTCAGTGTCTATGGCATTTAGGCCGTGATTTGGCTGCTCGTGAATGCTACTGTGAAGCGGCAAGAATTTACCCCGACTGGGAACCAGCTCGCGCTGGGCTTCAAATGCTGGGCGCGAACCCTTAGTTGTTACCCGATCCAGAACATTGCAAACCAAAGTACAGCGGCAATCCCGCCCAAGAAACAAAGCGTCCAAACTGCGGTTCGCCAAGATTGACCAAGGATCAAGTCATTGCGTTCATGCCGAGTCGCCGCCATCACAATGGAAACCGAAGCGAGAATCGGCAAGAGCCACAATAAATATTCAATCGATATCGCCATCTGCTCTGTGCTCCTCCTAGATGCTCATTTTAGCATTCGTATCCCGCAACGCTTCGGTCAAATCGATACGAGTACTGTCTGCCCAAAGCCCTTCTAGGTCATAGAATTTCCTGCACTCTTCATCGAACAAATGGATGACTACACTGCCATAGTCCAACGCGATCCAACGGCTTTCATCGTAGCCCGCAACGCTCAATCGTGTTTCTCCTCGAGCTTTAAAAACCCGATGGATCTCTTCCGCAATTGCCTGAAGCTGTCGTCGGCTGGTGCCCGTTGCAATCACAAAACAATCGAAAATACTCGTTTGCTTGGACAAATCCAAAACGAGAATATCCTGACCTTTGTTTTCTGCAGCCGCTCGAGCTGCAAGCTTTGCACATTCAATGCTGTCGGCAAGCGTTTGCTGAGAAAGGACGGTGGAGGTCGTTGCCGTATCGGGTTGTGCCATTAGTCTACCAAGTGAGTTGAGGTGGTCTTCCAGTGCGAAGTTTAATTGAAATTCAAGGAATTGTCACGCCAGAAGCCGACACGGTTCACTCCAAACCCAGTGCCACATCGCTCCTCGTCCAATGGGGCTTCCACCCTCGCGGCGATGGAAAGGACTGGCAACCAAACCAATTGATGTTGAAAACGCTGAGTTTTATGGATGTCGAGCGAAATTGGGTCGTGAGATATCTCGAATACTTGGAATTGTCGTTCGAGAAATTTTCAGGCGAATTCCTTCGGAAATTAAAGGATGGAGAATGCTCTTTGCCGAAGCAAAATTCCCCTCCTAAAGCGGACGAACAGTTGTCTTCCTCTGCCGATGCACGAGGAATAGCTGCTATTTCAATACGGATCGTGGGAAAATCTAATTTAAAACTCTGAGTTTTTTTTGCGATTCTGTGACCAAAGGTGTCTTGGAAACGTTTAACTTAAAGCATCACTAACTACCTTAGAAGTCTCATGTCTACCAGTCGATTTGTTTAGTCCTTGCGACGCGATAGCATACGTACTTTTTTTGAAGCGTCTCCGACCGCGCGGCTTCTTCGTTCCGACAATGCTCCCTTGATTTTGGATTTTCTTCACCGTGTTTTCAAGTCGGGTGAACTCATTTCGATCGACCAAAGCGATTTGAGGGCTAGACTTTCTGGTTATCTAGAGGAGATTCATAAGACCGAACCGAACCTGCTTGCCGGTCCACCTGAACGCTATTTGACACAGTGGTCCGATGCCGGTTGGCTCCAACGATTTCTCGAGGCTGCATCGCTAGAACCGCAGTTTCAGCTTACGCGTCATTCAGAAGAGGCGATCCAATTTGTCGATGCCTCCGTGACTCGAAATGCTAGTTTGGTCGGCACGGAAAGTCGACTTCGCTTGGTAATCGATACGCTTGAGGATGTTGTACGCGGCGCATCGGCGAACCCCGATCGTCGCCTTGAGTATTTGAGAGGCCAACGCGCCATGATCGATGCCGAGATCGACGCGATCGAGGCGGGTAAGTCAGTCCAGGTTTACCGCCCCGCACAGATTCGAGAACGATTCCAAACCGCGGTCGATTTGCTGCGAGCTTTGCAGTCGGATTTCCGCGCTGTCGAAGAACGTTTCCAATCGATCGCACGCGAGGTCCAGCAACTGCAAGCGTCCGGCGATGGAACTCGCGGCCATATCCTCGGACATGCATTGGATTCCGAGGACCTGCTAAAGCAACAGGACGAAGGAATTAGCTTTTTTGCATTCGTTTCCTTTCTATTCTCACCAAACCAACAAGCGATCCTTCGTAAAAATATCGAAGAGATCCAACAGCTTGCCGCCTTGGCGGACCAACATGACTCACTTGCACGTATTCGACGCATGGTCCCATCGTTGTTAGCTGAAGCAGAAAAGGTGATGCGAACGACCGCGAGACTGTCAGGCACTTTACGAAGACTCCTCGATGCAAGAGCTGCTGCGCATCGCGTTCGTTTAGGAAACGTTCTTCGAGAAATACGCCAACATGCGCTCCGACTCCGCGCTAGCCCTGATTGCCAACGGATACAGTTTTGCGTTGATGTTGAAGCCGAAATTAGTTCGCCGATGGCAAGGACATTCTGGGTTCCACCGCAGGACTTTGAACAGTTGCAGCTATCCGAACAAGTGATTGACCCTTGCCATGCCAAGGCTATGGCATCCGCCTTTGCCAAATTGCAGCGTCTGGATCTTCGCAAACTGCGGAGCAACATTCGTGAAGCCACGCTGTTTGGAGAAAACGTAACGCTTAGCGGACTACTGGATCGTCGGCCGTTGACTGGTGGCGTTGTCGAGTTGCTTGGCTATTTGCAAATCGCACATGATGATTCGCACTCTATTGACCGATCTCAGATCGATCGGATTAATATCATGCAACCTCGAGGTCGCGCTTCGGTGTTGCAAGTCTCCATACCCCGCATCGTATTCCATCCCAAGGCCAGTAGCCGCGAAGTGGCAACGAAACCAAGATGAGCTCCCGCGTTCCACTACGTCCTCATTTTGGCTCGCGGCTTTCTGTGGAAATTCGATTTTTTTTCCCGAGCCGCGGGGGACACATGCATAGTAAGCACCTACCTCGCGCACGCCGTTCAAAAACATAAATGGATATCTTTTCTCCAAATCAGACTAGCAACAACATCCCGCAACCATCGGATTGGAGCTCTGTGGCGGTCCGGCTATTGCAAGGAGTTGTGTACCATGACGACAACCTCGACCAATGGGAGATCTTGCTGAAGAACGTTTCGCCAATCACGGAGTATTTTGGCAAACTCGGTCTATTGCTAGTTGTCGATGAACCCGATGCGATGGCCTATTTGCGACAATTGGACGATGAGGAATTGCAGTCAGACGTTGCTTCGATACCTCGGTTGTTTCGCAGAACCCCGCTCGGATACGACGCAACGCTGTTGTGCGTTCTATTGCGTGACGAACTTAGGCAGTATGAAGAAGAGGACGTTAAAAACGAACGTTGTGTCATCACGCAAAGCGACTTGCTCCAGCTTTGGGAAGCGTTCTTTCCAGACCCAACCGATGCGGTTCGTTTGAACCGTTCGTTGACATCTGCACTTCGCAAAATGGAAGAGCTCAAATTTGTTCGCCAATTTGAAAAAGAGCCTGCATCTTGGGAGATTCGGCGAATCATCAAAGCGAGACTGCCACTACCCGACTTGGAACGCCTTCGACTCTCTCTTGTAGAAGCTGCGTGCAAGAAAAAGGACGATAGTCCATCGGAAGAAATATGACCATCTCGCCAACCAACACGGATCGACCACCACTTCCTGGCTATCGCTTGGCGAAACTTGAGGTCTACAACTGGGGCACGTTTGACGGCGCCGTTTATTCGGTCCAGCCACGTGGCCAAACAACTTTGCTCGTCGGCGAAAACGGCTCGGGTAAATCCACGTTGGTCGATGCTCTGCTGACATTGCTCGTTCGGCCGCAAACGCGTAACTACAACGTCGCTGCAGGAGCGTCCAAAAATGAGCGCGACGAGAAAACCTATATTCGCGGCGCTTACGATCGAACGGTCGGCGAAGCAGGCCGACCGCAAATCCAATACCTACGCAACGGAAATGGTCACTATACCGCCCTGTTAGCGAGTTTCTCCAATGCCGCTGCTAACACGGTCTTTAGCATCTGCCAAGTGCTCTATCTCAACAACGAAAATGCTGTTGAGAAAGTCTATGCGTATTGTGACTCCGAACGAAGCATCGTCCGGGATCTTGGCGAACTAGGAACCGGCAGTTCGATTGCCCGAGTACTCAAAGAGCGAGGTTTTAAGACATCGAGCAGCTACAAGGAGTACTTTCAATGGTTACAAAGAAAGACCGGTTTCCTGGCCAAAGCCATGGACATCTTTAATCAAACGGTTGCGGTCAAGGATGTTCAACGACTCGATGAGTTTATCCGGCAGCATATGCTCGAGCGCAAGCCGTGGAACGAAAGGGTCGGTCGGTTGCTGACGCATTTTGCCGAATTGAGCGAAGCACATCGGATACTGGTTCGTATACGTCTGCAAGACGAATTGCTAAGACCAATCATAGAATCTGGTTATCGGTATCAACTGAAACTCAAGGACTTCGATCTCGCAAAGCGTAAATTGAGTGCCATGCGATATTTCTTTGCAGACCGCTCGGTAGCGCTTTTGGAACCGTTGTGTGCTCAGTGGCAACAACAGATCCATGATCTAAACGAGAATTCCATTCGGTTGGAGCGACAACAGGATCGACTTCGCAATGAAATTGCGAGACTCGAAATCGAGATTGAAGACGCGGGCGGCGACCGATTGCGTCTATTGCCCGGTTTGATTGAACAATCCGAAACGATAGCCAAAGTCAAAGCCAATTATCGAGCTCGCTTTGAATCGCAGTTGCATTCCGCTGGTATCTTCGGGCAATTGAATTCACCTGACCAGTTTGCGACAGTACGAAAAGAAAGTCACGTGAGACGGGCTAAATTGCTTGAGGAACGGCGTCAAAAGCGAATACAAGAAAGTCATGTGCAATTTGAAATCGGTTCGCTCACACGCCGACTAGCCGAAGATCGCTCTGAAGCGGAAGCGCTGGAGAAGCGAAAAGGCAATCTCCCCGAGTCCTTCATTGCCGTTCGAGATGGAATCTGTCGCGAACTAAAGTTGGCACCGAGCGATCTTCCGTTTGCAGCCGAGCTCATCGTTGTAAATCCAAAAGAGCGAGAGTGGGAATCGACCGTGGAACAAGTACTCCACTCCTTTTCTCGCAGTCTATTGGTATCGCAAGATTTTTACTCACGTGTTGCAGCCTACGTAGACCGGACTCGATTGACCGATGGACGTGGGCAAGGTCAAAGACTTGTGTACCTACGGGTTGGACCAAAGGTCAACACTCGCGAAACACCGATTGCATCAACATCGAAAAGTGAAAAAAACACACTCATTCATAAGCTCGAATTCCCCGATCACCCACTAACGCCGTGGGTTCGTTTCGAGATTCAACACCGCTTTGATTACGTGGCATGCGAATCGGTCGAAGAGTTTCAAAAACTCGATACTGCTGCGATGACCAAGAATCGGCACATCAAGTCAGGCAAAACACGGCACGAAAAGGATGATCGACAAATGCCAGACGATCGTCGGCATTTTGTTTTGGGTTGGGACAATCGCCAAAAACGACTCAGTCTCGCCGAGGCCATTCGCAAAGGGAACGAAGAACTCCAGCAATTGCAAGCAAGGTCGCAATCGCTTCATGCAGAAGCGGATCGGATCACCAGTGCTATTGAGGCCCTTGATCAAGCTCTCATGACGGAAGAGTTTGATGCGATCGACAGCTCGCGTCATGAGTTCGAAGCCTCACAGTTGCGACTCGAACGCCAGCGAATCGAGGAATCGGATGATAGGATCCGCGAGCTCAAGGTTGTCTGCTCGGATCGTAGGGCAGAAGCAACCGGCTATCAGCAAGATCGCGATCAAGCGATTGCACATCGGACCATGCGAGAAAGAGAATTCACCGACGGCAATCGGTTGCTGGAAAGTGCGCGGAACATACTTCGAAAGGGTGAAAAAGACGGCGAGCTCGCGATTGCCTTGGAACAATTTGAATCGCTGCAATGCGATCTAAGGGAACCATTGTCAATTCAAAACTTGGGCGTTTTGCCAGCCGAAACCGAACGATTGCAACGAGAGCAGGTCGACAAATTGCAGGACAAGCTTGTCCCCATAGCCAGAGAAATGACGAGTGGGATGACGAAGTTCTTGAAGAAGTTCCCAGACGAGCATATCGATTTGGACGCGGACGTTGGATCGTTGTCAAGTTTTGTTGCGATGTTTGAACGCATATCCATAGACGATTTGCCAAAGCATGAGGAGCGGTTCAAGCGACGGCTCAACGAGAATGTTCTCAACGAGATTGGGCTGTTGCACGGCGGCTTGGAAGACGAGCGAGACGAGATCCGCGAAAAAATTGAGCAGCTCAACACGGCTCTCAAATTGTTAGAGTGGAAGTCGGGAACATTCATGCGATTGGAACCGACCGATGTTCATGATCGTGAGATTCAGGATTTTCGACGCGATCTAGCAGGCTGTTTAAATGGAGCGTTGGACGGCTCGCCGGAAGCGAATGAAGCGACCTTTATTCAAATCGAGAAGTTTGTTGCCAAGCTGCGAGATGACGGCAACACCCGTTGGCGAGAGAAGGTAGTCGACGTGCGCAACTGGTTTAACTTTTCCGCTCGCGAGATAATCAAAGAGACGGGGGAGTCGCGAAGCTATTACGATGGCGGAGCAGGCCAATCCGGCGGAGAAAAGGGAAAGCTCGCGTTTTTGGTTTTGGTTGCGGCTATCGCCTATCAGTACGATCTCGATCCGGACGCGACAAAGAGTGAGCGGTTTCAATTCGTGATGGTGGACGAGATGTTTTCCCGAAGTGACGATGCGCACGCCGAATACGCGCTCGATCTGTTCGCTAGATTCGGGTTACAGTTACTCATTGTCGCTCCGTTGGATGCAAAAGCCCGGGTTACGGAGCCCTATGTTGGTACGTATCTGCATGTGGTCAAAAACAAACAGACAAACCGTAGCGAATTGTTATCCATTACGGCAGACGAACTCAGGGACTTCGTCGCCGTCTAACGGTATCTATGCGAGTGTTTCAAGTGGCTATGTCATACCATGGTGTGGCATGGTCTTCCAGGGATTTAGCGGACATGGGTAGAAACATCCCATGCGTCCACCCATCGGTGCGCCAACAAAAAAACCCCCGGAATTTCTTCCGAGGGTTTAAACGGATTGAGCTGCATTCCAACCGGTACACTAAGGCTTAGTGAACTGGCCCAAAGCCTCTTCTTCTTCTTCTGGAATAATGATCCGAGGTGTTACGGTCATCATCAACGTGTTGGTTTCCCGACCGATCGCATTGTTTTTGAACAACCGATTCAAGTATGGGATTTTGCTGAGAATTGGCGTTCCACGTTCGGTTCGGCCTTCTCGCAGACGTTTGATACCACCCAAGAGAATCGTTCCACCATCTGGGACACTAACGGTCGTCGTCACGCTGGTTGTTCCCAGTGTTGGTTGCTGAACCGTGGTGCCTTCGACTATGTCCTGCTGATTGTCTCTCACGCCGGTTGGAGTACCGTTCGGATTGAGAATACTCGTACCGGTTTGGGCACTTCTTCTTCCTTGGAACGTGAACTGACGATCAGCAGACTCAATTCGTGTGAACTGCGGCACTAAGGTCAATCGAACAAAACGTTTGTCCTGAGACACCACCGATTGAACGTTCATTTGAGTTCCTTCATTCAATACCACCACGATGGGTCGCTGAGCGACCGAGAAGTCACCCACAACCGGTTCGAAGGAGATAACGAACGGCCTTTGTGCTTGGTCGACGATGCTTGCGGTTTGACCGTCAAACATCGTAACCTTGGGAGCGTTCAAAACATTGGTACGGCTATTGCCCTGTACTGCCTGGAGGAAGAAGAACAGTTCCAAATCGCTCAGAATTGCTAATCCAACTTGAGTACCTGCGTCACCAGCATCCGGAGCACCGAAGGCAGGTGTGACACCGAAATTATTTCTAACTTGGAAGTCTAGATCTGTGGTGAATGCAGGAGCAGCCGAACCGACACCGGACGAAAGTCCAATGGCAACGCTTGGCGATCCCTGTTGGCGACTGGGTGTGGTTGATCGGTTCAACTTGTCTCGAATATTGAAGTCGAAGTCGAGGCCGATACGTTCGAAGAAGGTATCCGAAAGTTGAATGAACCGAACTTCAATGGTGACCTGCAGATTCTGAAGGGCACGCAAGGACTTCAGCAAATTCGCGATTGCTTCGTGCGTTTCTTGAGGTGCTGTTACAACAAGGCTCAAGTTTTGACGGAACTCTCGCATGGAGGAGTTACCACCACCGCTCTGCCATTGATCTGGAGAGATCGTGCTTTCGATAAGCGAAATCAATTCTTGATAGTTCGCCATCGAGGCACCACCAAGACCGGAAGCGTTATATGGTTGGCTGCCAACCATCGAACCGCCCATTGCCCCAGGTGACATTGCATTCAACCCACCCAAAGTGTTCATCTGCGACAGAATCGATGAGCTTGGATCGACACTCGCGATTCGGTTCACAGCGACACCTGCAACGTTAGGGTCCGCGACACTAGCCGATGCCATGTGTGTTTGGGCCTGGTACGCAGCTTGCAGTGCACCTGCCATGCCTGTGTTGTAGTCCGTTACAAAGTTAGGAATTGGAATGACCAAGTCCTTCACGTTATACGGAACTGTCTCAACCTTTTTCTTGCTGAACCGATTGCTCTCGATCGTCAAAACTTCGTTCTTGATCGAGTAGGTCAAATTCAGCTGCGAGAGAATCACGTTGAGAGCGCTCTTAAGCTGAATCGAGTTACCCTTCAAATCCAGAGTCACCGGTTGGTCAATCGTGATCCCCTCTTCTTTGATCGAAAGGTCATCGATGATGATTGGAATCCCAGTCATCTCCGAAATTGTGTTCATCGCGTCGGCAAGCGGTCTACGATCGAAGCTTGCCGAGAACGGTTGTCCCAGTCCCTCGCGGATCTTCTTCTCCGCTGGCAGCATTCGAATGTCTTCCTTGACACCTCTTTTGCCCGTGAGTGTACGCCACTCGAGAGCTGTCGGCCAAGTCAAGGATGTTTCCCCATCATACGGAGTCGAAGCTTTCTCAAGGCTATTAAAGTGATCGACCCAATTCTCTTCCTTCTTTTCGCGAATGGCGATCTGCTCTTCAACTCGGCGTTGCATCTTCGCCTTGCCGTAAAGCACGGTTGAGATCTCTGTATTAGGCATGATCTCCTTAACCTTTTTCGACACTTCTTCGGCTTCTGCGTATCGACCTGATTCGGTCAAGGCGTTGTACTGATCCACCAACTGTTGTACTTGCGCTTCGTTTTTAGCGCGAGTCACATTCTCTTGTTGAATCGTGTCCTCGATCTGCTTGTTGCGTTGATCCAATGCAATCATGGACTTGTTTTGTTCAGCCCATTCTTCCATATGATTTGAAACGCGGTCGACCATAGCGAGCAGGTTCTTACGCTGAGCACCGTCAATCTCCGCTTGAGACACACGTTGTCGCAGCAGCTTAAGTTTGTCGAGAGCTTCCATCGGCTTGTTTGCCGAAGCCATGCGTTCTGCATCTGCTATTTCGCCGGAAACTTCGGCAAACCATTTTTGACGTTTCATTTGGTTCTCTCGTCCCTCGGGACTTAGAGACGCCATCGGCGCAGGTGAGCCATTGGAAATTTGCAGTTGAGAGAGTTTGTCTTTCAGCTGTGCTCGCAGGCCAGGATCCAACTCAGATTCTTTCTGCCATGCAGATTTGAAGAAGCCTAAGGCTACTTCACTCTTACCTGCCGAAAGAGCCGCAATCCCTTTTTGATAGAGTTCTTCGCCGGTTGAGTTTCCAGCGGAGAGTCCCTGTGAGCTCGGATCGTATTGTGAAATCGCGCCGCTTGCTGGTGCTACTTTCGTAGGATCATGCTGTGGTTGGAAAACGCCAGATTGAACCGTGCTAGCTGCTCCAAACGGAGACGACTGACCGCCCGCGTTTTGAACATTCTCTTTTGGTAGAGTTGCGGCCGCAGTCGTAACGCCGGCTGGTGCTCCGCCACGAAGTCTTTCTGCTCGATCGACTTGGAAGGCGACATCCCAGGGCTTCAGCTGTCCGGGAGCATATTCGCTATCCGGAACACGGAGGTCACTTGCTTTCTGAATGAATTGTCTCGCAACAGCTATATCGCCGCGATCCAAAGCCATCTTCGCTTCTGCAGCAAGCCCAGCGGCTTTGTCGCGAAGCGGATTGGCAGGACCCGCAGGCTGTTTTGCAGTCTGAGGCAATGCAGGCAACGTGGCCGGCGGCATTGTCGATAGAGGGTTATTGACAACATTCCCGGTAGGGCTGGATGTTAGCAAGCCGGGTGGCAATTGCAGGTTCCCCGTCGGCGCTGTATTGTTACTTCGCAATGCGTTTGCCGCCCGGCCGGTTAGTCCCGGGGCTGTTTGTGCGACTCGCATGGCTTGATCGAGAGCTTGCTGGCTCAAGCCGCGTTCAACAAATTGTTGTCGCGTTTGCTGGAGTTCAGACGCCATCTCAGGTGCCTGTTGGGCCGCAATCGTCGCTTGCGCAAACGCTTGGGCCGCTGCATCTTGTTTTCCTTCGCTCAACGCCGCACGCGCTTTGACCAATAAAGATCTAGCACTTGCACTTGCATCTGCCGTTTGTCCATTCGCAGGCGTGGTCCCAGTGGACAGAGCCGGCGGCAACAAGGGTGGAAGAGCAGGGTTCGTTGGGCTTTGAGCGACCGCATTCAATGCAGAGTATGCGATCGTTGCTACGATACCCACCGACGCAGTCATGCCGTGAGGCACGGTGGCAGGCGTGGATATCGCTGACATTGCTGTCAAAAACCGTAATGTTCGTAGGGGGTTGAAATATTTCAACGCGACACTCCTTTATCGCTCAGAGTCCAAAAAAATCGCTCATCATTTATCAATTATCGCGGCGTGGTCATTCACGGAAAGTGGCATGCTTGCAACTCCCAACTTGTGTCACGCAACAATGAATTTTCATTTGTCTCTACCGGAATAGGTAGTGTTTCGGCACAAGGTCAATCCCAGTTTTCGCCTAAAGGAAAAGTTTTCCTTAAAAGTAGTTTGGGCAATTCCCGAAGTCTTGTGTAGTCTCGCCAACCACCCTGAATTACCTTCGGACGGAGCTTCCACCAATCGTTTGAGGCGGCGAGGGCAAACTTAAGATCTGCTGCATCGCGTTCGGGTCGCTGAGTGCTGCGGTTCGCGCGGGAACAAACGTATCGCTGGCTGAACTCATTCCGGATTGGGTTGCAGTCTGTTGGTGGCTACGGAACTGATCCACGTAGAAGCTGCCAGAGCTCGCTTCCATCGACTTGTTCAACATGTTGAGTGTTGGGGAACTCGGCGAAGAAACCGGAACTGGATTAGACCTAACGGCATTGATTAGAGCAATATTATTTTGAGGATTGCTGGCCTTCGCAAGTGCCGAAATCCCGAGTGCATCTGCCTTGTAATTGTCAACGACACCGCCCCCATCGCTTACCCAACGATTCCAAGCCGATTGTAGCTTTCCAAGCTTTGGGTACTGATAAAACTCTTCCGTTGCCATCGCCCAGTTATTTGTGTTCATCCCACGTTCTAGAAACTGGACGAAGTGGCGAGGTCCACCTTGAGAAATCAGAAAACAGGAAAGACTGTAACCCTGCGCATAGAGCGGCATCATATCGGGTGGGTAGTTTTCGAGCTCAAAAAGAGTTTTGAAGGCTATGCCTCTCCCTTCGCTCAGGTAACGCACCAGCATGACGTCGTGTTTGCTTCGTTCGCTCAGATGCTCCACTGTGGTGCATGCTCCTTCATCTGCCCAACGCGGTACAGGTTTTCCCAAGGCGGCCAAGTGGCTTGCGATGACGGTATGCGTCATTTCGTGGGGTAATACGCTGTCGATTATCCGCTCAATGGTACCCGAAAGGGACATCGTGAAATTGGCGACACCGCCGGGAACCAGGGAGTATTTGGTTTCACCACTCGCGGGCTTGTTGGGTCCATCGTTGACCGCGATGGGACAGCGTTCAGGCCAATTCGGCAGCTCTTTTCCAATCCAATGCATTGCGAGTTGTTTGCGACTCGCTTCAGCGCTATTCGCGATTTCATGTGCAAGTTGTGCGGACCTTGCGTAAACTCGAAAATTGGCGGTTTGCGCTACCGATCCGGGCCCCATAAAGACTTGTGCCGTCCCCGATGTACACAGGGCTGACAACGCCAAAATCGTAAGCAATATTCTTCGTGCATCCATGCGACAGAGCTCCAAAGGGCTACTCGTAAAACCCCGTTCTGAGGTTCGGTATTGGGGACCGCACAGCGTCCTGCATTGCGATCCAACTACGCTTTCGACGGAAGTTTAGAAGACCGGTCGAAATGGTCTCTAGATCAATCTTGAGCGAAAGTTCGGAAAATTCGACAAATCATTTCAGTCTGCTAGCTATGGAGTCCGAAATGAGAAGTCTGATGACTCTGCAGCAGAATCTACAAATTGGTCGCCTTCGAGATGGACGGTTCATCGCTATTCTGGCGGTTACCACCGTGCTCGCGTTTCTTGCATACATTGCACGATTAAGCGATGTCACTCACGATGCTTTCCATGAAATGGCGTTGGTGCGAGTCTTTGCAGAGACCGGAAGATTCCCCCTAGGCGACGTGTTTGCATTTACGCCCACCGTCTATCCCGCCGTGCACCATGAATGGGGCACAGGATTGGTATTGTATTGGTGTGCGGGAATTAGCCCGCTGGGGATGAACGGGATGGCTATTCTGAGGATCACGGTAGTATTTGCCATCGCATTAGCCCTTTACCGAGTGGCACGCAACGGAGGTGCGCATCCCTTATTGTTTTGTGTTTGCGCACCGATACTCTTTCCTCTTCTTTGGGTCGGATTTGCAACCATTCGCGCCCAATTGTTTACGCTGCTGTTCATCCTATTTCAGATCCTGCTTCAGCAGTCGGATTGGCAAGGTCGCAGAAGATGGATCGGCGCATGGACGATCCTGTATATTGTTTGGCTGAACATGCACGCCGGATTTGTCGTCGGCGTGGCCATGATGTTCTTGCATGTCTTGGAACGATGGCTGAGTGAGTTAGGGGATGATTGGTCGGTCGAGCGCTTTCGAATCGCGTATTTCAAACTCTGGCATCACGCGTTTTTACCGCCGATCCTGGTAATCGGAATGCTGATAAATCCATGGGGGCTACTCTATGGCCCCTATCTCCTTCGCGCTATAACGATGCCACGACCGACGATACTAGAGTGGCAGCCTTTGTGGATGACCCACGATAGCGTGACGGCCATTGTTACATTTGCTGCTTCAGTTCTTGCGCTGGGGTATGTTGCAAAGAATCGTCGCGTAGGCCGACTGCGTGGCTGGATTTTCTGTTGCCTTGCTGCATATATGGCATTGAAACATCTTCGACACGGTTCGATTTATGCAATCGTTTGGATGGCTTACATGCCTGGCTGGTTGACGCCAACAGCATTTGGCAGATCGGTCATTAGCAGCCTTGCCAACTGCCGAACCGTTACGATTCGTTTCGCATGTTTGTTGTCCGTTGGAAGTATTGGTTTTATGTTGTGGCATCCCATTTGGAGCGCAACCATTCCCAACGAAGACCCCAACAGCTCCATGGTCTACCCCGCCGGTGCAGTCCAGTTTCTTAAGGAACGGTCTTTTACGGGCAATGTGATGACGCCTTTTGCGAGCGGAGCTTACGTTTCCTGGATGTGTTACCCGAATGTTCGAGTGAGTCTTGACGGACGGTATGAAGTTGCGTACCGAGAGGACGTTTTTCCCAAGCATGATCTTTTTTATGGGGCAGAGCCTGGCTGGCAAAAGGTACTGATAGAGTTTCCAGCCGACTTGATCCTAGTTCAGAATAACTCGGCGATTCGGCAATCCTTAGGAAAGCAAGGCTCACAGACCGAATCCTGGCGAGTCATCTATGAGGATTCCGTGTTTTGTTTGTATGCGAACGAAGAAGACTGGGTGAGCCCATTCGTTCCTGAGAGGCCATAGCGCTTACCTAGTGCCATGCAGTTTCTAGATACAGCAAACCAGATCGTTTCAGTCGCTTTGTCGATCGAGTCAACCTTTTCGGGTGTGGTGCATGTTGTGCGAGTTCGTGGCTTGCAAGTGCCTACATTCGACTATGGGACTGCATCAATCGTTGGTAGTTTCAAATCGGCTGGAGGACGACCCGTTGGTTTTCGCGTGAATGCGTCTCCGAACTTTGTAATTCCGTCAACAAAGCCTCCATGACTCAGGAAGAACTCGCCATGCTCAACACCCATGAATCGATCCAATCGATCTGTTTTGCCTGTAGCATCATGGCTGAACTTTGCCGCGGTCAGTTCCGTCCACTTTTGATCTGGCGTTCGAATCCATTGATTGCCATACAAAGCTTTGCGAAGTAGGTGGCCATTACTGCCGGCAAAATTCTCGCTAAAGCTATGGACGCCTCGCATATGGCCTCCTTCCTTGGGAGCCTGCCAGGACGATATTAACATCCACTCCTCGGCTTCCGGATGGAACCAGAAACCTGAAAAGATTGTAGTTGTTCCCATGGGCTTCGACGTGACAACGAACTTTTGTTTTTCACCTGTCTTCCACATGATTTTCAAGTGGCTGTGCCCTCCGGTTCCTTCATTGCCAAAGTCGCCTGTGAAGACTCCTGTGCCCTTCCCCATCAATTTAACTTTGTTTTCATCACCCACTTTATTTCGATCTTTTTCTTCATTGCCACTATCCCAAACACTAAAGATGATTCGTCGTTCTGTTGGGCTGTTCACCTGCATTCCAAAGTATCCTCGGTGCCAACCGCAGGCCATATAAAACGTTGTCGTCGGGTCTTCGACCGCAGTAACTTCGCAATAAAACGACTCCACTTCTGTACCGACTGAGACGGGGTACATGAGATGAACAGAAGCGGCATTGCGTCTTTCTTTGAGATTAAAATGCGCCTTGTCCATTGCCGAACCGCCTAGCAGAATCGCTTTGACATTTACTATTGATCCTTTCTCGGAATTCAATGATTCGAGTTGCATCCGTTTGTAACCAGTTGATGCAATCGAGAATACTCCGAAGTCAACGACGACTGTGCCCTCTTCCTCTTGCCGTATTGCAGTCGCTTCTTGTGACTTGCCGTCAATTGTTAATTTCAGTCTCGACTGGGAGTTTTTCGCTATTACCAATTCCACCTTTGCGGTTAGGCTACCTGAGTTTTCGAACTTACCATACCAATTGACAGACTCCGTGGGATCATTCCATCGCGTAATGCCATTTAGCTCTGAGAAATGAGCGCTATGCGGGTTTGGTGACATGTAGGCAGTAAAGGCAGGAACTCTCATCTCATCTGCATTGCATCGGCTGGTGCTTGACGCCCATAGATTTGCGGACGTTAACATGACAAACAAGATAAACACGGATCGATACATAGGGCAGGCTTTCGTCGGGGATGGTCGCAAAAGAAATCGGACTCGATTATAATCAAAATGGGGGCGCGAGGATTCCTCGTTTGGCTGTACATTGGTTTCGGGGTCGTAGCCACAGCGAGGGTAGTATTGCGGCTAGGTGTTCCTCAATAGATTACAACCAAACTTCGGCGAGAAATCGATTCTCGCACAAGCAAGTCGTAATAATCTATTTGGATGGCATTCGAAGTCCCGCGTCCAACCGCAGCGTGCATCCGTTGAACATTGGATTCTCGATGACATGTTGAACCGCGGATGCGAATTCGTCGGGTTGGCCGAGTCGTTTGGGAAATACGATTTCATCCAACAGCGCTTCACGCACTTTGTCGGGAGCTGCTTTCATCATCGGGGTTGCGAAGACACCTGGCGCAATGCTGACTACTCTGATTCCAATGCGACTAAGATCGCGAGCTATGGGGAGTGTCATCGATGCTATTGCCCCTTTCGAAGCGGCGTAGGCACTTTGACCAGTCTGCCCATCAAAGGCTGCAATGGAAGAGGTCATAACAATGACGCCGCGCTCGTCCGCAGAGTCAACAATCGATTTTTTTGAGATCGCGTCTGCACTGAGTCGCAAAAAGTTGAAAGTGCCAACTAAGTTTACCTCAATAACTCGCCGGAACCTTTCGAGAGATGCGGGTCCGTCGCGGCCCAGTGTGCGTTCCGAATGCAGTATTCCCGCGCAAATCACGGCCGCCGAAGGGGGGCCAAAAGCTCGAACGCCTTCGTCAATTGCACCTCGAACTTCATTCTCTTTGGTGACGTCTGCTTTCGCAAAAACATACCGGCCTGGTGTAGAAGCCATCACCGATTCGAGTGGAGCTGCGATGTCGATCAACACAACGTTCGCTCCCATTCGCAAAAAACGGAGGGCACAGGCGTTACCCAAGCCCGAACCGCCACCAGAAATCAAGAAAGTATTGCCTTCGATTTGCATAAACGCACCCTTTGGATTTGATTGTAGACAATGATCTCATGATATGGCATTCAAGATACAACCACAGTGTAGAATGTTGGAACGAATACAAATCCTTTCAAATGGAGAATCCGCGTGACCACTCTTGTGACGATACAAATGTTGAAACCCGGACTCGCCTTGGCAACCCTTAATCGCCCTGAGCGCAGAAACGCTCTCTGCATCGAGTTGCTCGAATCGCTTTGCGAACATATCGACAACTTAGCGGCAGTGCACTCGAATCGAGTTTTGATCCTTCGCGGTGAGGGGCCCATATTTTGTTCTGGCTTGGACTTGTCCGAAGCATCGGACCCAGCGTTGGTCCAGGAATCTGCGGAGTGCGTCGCAAGAGTCCTGCAATTGATGAGAAAGACTCGCTTGGTTACTATCGCTGCAGCACACGGCGGAGCGTTCGCGGGTGGCGCTGGACTAATGGCATCATGCGACATCGCAATCGGCTCAACCGAGTTGCAAATCGGTTTCCCCGAAGCGCAACGAGGATTGCTACCTGCACTGATTTGTGGGGTGCTCAGCCCTAAAATTCGTGAAGGGGACTTGCGAGAATTGTTCTTGGTCGGCAATTCAATCGATGCGGTTCGAGCGAAACAGATAGGTCTCCTCCAACGGGTAGTCGATCGAAATGATCTTCTCGACGAAGCGATCCGGATAGCCATGGGGGTGTTGGCAGGCGGGCCACTAACTGTCGAGGCGACCAAAGCGCTGCTCAATCAAGCTTATGTGGCTAATGATTCGATCTGTACACAGCGAATGTTAGAAGTTCATTTAGGTGCACGCCATAGCGCGGAAGCACAAGAGGGCTTGGCAGCATTCGTTCAAAAACGTCGACCCAATTGGACTAGTCAATAAACTTTGTTGTGACAGGGGGGCTACGTTGAAACGTGATTAAGCTGTCCCATTGCCGTCACTCTGAGTACAATAACATCGTATGCACAGCGATCCTATTCCCCCCATTTGTTGCGAAAAACCCTTGAGAAAAGACCTGAACCAAAGTTCGAGCCATTGGTTAGCAGCTGTCGCGATTTTTCTAGCCATTTTGTCGCCTGCGAACGCGTATTCCGCGGACGACCTACCGCAAGCGGTCCGCGAGCGATTTTCGAAATACTGTTTCGATTGTCATGCAAATGGATCTGCCGAAGGTGGCTTTGATTTCGAAAAATTGGCAACAGGCCAATACGGTGAAGATACGCGGGCGAAATGGGAAACCGTTTGGAAAAACCTGCGTGCCCAAACAATGCCTCCCCCAGAGGCTGAATCACCGTCTGTGGAATTTCGCAATGCTTCGATCCACTGGATTCAGCAGACAGTATTTGATCTTAATCCGAATCAAATCGATCCTGGGCATATTGTTCTTCGTCGACTCAATCGGAGCGAGTATCAAGAAACAATCAAGTTGTTAACCGATGTCGATTTCAAAGTTCAAGAAGAATTCCCGGCCGACGACACCGGATACGGATTTGATACCGTTGGAGAGTCGTTGACACTGTCTCCGGTATTGCTTGAGAAATACCTTGCCGCCGCCGCCGACATCGTAGCAAAGTTTTCGCAACTCGAGGGGCCGACAGCCCCTGAGGTCTCGTATTGGAGTGATCATTGGAAGAGTAAATCGGTAGACGGCCCACCATCGAGCAAAGTCACGTTCGACGGGAACACGCAATTCCACCTCGTCAAAAAAATCGAATTGGCGGGTCTCTACAAATTCACGGTGGATTGGCATCTTGACAACGCTTGGACATCAACCAAGCAAGATGCAAAGATCACGTTATCGGTCATCGATCGTCTTGGTAAGTTATGTGAATTGGATCAGCAACAGAGCAATTTCAGCGCTGGGCCAGACGGAACCCTCTCAGCGGAATTGAAATTGCCAGAAGGCGAATTGCACTTGGTCCTTGACTTTCAATCAACCAATTCGGATTCAAAGACTATTGAAGATCCAAAGAAATTAAACCCGTATGAGTTTATGCTTCGCCGCACCACGATGGTCGGACCATTGGACGGCAGCAAGATGGAGTATCGCGAGCCAACGCGTAAGGTCTTTTTTAACGGTCCACCGCCGAAATCGACGGACTCGGAAACAACTACCTCTTCGGAGTTTCAAGCAACGGTTCGAGAGCACATGAAAGTCGTCGTTAAGCGATTTGCGGACCTCGCTTTCCGGCGGCCTATCGACGAAGACTCTTTGAACAAACTCTGTGATATCGGAATGCGAATTGCAAATGAACCTGGCAAGCGATATGAACATGGAGCATCGGCCGCGATGCAATTGATCTTGGCATCCCCCAGATTCCTCTATCGCGTTGAGCTTCCTAAGTCTTTGCAGGGGTTATCGCAACGTGAACTAAATGCCGCAACACCCATCGACGATTATTCGTTAGCAAGTCGTTTGAGCTACCTTCTTTGGGGTGGCCCACCTGACGAGGAGCTTACAAGCGATGCCGCGTCGGGCGTATTGCACGGAAGGATCCTAGAACACTTCGACCGAATGACCGCCAAAGGCAAAGAACACAGGCTGCAACGCGGCATCGAAAACTTTGTCGGGCAATGGCTGCGAACTCGCGATGTTCAGCAGACACAAGTTGACGTCAAGGAGATACTTGGTATTCGTGATGATGGCGAAGCGGATCGCATATTCAGCTGGAAAGTTCGCGATGCCATGGCAAAGGAAACGTTGCAACTCTATCAGTACTTAATAACAGCCAATCGTCCTGCCGAGGAGCTTATCAGCGCGCGTTACTCTTTTCTAAACGAGCCGCTGGCCAAATTCTATGGAGTTGAGGGCGTTCACGGGGATCAGATGCGCAAGGTGGAACTCCTACCGGACACGCACCGTCGGGGTGTGCTGTCGCATGGATCAGTGCTGGTTGTCACAAGCAACCCCACCCGGACTAGTCCGGTAAAGCGAGGCCTGTTTTTGCTCGAAAACTTGTTGGGGACTCCCGCTCCTCCCGCTCCCCCCAATGTTCCGGCGCTCGAGGAATCCAAGTCGGGAAAGCTCAAGAATGCCTCATTGCGACAAGTTCTTGAGTTTCATCGGCGCGACACCGCTTGCGCGGGATGTCACCAACGCATGGATCCGTTGGGTTTGGCAATGGAGAACTTCAACGCCATTGGGCAATGGAGGGATTCCGAAAAAGGCCGAAGGGGTTATCGCGGACGAGCGGAAGAGCCCGATCAGCCGATCGATCCCTCGGGGAAATTGATGACTGGAGAAACCTTTTCCAGCGTTGACGAGCTGGCGGGAATTTTGGCCGATAAAAGGAAAGAAGACTTCTATCGCTGTTTGACGGAAAAACTATTCACGTTCGCCTTAGGTCGTGGAATCACCTACCGCGATTCGATTGCAATCGACCTTGTGGTTGAACATGTAAAGCAAGACAATGGCAGCTTGAGAACACTTTACAAGTCCATGATCACCAGCGTTCCGTTTACACATTGTCGTAATCCTCACGCCTCGGATAAGTTGACCACCCACTGAACAATGTTCAATGGCCCTGAAATGCTATCAGCAAGATAAATCATGATTAACTTAATGAATCGACGAAACTTCCTAAGAGCTTCTGGCTTGTCGGTCGCTCTGCCTGCATTGCCGAGTTTGATTCGGAATTCGTCCGCCACCGAAGTGGTTGCGTCGCCATTGCGGTTGTGTTACTTGTACATCCCAAATGGAGTCAACATGCAGCATTGGCGTCCAAGCGGGGACTCTAGTTCGCTCACGCTAAATCGATCCACTGCGTCGCTAGATCCTTTTCTACAGGATATCCGTTTCATTTCCGGGCTAACGCATCAGCATGCGTTTGCTGGCAAAGACGGTGGCGGTGACCACGCACGCGCTAATGCATCGTTCTTGACCGGCGTACGAGCGTACAAAACAGCGGGGTCGGACATTCACTTAGGGGTGTCAGCGGACCAAGTGGTTGCCAAAAAGTATAACAACGTCACTCGGTTGCGATCTCTGGAAATGTCGTGTGACGGCGTTCGACAATCTGGGGGCTGCGATTCGGGATATGCATGCGCTTATCAATTTAATATCGCTTGGGCGGACGAGCGAACACCAGTGGCCCCCGAATCGAACCCGCGTCTAATCTTTGAACGACTTTTTGGAAGCGGATCGCATGGCGAGCGTCGCGACAATTTTGCGCGTCGACAAGCAAGCCAGTTGTCGATGCTCGATTTTCTCAAGGACGAGGTCCATCGAGTCAATAGGCAAGTTGGCAAAGAGGACAAAGCCAAGTTGGAAGAGTATTTCACTGGCATTCGCGACATCGAGACTCGGATAGAAAAGGCGGAACAATTTGGGTTGCCGCAAGATCCCGACTACACCACACCTGCTGGAATTCCTGCTAGCTATGGCGAACACATTCGGTTGAATGCGGATGTCCTAGCCCTGGCTTTTGAGACCGATTCGACACGCGTCGCAACCTTTATGTTTGCGCATGACGGCAGCAATCGGGCGTTTAAGGAGATCAACGTCGGGGATGGACACCATGACTTATCGCATCACAAAAAGGATCCAGAGCGACTTGAGAAGATTGCCAAGATCGACACTTTCTATTGTGAGCAGTTCGCGTATTTCCTTTCTACACTGAAAAGCCGTAAGGACTCAATGGGACACTCATTGCTTGACAATACGATGGTCGTGTACGGCAGCGGGATTTGCGATGGCGATCGTCACAATCATGATGACCTGCCGATCATCGTTGCCGGAGGAAAAGCGGCAGGTCTCGGCGGTGGGATACTTCACAAGGTCAAGGACGGAACCCCGATGGCAAATCTTCACGTCGACTTGATCCACCGCATGGGGGTCGAGATCGAAAGCTTCGGTGATTCGACCGAAAGACTTCGAATGCTCTAGGGCTGTTTCATGACCCAAGGCACGCCATGAACCTACGCGACGCCACGATCGATGATTTTCCTGACATCCTAACGCTCAACGACTCGTTTGTTCCTTTCCGAAGTCCTCTTTCGCGTGAGCGACTTGAGATGTTGCATCAACGTTCAATCTATGGCGTCCGTCCTTGATTGCCTATTGGTTTGACCCTCCTTTTTTTTCCTTTTTTGGTGTGATCCGTGAATTAATGCAACAGAATGATCGCGTCTTGATTTCATTATCGCATAGCCAAAAGGATTGGGTTTTAATATAGTCTTCTAGTTGGTGACTTAAGTGTCTGTCATCAATTGGTTTCGTTTCAATTTAAAAATGAGAATCTTGCACTTGAACCAACTCTCGCACTCCTCGGCGCGTTCGGTACTGTTTGTTCAGCTACCGATACCTCCTGCAGGACCGGCTCCGATTCACGGCAATGTCCCGCTGGCAGCTGGTTACCTCATCTTGCATGCCCGAAGTCGCGGCTTGGATCAACACTACCATTTCGAGATACTGCCCCCAAGAATATGCAACTACCACTCGGATATCGGCATAGTCGACGAGATTCTCGCGCGCGAGCCTGACATTGTGGGCTTCTCTTGTTACCTTTGGAACATCGACCGAACACTGTGGATCGCTGCGCATCTCAAACGGGAGCAACCTGAGGTTGTTATTGTGTTGGGTGGTCCCGAAATCACCAACGACAACGCTTGGTTCTTTGAATCTGGAGTCATCGATTTCGCAGCAGTCGGAGAAGGTGAACAGACCTTTAGCGAGTTGCTCGAAGCGATGCTCGTGGGCGAGGAAAGTCGACGGTTGATCCCAGGGCTTTGGCGAGCAACCCATCCACAGATCCCCCTGTTTCGAAAGCCCATTGCAAACTTGGACGACGTTTCGTCCCCTTACTTGCAAGGTATTTTGAATGCCGCGGATGAGCGCATGCTCTTGCTCGAGACGATTCGTGGATGCGTTTTTAAGTGCAAATTTTGCTACTATCCCAAAAGCTACGACGCATTGTACTTCGTGAGCGAAGCAAAGATTATCGCTAATCTGAAGCATGCTCGCGAAGCAGGTTGCAACGAAGTGGTTTTACTCGATCCTACATTGAATCAACGAAAGGACTTTGACGGATTCTTGAGGCTGTTAGCACAAGAGAACCATAACCATCAGTTTACCTATTTCGGAGAACTTCGAGCCGAAGGGATCAAGCCGGAAACGGCCCAGTTGTTGCGAGCCGCCAACTTTACTGAGGTTGAGATTGGCCTGCAATCGATTGATCCAACCACTCAGGGGTTGATGGATCGACGTAACAACATGAAGGCTTTCGAAAAAGGGGTATCCGCATTGATGGATGCAGGTATTCGAGTAAAGGTCGACTTGATTATTGGTCTACCAGGAGACACAGTTGCCTCGGTTCGACGAGGATTTGAATACCTGTCAACGAACAAGTTGTTTTCTTCCACACAAGTATTTAATCTCGCGATCCTGCCCGGAACCGCTTTCCGTTCTGAGGCAGAGCAATTGGGCCTGCGTTTCCAGTCAAGGCCACCGTACTATGTATTGGAAACTCCAACTCTTCAGTCGAGCGATCTCTATGAATTGATGGCGAATGCTCAGGAAGTTTTTGACACCGAATGGGATCCTTTTTCGGACCCCAAGTTGGTCTTCGATCCATCGTCCAACGTCGTTGAATGCGTAAAGATTGATCTGGATGCAGGCGAGCAGGAACTGCCCCCCGCAGGGAAGCGCGCCCAAGCGTTGACGCTCTGGTTTACCGCCAATCAATTTGACCTGCATGTAGAAGCAATGAAAAGAACAATCTCGCAAGTGCTTCGAGATTGCCCGCATTCGTCGATGCAAGTGATCTTGGATCCAGCTGGCGATCCTACTCAAGTAACAAGCCAATGCGTTGAGCAGTTGCTGGCGACTTGCTATCAGCAACCCAATTATTTAGATCGGTACTACAGTTTGAATCCTCAAGGGCTTTTAGGTTCGAAGCGAGTTTTGGTTTTGGTCGACGATGAGGTGATTGACGGCTTGGATCCAGAATGGGCGGACGCGATCGAAGAGACCGCAACTCTTGTTGGCAAGGGCTAAAACGTCGCGAGTTCAAGTCGTTGGCAGCGTCTATTTGCCGTTTAGACTGCGGCATCTCATGCTAGGGCGAGCGGCAGACTGAAGCCCACCTGCCGCGTGGGCGTTTCGGCATGCTGAGTATATCGTAAGACGGCAGTTTTTCCGAGCGAATGAGTCGCTTGATGATTTCCTTCCTTTCTTATCTTGGCACGATGACACCGGTTGGGTAGTGTCCATCCAAGAGAATAATGCTTGAATGTTGGTCTTTCCAAGTCATTCGCGAAGCGCACACTCGAACGACCTGCCAACAAACTGCGGCGAAGATGCTTCTGACGTCCGTTAAACTGCTTGGCCGCTTCGTACTCGTACTCGTACTCAGCGAAGCGGTACTCGTACTCGATCGCTTGTCATCGAGTACGGGTACGAGTACCATCGCAAGCGATTGAGTACGAGTACGAATGCTCGTCAAATCGAACTAACCATTTCAGTTAGTTTTCAGGCCGCCGCTCGCCCAAAAAGCACCCATTCGAGGATTAGCCGAAGTTGACGCAGATCGGATTCTTTGATGCAGTCGCATCGAGCATGATGGGGAAACCCGAAAGAAGCGGCGGCAGGGAAATACATGTTGGAGTACTCTCCCTATGACAACCTAGGGCGAACCATGTCCCCTGCCATCTTAGTAACGACGTCGCTCAACGACAGTCAGGTCTTGTTTCACGAACCCGCCAAGTATGTTGCCAAGCTTCGCACGCTGAAAACCGACTCGAACCAGTTATTGCTCAAGTGCAATATGGACGCTGGCCATGGCAGAGCATCGGGACATTATGAGGCTCTCAGAGAGAAAGCCTTTGAGTTTTCCTTTCTACTTCATCAAATGGGAGACCAGAAGTAAAAAGTCCATCTTGAATGAACGCAACGCCTTAAACCAACAAACGTCGCTTCCTATAGCGTACAAGGGCTCCGCCGATACCACAGATGCAGAGCAAAGCAATCGAAGACGGTTCAGGTACTGCGGCGATGGCTGTGATGGTCCCATTGTAAGTATTTGTCCCTGTCAGCCCATCGTTGAATAAAATCGAGACTGCTGTTGGCAGGACCAACGTTGCGGTGTTTCCAACAACCGTGTACGAACCAGCGGTCCCCGTATTGAGTCCAGTCGGACTCGTGACTCGAAGGTCTACTCGCCCTTGACCAAGAGCTGGTGCATTGACGTCGAAGGAGCTCCCTGGATTGTAGGACCAAACCTGATTCGTCACGGAAAAAGCACCACCCGCTACTCCCGTATTCGCGCTAGCAATGTTGAACGCAATGTCCCGAAGCGCCCCGACTCCACCCACTGCTGGAATTGTGACACCATAGTTTGCGGGTGCGCTACCTGGCGCACCTGCAGCTCCACCTCCCACTTGAGGAGAAAGATTCGCGATGGAATTAAGGTTTGCTGTCAAATTGGCGCTCTGGAAACTGATTGTGCTTGGGCCAAGGACATTGTCGACATTGACGGTAATTGTGCCGAGGTAGGTCGTCGTCAAGCTCGCAGCACCACCCTGGTTTTGATAGGGGAAATTGTTTCCGCCTGGAGACGCATTCCCGCTCAGAGCTAAACTGCTGGTCCCAACGACATTGAAAACAACAATGTCCGCCTGAACCTTGGTAAAAACCCCGATGCACAACAGGTAAAACAAACTCGAAAATAGGAATCGCGTATTCATTTCGAACCTTCAGTCGCAACGCAAAGTAAATTAGTGTCTTTAGAATTACCTTTAACTAACGCTATTTAACGATTCCTAGTTGTCAAGAAATAATTGTATTTAATCTGTATCACGAGTGCGTTCGCCCCAGTTAAGGGCTGCTTGGTGCACATAGGTTGCATACGGCACGATTGCGAATGCAACCAATTTTTTGGCAATCAGCTAAACGAACTATAGGTTCCTGCTGGAAGTCTGCCGATCGGCAGAGCCAACCCTCCGCATATTAAGAAAAACCGGTTGCAGCAACCGCTGGAACGCAAGAGTGTATAGGATTTTGACATCCGCCGGTGTCACTCGATAAGCTCAGAAGGCAGATCAAATGAGATTTCACGTTGGTGCAATTCCAATCGATGATTTTGAACCAGACGATTCTTGGCAATCGCTACGAGAGCCAGGTCCCTTACTGATGCAACTATTTGCTCTTCCAATTGCAGTAGTTTTGTTATTGGTGTTTGGAGTCTTTTGGAAGGACTATCTGGCGATAGAGCCATTGGAGATACCGTCGGAGTATACGGTGCTATTTGGGCTAGCGACTATCGCATCGCTTCCTCTGCTGGTTGTGGTTCACGAGCTACTTCATGCGGTAGCGCATCCTGGTTATGGACGACAATCGGCCACCATCATCGGAGCGTGGCCACAAAAAATGTTGTTCTACGCCCATTACTGTGGTGAGCTGTCTCGGAATAGGTTTCTTCTTGTGTTCGCCATGCCATTCGTGGTCATTTCTCTATTGCCGCTAGCCATGTTTGCAGTCGGTATTCTGCCACCGGCATTCGCTTCCGTTGCGGCTTGGTTTTCCATTTGGAATGCGCTTTTTGCTAGTGGTGACGTATTTGGTTTTTTCCTGATATTTTGGCAAGTACCATCCCACTCGATTGTTAGAAATAAAGGCTGGAGAACGTATTGGAAGCCCGCCTAACCAACCGCCATTGGTTGCTGCATTCTCGACTCTAAACGGAATCAATGCTTTGTTGTCGGTCGGCCGACCAACAGAACAAGCTGTCGTCCATTGATTTGCCAAACTACGAGACTTTTTCACGCTCCACATCAAGAGCCTTAATCCATGGACCGACGAAATGTCCGTTGTCGTGGTATGTTCGACCGCTAAACATGTGTCTATCGATGACACAGCGTTCATTGACATAAATGCCACCGCAAATCTCAAGATCGAATTTGCATTTTGCGACGGTTGCCATTCGAAGGCCTTTGACGATTCCCGCTCGAGCGGGAATTTCGACCCCGTGACAGACGCTCGCGCATGGTTTTTTATTTTCCCAGAACCATCGCGTTATGCGCAGTAAATCTTCGTCCTCTCGGATGTATTCAGGAGCCCGGCCGCCGCTAAAAAAGATCCCAACATACTCTTCGGGATTGATATCCTTAAATGCAATATCGGCTTGAATGGTGTACCCCTCCCATTCTTTGGTGATCGTCCAGCCCGGCTTTACTTCGTGCAACACCATTTGGTATAGCCGCTTCTCGGGAGCAGCTACAATGGGTTGATAACCGCCTTCAATTAGTCGGTAGTACGGGTAGAGCGTATCGACGGTTTCTGTTGCGTCGCCGACAATTATTAGGACTTTAGGTTGAGGCATGTTGTTTTCCTTGTGAGACCTAGGGTTCGTGTATTTGGTATTGGCATGTTCGCCGGATACTAAAGCACTTGCAGTACAAACGAAATGACCATTGTTGAAATTGCGTCCATCGAGACGCTTGGTCACCCCCGTCGCTCGACATTGCAAGTGGATGACGAATTCTTACGCGTTGATTATCGTTTTGTCCAGATACGATCTAGCGCGATTAATCTCAATGGTAACTTCGCTGATGGTTTCGAGGATTGGAATTCCGCGAGGAAACGGATGCATGAAGATCTCGGTCCAGCCCTGGTAGTCTTTCTCTTTGAGTACCGAAACCATCGAGGTAAAATCTAGGTTCCCGCGACCAGGCATCTGGAGCAGCTCTTGTTCTTTTGGAAGTTTCGTCATGCAGCCATTTCCATGCTCCCACGCATAGAAGACAGCAACCGTCCCAATGACATCTCTCAGCAGTTTCGCGAGCAGGTTTTCATCTTGAGGCAAATGATAGGGCGCGAAGGCGATACCGAGTTGACTGGATGGACTTAATTCCGCAAGGTAGCGCAACGAGTCTGGAGAATCAAAAAGACTTTTGGCATGATTTTCTATCGCGATCGTCACCCCCGTTTCCGCCGCGACGGCCAGATGCGGTTTCATCTCCTCGATGAATCTTTCGACAGCTTTCTTCAGCTCGAGACCAGTTAAGTTGATTGGACCTTTACCACCAGTCACGATCGTTTTGCATCCGAATCGCTGAGCAAGTCTCATTTCGTCCTGCAATCCGAACGGTCCCAACTTGTACTGAGTTATGCAACCTAAGTTGGTTTGATGTCGCTTCAAAAGAACCGCAAATTTTTCTTCGCCGAGCTCATCGACTTGCTCGCGTTGATTTCCGTGAACCATAGGCCAGATGTCTATCGCGAGCGCCGAAGTTTTGGCGACTTCCGGAATCACGTCTTGAATTTTTGCGTAACCGTAGAGGCACGAACCTAGAAGATAACGGAATCGAAAATCAACTGACTTAGCTGAATGAAGAACAGATCGACAATTTGCAAATGAGATCGCTGTGAGCGAAGTAGCGTGAACAAAGTTGCGACGAGAGCATTCCATACAGTTTCTTCTTATTGGTGTCTTTTCCGCAATGCGATTCAAACGGTTTCAAAACCTTTGCGTTGCTCTCTTTTGAGCAGTGCATCAGCCTGAGCATCATCCACAAAGAACTCCGTATCAGGGTTCCAACGAAGTTTCCGTCCAAGTTGCATCGAAATGTTGGCAAGGTGGCAAGTCGATACGCTTCGATGTTGACTCTCAACGTCCGAGATCGGCTTCCGTTTCGACTGAACACAGTCAAAAAAGTTGCCCATGTGATTGACGATCGCGTCGAGTTTGCCCATTCTAGGTGGACGATCGAAACAGTCATAATCGTACGCAGTCCAAGATTCACGTGGGAGTGGATTCGTTGTCATCGCTTCGACGGGAGCACCGGTGATCTTCCCTCGATTGACAAAGATTCTACCTGCTTCACCCCTGAAGAGAATGCCGTTTTCCCCATGATCCTTGACGGTCATGATGACGTCATTGGCATACCGATAATTGACTTCGAAATCGATAGGTACATTGTATCCGTTTTCGTTTCTTGGGAACTTGGCAATACCCTCAATCTCGACCGGATGTGAATCGATTGCCCACTGTGCGATGTCGATGTGGTGCGCTCCCCAGTCCGTCATCTGCCCACCTGAATATTCATTCCACCAACGGAACGTGTAGTGTGATCGCTCCTCGATATAAGGAACGTCGGGAGTTTGACCTTGCCAAAGATTCCAATTCAGATGGGCAGGCGGCACTCGGGAACAAAAACTGCCGCTGGAGTCATTTTTACCAAGAACGACTTCGACCCGTTGGAGTTTCCCCAAACGGCCGTTGCGAATTAATTCGACCGCTAGACGAAAGCGTGCATCGCTTCGTTGCCATGAACCGACTTGAACAACGCTTCCGGTTTCCGCAACGGCCTTGACCAGTTGTTTTCCTTCGTCAATCGTCAGCGTAAGAGGCTTCTCGCAATAGACGTCTTTACCTGCTCGACAAGCATCGATCACCATTTTGGTATGCCAGTGATCCGGCGTTCCGATGGTCACTATGTCGACATCTTTTCGAGCCAGCAACTCGCGGTAATCTTCGAAACTACTCGCAGTACTTCCAAAAGCCGCTTTTGCTTGATCACGGACATGACGATCCACATCGCAAACCGCCACGATATCACCGTACAAAAGCGCTTTGTGAGCCACCACGCTACCTTGATAACGTAGTCCGATCGCGCCAACCCCAAGACGCTCGACTTTCGCAGTTGGTTTGGAAATCGGCGAATCGGCCGTGCATGTCGCACGGAAAATCTGAGGGAGCAGCGGGATGAAGGCTGCGGAGCGTAGCAAGGTACGACGACGGAGAATAGGTGGGGCCATAACCGATCTTTCGGAAAACTGGGTTGGGATGTTACTTATAGTAACACGGACCTCTGGAGCACTGCTACCCGTAGATCAACACGCTAGCAGCCTGCAATCGCCAAACCTGCACGATCTGGAGGATTGTTTTTGATGAAGCAATTTGATGATCAGCTTACCTTTGTCTTGGCGCAAGAAGGGACGATTCGAGCCCGTCACCTGGGGCAAATGGGGCTGCATCGTGGCCAAGCTTTAGTACACAATAAGAATGAAGTTAAAAACATGTCGGAAAGAAGAGCATAATGGCAATTATCTTGGCCTTTGTCACGGGCACGTCCCCCTCTTTGGTCGCGTTTGTTCTCATTTGTAATGCCATCTTGGTTGCGTTCCTATTCGCTGTAGGTTTCACCGCACCATCGAAGCCGGAATCCCGGCGGGTGATATTGATATGGACCGCCGGACTTGCGTGCTACTGCTCGTTCATCGCGTTAGTTGTCTACTCGGGATTGCTAGAACGAGCGTTCATTCCTTTTGGACCATTATTTCTTATCGTTACAATCACATTGGCAGTGGCGGTTGGCTTTACGCGTTTAGGTGAGCAGATCGCAGATGGGGTACCTCTCGCTTGGTTGGTTTTGTTTCAAGGGTTTCGGCTGCCGCTGGAGTTAGTGCTGCACGATTGGTATTCCAGTCGAACGATCCCGGAGACGATGACCTGGACCGGCAGCAATTGGGACATCCTGACCGGAATATTTGCTTGTCTCGCTTTTGCTTTTGTCGGAAGGCGAATCTGGCTTGCTTGGTTGTTCAATTTGGCCGGGATCGCCCTTCTATTGAATGTGGGGCGCGTTGCGATCATGTCTTCGGCAGTCCCTTTTGGCTGGCAAGTGGATCCGCCGCTGGAGTTAATACTCTATTTACCTTATGCCTACATTGTTCCGATTTGCGTTGGTGGCGCAGCGTTGGGGCACGTTTTGTTGACTCGGCGATTAATGTCGATTACGCGGGTCGATTTTGCTGGGCTGCGAGATGTGAAATAGTGGTACACTTACGCGAGCGGTCATAAACCAGCAACAGTTCGAAGTTTGTACTTGAGCAGCAAAGGTCAAAATGAGAATCTCAGATTCGCCCTGTCACCCTCGGTTGGCACTACTTTCTTTGAAAACCACGATTCTATCGATCGTGTTCTTGGGCCAGATTTTCGCTGTTTCCGATGCAACGTCATCCGACATCGGTTCGCGAATTCCCGATCTTCGCTTCAAGGATATTCGTGCATTGAATCGGAGTCTTTCCGAAATGGGGAAGCCCAAAGCATGGGTTCTTGTCTTCACGACGACCCAGTGTCCTTTAGTTCGCCAAACGCTCCCAAAGCTTGCTGAGATTCAAAAAAAGTATCTAGACAAGGACGTGCGATTTGTTGCAGTCAATGTTGGGATCGAGGATACGATCCGAGAAATGGCTGCCCAGGCACTGGAGTTAGACATCTCATTTGCATTTGTTAAGGACGTTGACCATTCCTGCGTGAAAGCGTTGGGAGTGAAGCGAACTCCAGAGGTTGTAATCCTCGACCAAAAGATGCAATTGCAATATCGGGGTCGTGTCGATGATCAACTGCGACTTGGTGGATCGCTTCCGGAGCCAACTCGCCGCGATCTGGAAGAAGCTCTCACCGATGTGCTGGCTGGCATGGAAGTGCGAACACCGGAGACCCCAGTTGATGGCTGTTTGATTACACCGATTGCAAAAGACGTTGCGGCTAATTCGGTTCCATCGTATTACGGTGAAGTCGATGCGATTTTGATAGAGCACTGTGTGCAATGCCATCGCCCCGAGAGCTCTGCACCGTTTTCATTGACGAGTATTGAAGACGCTTCATCCAATGCACAAATGATTGCTGAAGTCGTTCGCGATCAAACGATGCCGCCTTGGTACGCGAGTGAGAAACATGGAACGTTTCAGAACGACCCATCGTTACCTCGTGAAGAAAAAAGGAAGCTACTTCGCTGGGTGGAAACAGGCTGCTCTGCGGGAGACGTCGCGGCCGCTACGCCGATCCCAGCCCCGCCTACGTCCGAATGGAGGATCGGCGAGCCTGATTTGATCATCACGATGCTTGAGGAGCATTCCATTCCTGCGACTGGCTTTGTTGATTATCGGACTAGTGTGCTGCCTTTCCTATTTCTCAATGAGACATGGGTGGAAGCGTTCGAAATTAAGCCGAATAACCGTAGCGTGGTGCATCACTGCAACATGGCGTACATAACGAAACAGGGCGCAGGCAATGACACGTTCATCACGGGCTATGTTCCGGGTGGGCAACCGCTGGATTTGGGACGGTTTGATAACGGTGTCGCTTATAAAATTCCCGCCGGAGCTGGGCTAGGACTTCAGATACACTTCACTACGACTGGTAAGAAAGAAAAGTGCCGCATTCAAGTCGGACTTCGATTTCCTAAAGACGTCGTAAACAAACAGTTACACCATTTCCTACTGGACCCTCGTGGGTGGAAGATCACTCCACACGATCCTGCCTACGAGATTCGGTCCCGACACATCATGCAACACGACGGGTCCTTGATGGGACTATTCACGCACATGCACGTTCGCGGTCGCGACATGACGTTCAATGCGATCTCGCCAGATGCGAAACAACAAACGTTACTGCAGATCCCAAACTACAACTTCGAATGGCAACTTGGCTATGAAATTAAGCCTGGAGCAAAACATCTTTCCAAAGGGACGGTCGTTGAAGCAGTCGCTCATTTCGACAACTCAGCGTTCAATCCCTACAATCCGGATCCCAATAAGTCCGTAGGGTACGGCCCGCAGACCGTTGATGAGATGTTCAATGGCTATGTGTTTTACGTGGCAGACGATGAACAACTGAAAATACATGTGGATCCGAAAACGGGTCGGATGTTGAAGAAGAAAGAGTAGTGCACTGTCGATACCGTCTCCCTCTCTCACCGAGATAGTCCTGTGTGATTTCTATGTTTTTCATCAAAGTCAATCTCCTTTCGGGGAGAGTTTGCCTTGTCGGTTGAGGGTGATTTGATTTGCACAATTGCCACCGGAACTTCGACCTCCCGACGCATCGCTCGACCCTTCCAACGGAAGGGTTACTAAATCGAACGGAAATAGCCAGCGAGACTTCTTTCGCTATTTTGACGGAACGTCGACAATCGGCACTTGTTTGGTGCTTTGTAAATACGCAAACAAGTCCAATACTTCATCATCCTTGAGATTTGTCAAAGACCCCTCCGGCATCATGGAAATAGCTGATATTTCGCGTGACTCGATTTCGGATTTCAGGATTGTCACCAACTCGGGACGATCCGCAACGCGAAGCTTGAGCTGTCGATCGTTTTCCTCCGCGGGAATGCCCGAATAGATGCGTCCATCGTTCGTTAGGATCATATGCATTTTGTATGCGTCCTGAATAATCGCACTTGGGGTGATAATGTTACTGAGCAGGTACTCAAGGTTACTGCGGTTGGCACCGGTAATATCCGGTCCTACCTCACCCCCGAGTCCATACATCTTGTGACAAGTCGCGCATGCGCGACTAAAGATGGCTCTGCCGTTGGAACTATCCGCTTTACCAATCGCGTTCTCCTTGAGAATCTCACGGAACTTCGCAAAGGTCGCTTCCTTATCTGCCCCAATTTCATCGATTGGCCCCCAGACATCGACGAAGCTATTTCCGACTACGCGGCGAAGCAATCGGGCGACGTGAGCAGGAATGTCTCGCTTGGGCAACTCACCGCGACGGATGGCGTCCGTCAGTACTGCTCCATATCCAGAACGGGACGCCAAGACGTTGACTACCTCGAGTTTGTCCTCATTCGAAAAGGCCTTGTACCGTTTAAGCAATTCCTGGGCAAACGCTTTATCATCGAATGCACCCATCGCGTGAATTGCGTTGCGTCTCAGATGTTCATCGGACAGAAGTAGGAGCAACTGGGGCTTGAGTTCAGCGCGCTTTCGGCCCGCCAACCCTTGCAACGCTTGCCGACGATCGTTGATTGGGGCTGACGAGTCGCGCAGCGTTTGCAACATTCCTTCGGCCGCAACAGAATCTCCGAACTGCTGGGACAATTGCAAGGCGACTTGCGCCGTCTCGCCCCCTTCAGCTCGAAGGTTTTTATAGACAGCTGCCCACGATGCAGGCGCTTTCATATCGTAACGGCCTTCGGTTGCATCTCTTAGTCCGAGCAGCATGTTTAGTCGTGCCGTACCGCTCGCCCTCGCGATCTCGGCAAGCAACCCATCGAAACGTTCAGCGACTCCAAGACGTCGAGCGATGTGCCGCGAAATGAGAGGTATTTGAGCCGCTTGCGCCAACGCTAATGCGCGATTCTCGTTCTTTAGCAAAATGGGTTCGAGTCCGAACCAAATCAACTTGGGTAGATTGTGATCTTCGCTATCCTCGGGGTGATGAACCAGCCCTTCAAGAATCTTCCAGTTCGATTCCTCGTCAACTCGCTGGAGGGCTGATGCAAGATAGAGCCTTACCACTGGCGACGAGTCTGCCGACGCCATTGCAACGAACTGAGCAATCGAGGCCGGAGAAGCGTGTCGGTCCTCACACAGAAGTTGAATTGCCCAGGCTCGAATGTGTTCGCTGCTATCGAGAAGAGCGGATTGAAGTGTTTGTTCGGACAACCGACCGATTGCGTGGAGTGTCCACATGGCCCGCAATCTGAAGTCAACCGACTTATTGTTTTTGAATTGTGACATGAGCCAATCGATTGCTCCGGCTTCGATCGCTCGATTGGTGGCCCTATGCTGAAGAATGGTTCTCGCGTGGCTTGCATGCCATACGCTTTCGACGGTTTGCATTCTGGCGAGCGCATGGTCCTCGAGCGTCGACAAATCTGCAAATCGACCCTCGAAATTTGATGCCGCTGACTTCCTGGCTGCAATTCGAAACACTCGACCTGTTTCTTTATTAAGAACCTCTTTGCCGCATATGTCGGCATCATGCCAGTCAAGTACATAGATAGCACCCTCAGGTCCTACCTCCATACTGAACCCAATCCATTGCGCGTTGTTGGCGAGTGCAAAATCATCGCCATGGTGCCCGACAAAGCCGCTCCCTTTTGGCTCCAGGATATCGGTGAGAACCGCATGCTCATGAATATTCGCCATAAAAATACGGCCTTTGTATTTTCCAGGGAATGCGTCGGACTGATAAACGCGCGCACCTCCATGCGCCGATTGATGCGTGTGGTCTGCAATCGTTCGAATGTCACTATAAACGTTTCCGTTAAAGTGGCTTCCTCCTTGTCGATGGTATATTCCGCCCGGAATGACGTGCCACAGGTGTGGAATCACACAAGCCGTGATAAACAACTGCCCTTTGGCGTCAAAGTCGATTCCCCATGGGTTGCTGAAGCCATGTGCCACGACTTCGAATCGATCCTTAGTTGGATGGTATCGCCATACTCCACCATCGATATCGATCGGTTGGCCATCGAACGGAACGCTTTCTGGAAAAGGTTCTCTATGTTTGTAGACTTTTCCTGCGCCTTTAGGCTTTCCGACTTTCGAAGGGGTCGCAAAGCCTTGAAGACCGTATAGCCAACCATCTGGGCCCCAATGAAAACTGTTCAACGTTTCATGCCGGTCGCGAATGCCCCAACCTGTCAGTCGAACTTGGATCTCGTCCATATCTGCGCGATCGTCGTTATTACGATCTGGTACGAACAGCAAATTGGGTGGCGCACCGAGCCAGAGTCCACCCATTCCGACCGCAATCGCGGAGGGGAAGGGAATACCTTCAAGGAACACCTTGCGACTGTCTGCGACACCGTCATGATCGGTATCTTCGAGGATAATAATCCGGCTGTTCCCATCATTCGAGAAGCCCGATTGTCGCGTTTCATAGTCTCGATTCTCGGCAATCCACATACGGCCTTTAGAATCCCAACAAAATGCCATCGGCTGTGTCATCATCGGTTCGGAGGCGAACACATTTGCCTGAAAGCCTTCTTGAAGCGTCATACCGGCAACCGCTTTCTCCGGCGTCAAGAACTCTGCGCGACGTCCTTCCTGTTGTGCGAGCTGCCATTGAGCCCAGGCCATCTCCTGTCCGGAAAACTCGGACCAGCGTTTGGTCAAAGCGACATCGTTCAACTCACCAGTCGAAACAACGATTTGGTGGCGAATAATCTCTTTCTGACCTTTGGCAATGGTCCAATCACCCAAACGTGCGCGAACGGGTCCAATCCCGAATTGATTGTCGACTCGCCAAGGCTGCGGAAAGCCCTTGTTCTGTGGATGGTCGAAAATGGCCATATGGGCCATATCGCTTCGGCCTTCAAGCTGGATCCCAACGTCGGTCCAGACCGCACGTTGGCCCTCGGCGCGTTGATCCACTTGTCGTGCATTATTGACGACTTTACTTGGTATGCCTGGTTTCCAAGGCATTCGCAAGAACAACCCGCCATAGTCATATTTTCCAACCGTTACATCGACTAGTGCTTCGCCTGTCCATTCCAGTTCCAACACATATTGATCTTTAAAATCTCGCATTGTCCAGATTTGCGATTCACGCAGGACTCCATTCCCCGATTCATCGAGAAGATCGTAAACCGTTTGCCACTGCACGCTATCTCCCGGTGAGGATGATTTGGCTTTAAGTACCGACGCGGCGACTCGCTTCCAGTAACTTCCTTCGGGATGATGAAAGTAGTCCCGTCCATTGACGCGAGTCAATCCCCAGTAGAGTCCGGTTTGGTGTGTGTGATGCGTTGGACTGAACTCCGTCATCACGCCTCTTCCGTCGGGAGCCACGATCGGATGCACGAACGGACGAAAGTCAGCTTGAGCGGCTTGGGTCAAGATAGGATTCGCAACACCTTGCCGATGGATCACGATCTGATCGGCATTTTCGTTCGACGCGACGAGTTGCCGATCGTTCTGTGCATAAAGAACCTCGATCATCGAACAAACCGAAAGCACCGAAGTAAGAAAGCAAATCCATTTTTTCATAAGTAATCTATCTCTAAAGTTGCGACTAACGGCGGGAGCATCTCGTTATTCGGCTAATGCTATGAACTGCGATTTATTGCTAGCGATTACGGTTTGGGCTGGTTTAGCATTATACTGAAATTAGAGTTATCGCGAGAGAGTGCCAGACGATCAAGTCGGTTGTGGATCAGGCGGATCGAGTCAGGGCGACGAATCTCCCGATTTACATCACGACCAAAGATGTGAAAAAACGCTCGAGACTCGGACAGGAGGATGTGTTCCCGTTTACTCAATTCGAGAAACTCTGGGGTGACATGAGCCTCTGTCCGACGTCGCCTGCGACGTATATAGCCGTGACGAACCATGCGTGGGCAACAAATTAAAGATCCTGGGCAATTGGACGGTCGGTCCGAGACAGATGCGCCGAACTTGGCACTGCCATTGGCGCCTACGTTTCCAACAACGCGTTGAAAAGGCTCTAGCGTCCAGCTTTCGCTCCAATAGAGCGAAAATGACAAATGGCGAATCTAAATTATCTTTAATCAATCGCCATTTCTAAAATAGCGATTTCTGACCGTCAAATGAAGCCATCCTAAATCGATTCAATCGCGAAACATCCTGACACAGCATTTTGCCCTCTGACAAATTTGCGATCGCGATTTTGTGCTGATTCCTTGAGGCTCTTTGGCGAGCCAGCAGCGCTGCCACGACCAAAGTACTTCTTGAAATTCCAGACCAAGTCGCACCACATCGTGGCGTCGACCCCAATCTTAGCAATGATCGTTTTCAGATCCTTTGGGACAATCGTTTTTTCGAGACTGCCAACACGCTGTCGTGCAGTCCATTTCAGCAACTTCAAATAGTCGGCCAAGTTTAACCATAGAAAACCTTTGTCGCTTGCACGCACTCCGCTGCGGCTTGACTGGGCTCCTGGTTTGCCCAGCTCGTTGATCGTCAGTGGAGAGAGCCAAGCATCGCGAAGAATCGATGGTCCACGTTTCTTCTTGGCGTCGGCTTTTCGTTTGCGAAGCTGATCGGGGGTAGACGTGCGAAGGATGCGGCCCGCTTCTTCGGTTTCGATCGCGACCAAATCCAAGGCAGCCGAATCGATCGTGCTGCCTTTGAGAGCTTTGATGCGATCGTAAGCCGACGTGAAAACGGCCTCTTCAGGTGATTCTGCCATGGCAGCACGGATCGGGTTTAAATCGACGTACATGCTGCAAGCGAGCAAGCCCGCTTCGTCGGTGATGGATTGTGCTTTGAAGCGACCTTCCCAGAAGTGGCCAGTGACATTGTCCTGGAAATTCGCGAGTCGAGCGATGGGTTCGCAAAGTGCTTTCATAAACCAAGACGGATCGGACAGACGCACGCGGATTAGTTTGATGCGATCGGCATCGTTGGCAAGAGCATCGACGGAGTTGGTAGTTGGGTTAGCGAGATGTTCATCGATTCGCTGTCCCGGAAAGATGCGAAGCCAGCGTAGAGCAACTTCCTGGTCGGACCATTCCTTAACGACATCGGGCCGGTTTCTCGCAACGATATGCAAGTGATTTGACAAAATTGCATACGTTAGCACATCTATTCCAAATACCGAAGCGAGACGTTCCAACCGGCATCGAATCCACTCGCGGCGGTGGGAGTAGTCTTTGCCGGTAGCTTCATCGATTCCGGCTAAATGAGTTCTGCGGACGCAGCGTTGTATCAAATGAACGATACCGACTTGGTTCGGATCAAACTGTTCGGCACGCGGTACACGAGGCATAGAAAATCTCCTTCGGCAAAAGGATAGCAATTCTCGCCTTCCAGTCAAGTAGGTGCCTGGCACCTATTAAATCTTCCTTCATAGTTAAGCTGTTTCCAAAATACGAATTCGGTTTTGCAATGCATAAGTCGAGCGACCCATTCTACCGAATCCGCAAACTTACTTCAGTACTGATGACTGGACGCCCAAAGCTCCATGGCCATCCTTGATCAACATCATACGAACATCAAGCTTCCCGTGGGGGAGTTGGGTGGAGAGTGAGATTGTTTGCTTAAACTTCGGTTCTTTGGCTGTAAATCCAAACGGGCCAATGGAAAGAGTCTGGTGGGTTCGGGATTCTCGCGGCTTCTTGGTACCGACGACTGGACGAACCTGACCATGAATCTCGATCTGACCATTTGCAAGTGGAGTTGGGACATCGAAGCTAATCGTGAGTTCGGATGAACCGCTCGTTGTCTCGATGTTGAGCGCTACAGATGGGGCCAAGACTGGAATTTTGGTTGCTGGATCGCCAAGCATCGTCCACATTTCCAAATGCTCCAAGCGTTGAGCATCTAATGAAACTTTGCCATGGCTCCCGTCCGCTTGGTCGTAAAGCCAAAAGGTGATCTGATCCATCTTGCCTCGGCCAATTCCTTGCTGCATTGGCAACCAATACTCGCCAAGACGAGCGGGTGGCGCTGGCCAACTCGCCAATTCAACAAACGCGTCAAGTGCAAGTTGCCCGTGGGCTGCATAACTTTCGCCAAACGATCCGATGGACGCTACAGGGCCATTGGGATTTCGCATCGCAGTTGTCAAAAAGCCTTCGCCCCCTTCGCCAACGACTTGACATGCGAAACATCCTGTAGTCAGGAAAACGCCTGGGCTTGAAGGTATGTTGACCTCGGACCATTCTCGTTTACCAAAGACAAATTGGTCTTCAGACCAGAAACCTTGTGGCCCCGCATGCCCAGCATAGACGGTAAAGCACTGACCGGCTGCTAGATCGCTTTTCATTCGATCTTTGAAGACCTTGCGGTCGACTGAGAATGGGGTGTTGGGAAAATCGATGAGGCAATTGCCCGACCACAAAGTATTCTGGCGATTCAGACTCTTGTTTACAACCGACTGAATGATTGTCTCGCCCAATCGTTTCTCGGTCGCTGAGTTACCGCCTGGATGTCCGACCCAAAGATTGAGCCGATTCGTCCATGATCCTACAAGTTGATCCTCGAATCGAAGTACCTTGTCTACGTATTGGTTCGCTTCCTCCATGGATCTTGCTGGGATGCGTCCGACCGCGACGGTAGGCACGCCATCTTTATCCGGTAATCCGTATCCATGGTCTGTTTGAATTCCTAACATTCGACCATTCTTTCCGACACATGTAGGAAGAAAGGAGACTGCGTCTTTGTTCCAGTCTCCAAGAAGAAGTACGTAGGTTGGTCCTTGATGACTGTCTGCACGTTCGCGAATCCAGTTCTCGATACTCATCGCAGTCCAGTGCTCGTTCGGCAGATCGTCTCTTTTGCAGAACTGCTGAACTTGGAAACCCTGTTCTAAACGACGTCGTTTGAGAGGCTCGACAGCCGTGACTAACTCGGACGTTGTTACTACCAACCACTGTAGACATACCGAATCACCTTGAGCATGAGCCTCGCGAGATTCGGCTATAAAACCAACCATGAAACCAAGAACGAGAACGAATCCGTAGTACATTGTTGCTCCTGGTGAACCGCTGGTGCGGTCATACGCTAAGATGTTTTTTGAGGTGAGGCAAAAAGGTGTCAGGTACCGTTTACGGGCAAATCGCTTGATTGCCCGGTGGAGCGTTCAGGTTTTAGGCTAGCCGAGTATGTTAAGCTTGCTTTGCGGTGCAGCCGCCTGCGATCGCGCAAACGGCACAACCGCCACCGGTTCCGCAGCCTGCTTTTTCTTTAGTTCCACAACCTGGGCCGCAGCCGTGTTCTAGCAAGGATGCAAACCGCGACGAAGCAACACTTTTTTGATAGACTTGCGACAGCTCTTGAACATGCTGTTCCGTTTCAGCAGATGGGTTACCGAGGAAATGAAAATAAAGGGTACGGCCATCAATGAGCGGTTCGACTTCGAGCAGTACATCCTCAATTGCGTGGCTGCTCAAAAAAGACTGACAAGCTGTATTTGCGTTTAGGCTGAGCGTGGTCAATTGCCTCCAAAGCAGTTGATCCTCTGGCCTTGACCTGCGAATGAATTTGTTTGCAGTTGCAGTTGCAAGGTGTTCCGGATGGGTCGCTGCCAATACCAACCCCATTTCGATACCGCGCGAGGTCCTGCAGATAATCTGTTCTCCACGAGATAATAAAACCGTTCCCGCTTGAACTGGTATCACGTCCCGTTGAATTCCAACCCGAACCAAATACAGGCCGGTGCACTCCGTTTCTTGCAATTCTATTTCAGCTATTGAATCCATTATTGGGTCAAAACCAAACTTTGTTCGCGAACGATTTCGATGGCTTTGCGCATGGCTACTTGATCGATCGCATGGACATTGATGCTCTGGCCAACAGCCTTGAGCATCGTAACGGTAAGTCTACCACCTAAATGCTGACGGAATTCTTCGAGGCCATCAAATATCGCTTGTTCAGCAAGTTCTGAATCAAATAGTGGTAGGCCTAGATCGCTAAGCACCTTGAGCGTCCGGTGTACATCGGAGAGATCCAATCCGTGCACCAAATGGGAGTAAACGGTATCGAGGGCGACACCGATCGAGACCGCTTCGCCATGCCGCAAACGGAATTGGGTCAAGTGTTCCAGCTTGTGAGCTGACCAATGGCCAAAGTCTAGTGGGCGTGCTTCCTGCATTTCGAAAGGGTCACCGCCATGTGTGATGTGGTGCAGATGCATCAAGACGCTCGATCGAATTGCCGGCATTACAGCATTCCAGTCACGATTGGCGATTGCTTTGGAATGCTCACAGAGAAACCTAAAGGCGGATGGACTTTTCAACAACGAGACCTTAACCGCCTCGGAGAATCCAGCACGAAAATCTCTATCTGGGAGGTTGGCGATTAGCGTCTGGTCGTTGACAACTGCCCAGGGTACTGAAAACGTCCCTTTCCAGTTCTTTTTTCCGTAAGCGTTTATTGCGTTCTTTACACCGACGCCCGAATCCGCTTGTCCGAGAGTCGTGGTTGGGAATCGAATCAGACGGATACCGCGGTGTGCGATTGCGGCAGCGTAGCCAACCGCATCGAGCACCGCTCCACCACCGATCACCAAAATATAACTGCGTCGATCGAGTCCATCACGATCGATAGCACGAAAGATGTTTTCGATGGACTCTGGGTCGTTTTTGATTCGCTCTCCACCATCGACTAAAGTGATCGGTGCAACGAGTTCGATGGTCTCGTCGGATTCGGAGATTCGTATGGACAAATTTCGGAGAGCGGTTGGGTTGCTTTCGACGACGCTTCGATCGATCCAAACTTGGATGCGGGCTTTGGCGGAGTCAGTTTTGAGGAGCGGCAAAACTTGGTCCCAATCGTCGGCAAAACAATCGCGAGTACAACGCAGTCGAAGTAATTGCGGCACAGAGAAGTTCACATCGAGTGAATCTTCGGCTACAGACCAGGGTATAGAAGCCATGAGGAGCGACCAACGAAGGGGAAGGATTTTGGCGGGACCAAACGATATGTGTTGCATTTGGACTGAACATCGATTTTAACTGAAAACTGTATCAACGCCTAGATTCTGATCATGGTGCGGAGAAATTGCTATACTTTGTTGAGTTCAAGATTTTTGGCCTCCGAAGCTGTGGCAATTTGCGTGAGTATTACCCAAAACGACTCGTTACCTCATTCTTGGAGAACCTATGTCACGATTTGATTTGAATAGTTTTGTGCAGAAGACTTCGCAGAGAGATCTCGGCCAGGGGCTTTTTGAATTGGAAAATGACAGGCTTTTGGAGATCAACCTCGACGGAACGATCTGGACTAAAACGGGCTCCATGGTGGCCTACTTGGGAGAAATGAAATTCACTCGCGAAGGGATCTTGGAGCAAGGTTTTGGCAATCTGCTGAAGAAGGCAGTAAGCGGTGAGGGGACACGGCTTACCAAAGCTACCGGCGCGGGAAAGCTTTACCTCGCAGACTCTGGAAAAAAGATCACGATTCTTTCGCTGGCAAATGAATCGATCTATGTCAACGCAAATGACGTCCTTGCTTTTGAAATGCCGCTGAAGTACGAGATTAAGATGCTTAGAAAGATGGCCGCCATGATGAGTGGCGGGCTATTCAATGCACGATTTGATGGGACGGGCATGTTGGCCATTACAACGCATTACGATCCAGTGACATTGTGCGTTACTCCAGATCGGCCAGTCTTTACCGACCCCAACGCAACGGTTGCCTGGAGCGGCAATCTATCGCCCGAATTCAAGACGGACGTAAGCCTGAAAACATTCTTCGGCCGAGGAAGTGGAGAGAGTCTGCAGATGGTTTTTCGAGGCGAAGGCTTTGTTGTGATTCAGCCGTACGAAGAGGTTTATATGCAACACGGGGGAGCCTAAGCTGCTCTGTTTTTCAGCGATTGCTGTGCGGTAACGCAATGTGAGATCAGAAGCCGACTGCACTCTTCCCAAGTCGTCGGCTTGCGGATTGGCAGTCGTCCAGACGCATCGTCAGCGATCAACTCCCATTTCTCAATTTCCGCAACAAGCGACTTCGGATCATTCAAATCGAAATAGACGCAGTCCGTCTTTCCGACTTCACGATGAATGGGAGTATCGCTTGCAAAGGTTTTTTTGCCAAACCAAAGTGATTCTACAATTGGAAGTCCGAATCCTTCGACGATCGACGGGAAAATGACGCCGCGGCAATTTTGGTAGCAATGCTGGAGGTCCGAGTCTTTGATATCGTGAAACGCAAAGAGCTGTTTTCCGTATGCGGGGTGATTTCGGATCCGCTGAACGACGTCTTCGCAAAGCGAACCAACTCGACCAATAAGACAGAGCCGAAGGTCTTCGCGGCTTTTCCAAAGTAGATCAAAAGCATCCAGAAGATAATGATGGTTTTTTCTTGGGTCGAAGGTCGCGACCATCAAATACGGATTTGCGTCACACTCGGCGGGAAACATCGCTCGAACATCGGGACGCACATCGCCGCCGACAAGCTTCAATTCAGCTCCCAGTGTCAAGTGCCGGACCGCGTTTGGAACGTTCTTAAGTTCGCTGCGACAATCGTGGATATACTTTGTAATTTCTCTCTCCACTGTTTGAGAAATCGTTACCAGCAGGTCGGAGTTTTCAATCGCATTGTGCAGGTATTTTCGAAATCCTTCCATTCTCTTCTTACCAACGTACTGCGGATGGGTCAGGGGAATAAGGTCGTAGATTACTGTCGCAACGGTAGCGCCTTTTTTTCTCGCATCCGCTGCCGCTTGCCAAACCCCGCGTTTCGTCCAATATGCATCAGGAAGGATAAACAAGTCGTTTTTATTAGGCTCGATAGACTCTGCTTCGGATGCGATCGATCGATCGATGAAGCAGGAATAAGCAGAATGCGGGAGCTTAAACACGCCAAGATGTCCCGCCTGTGGTAAGAACCATTTTTTGAGGCGAGGCGAATGCGTTAGGCTGCACACCCAATTTGCGACTCTCGCATACGATTTCGGGAGGGAACGGTAAACGTTAGACTCGATCGCCGCAAGTTTAGCGAAACGCTTGGCAAGGTGTTCATCGACGGAAACAAAGCGATTGGAATGATGAGTAACCAACTGCGGTTTCGGCAACCCATCTGTTTCGCACCAACGACCGCACTCCGATAGGATATTCCGAACGACTCGTTCGATGCCAGAATTCTTGCCAGACGCAATCGTATGCGACGCATCGACAAACAGCCGCATTGGCTGGTTGTCGCTGGCATAAATGCGGTGGCACGGCGAATTCACTGGCTTACTCAATCCTATGCGTTAGTAGCTCAATTGACCAAAAGACTAGTTCCCGGAAAGTGTGGACGATCACAGAGGGATAGCAAATCGGGCCAATAGCGTCAAGGTAATCTTGAATCGACCGATATCTGAGGAGTCGTTAATTCGAATCCGTAAGTTGTGGTGAAGAAGCGTGGACAAATGCTAGCTTTCGTCCCATTTGGGTGTGTTGTTGTTTGGAGAAAATGATCCTTGTCTCGAACGGTTCTGCTGCATGAGAGTTGCGAGTGACTTCCGCAAGAAATTCGTTGCTGAAATTGTTTTGGACTTCTCATCTCGCAGAGCGTGGTTAAGAATGCAATTGCTCTTGCCATAAGTGGACTCAGTTACTTACTGCAGATTTGGTTATTCGTTAGAAATTGCGTCCAGGAATTTCCGTTTAGATAGCGCAATCAATGCGAATTCTGTTTGACTCAACGTTTTCAGTCGCTTCGGGCAAGCAATCCGGAATTGAACGCGTTGTGAGAAGCCTTTTGAAGGAAGCCAAAAAACCGGTCGAAAACAATGCGGACTTGCAGGACAACGAGGTCGTGGAACCCGTATTTATCCACGACGGTGGTGTTTACAAACTCTGTGAAGAGGCGGGGAAAGAGTTCACCGAGGTTGCCAATTTTCAGGCGGACTGTTTGCGAGCAATTCCGTTTGCCTATGGGATTTTGGCAAAAGCGATTTGTCAAGTTGTTCGGGTAGGTCGAGTGCGCCGTTGGTTATTACCAAGTCCGGGTCACATGGGTATTTTTAAGCCATGGTACAAACGTAAGCTTGCGCGCGCGTTTCTAGCTGCTTCACAGCGATCCGAAAGGGTGCATATCGATTCGAATGATATACTTTGGCTTCCGGACGCTTATTGGGCAGCGAGTGGCATTTGGCCAGCTCTAAATGCAGCCAAGGAAGCGGGAGCATATATAGGGTGTTTGGTTTTCGATTTAATACCGTTACAGGACGTAGACACAGGTGAAGTCGATGGTTCGCGGAACGAAAACTTCTTTCGCTATCTCGAATTCGTTGTTGCCAATGCGGACGGGATTCTGACCATATCCAATACGGTTAAGAGGCAATTGGAGGAATTTATTGCATTGCAATGGCCGAACCGATCGGTTTCCCAAAGCGTCAACGTTATTCCAATGGGAGCTGAGATCCAATTGACGACAGGAGAGGTTCGCTCGCAACTATCAGCTTTCTTTGAAGAGAACCTAAGCCATCAACCCTACCTTTGCCTTGGAACCTTTGAACCGCGAAAGAACCAAGCGTTGGTATTGGAGGCATTTGAGCTTCTTTGGCCAACTTGCCCTAATCTACGTCTTTGTTTCATAGGTCGTGTTGGGTGGCAATGTGAGACGATAGTAGAAAAGTTAAGAACCCACCCTGAATTGGGTCGCAGGCTCTTTGTCTGTCATAACGCATCGGACGCCGAAGTGAGTTACTGCTACCGGAATTGTCGAGCGTTTTTGACGGCATCGCGTCAAGAGGGTTTTGGGCTTCCAATCGTCGAAGCGCAATGGCATCGCAAGCCAGTAATTGCAAGCAATATTCCAATCCATCGGGAAGTCGCGGGTGATGCATGCCATTACTTCCATTTGGATTCTCCTTCGGGGCTTGCTGGAGTGGTGTCCGATTTGGAACTTCGACTTATTGTTCATAGCCCAACGCCTTTGTCTGATTTGACGATGACAACGTGGGAGCAAAGCTGGGCAGCTTGTCGGGCGGAGCTGGTAGAGGGTTATAAAGTCAAGCGATCTTAGCGTGCAGCCGATTTGCCATCTGGGTTGCGATTCGCGAAATAAGTTGTGTAAATTGCATAGGAATCTAGTATTGGCGCAGTTTGCGTATTTGGATTATGCTTCTCCCGCTGTCAACAAGGAGGACACATGAAGACCATAATACTTGCAGGCGGATTGGGAACACGGCTTTCGGAAGAAACCAGTTTGCGTCCCAAGCCGATGGTTGAGATCGGAGGAATCCCGATTCTGGTTCACGTTATGTCGATCTACCATTCACATGGGTATCGAGATTTTCTGATCGCCTGTGGTTACAAAGGCGAATACATCAAAGACTATTTTTCGAATTTTCAAATTCGCAATAGCGATTGGACGCTAAATCTCCACGATGGATCCAAGAGAATTGTCCGAGCCGACTTGCCCGATTGGGACGTGTCACCGATCGATACAGGCTCCAACACGATGACAGGTGGGAGACTGCGTAGGCTTCAACCTCTTGTCGGCAACGAAAGATTTATGGCAACCTACGGTGACGGTGTTGCAAACATAGACATTGCTCAATTAGTCGAATTTCACGAATCTCACGGATGCCTTGCAACGATCACTGCGGTCCACCCACCTGCGAGATTCGGCTGCCTCGATATCCAAGACGGTGGCGTTGTTAGCAGTTTCGCGGAGAAGCCGCAGACGTCCGAAGGATGGATTAACGGAGGTTTCTTTGTGTTCGAGCCGGAAGTGTTCGATTATTTCGATGGTGATAATTGCGTCCTGGAAAAGTCTCCGCTGGAAAGACTTAGCCGAAACGGTCAATTGCGGGCGTTTTGCCACGACGGTTTCTGGCAGCCCATGGACACGCTGCGAGAAAAGCAATTGCTAGAAGAAATGTGGAATACCAATAAGGCCCCATGGAGAGGAATTCAAGATGACGACTTTTTCAGAGGCCTATCGCGGCAAACGCGTACTAGTGACAGGACTCACCGGTTTCAAGGGACAGTGGCTAGGAAAGTGGCTTAAGCAGTTAGGAGCAGAAGTCTCTGGTTTCGGGCTATTACCGCTAGCCGGCCATGATGGTTATGTTCCAAATCTGGAGGACACGTTTCGTGTCCAAATTGCAGATGTTCGTGATGCACAAGCCGTCAATGCCATTTTTGCGAGCGTGGAACCTGAGGTCGTGTTTCACTTGGCTGCTCAACCATTGGTGCGTCTTTCCTACGCTGAGCCTGTTGAGACGTTTGCAACCAATGTGATGGGGACGGTTCATGTGTTGGATGCCGCGAGGAAGAGCCCGTCTGTAATTGCGGTCGTGAACGTAACCTCCGATAAGTGTTATGAGAATCGGGAGTGGTACTGGCCTTATCGTGAGGATGAGCCGATGGGTGGTTACGATCCTTACAGCGCGAGCAAAGGATGTTCTGAATTGGTAACGAGCGCGTTTCGAAGATCCTATGCCAATGAGGACCGTGTTCTTGGAATCGCAAGTGGACGAGCTGGAAATGTGATCGGAGGGGGCGATTGGTCTACCGACCGTTTAATTCCAGACATCGTTCGAGCGGTCCTGGCGAATCAACCTGTCGTCATTCGTCGGCCCGAATCCATTCGCCCTTGGCAACACGTACTCGAAGCCGTAAGTGGTTATTTACAGCTTGGAGCAGCCATACTGAATGAACCGCGTCGGTTTTCCGGGGCTTGGAATTTCGGACCATCGGAGTCGGAAGCGGTTACGGTTCGAGTCCTAACGCAGTCCATGATAGAGCATTGGCAACGAGGGGTCATCATTGAAGAGGCGCAGCAATCCGGGCCCCACGAAGCGCGATACTTAAAGCTTGACTCAAGCAAGGCGCACGCCGAACTTGGGTGGACTCCGCTGTTAACAATGAAAGAACGTCTTGAGTGGTCGGTGGACTGGTATGGCGATGTAGCAACAAGTCCGTCTAGGCATTGGGACAAGATGGAACAGCAGATCTCGCTCTATCAGGAAAGGTGGGATAGATGGATAGCCGCAAAAGGGTTCTCGTTACAGGTGTTTCCGGATTTGTCGGCTCAGCCGTCGCGAGCCGCCTGATCGAGATGGGGATTAGTACCTTTGGACTCACAAGAAACAAGGCCTGCCGACCTCCGTTGAATCTCAACGGGGTGTCGCTATACCCCTGTGATACGTTTTGTTTGACCGAGTTGGAGTCTGTACTGAGGTCCGTGAGGCCAGATGCGATCGTTCATCTCGCGGCCGCTGGCGTGACTGCAGGAGGAAATGACTTCGATCAACTGATGCACTGCAACATTGAATACACGCTAAACTTGATTCGCGCGGCTGCGAACACTGGATGCCCCGCAATCATCCATACGGGCAGCTGTTTCGAGTACTCGGCGGTAAATGATCGCAAACTGACAGAACAAGATCTTGTAAGTCCATTTAGCTTGTATGGCTCGACGAAAGCGGCTTCCGTCCAGTTGGCGATCGGTTTGGCGCGTCATTTGGGCATGCCACTGACGGTTTTACGTTTGTTTGGAGTCTACGGAAAAGGCGAATCGGATAAACGACTGCTCCCTACACTGATGCGAGGGCTTCAGACGTATCAGCCAATTGAACTGACCGACGGAACTCAAATCCGTGATTGGATGTACATTGACGACGCCGCAACAGGTTTTTGCGATGCGATTGCACAATTCGAACGTTTAGAGAAATTTACGGTGTACAACCTTTGTACCGGCGAAGGGCATAGTGTGCGCGAAGTTGGCGAGACGCTAGCAGATGCAATGCGTAGGCCAAAATCGCTCTTGCGTTGGGGCGTGAAAGAAAGTCGGAAGGGGGAGCCAGCCATGATTGTTGGAGACCCAAAACGGTTTCAGGACGCGACCGCTTGGCACCCAAATTTCGATTTGAGTTTGGGGATAGAAGCGAGTCTAAAACATAGCCGAAGCGACACGTTCGCTGCAGCATAATTCAATTACCAGGGAGGGTTTAAGAAGAATGTCAAGACTACAAGTTGATTCAATACGTGACGACATCCGGCAGCGAGTTGGACAGTACTATGCGGCAGCTTGGCCTGGGAAGTTGTTCAAGCCAGGTGAGACGCCAGTACCAGTCAGCGGCAAAGTTTTTGATGCGGACGACATTCAACATGCAGTCGACGCTTCGCTTGATTTCTGGCTAACGGCGGGTAGATTTGCCGATGAGTTTGAACGGGAATTCGCGAAGGTCATGGACCAACGCTCCTGTCTTCTGGTGAACTCAGGTTCCAGTGCGAATTTGTTGGCGATCGCTGCGTTGACTTCCCCCAAGCTTGGCAAGGATCGATTGATGCCCGGCGATGAGGTGATTACAGTGGCGGCAGGATTCCCAACCACCGTGAACCCGATTATTCAGCATGGCCTCATTCCTGTCTTCATCGATGTGGATATCCCGACATACAATATCGACGTCAGTCGCCTTGAGGAGGCACTGAGCAACAGAACTCGGGCGATTATGATCGCTCACACCCTTGGCAATCCGTTCGACCTAGCCACCGTAGCGGAGTTTGCCAAGAAGCATGATCTCTGGTTGATTGAGGACTGCTGCGATGCCGTCGGAGCAGAATATGCTGGACAAAAGGTAGGAACATTCGGTGACATTGCGACCGTAAGTTTTTACCCGGCTCACCACATGACGATGGGGGAAGGTGGCGCGGTTCTAACTCGATCCACCAAACTTAAGAAGTTAATCGAATCGTATCGGGACTGGGGACGAGATTGTTGGTGCGCTCCCGGGGTAGACGATACGTGCGGCAAGCGATTCTGCTGGCAACTCGGTGAGCTCCCGGAAGGTTATGATCACAAGTATACGTACAGTCACATAGGCTACAATTTAAAACTGAGCGACATGCAAGCAGCAGTTGGAGTCAGCCAACTCAAAAAGCTTGCAGATTTCATCAAACGGCGTCGACAAAACTTCGACTACTTGACCAGTGCATTGGCAAGCGAATCCGATTTCATCGAGTTGCCGCGAGCTACACCCAATAGTACACCGAGCTGGTTTGGATTCCCGATCACAGTACGGGATGCTGCACCCATTAGTCGTTTTCAACTGACCAGACTGCTCGAGTCTCGCAAGATTGGCACGCGTTTACTTTTCGCTGGCAACTTGCTGCGACAACCTGCTTATCAAGGAATTCCGCACCGCGTTGTCGGTTCGTTGGAAAATACCGATCGCATCATGAATGACACATTTTGGGTAGGTGTTTTTCCTGGGCTTACCAATCCGATGCTTGACTGGATCGTCGATACCATCAAGTTCGGTTTATCGGGAGAATACGTAGTCGAAAAGTCGAAGCGAGATTGCCAAGATTCATGCAAAACCAAATCGCTACGAAACGCTGGGTAACGCATCAACCACTACGCCCCGTCTCCCTTCTTCAAAAATACCACATACTTCACAAAGCTCCCTGTCATGGATGACACACTTCCGCTTATTTCGATCGTCGTTCCTGTCCTCAATGAGGACCAAAATATAGCTCGCCTATACAAGACGGTTCTAGATACGACGCAGTCGATATCCAGTCGCTATCGATTTGAGTTCTTGTTTACAGATAATCATTCGACCGATGGGTCCTTTGCTATTTTGTCGGAACTGGCTTCGAAAGATAAGCGGGTTCGCGTGCTTCGATTTTCGCGAAATTTTGGTTACCAAGCCTCGATCATGACGGGCTATTTGAATGCTGGTGGTGACGCCGTCATTCAGTTGGATTGCGATCTTCAAGACCCCCCGGTAATGATCTTGGATTTTATCAAAAAATGGGAAGAAGGCTTTCAGGTCGTGTATGGTGTTCGCAAAGTTCGCAAAGAAGGCTTTTGGATAACCGTATTGCGAAAAGTGTTCTATCGAATACTCAATGCCCTCAGCGAGCATCGACTACCACTCGACGCAGGAGACTTTCGCTTGGTCGATCGCTGTATCGTCGAGCAGTTACGATCGATCGATGATGCGACCCCTTACTTGCGAGGGCTGATTACAACATTGGGGTTTCAGCAGGTAGGTATCCCGTACGACCGAGACGCTCGGGTCGCGGGTGACAGCAAGTTCAGCTTTGGCGACTTGATGAAACTTGCAATAGATGGCATTCTAAACCACTCAACAATGCCACTGAGATTAGCAACCTACTGCAGTCAAGCGATCTTCTTTATTGCTGTTCTAGTGATGGCGGTTTATTGTGCGGCAAGAATGACCGTCGGGCAGGATTGGCCGGCAGGATTTACGACACTGATCGTGTTGGTTCTCGTCTCTACAAGTCTCAATGCACTTTTCTTTGGCATTATGGGTGAGTACATCGGTCGAATTTACCGCCAAGTAAAGAAGCAACCACTGACCATTGTGGAAAGTCGTCTCAATGGTCCTAGCGAAAACTCAGTGAATCCGACTCCAACGAGTATCCAAATCGCAAAGGCTGCATGATCGCATCTCAATCAACACTCGACTCGAGGGAACTGGAAATGGCAACTCAAGATATTCACCAAAACACGCTGTCTATCGCGGACGAGCAGTCGCAAGTAAAGTCGCTTCGATCGCGTCGACAGTGGATTCTAGCGTTTGTTGCGACGCCGCTTGCTGCGCTGTTAGGAGTATGCATTGCACTGGATGTCTTTCATCGCGATCTGTCGATCCCATTTGAATACGCACACGATGCCTTTCTTGTTACGATTCCAATCAAAACAGTGGTGCAAGAGGGGTGGTGGCTGGAAAATCATCGGCTAGGCGCTCCGATGCAAATGGAGTTTTACGACTACCCCTCCAATCCGAGTCTGCATCTCGCGATCATCAAGCTCTTAGCGTTATTTGATTCAAACTCGTTTCGTCTACTCAACTATTACTTTCTGCTGAGCTTTCCGTTTATTACCTTGTGTTCACTGGCTGCGTTCAAGACATTGCGAATGCCCGTGCTGGCCAGCGTCTTTTTAAGTTTGATTTTTGCGTTCTCTCCCTATCATTTTTGGCGTGGTGAATCGCATCTTTGGCTTGGATGCTACTTTACAGTTCCTCTTTCAATGATCGTCATTGCGTGGGTTCTCCAAGATCGAAAAAATCTTTTTTTCAACTTCGAGAATGGAGCGATCCAGTGGACGGTCCTTGCACTACCGAGTTGCGTTGCAATTGCCATTTGTGCATCTCTAGGATTTGACTTCCCATACTATCCGATCTTTGCTGCATTTCTACTGCTCATTGCAGGTCCCTATGCAGCGATTCGGGTGCATTCATGGCAACCGGTTATCCGAGCTGCCGGCCTCATTTGTTTGATTGCAGGTTTTTTCATTCTCAATATTGCTCCCAATCTCATCTATTCGATGCAGCACGGCAAAAACAAGTCTCCAATGCTAGCGACGGTTCGAAACTGGAATCACGCCGAAATGTACGGTCTTAAAATCGCTTCGTTGCTGTTGCCCGCGGAAAATCACCCTGTGGGGAAGTTGGATCGATTGCGAGACAAATATGAACGTGGCACGATTGCTCCCAGTGAGGGGTCCGCTCCGGCTTTGGGCACGATTGGAGCGATTGGATTTCTAACGCTAATTGGATGGCTTCTTTTCCGGCAAAACAGAGGGACTCGATCACAAGATGCAACAGTGGATGCGATGAGTATCCTCAATGTCGCTACGTTGCTGTTAGCTACGATTGGCGGATTTAGCGCATTGACCAATTTATTCTCTGGTGGTGCACTGAGGGGATACAACCGTATCAGTATCTATATCATGTTTTTCTCCCTAGTTCCGGTCGGGTTCTGGATTGCCAAAGTGCAACTTCAGTTCGAAGGACGAAGACGGCTCCAACAGGCACTTGTCTTTGGACTCTTCGTTTGTGTCGTATTCAGCGGGTATGAGCAAAGTCGTTATTGTAGAATGACTGGTCCAACTGAACTCGCGGAATTTGAAAGCGATAGGCAATTCGTAAATCACATTTCGGATACCGTTGGAAGTTCATCAAAAATCTTCCAGTATCCGGTTCAGAATTTTCTATCTCAAACTGGACCCGCCATTCAACACGATCCGTATTCTCATTTCCGCGGATATCTTCATTCCGACACCCTCACATGGAGTTTTGGAGCTGTCCTTGGCAGGGCACCCGCACAGATACAGGATTGGATCGACGGGCAAACTCCAGCCGATGCATTGCGAACACTAGCGTTGATGGAGTTTGGAGGGATCTATATCGATCGCAAACTATATGCGGACAATGGTGCGAAAATGGAAGCTGCGTTTGAATTGGACTTAGGCATAAAACCAACGGTGAGCGGCAACGGAAGACTTAGTTTCTTTCCAATACAAAGCTTCGAGAATCGGCTACGGGCAGAAAACTCTGCGACTTCCTTCGCTGCAATGAAGTATGCGGCGCAGCACCCGGTAATTACCGAGTGGGAAAATGCGGATGTCGAAGAGGTTTACCCCACGGAAAGGTTCCGATGGATACAGGGCAAACGCGCTCGCTTGAAGATTCTAAACATGGCGGATACGACGCGTAGGATTGAAATCCACTTTGGAATTGCGACGGCCAACGAATCGCGAGCGAAGTTGATGCTGAAAGGAGTTGGAATTAGCGAGGAAATTGACATTGGCCAAGAACCGGTGGCTATCGACCGCGTGATAGAGGTCCCCCAAGGTACACACTACTTAGAGTTCTATTGCGACGCAAAACCGTTGCATACGCCGATGCGCGACGTAACATTTCGTGTTTGCGGATTCAATCAGCATGTGACGACTGACGTGAGTCTTGCAAGCCAGTCGCCTGATGCACGTTCTTTGGCAAGATGAGACCGTTTCCATCATCGCGGCTGGCTGTGGATTTAGGAACGCATTTCCCGAGGTAATAGTGATCATGCCAATCCATGTAATGCAACGTCCATATGCCAACCAAGCATTCGCAAGGAATAGAGCCAAGAAGCAAGACTGCGTTACCAAATCATTGGCCGTAGTCTTGCAGGATTCGTCGACAGGCGGTTGGCGATATACTTGTCGTCTGATTGAAGGGCTAAGGTCCGTTCGTCCAGACTTCAAGATTACGGCATATCTCGGACGGGGAGTACTTTCAATTGATAGAACGGAATCGCCTGGTGGTGTCTTGGCGGCCATGGGCGTAACTGTCAAACGCATGCCGCCGACGAGAAATTTGGATCGCCGGAGCACTGGAAGGTTTGCAGTCAGTCTATTTCGTAAGGTAGTCGGGGCCTTTGCCTATCGGCGCTGGATACAAGGCTTAAAGGAACATGATATTTCGCTTTTCGCGTGGCCGTTTGGTGTGGCATGTCCACAAACTGGTAAACCCATTGTCTTTGTACCTCACGATTTCAATTACACGCATTTTGTGGGAAGTTTTGTCGACAGGCCGCAGAATCTGTCGTTGATGAAGGAGCAACATCAGCACTGGATTGACAACGCGCACGCGGTAGTATCTTCGGAATTCATCAGATGCGAATTCGCCCGCGCATTCCCAGATAGTAATCAAGTTCCTCATGTCATCCCTCTTTCGCATCTGGGAACTGCTGGGGAAATGAAACAGGATGCCGTACATAGTCATTTGGAAGAGATGCAAATTCATGGCGATTATATTCTCTGTTTGAACAATCTTTCCGCACATAAAAATCTAGGACAAGTGCTCAGTGGTTTTCATTACGTCAAACAAAAGTTTCCGAAGACTAGGTTGATCATCGCGGGACATGGTACCGAAGGGATCCAAGCGAATTCGAATGTCCCGTGGTATGTAGACCATGTAGACAAAGATGCTCAGATCCTAAGTCTCGGTCTTCGAACCGATGCCGAGGTAAAAGCGTTGATTCAGGGTGCCAAGCTCGTCATCAATGGATCGGTGTATGAGGCAGGGAACGGTTCGGGGCTCGACGCTTGGGCTTTAGGGATCCCCGTTGCCATGTCCGACATTCCCGCATTTACCGAACATATTCGACGACTCGGGGTGCGAGCTGAAACATTCAATCCTCGTTGCTGTTACGAGATCGCAAACGCCATGCTTCGAATCTTGGAAAATCCCGTGTTAGCTAGCTTCAATGCTACGTGCTCCAAGGAAGCGATGGAAAAGTACACTTGGTTGGAAGTGGCCGAACGGTACTCACAGTTTTTTGATTCGTTAATGAGCAACATCAAGGAACTCCGAATGGATACCCACTCAAAAGTTGCTTGAACAACTTACTTGAATACTCCTATCGCGGTTGACACCCCACTCGAATAATTGGTAGGTTCTTCGGAACACCTGTGAAAATGCTAAACAGACTTAGTTAAATGCAAATACTCATCGCAACAACAACCCATTCATATAGGAGTCGGCAGCTTGAGGTCATTGGACTCCAGGATCAGTTGCTCTCCATGGGAGCGACTGTAGATGTCTTGACCTTGCCATTCGCGATGAAAAGTTCCACGATAGTAGCGCAAGCTACCGCATACCGGCTTCTCGACGTAAGTCAATCGGCGGACTGGCTATTGTCGCTTTCTGCCCCCACCAACCTATTACAACATCCCAAAAAAATCGTGGTCGTTTCCGACGATATGGGGCTTCTTACGGATTGCTGGGAGAAAAAATTCTTAGCTAGCACGAGTGCGTCTTCGGTTGCTGAGCACAACCTGCTAATTCGAGCGGAGTCATTTGCCTTGACCGAATCGCAATTGAAACTTTGCTTCTCGAGTTGGACTTCGAATCGTCTTCGTCGCTGTCAGCTAGATGGGTTCAAGATCGTAGAACCAAACGACTGTGCGGAGCAGGTCATGAAATTCATTGCGAGCTTCTCAAAGACAACGGCAAGTACAGGAAGGTTGTCCGCGTGAAGATTTTTGTGGTGAACAACATGGTTCCATTCGTCCGGGGCGGAGCCGAAGAACTCGCAATCCATCTTGTTCAGCATCTTGAGATGCAAGGTCATGAAGTTGAATTGCTTCGCATCCCGTTTAAATATGATCCGCCGGACCATATTTACAATGAAATGTTAGCATGCCGTTTGATGCAGGTCGAAGAAGCGGACCTCGTGATAGCGATGAAGTTTCCAGCTTACTTGATTCCTCATCCCAAGAAGGTCTTGTGGTTGGTTCATCAATATCGGCAAGCGTATGACATGTGGGAGTCGGGCAGCAGCAACATTCCTGCTACATCCGAAGGAGACGAGTTAAGACGATCTATCGCGGAGGCAGATTCGGACTGTTTTTCGGGAGTGCGACGTCTATGTGCGATTTCCCCCGTAATTCAAAAGCGACTGAAGAAGTTCAATGGCTTTGAAAGTGAGCTGATTCGAACGCCGATTAACAGCCCTGAGGCATTCATCGAAGGTGAATATGGAAACTATGTGTTTTGCGGTGGTCGGATCAACCAAACAAAACGCCAGCATCTATTGGTTGAGGCAATGCGTCACACGAGTTCGAACTGCAAACTTCTCATCGCAGGCCCAGCGGACTCAAAGGACGACAGCGATCGCATCACCAAACTCATCCAAAAGTATGGACTATCGCATCGCGTGCATACGGATATTGGATTTCACTCTCGCGAGAAGATCGCTGGCATGATGAGCAATTCGCTTGCGTGCGCGTATCTGCCTATCGATGAAGACTCGTTAGGCTATGTTTCCATGGAAGCGAATCAAGCGGCCAAAGCGGTGTTGACGGCCAACGATTCTGGTGGGCTATTGGATCTGGTTTTCCACAATGAAACCGGGTGGGTCTGCAACCCGAATCCTGCCGAACTCGGTGCTTGTTTAGACCGAATTTTCAAAAACCGAAAGGCAACCATTGCGATGGGCAGGAACGCAAAAAATCACTGGCTTGCTATGGGAATTAATTGGGCCAAAACGGTGGAAAGGCTAGTTGCATGAAGGTTGCCTGGTACACGCCCTACTCCAAATATTCCGCAATTGGTGCGTTTAGCCGGGAGGTAATCCCGGCCCTGCAGGCAAACGGACATCAGGTGACTGCTGTGCGCAGCGAAAAGCCAAATTCACTCGTTTCAAAAACAGAGGCAGTTCACGTTTGTCCCGTCGAATACGCACATTCCTTCGACGTCCACGTTGAGGATCATCTCGCAAAATTTGATTTAGTTATCTACAACCTCGGCAATCATTTTGCAAATCACTACTACGCAATAAAACACCAAATGCGTGTTCCGGGTGTGACTATTCTACATGATTATATGCTTCATCATTTACTATACGAATGGTGCAGTGAGGACGACACTCGAAGTTACCACCAAGTCCTTTCTGAGGAAGCTGGCGAGATCGCATTGGTAGACTTTCAGGAGGCAGCAGAGAAAGACATACAAAAAGACTGGTACATGTCCGCAGCGACAAAACACCCTGTTTTGAGGTTTGCGGCAGCGAACACTTTGGGAGTGATAACCCACGCGAATTTCTACAAGGAATCCACTCAATCGCAGCTTCATTGCCCTGTAACCACGATTCCGCTCGCTTACCCACAAAGCATTGAACGCGAATTGCCTTCGCCAACAATGCCGAGTGGAAAACTGCGATTGCTGACAGTAGGTGACGTGAACATCAATAAGCGATGCGAGTCCGTCATCAAGGCGCTCGCAAGCCACCCTTCCTTAGCATCTAGATGGCAGTATCGAATTGCCGGCGGCATTACGAAGTCTTATGCGGAATACTTATCTCAACTTGCGAAGGCCGGAGTCGCACAAGTTGACCTCAAATTGCTCGGACCTGTTGATGATAGTACTCTCACGGGTGAGATGAAGAATTCGAATGCTATCGCCTGTTTGCGGTATCCGATCATTGAGGGCGCTTCGGCCAGTATCATCTCCAGCCTGGCAAGTGGACGTCCGGCGATGGTCAGTAGCGGTGGTTGTTATGATGAGATTCCAGAAAACTTGATTTTTCGCGTGCCGATCGAAACGGAAATCGAATCGATACAACAGCACCTTGCGTTTGTCGCTGACAACTATGTGCAGACTGTATCACGAGCAAAGAAGGCCATGAAATGGGTGGCCGATCGTCATAGTGGCGCCCACTACGCCGCTGCTTTAGATGAATTCCTGCACGCGTCCATTCCGGAGTTCTATTTAGCAAATTTTTCGGATCAAATAGCGCAGTGCCTATCTCACTGGAACTGGACGGGTGATAGCCCGGTGATCAAAAATGTAGGCAAGGTGGTATCAGACTTGTTCCGTTCGTCCGAGGGCACTGCGAAGGTGACCAATTGAGTTTCAACATCGCCGATCGCATTCGATCACGAATGCGGTGTTTCGAATCGAGTTCAAGAGGCGCTAAAACGACGGCCCCTTCGGCCTACTACATGAGAGGAAATTGGGGCACGAAACGTGAGTGCGCTTCGGTATCGATGATAGGTTTGCTCGATGGACAGCTCCACAATGAACATCCAGGGGCGTGGACAGATGGAAATGCAAGTCTTCGTATCGTTTTTGCGAGGCCGCGTTACATTCGTTGGATTTCCATCGCGGTCGATTCAGGTCCTATCACGAACCATCTCGTCGTATGCATCAATGAAGGAACGCCATTAAAAGTGTCGATTCAGGGGAAAAAGGTTCTTCGATTTCGCGTTAAAGTGGATTCGCAATTCAGTTGCCTCACCCTTGGAATCCAGTCGCAAACCTTTACGCCGCGATCGATCGATAAGACAGGATCGGATAGTTGCGAGTTGGGTGTGAGGATAAGCGAAATGCAATTTGCAAAATATTGGTGGCGCCTGCCACTGAATGCTAGCCGATTCGCATTTTTGCCAAAGTTTCTGTTTTTATCCGAATCGTTGTGGCGGAGAGGTCAGCGTCAGGCTGGTTGAGCACACTACATCAGTATTGACGCGTTCGATACGGAACGGTAATTTCCATCCTTGACATCATTCTGTGAACATGGAGGTTAAGCAGTTATGGATTTAATTCCGGCCGCATGCGCTGACGTATCAGGCAAAGAAGAGGCATTTGCATGTGACGCAATTCGCAGCACTTGGATTTCTTCAACGGGACCTTACCTCGATCGATTTGAAGCAGAGTTTGCTGAGCTATGCGGCACACGCTTTGCACTTGCCTGCTCTAACGGAACCACAGCGTTGCACTTAGCGGTTATGGGGCTAGGCTTGCGTCCTGGTGATGAAGTCATTGTGCCCTCCATGACTTATATAGCGACGGCAAACGCGGTTCGCTACTGCGGAGCAGAGCCTGTGTTTGTGGACATCGATCCAGAAACCTGGTGTATTTCACCAGAAGCGATAGAAAAGGCTATCACGCCGCGGACTCGTGGAATCATTGCGGTCCATTTGATGGGGCACCCGGCAGATATGACCCCGATCAACGAAATTGCTGCCATGAATGGTCTATGGGTTGTCGAAGATGCAGCAGAAGCTCACTTCGCAAAATACAGAGATCGTCCGGTCGGCGGCCTTGGAACGATTGCAACGTTTTCCTTCTTCGGAAACAAGATCATCACTTGCGGCGAGGGTGGTGCTGTGACGCTCAATGATCCGCAGCTCTATGTCCGATTGAAGATGCTACGCGGGCAGGGTATGGATCCTCGTAGGCGATACTATTTTCCAATCACTGGCTATAACTTCCGACTGACCAATGTCGCTTGCGGGATTCTTTGCGCTCAATTGGAAAGGCGGGACGAGATTTTCTCCAAACGGCTGAGTGTATTTCAACAGTACAGCGACGCACTGGAAGGCGTTCCAGGGATTAGTTTCCAGCCAATCGCTGAATGGGCTGACTCGGCGCCGTGGATGTATAGCATCGTGATCGACTCCACCGAATTCGGGCATACTCGCGATGACCTGATTAAGATTCTAAAAGATGGTGGAATAGACTCGCGTCCGTTCTTCCATCCACTGCACACTCTGCCCCCCTTCCTTGAAGCCGCTTCGAGACAGCAGCATCCATTGGAAGTAACCAACGAACTTGCGAAAAAGGGGTTGATGTTGCCAACGTACAATAATCTGACTCAGTCGCATATCGAGCGCATTTCTAGTTTGATTCGACGTTCCGTTGTTTTGCGAAGCTCGATCCGCCGCGCGGCCTAAGGCGAGCGGCAGAGTGAAAACTATCTGCCAAGGGTTCTCATGGGAGAGCGAGGCTGACACAGCCGACAAAAGTAGCAGGCACGCTCCGCCGTGCCGTATGCTTGCGTATATTGGCTGGGTTTTCAGGCGGACGGCACATGGAATGTGCCTGCTACTTTGACTTTTGTCGGCTGTGTCGAGGCTACGGCCGAGGTTG
>JANMGH010000142.1:0-14443 GCA_031374515.1 Pirellula sp. | reverse complement strand
GTCTAACAGGGTTCGTAATCCTGACATTGGAACCGCTGACCCAAAACAAGCGGAACTAAGTGGTGCACACGAAGCAGCCCATCGCCCGTTTTTTTACTTGTGTGATCCCTGTACTGGGCTGCTCGGTGACCACAGGATGTTATCTAGCGAAAGAATACATGTCTGACCACGACCCATTTAATGAACCCGAGACTGCGCACCCGCGTGCACAGGAACTAATGCGTGAGCCGCTATTTTGGAATTGCGTTGATGAATCCATGCCCTTTGGAAGCGATGAAGGAAGTGACGCCTACTATGAATGGCGATCTTGGCGAGATGATAACCCTGATACTGCATTAATTGAATGCTTTGATTGGATTTTGGATGGCGAACTGTCCGAATTCGCAGTTGATTACGAATCTGAAAACTGGGATCCACTTACGCTAGACGCGACCTTGATCGCGACCGGACTTGGCCAACTCATGGACGAAGGTAGAATCGATGTTGACGCAAAACCCATTATCGAGATTGCGATTAGACGCCAACGCATCCCGGGATCGGGACCCTTTGATTCGGCTACACTCGACGCGATTGAACGTGTCATTCGCGATGCATAAACAGAATACGTAGGATATACGTTTGCCCGCAATGCACGAAAGCCAAAACTTCATGGGTGAGCCAATTGGGCGCAAACGAGGGCGTTTCAGGTAACGAGCAAAGACTGCACTATAACTCAAAGTAAGACACGGACGAACAATCCGATGGACCGAAGCGGCGGATCGGCCGCTTGGACTTTTAGAAACTTTCCTCTCCGCCGCTCGGTCATCGGCGACGTTTGGCAACAAGGAATCCAACAATGATCAATCCACCCACCCCGAGGGAATTCATGACCCGTGTGTTTATGTTTCTTTGCCTTCTGTCCACCCCGCTGTTCGCCCAGCCTTCGAATCCACCGACGGTCAAGGACGCGCGGATTGAAACCTATCGAAAGGTCGACTCCACGGAACTGAAACTGTGGATATTTGGGGAATCGGATACCAAGGTGCCCAAGCCCGCGATCGTGTTCTTCCACGGTGGTGGTTGGAATTCAGGAACACCGGAGCAGTTCGCGGCTCATGCACGATATTTTGCAAAGCGTGGCATGATCGCCATTCTCGCTGAGTATCGCGTGAAATCCCGGCACGGTGTTTTAGTGGTGGAATGCGTGAAAGACGCCAAGGCCGCTATCGCCTGGGTCAGGGAAAATTCCGAGCGTCTCGGCATTGATCCGAAGAAGATTGCCGCATCTGGCGGGTCCGCCGGTGGTCACCTCGCAGCCTGCACAGGCACAATCACTGGTCTTGGCAGTGACGAACGACCGAACGCCATGATACTGTTCAATGCTGCCACCACTCTCGCTCCGATCGGCGATTGGAAATTTGAAAATCCCAAGATGGAACCTGGCATAGACCGCTTGGGAGTAAAGGGGCAGGATGTTTCTCCAGCGCATCACATTGGCGCACACACTCCACCGGCACTGCTTCTTCATGGGACTAAAGACGAGACCGTTCCCTATGGCAGTGTCGTAGCTTTTGACAAAGAGATGAAGAAGGCAGATCGGCCATGCAAGCTTGTTGGCTACGAAGGTGCTGATCACGCCTTCTTCAACAGGCCGGAATATCTAAGAAAAACAATTGCCGAAGCCGACGCTTTCCTCGTCGATCTCGGCTGGATCAAAAAGTGATGTCCCCCTACCGAAGTGCCGAACATATAAAGGATTAGATTCTGCGTCGTTGTTCTAGGGACGCGCGTGGGCTGGACTGCGGTCGCTTGCCCGATCTCTGATTTGTGGCTTAAGAGGTTAGCCAGAATTTAATCCCATGTTCGAGAAGCCCAAGCGGCAGTTCTTGATTCGCTAGGGTTGTCCCTCACCGCGCCAGCTTGGCTGCTTTGTTGCGAGTTGGTACTCGGTTTGCTGAAGGGATTCGCTTCCTGTCACTTCCCTTACATTGGCCGGTTGCCCGCGACATATATCCCGTTTGCCCAGCTTCTTTGAATTGCAGGCGATAAGTTACATCGATTTTGTCATTGATCGTAACGCTGTTTTGGTTGATCGCAAGACGATTTCATGCTCGTTTTCTAACTCAGTACAGTCCCTCCACGCGGAACGATCCTTCATGTCGTTCAAATTTCATCATTGTCCCTGCTCTCTCGGGCGGGAGAACTCTCGCATTTGCTAGCTGGTGTCAAACTCTGTTAACCGTCGGGGAGCACGGGGCACGAATCCAAGGCATGTCAACTCACCCCCGCATTCCGGACATTTCAACTTTGGCTTCTCCATCAGCGGCTTGGCCGTCACGGTCAGTACGTACACCATGTTCAGTGTCACCGTTACCAACATCGACAACCACTCCCAGTTCGTCTTGGCTCGCGGATGGGCGAAGCCGAAGTGACGAACTTTTTGAAAGCCGCTCGGAAGCACATGTTGCAAGAATCGGCGAATGAATTCCTCCGCACTCAATCGCATCGGCCTGTACGAACTCGTACCGCTTGGGCGATACGTGAACGTGACCAACCCAGCTCCATCGGCACCAGACTCGACCTTGACGATTCGGTTGTTGCTGATCGCAACTCGGAATACGTAGGGCGCCAGGTACCGCAAAGCCAATCGGCCATCGCCAACTGCCTTGCAGTTGACATTCCAAGCCTTCTCCCAGACGACTGCCGGGAACTCTGGTGAAAGACCAAGGCGTTCCATGATCGCCTTGTACTTCGCTCGGAAGATTACCGACGCGGCTAGCACTGGGATCAGGAAGTCGACGCGACTGCTTAGCCAACTTTTGCCATCGAACCCAATCGCTCCGCCCGGCACGATAAAGTGCAGGTGCGGATGGTAGTTGAGATCCCGGCCCCAAGTATGAAGCACTCCGGTCGCGCCGATGTTGGGAGAACCGATGTACTTCGGGTCCTTTGCCAACGCAAAGAGCGTCTCCTTGGCCGCTTCGAATAAGGCGCTATAGCAATCGCGAGGATGCGAACGCATAAGCTATCGAAACTCCGCCGGGACGGTAAATGTCAACATGAAGTAAGCACAGGGCAATAACTGCCCAAGCTGATTTTGCAACCAAGCCTTGGCCTTGCCACCCTGGCAGACTGGTCAGTGCCTGTTCCCACACGATTTCAAAACGTGATGGAGTTTTTCGCATTGCTGGCAGCGATACACGACGCTTCCCGACTCTGGCGTACGGCAACGCATGATCGCAACCATTGCCTTGATCTGATCGGAGTGCATACTCGCAGCATACTTTTTCAAATAGGCAGGTCCGTAGGTACGGAAGATTTCACCGATCGTTGGCAGGCAAGGGGCAACGGCTTGCTCGTTACTCACGACTGCCTCTTCATGAGTGCGTTGATCTTGGCGATCGCATTCTCTTCGCCGACGCTTGTGACGTGGAGATAGATCATGGTGGTCGTCAAGTGAGCGTGGCCCATGTACTTTTGGATCAGTTTGAGACTAACACCGGTTTCTAGGAGATGCGTTGCGTAGCAGTGCCGCAGCGTATGGGTACTGATGCCACGGTTGTCCCAATTGAGTTGCCTAAGAACAGCCTTGATCGTCCCTTGAACAGAAGAGTCGCTCATCGGCTCTTCGGCAGTCGGTGCTTGAGAGTGGTTTTTGCCCTCGGTCGGGAAAATCCATTTCTTGTTACGATGGGTTTTGTAATACTCTCTGAGCGTGAACAAAGTGGACTCTGGCAGCGGGATCATTCGATCTTTGGCGCCCTTACCACGGTGGATGTGAACCATCATTCTCTTGGAGTCAATATCGGAAACTTGGAGATTGAGAGCTTCCTGAAGCCTGAGCCCCAGGGTGTACACGACCGTGAAGAAGCACAGCATGGAGGGCTTTTCGATGAGCTTAAGAAGCGTGTGGACTTCGCCGATCGAAATCACGGTAGGCAACTTGAATTCACCACGTGCTCGAACCAGTTTGAGAGTCGCCCAGGCTTGAGGGCAAGTGATCGTGAAATACTTCTTGAGACCTTGCTGTGCGACATTGATGGTGCTGGATGACCACTTCAAATCATTTTTAATGAAGAGGAGATAATTTCGCAGATCATCTTCGGAGGCGGAATCGGGTTCGCGTTTAAGGAATTCGGAGAGCTTTCGAACTGCTCTGCCGTAAGACTGTTGCGAACGCTCGGTGAGTCCGTTAAGCTGCAGGTCTTGTTGAAAGCGAATAAGGGTTGGGGTCAAAGGCTTTGTGTCTTTGGACATAGTGAGACTCCTTGGAGTGCAGCTACAACCCGACGATGATTCGAATTGAACATCGGGAAATCGAATGGCAGCTCAAGGAATTCACAGTGCTTCCGAGAAGACAAAGATAAAGAGGCGACGCAACAAAACATTGGCGAAGCCAATGCTGTACAATCGATCACTGAACTGCCGCGCTAGCGGCTTACTTGAACAAAGTGGTGCACACGAAGCAGCCCATCGCCCGTTTTTTACTTGTGTGATCCGTGTATTGGGCTGCTCGGTGACCACAGGTCGTTCGCGTAAGACATTGCAATTTGTGGTTTCGCCTTAAATTGAGTACGATGGTTACATGAACACTTCAACTACAATACCCATTGAATCGCTTTCTCTCGCTGAAAAACTCCTTTTGATGGAGCGTCTTTGGGAGAATCTATCAAAGCAGCCATCCAACGTCCCTCCTTCTGATTGGCACGGAGATTTATTGGCAGCTCGACTCGCTGCCGTAAAAGAGGGACGAACAACTTTTGTCGAATGGGAAGTTGCAAAAGAGCGTTTGCGGGATCGTCTGAAATGAGGGTAAGGCTTCTACCGGAGGCCGAACGGGATCTGGAGATCGGCGCCGATTTCTATGAATCACAACAACCAGGGCTCGGTATTTTTTTCAACGATTGCCTTGCTTCGGATATCGAAGCGTTGCGGATTTATGCTGGTATCCACGAATCCTACCGAGGGTTCCAACGATCCTTATCGAAGCGGTTTCCGTTTTCGATATATTACATCGCGACGGAGGATTGCGTCGACATTTACGCCGTTCTCGATGCTAGACAAGATCCTCGAGTCATTGACTCGATACTAGATTCGCCGCGAACAAAGGGATGCAGCTAAGCCCTCGATCGATCGGCCTTTTTTGTGCCATTGTTTTTACTCGGGCTAGCTGATCCCGGTCGTTATTTGCTTAACAAGATGATACTGCATGACGAAGCTATTCGTTCTGTCTAACGTTGCTGATCGCTTCCGCGGCGACTTCTTCCCTTGCGGCACTCACATTCACCGAAACCCTTGTGTCTCTTGCAAAGCGAACCTAAACGGTTGGTCGCCACCGCTTCTGTATTGGTGGGAATACGAATTCGGTGAGCCTCGATCATCGTTGAACGCAGGCCACAATTGCTTTTGGGGCGGCTTTCGCATGATGGTCGATTCGATCGGCCAGTCAATGCTGTCTAATTTGACAATCCCCTTCATCTTCCATCCTACAACGATGACCGAGGGCGAAATGTTGTTCGGTGACCAATCCTCGTTGGTATGCGTCACAATCGATGCAAGCATTTATGCCGACGCCGCAGAATGCAAAAATGCCGTTTGCGAGAAGTGTGGACGTTTTACGGAACGCCGACGGCAGATTACGCGGTTGCGGATTCCTGCCTCCGTAATTCCAAAATTTGGTGTTTTCACGATTAAACAAAATGGAGATGCCGGGCCGATGTTTGCGACTGAAGATGCTCGTGCAGAACTAACGAATTCCGGCATTACTGGAATTGGCTACTACTCTGCGGGTCGTGTGATATGATGGTTGCTCAACACCAACTAAACGCAGCAACATAACCAAGCATTGCACCCAAGCGACGATCAGGTGCACTTACAAAACAAGCCATTATCCCGTCGCTGGGTGATTTTAGGTGTTCGGTTGGCTGGTCGCAGCTCAATACGCATACGCGCAGGCACATTTCGGACATGGATAGACAAGATGAACAGGATTGATTTCTATATCCTGTGTATCCTGTGTATCCATGTGAGTATAGGACTCGAACCACGACGCAATGAATCGATGGTGCATCCACTCGTCAGATCTCTGCGATTGTGTTGCAGCTCGCCGTCAGGATGCGTACAATGATCCTATCAGTGATCGTATTGCGTTCAGTCGTGGCGTTAATGAACTCATGTTTCGAGTTTTTGAGTCCTAAAGGCAGCACACGGTATTGAACTTGCCGAGGTCGAGAGCGAGAATGATCAACTGTTTAGTTCCTTGGGTTTGGTGTTGGTAATTTTGTGACGTTTCTGCGTACAACCGTAGGACAAGATCACGGGTCAGAGTCGCCAGATTTTAATCAAATGGCTCCAATCCCATCCCATCCCATCCCATTACTTACATGGATGTCTCTACCCGATCGTTGCTTAATGCGGGCTTTTCCAAGAGTGCGCTTTGGATTCGCCTCATTTTCATGCCGCATAAATGCTCATTGAAAGAACTGCCCACCAATGTTTGCTTCGATTCAATCAATCGTCATTGTCCTTTTGCTTTTGCCAACACTGTTGGCATCGGAACGACCACCGAATATTGTTCTGATCGTTGCGGACGACCTTGGTTACGCGGATTTGGGTTGCTATGGTGCAAAAGACATTCACACACCCAATTTGGATCGGCTAGCTGCCGAGGGGACTCGATTCACGAATTTCAATGTCGCCCAAGCTGTATGTACCGCTTCGCGAGCAGCCTTGCTAAGCGGGTGCTACCCGAATCGAATCGGAATGTCGGGAGCCCTCAACCATACAAGTACCACCGGTATCCACGCAAACGAGACCCTATTGCCTGAATTGTGCCAAGCCAATGGCTATGCAACAGCCTGTTATGGCAAGTGGCATCTCGGCACACGTCCGATCTTCGGTCCTAATCGAAATGGATTCAGCGATTGGTTCGGTTTGCCATATTCAAATGACAATGGCCCTTTGCATCCCAGCGTTCGCGGAATACCAGCATTGCCTCTCATCGAAAACGGGGCCACGTATGCACTCGATCCCGATCAATCCACCTTCACCCGAATCTTTACAGAGAGGTCGGTAAAGTTCATAAACGAAAACCGAACAAAGCCATTCTTCCTCTACTTGCCGCACGTTATGCCGCACGTACCCATTGCCGTTTCAGAATCGTTTGCAAACAAGTCAGGTCGTGGCCTTTATGGCGATGTGGTCGAGGAACTCGATTGGTCGGTTGGGGAAGTATTACGAGCCATAAAGGATTGCCAACTTGACAATCAAACCTTAATCATGTTCTTGTCCGATAATGGACCTTTTCTGAGCTATGGAAAGCACGCAGGAGAAGCGGGGCCATTTCGAGAAGGAAAACTAACGGCATTCGAAGGGGGAGTGAGGGTACCTTTCCTTGCGCGATGGTCAGGACACATTCCTTCAGGTCGAGTCTGCAAGGAGTTTTTTACTGGATTGGACGTGCTTCCATCTGTATCCAAGATCATTGGGACGCCTCTACCAGCATCGAAGATCGATGGGCTCGATCTCTCTCCGCTCTTGCTTGGACAACCGTCTGCAACTGGTCGCGAAAACTTTGCCTACTATTCGGGTGCTGAGTTGCATGCAGTTCGAATTGGCAAATGGAAGCTTCATTTTCAACACGACTATCTGACGGTCAATGGGCCACCTGGAGTGGGAGGCAAACCTGCGAATTACGAGAATATGCAACCTAACGCGATAGAAGAGTCTGGGATACGCGGTATAGCTAGCCGTCATGGTTACAAGGTAGAGAAGTTAGAGCAGTCGCTTTTTGATTTGGATGAAGACGCTGCTGAATCTTCTGACGTTTCGCTAAAGTATCCAGCGATGGTGAAGCAACTTGAAGATCTAGCATCGGAGTACCGTCATGAACTAGGGGATACACTCAAAAAGGCAACAGGGGCAGGTACTCGCCTCGTAGGAATCGAGACGATCCCACAAAAACAGTTCGATAAAGAACTTTTCGCTAAGAACAACCTCATGGCATGGTGCATCGTACCCTTCGACGCAGCCAAACGAAGTCCTGAGCAACGAGCCGATATGCTTCGCGCGTTGGGCATCAAGCGATTTGCGTACGATTATCGTCCAGAACATGTCCAAACCTTTGAATCGGAGATCATTGCCTTGAAAAAGAATGGCATCGAGCTATCTGCCTGGTGGTTTCCGACGACGCTCAATGAGGAGGCGAAAATGACGCTAGCCTTATTTAAAAAGCATCAGGTCCGACCACAGCTTTGGGTAATGGGGGGAGGAAGCGCAAGCATGTCGCCTAGCGAGTCCGAAGCGTTTGCCACGAAAGAAGCAGAACGAATTCGAACCATCGCAGTAGCAGCGCAGGAAGTTGGCTGTAAGGTCGGGCTATACAATCATGGTGGTTGGTTCGGAGCACCGGAGAATCAAATAGAATTGATTCGCAGAGTGAATATGGCTAACGTTGGAATCGTATTTAATCTGCATCATGCCCATGATCAGTTAGATCGATTGCCAGCCGTATTGGCGATGTTGCGACCCCATCTACTTGTCGTCAACATCAATGGAATGCAAACCGATGGCGAGCGTCTCGGAAAAAAGATTCTGCCGATTGGAATGGGCGACCGCGACCGAGAAGTTCTGAAAGCAATTTCCGATTGCGGCTTCCGAGGTCCAATCGGGATTCTCAACCATACCGACGAGGATGCCAGGACACGACTGGCATTGAACCTCTCTGGGCTCGAATCCTTAGTGTCGAAACTTGCCGACGAGAAAACCAATAATTGAATCGCGGGACGCGAATAACATTCTATTGGAATCGTTTGTCTCAATGGATATCTTTTGAGAAAGGGTATAGTTGGGCGCGGACTACAGTTGCGATCACCGCTTGGGCATGCGTCAAGTGGAACTTGAGTGTGGCTAGGCTAAAGGACAGCGAACCAAAAGAAGCTATCAGCGAGTTGGCAAGGGAAATTACTTATGGCAGTTGGTGATTTGATTCAGGTGCAATGTACCCGTGGACCGATTCGATACCTTCATTACGGCATCGACATAGGTGATGGGACAGTGGTCCATTTGGCGATGGACCGAAATGGACGATCCATGTCGGTTCAGCGAGTTAGCGTCGACGATTTCTGTAACGGTTCTGAAATATGCGTCGAAGCTGTCGAAAAGCCTTTACCGCCCGAAGTGGTTGTCGAAAAAGCGCTGGCTACCGTTGGGAAACAGGGTTATCACCTCGCAATCGGAAACTGCGAGCATTTTGCGAGGTTGATGAAGACTGGTAAAGGGGAGAGTCATCAGGTTGATGTATTTGTCGGTACGGTGGTGCGTACGGCGTTTTCTTGTTTGGCGAGCACTGCAAAAAGAAATGTGATCGCAAGTTCGTTGACAGCACTTTCCCAATCGCGATTCCTGATTGTTGCCGGATCTCTTTTGCCGACCGTCGTAAGCGAAACGGCCAGGCACGGAACTTATTTGGCGGCGCGAAAGCTAAAAATGACACACGAACAATCGTCGCGTTCCAGTCGATCGGTCGGATATGCAGCCAGTGCGTTGAGTGGATTCGTTTTGGGTGGACCAGTGGGTTCTGCAGGATCGCTTGCCATTTCGATTGCATCCGATCGAGTCACAGACGCGATCAAGTCACAGATTGAAAATCAAAACTGAAATTCGTGTGTCACTTCATCATTGACAGGTAGGTAGCGATAGTAGACCTCAAGGGTGAGGCAAGCCATTGTGGTTAAGTAGAAGCGACCGCCAGTGTTATTTGCGATCAGGCTAGCCGTGCGTGGTTCGCCGGGAAACCACCAACTACCAGCCATGTGCCCATCTTTTACTTGTGAATTGATGAGATGTTCTCGCATTTTGTCGTTCCATGATTGCCAAGGCTTACCGCCATACTGAAACAAGGCTTGCGTAGCGTAATAGTCATAGTAGAAGTCCGAGGGCGACGGTCCCTGTTCTCCGAGGTGCTCAATCGCTTTGATTATCGCAGGATCCGTCTTAGACCATCCGCGATAAATCCTCATCAGTGTTCCAATCGCAGTCATGCTTTTTGTTGGCTTTTCGCCTTGATTGTAGACGAACATAAACACCCCCACAGCATGTTTGCTAAGGAATGCGTCGATCCTGCGGATAGTGCCTGCGTTGACAACGATCTTTGCGCTCAATGCACTCTTTAGCGCCATAACTTGCCAGGCTACGATCGATAAGTCACCTGGACCGCTCCTTGGGTGATAGTCCCAACCGCCGCCAGCATGTTGCGCGTTGGCAATGAAATTGACCGCCTCTTGGCAGGGTTTCGTGAGGAGTTCTAAATCTCCCTTCATTTGCAATGCTTCGCAGAGCGCTAACGTGGCGATCCCGTGTTCGTACATCCAGTCATGGTTGGCGGTTGTTAGCCAGGTGCTTAGTCCAGTCTGTCGCGACTTAAGATTTTGGACAAGGAAATAAACGCCTCGGTTGACGTTTTCACTGTACTGCCCTTCCTGCATCGTATGACCAGCGCTGAGAAAGCAAAGTAGCGCTAACCCAGTTGCTGCGACCTCATGCGTATCCAGACCTGCGCTACTATGGTCGCACTCTCCTTTGCAAGGGCTATCTGCGAAAGCCATTGACCATGATCCATTAGGTCGCTGATGCCGAGCTATATAGGCAAGTGCTGCTTCCACTGCAGCTTCACTTTGCGGGGTAGCTCCATTTGTTTTCCCTACTGCGTAACGGTTCTTGGCTAAACGTCCCTCCAGAGAAGAACTGATAAACGAAAGCGTGCTACCTTGATTATCTCCGCCCGCGTGCCGTATGCTGTCCGAAATGGTCTCGGCGTTTTGCGGCGACTGCCCCGGGTTGGTTTCGAGCGTTGGCTGAGCATCCACGATAAGGATGGCACTGCTGATTTGCTCAGAGGAAAGCAACGATGGGCTTGGATTATCGTCCTGTTGTGACTCGATGACAATCAATGGAGGTGCCTCGCTCGACTCATTGGAAAAGCTCGCATCGAGCGATAGACGTTTTCCGGAACCCGATTGAGCCAACGTGAAAACGGCCATCAACAACAAAATCAAGAGATGAATTGCGAAACTACTCAGTCCGGCGATCCATGGGTTTTGGGACTTAGAGTGATTCACGATTGGCTCGCCACGCGACTTTGCTTAGAACGGTACCTTTGGCCAACGAGAACTACGCCAAGAGTATTCTAGTCCAAGCAAACGACTATAGAAACTAAGTCGAAACCAAGGAGCGTGCGGCCGAACGATTCGGCTCGCAAGCCAAAGATTACTTTTCTGATCCGTTTTTGTCGATTGTAATGAAGAAATCGATACAGCCCCAACGTCTAGGATTTCCGCGATTGCAGACGCGAACATCCTAAGCCGAGTCAGACGATAGCCGTCAGCAATCGTCTTTAATTCTCGTTCCTGCTCGGTTTAGCTATCCGCGTCAGTTTTACTAAGGCAAAATTAACGCTGCACCCGTGACCACTTTGGCTTGAAGCAGTGCACCGCGGAGGCTAATAGGTACGGGACCAACTGTCCACGGAGCACAGTTTCCTGGCCTGTAGTGGCCCAAAGAGTACTGGCATTCATTCATCGGATGGATCCCCATTTTGTATGGCAAGACGAGCACATTACCAAAGAAGTGCGCGGTTGACAAAACAGGCTGTGCGACAGGGCCCCATTCGTGCCCGTAACGTTCCAACTGAACGTCCTCGAAGTAGAGTGGTTTATGGCATGCCCCACTCGCCTTCCAGGTTACTGTAGTATCCAAAAAGTCGCGCCTTGGGAAGGATCGATCATCGATAGCGCATGTGACGGGCATTCCCCACTTCTCACTCACGTAAGCTTGATCCGCATCGCTGAGTTTGTGAAGGAGGTAGTACACTCGCGTGCCGTCACCCTTCTCGATGACAACAGAGCCTAGTCGTAGATCGGCTAGCTTCCCTTCGGCGACGACTTGCCCATCGTAGTTGAGCCACGATCGGCTTTCGGCACTAGCGATAAAGGATTCTTTTGTATTTGCCGAGGGACGAAGGCGATCCGGAATCCCCTTTACGAAGTCAGGCGAAGAGTCGATTTGAATTCGGGTGATGTCGAAGTCTTTTGCTAAGAGTCGAACTGCATCGCAGTCAACACCCGTTTGTTCACGTCGAATGGGTGGCGCTGGCGCGCGGTCACGGTCCATTCTAGAGCCTATTGTGGGTGGCTCATTGTCATCCGATGGAGACCTATCCGGATCAATTTTCGTTCGGTTCTTGGAGCCGTTGAACGGGTTAGGTGGGATCACTTCAGGTTCCAATAGGGAACGATTGGGTTGGGAGGGTTGCGTTTGATTCGCGTTCGGGAGACTGTCCAGGATGGAATTGCGACTGAGCGGTGGAGGACTTTCCGAAGGTGCCTTTGTCGGCGGGATCCCCTCGGGGAAGAGCGAGTCCGAGAGATTCGTTTTAGGTTCCTGAAATTTCGCCTTTTGCACATTGGTGCGTTGCGAGTTTTCCGTTGGCGTTCCGAGGGTTAAACCAGATGGAGAGCCCCCTTTTGCAACCCAAACTCCACTATCTCGTTTGTCCGGTATGGGCGGCGATGATTCGACGTTTTCGTTATGCGACGCTAGTTGAATGAGAGAAGCACTTTGCCTTGCAACGGAAGGTATTTTGTTTTCTAAAGACCGTTCGTTTGATTCCACAATGTCAAAACCGCTTCTAGGCTCTCGCAACTTGGGTCGAGAGGAGACTTGCGACGCGGCAGGTTGATGGATAACTCGCTGATGGCCGTCCTCATCTATACGCTGATGATCGCCACTGTTGTTTGGAATTGCTTCTGCATAGCTTTTGGTTTGATGGATCGAGTGTGGCGGCTGAGCGACTTTTCCCCATCGAATCACTTCGCCATTCGATGCCGACTCGTTCTGTCGAAGCGAATTGACTGGAATCGACGCTTGGCTGTTCGAAGTCCCTTCACCGCTTGGCTTAACGAAGGCTTGCGGCGACCAAGCTGTTGATTGCTGAGCATTGGCCGAATCGGCAGACACTATTCCCAAAAAAAGCAAACCTCCCATCAACGCTTTTCCTGATAGCAGAGGTTCTCGAAGGGATTCGAGAATTGGGTTGCGAAGTGCTTCGCACTGGCTCCTCTTCAATCTAGTTGTCTGAAAGAGCTGTAAGTTCCGAACTGTAATTTGGAGCTTCTTGCGTAATAGCGATGTCATGGGGGTGATTCTCGCGGACCGTTGCGGCCGAAACCTGGATAAAACGTGCATCCCTGCGAAGCTCGTCGATGGTTTGGGAACCGCAGTAACCCATTCCAGCTCGAAGCCCGCCAACCAGTTGATAAACATAATCTGCCAGTGGCCCTTTGAATGGTACACGACCTTCGACACCTTCAGGTACCAGTTTTGACAACTGATCCTGTGAGCCTTGACGGTACCGTTCACTCGACCCCTTGACCATTGCACCAAGCGACCCCATGCCTCGGTAGGCTTTGAAGGTTCGACCTTGATACAAGATCATCCGACCTGGACTTTCAGCTAAGCCAGCGAACAGACCACCGACCATCACGCAATTAGCGCCCGCTACGAGCGCCTTGGTAATGTCACCGCTATATCGGATTCCTCCGTCAGCGATGGTCGGTATGCCTGCCTTCTGGCACGCTTTGGTGGTTTGGTAAATTGCGGTGATTTGCGGGACACCGACTCCGGAGATAATGCGTGTCGTGCAGATGGATCCTGGACCGATTCCAACCTTGACTGCATCAGCTCCTGCGTTGGCCAAATCGCGGCCGCCTTCAAACGTCGCAACGTTTCCGGCAATGACATCGATTGACCACTGTCTTTTAATCTGCTTGACCGTTTCGATCACGTTGGCTGAATGACCATGGGCGCTATCGACGATCAGTACGTCTACTCCGCGTGCGATCAATTGTTCAGCTCGTTCGAAATCGAACATCCCGATCGCTGCACCAACTCTCAATCTCCCTAGCTCGTCTTTGCAAGCATTAGGGAAACTGCGGATCATGTCGATGTCTTTGATCGTGATCAAGCCTGTTAGTTTGTATTCATCGTCAACCAGTAAAAGTTTCTCCACCTTTTTATCCGTTAAAATCCGCTCAGCTTCCGCAAGCGTTACATTCCCCTGCGCCGTTACCAAATTCTCTTTCGTCATAACCGAAGAAATCGGCAAATCCGAAGACTCGAGGAACCTCAAATCGCGCCTGGTTAGAATGCCAGCTAAGCGACCGTTCGGTTCGACAATCGGAACCCCAGACACATTTTGCTTTCGCATCATGTCTTGCGCGGTGGCAATGCTATCGGTTGGGACGAGGGTCACCGGGTCTGGAATGATCCCGTTGGCAGAGCGTTTCACTTTCGTGACTTCTTCCGCTTGAGCTTCAAGGCTCATGTTTTTGTGGATAACCCCTAAGCCACCCACCTTTGCGAGCGCGATAGCCATCTGGCTTTCGGTAACGGTGTCCATGGGAGAGGA
>JANMGH010000082.1:0-42742 GCA_031374515.1 Pirellula sp. | reverse complement strand
GTTGGCAGTCTCGAGAAACCAACCATACCCAAGGACCTTGAACCGATCCTTGCCAAGATCGGTATCGATGGCAAGATGTGGTGCGATCTGGTCTGGAACTTCAAGAAGTACTTCGGTCGCGGAAGTGCAGCCGGTTCGCCGAACAGCCTCAAAGAGTCGGCCTCAAAACGCAATCGCAAATTCGCTCCTGGACAAAATGCAGTTGCCGATTGCTTCTTAAGCGAATCGTGACAATGCCGGCATGCCCGGCGGAAAGCAATAACCAAGTGGGAGTAGAGTTTCTGTTGTTTTCTGGATCTGGCAAGGCCGTGTCTTTCTGGCTTTTGGTTTTGGGACGATTTGTCGCGACCCATTCGGTGCAACTTGCATTCGGCTCCGAATTTGCTCTATGTCGCATGAACTTTATCGCAAGCATCTAAACCCAATGGATTCATTGACTGCGGCCGCAATTCGGGCGACAGGTGCTAGGCATTTGTGCACGTTGATGCCAATTGCGAGTACTTTTCGTGCAAGTCGCGCTGCTTGGAATGGCCTGAGTTTGTAGAATTTCACGGAGATTGACAAAACCATTTTGAAACAGCCAAGCCAAATTGATCGGACTGCAATGGAACAAGTTCATTCGAAATTCCTGGACAACGATCCACTCCGAATCTCCAAGTACGACACCCGTGGTTTTTTCGATGAGATGTTTGATGGCGTTGGCGCAGCAAGACCTGGCGTGGAATTCTTGGTCAACAAGTTGACGGCCCTCCCCCCGGGAGAACTTCAACGCCGCCAACGTTCGGCGGATCACGAGCTTCTCAATATGGGGATTACATTCAATGTATATGGCCATTCGGCCGGGACGGAAAAAGTCTGGCCATTTGATTTGATTCCTCGGGTGATTCAGGAAGAAGAGTGGCTATACGTCGAAAGGGGGCTCAAGCAGCGGATACGTGCGCTTAACATGTTTATCGACGATTTGTACCACGACCAAAGGATTGTACGCGACGGCATACTTCCCGAGTACATGATTCAATCCAGCAAGGGGTTCTTAAAACAGATTCAAGGAATGAAACCACCGCGAGGCATTTGGTGTCATATCACAGGCACCGATCTCGTGCGGGCGGGAGATGGCCAAATCTATGTGCTGGAAGACAACCTAAGGTGCCCTTCGGGCGTCTCCTATGTCATAGAGAATCGGGAGGTGATGAAACGAACGTTTCCGCAGCTCTTTGAAGGACGAAACATTTTGCCAGTGGAGACTTATCCCGAGCAGTTGCTCAAGATGTTGCAATATGTTTCGCCGTCATCCTCGAACGAACCGTGTGTTGTGGTGTTGACACCGGGTATTCATAACTCGGCCTATTTTGAACACTGCTTTCTTGCTCAGCAAATGGGGGTCGAACTCGTTCAAGGCTCCGACTTGTTGGTCAAGGATGGATATGTCCACATGCGTACAACACGCGGACTTAAAAGAGTCGATGTAATCTATCGCAGAATCGATGACGATTTCCTCGATCCCGAGTGCCTTCGCCCCGACTCGACATTGGGTGTCAAAGGGCTAATGCAAATTTATCGTTCGGGCAAAGTTGCGTTGGTCAATGCGCCGGGGACTGGCGTTGCAGACGACAAAGCGATCTACGCGTATGTCCCCAAGATGATCAAGTACTACTTGAACGAGGATATGATACTCCCGAACGTTCCGACATATATGTGTGCCGACGAAGCGGAACGCAAGTTCGTTCTCGAAAACATTCATAAACTAGTCATTAAACCCGCCAACGAATCGGGGGGCTACGGAATATTGCTCGGTCCAAAGGCGTCCAAGGAACAACTCGCAACGTACAAGGAACTCATCAAGAGCAATCCTCGCAACTACGTTGCTCAGCCAATGTTGGACTTGTCGACGGTGCCCACGCTCTGTGGTGATTCACTTGAGGGAAGGCACGTTGATCTTCGTCCCTACATTTTGTTTGGTGAGGAAATCTACATCGTCCCCGGAGGCTTGACCCGCGTTGCACTTGTGAAGGACTCGCTCATCGTGAATTCATCGCAAGGCGGTGGAAGCAAAGATACCTGGGTGTTGCGAAATGAAACACTCGTTGTTTAAGAGAGATTGGGTAGTTGAATGTTATCTCGCGTAGCAGATTCGATTTTTTGGATGAGGCGATACATTGAGCGTGCCGAAAACGTGGCGAGGTTTATTGATGTGACTCTCAATTTGACCCTTGGAATCGGTGTTGGACTTTACCAGCAGTGGGAGCCTCTCATTTACACTACTGGAGATAACGATTTGTTCCATGAGCACTACGATCAGGTGACTCAAGCGAATGTAATTCGTTTTTTGACTTTCGACGAACGCAATCCGAACTCGATACTCTCTTGCCTCAAAATGGCTAGGGAAAATGCGAGAGTGAGCCGCGAAATGCTTAGCAGTCAGATGTGGGAAGAACTTAATAAGTTTTATCTTTTCGTTCGAGACAACCGTCACGACTCGACAGCAGTGGATTCCCCTTTCGAGTTTTTTGGCCGTATTCGACAGGCAGGATATTTATTAGAAGGCGTTACCTACAGCACCATGTCTCAAGGGGAGGCCTGGAACTTCGGACGACTGGGGGCACTGCTTGAGCGGGCTGACAAAACGTCGCGCATTCTGGATGTGAAGTATTACTTGCTCCTACCCGAAGTGAGCGACGTTGGAACTCCGATCGATATTAGCCAGTGGGGTATGCTGCTCAAGAGTACTAGTGCTTTAGAAATGTACCGTCGAAGGCATGGACGATTGTCACCGAAGCAAGTTGCTGCGTTTATGCTATTAGATCGAGATTTCCCTCGCGCGATTCGATTTTGCATCATGCGAGCGGAACAGTCTTTGCTGGCAATCACTGGTGGCACCACAGGGAACTTTAGCAACAAGCCCGAACAGTATCTTGGTAGGCTGCGAGCTGAGTTTGATTTCCTGCACATCGACGACGTAATGGATCTTGGGCTGCATGAATTTATCGATAACTTTCAGGTCAAGTTGAATTTGGTTGGCGACGTCATTTGCGAGACCTTTTTCGAGGTTATCCCCGTGGTCGCTAGCTGATTAGTGCCAACTTTTTAGTCCGAACATTTACAAATCGGCTTACAATGTAACCTCGGCATTTTGACCTTTTCGAGATACCTTATCGCCCGTTTCAAATTCATTCCACGTAGAAAAGTCAATCATGGAAATAGACCGAAGGCACTTTGCAAGTTATGTGGGAGCCGTGACCGCATGGGGTGGACTTTCGTGTGTAGCGAGATCTCAGTTTCAGAATAGAAAGCCGCTATTCGTAGCAACTTGGAACTTTGGCTTGCCGTCATGTCGGCGTTCATTGGAAACGCTCGAAAAAACCAAATCAATTCTGGATGCCATTGAAGCTGGCATCCGTATGGCAGAGGCCGACACGAGTATTGATTCTGTGGGGGTAGGAGGAAGTCCCAACGCAAAAGGTGTCGTCCAGCTGGACGCTTGCATTATGGATGGAGAAACACATCGAGCGGGTTCGGTCGCGGGGCTGGAAAATTTCCCCCATCCGATTTCGGTCGCTCGCCGCGTCATGGAAAAGACCAAACACGTTTTGCTTGTTGGGGAAGGCGCAGCGGAGTTTGCTACGGACCAGGGCTTTGAGTCGCAAGGCTTGCTAACCCAAGAACAACGAAAGAAATGGCAGGACTGGAAAGCCGAACAGTGGGCCTTGAATAGACCCAATTTGAGCACTCCGCCAAACCATGACACGATTGCGTTGGTAGGAATGGATTCCATTGGCCACCTTGCGGGTGGGTGTTCAACGAGTGGATTGGCATACAAACTACCCGGTCGTGTTGGTGACAGTCCAATCCTTGGAGGTGGGCTATACGTAGACGGAGAAGTCGGGGCTGCTGGTGCAACTGGAATCGGTGAAAACGTAATGCGACATTGTGGTTCCTTTCTGGTGGTCGAATTCATGCGAGCGGGGATGGAGCCAGCAGCTGCATGCAAAGCGGCCATCGAACGCATTGCAAAGACGGATAAGAAGAAGCCTGCAGAACTTCACATCAATTTTCTAGCAATCGACAAACAGGGCCGTTGGGGAGCAGCAGGCACCGACGCTGCATACGAGATCGCAGTCGTAACGCCCGACTTCGCTCGTCTTGAAAAACCTCTTTTGATCGAGTGAGGCGGTCCATATGGAATCGCGAACGAAACCCTGTTAGTAAGCAACTCAATTTCTTAGTGCGGGCTTGCGACTATTGGTTCCCACTTTCCTATTCCAGTTAGTCTGCACGGAGATTCGTTCGCGGTCACAGCAAGTGTCGATGCGACGTCCCTACTTCAACAAGCTCGAAATATGCTCACCAATTCCACTAACCACGGTACTCCAATCACCGACTTGCGGTTGTCGAAACAGTTTGCAACTCGGATACCAGGGACTATCCGTACGATTCTGCAACCATCGCCAATCCGGCGTGTAACCCAGCATCACACATGTTGGTCTACCTAGTGCTCCAGATAGATGAGCCATGGACGTATCGCTTGTCACGATCAAGTCCAGGAATTCGAGGATTGCGGAAGTATCCATGAATGCGCCGCTCGTTTCATCGATATTTTCTGGCAAGCAATAGATGATTTTGCTCCCTTTCCAGGTCTTGAGTTGTTCTGACCCAAATCCGCGTTGCAAGCTGATCAACTGGATTCCATCGATTTCGGCCAACGGCGTCAAAGCACTCAGCGGCACTGAACGGAACATGTCCGCTTGGTGGTCTGGGTTTCCTTGCCAAACGATACCAACTCGAATCTTCGCAGCAGGTAATTCCCTGCTAAGGATGCCTCTCCAGTAGTCGATTAAGTGCTTGGGTGTATGAATATAGGGGACATCATTCGGTATGTTGGATTCGTCGATTTGAAGCACTTGAGCCACATCCAGAAGCGAACAGTGAAAGTCGAAATGCTGATCGATTTTTAGTGAGTTTGGGATGAGATAGTCGATACCTTTGCATCCTTGAAGCAAAGCCAAAAGTGGCGGTTGGATGTGAGCAATGGTCGTCGCGCCGAGATCCTTGAGTTCTTTCGCGAACCGGATGAAGTGAATTGTGTCACCCAGTCCTTGTTCGCAGTAGAGCAAAACAGTCTTACCCTTGAGGAGCTCGCCTTGCCATTTAGGTTGGTGGTAATTGTGTTGGATTGCTTCCGCACATTTCCAGCGGTATGCATACTCTCGCCAGCCTTCCTTGAAATTACCTTGGTAGAGATGAATGACGCCGAGGTTTCGATGTAGCTCAGCATCCAACGGATTGAGCTTCATCGCTTGTTCATAGTACTTGAATGCTAAGTCTACACGGCCGGTCCAGGCATGGAGTGTTCCGCGATTTCGATAGGCGTTGAAGTAGTCAGGCGAGAGTTCCAAGGCACGTTGAAAAGCTGCATCTGCCTCCTGCACCCGTCCTAGATAACGAAGTGAATTTCCCATGTTATTAAGTGCAACAGGAAAATGAGGTTGAAGTGCCAATGCCTTTTGATAGGCCTCGACCGATTGAGCGTATTTCTTAAGATCGTGGAGAGCGATCCCCAAGTAGCACCAACCGTTAACGTGATTGGGCTCGCGTTCAAGAACGGAGCGATAAACTTGTTCGGCTTTGCCGGCATTTCCTTGTTGATGCACTTGCCAAGTCTGAGCAAGCAATTCGTCCGTGTTAGGCATGTTCAATCCGCGCTGCGGCGGTCAAGATCGTGTTACTTCTTCGCACCTATACAGTATACCGCGTTGCGCGTTCGTACAATGAGGTCCTCTCCAACGACTGCTGGCGAAGCCAAACAGCCAGCCTCAAGAGTGTTGACAGCCAACTGCTTGCCATCGACGGAATAGACGTGCCCCTTTCCCTTCTCATCCAAACAGTAAATTCGATTGCCTGCTAAAACGGGTGAACTGCTAAAGTCTCCACCCAATCGTTCTTGCCAAACTAGTTCCCCTGTCGTTCGATTCATTGCGCTCAAAATGCCCGCATCGGCAAGCGTACAGATCAGATTTTCACCGATAAGCAACGGAGAGGGTTTGTTGCCAATCGATTTTGCTACCTCCCAGACCACATGCGATTTGGTAATGTCGCCAATGCCGCCGCTGGAAATTGCGATCAGTTTCCCTTTGCTAAAGCCCGTGTTGGTAAAAATAAGTTTGCCATCAAAAAGCGGTCTCGATGCTGAAGAAAACTCGGAGTATCGCACTCGCCAAAGTTCCTTTCCATCGGTTGGATCGTAGGCAAGAATCGCTTTCGAAGTGGTACTCAACATCTGAATTTGCTTTTGTGTTTTACCTGGTTCATTGACTTCGATAATCTGTGGCGTTCCAAACGCTTTCTTGACATCTCCATCTTCCGTGCCGTAGTCGACAGTTCGATCCTTTTGCCAAACCGTTTCTCCAGTGTCTTTATTCAGTGCGACGACAAATTGCCTGTCATATCCGTCCATGTGATAGATCAGAAGATTTCGAAACAAAATGGGTGAGGAACCGGAGCCTCGAAAGTGATTGCACTTCAAATCGCGACGTTCCCAAACCACTTCACCGCTCTCTCGCTTGAGCGCAGCGGTGCCATATGCACCGAACGAGACGAAAAGATGTTTTGCGTCAACAACCGGGGTAGGTGAAGCGTAGGAATTGAAAGCATGAAAATCCTTTTGTGTTTCTGTGTTTGAAAACACTTCTTTGTTCCAACGAATCGCCCCGGATTTCAGGTCGAGCGCAACTGCCGACATGCTGAGACCGTTATCTGTCGCGGTGGTTACCCATACAAAGTCCCCCCAAACAACTGGTGATGACCATGCCTTTCCCGGAATTTCTGTGCGCCAGCGAATGTTTTCAGATTCGCTCCAGTTCATTATTGGATTCGCAAACTTCGATGCATGTCCATCTCCAGTTGGACCTCGAAATTGTGGCCAGAATGCATTGCCAGCCAATTCCGTTTCCTTTGCGGACCATGCCCAGCCAACTGCATACGGGTCCTGAGCTTGCAAACCTGGTGCGCAGATAAAAAAAACACTGGTCGCAGCGATTACAAATACCATTTGCACATGTTTCAAGAGAGACATCGAATAGTCCTAAGGGGCAATTAGAATCGCAAGACAGGTAGGGCGCTGAAGCACAATGAAGGTACAGTATATTCCAAAAACACGGACCAGTGATTCGAGCCCAAATAGTTTCCGAGACGAATTGGTCTCTTCCTCATGACAAGCAGAATTCCGCAATCTTAGCGAAGGATGAGATCGATTTTCTAGCAGAAAATGATGGTAGGAAAATACGGGCGGTGCTGCTTCGTTGCAAATTGTCATGGGTCTGATCTAATCCTTTGTGAAGCAATCCGCTTGCCACAATGAACGAGGATTTATTCCAGTCAAGGTACCGACGCATGAGATCAATTCATTCGATAGGTTTACGATTTGAAGTGATAGCGCTGAAGGCGGCATTGGGAATTGTCGCTTGCACGTTTTTCATAACACTTGGTTTTGCTAAGCTATCTGGCCAGGGCCCTGCCATTTTGAAGCCAGGCGAGAACTTGAAAATTGAGGGGATTCCCAGCGTCCCGATGTCGCTTTCGGACAAAGTTCGCAAGTACACCGAAGCGCGAGGGGCAAGCGCATTAGGGTGGCATCCGACCGAACGAAGCATACTGATTTCGACTCGATTTGCTAATTCCAATCAGATTCATCGCGTGTCATCGCCGGGTGGCTCAAGATATCAACTTACTTTCTTCAATGAGCCAGTCGGGAATGCGGCTTACGAACCAACGAATGGAAAATACTTTCTGTTTACAAAAGATGTCGGCGGAAATGAGTTTGGTCAAATCTACCGGCAGGATGTGTCAACTGGTGAGTCGACTCTTTTGACCGACGGCGGCAGAACGCAAAATGGCGGTTGGTCTTGGAATAACAAAAAGAACTTGATTTGTTACGGCTCGACTCGAAGAAACGGAGCGGATCGCGATCTTTGGATCATGGACCCGACCAATCCATCGTCGGATCGATTGGCGGTTCAATTGGCGGGTGGTGGGTGGGCTGTACAAGACTGGTCGCCAGACGATTCAAAATTACTCGTGATGGAAATGATTTCCATCAACAAAACCAATCTGTATGAAGCAGATGTTGCAACCGGCTTGCTAACCCCAATCACGGATACCAAACAGGAGGTAGCTTATGGTGGCGCATCTTACACCAAGGATGGAAGGGGAATCTACTTTACAAGCGATGCTGCGGGCGAGTTTCAGCAACTTTCAGTCATGACGCTGGATGACAAAAAGGTTTCGGTTCTTACTCAAGATATCCCTTGGGATGTGGAAGGATTCGAACTCTCGCATGATGGTTCTCAAATTGCATTCACTGTGAATGAACGTGGCGCGTCTGGACTATATTTTTTCGATACGAAAACAGGAACGAAGAGGCGGCAAGTAAGCGACTTCGTAGGTGTTGTTTCGCTTGGTGAGTGGCGAAAAGACGATTCGGAGTTGTCAATCACTGTGACTTCGGCGTCAAGTTCGTCGGATGTTTACAGCGTTAACGCATCGAATAGCAACATGACGAGGTGGACGGAAAGCGAACTAGGGGGGGTGTTACCCAAAGATCTTAGTATCCCAAAATTGGTTGAGTGGAAATCTTTTGATGGCAAGGTCATCACTGGCTTCTTGTACGAGCCCCCAAAGAAATTCATTGGCAAGCGTCCTGTCATCATCAATATTCATGGTGGTCCAGAAGGACAATCGCGTCCTGTTTTCCTCGGGCGCAACAACTACTTCTTGAACGAGTTGGGATGTGCTATTTTGTTTCCGAATGTTCGCGGTAGTGCTGGATTTGGAAAGTCCTTTGTTAAACTCGACAATGGCTTGTTAAGACTGGACTCGGTCAAAGACATTGGCTCGCTTTTAGATTGGATTGACGCTGCATCCGAATTGGACGCAAATCGAATCATGGTGACGGGAGGTAGCTACGGTGGGTACATGACGTTGGCTTGTGCGGTTGAATACAACGAACGGATTGCTTGTTCGCTCGACGTCGTCGGAATATCTCACTTTGGAACGTTTTTGAAGAATACAGAAAGCTACCGACGCGACCTGCGAAGAGTGGAATATGGTGATGAACGGGAACCTGAAATGGCTGCCTTTTTCGAAAGAATGGCACCTTTAAACAATTCGGGGAAGATTTCCAAGCCCCTTTTTGTGGTTCAAGGCGGAAACGATCCTCGTGTGCCGCTGAGTGAGGCGGACCAAATCGTTGCAAAAGTAAAGGCAAACAAGAGTCCGGTTTGGTATCTGATGGCGACTGACGAAGGTCACGGATTTCGAAAGAAAAACAACGCCGACTATCAGTTTTATGCCACGGTACTATTCGTTGAGCGGTATTTGCTGCAACAACAATCGACAAAATGATCAAACAAGCGGTTGGCTGCTAGACGTCTCTGACTTAGTATAGCAATTCGAAGCAAGCCATTGGTCTGCGTAGAGCTGAACTACCTTTCGTAACAAGACGAGGTTCTCGTCTTGATCACCACCTTAATGTTGAAAATTGAATCACTGATTTTGGACGAGCAAACGCAACTGGACAACAACCTAGATTCCGTTCCTCCGCTGGAATCCAATTTCGAACGGATTCCAACACGGCTGGCTCCGCGTGTAGAAGAGCAGAGGCTTTGGGAGATAGTCAGGGACCTCGATTTGGATCCATTTCGAAAGATCGCTTCCGGAAAAGCGAACACGAATCTCCAGGTAGCAAATATTTCGTTTGGTCGAGCACAGGCTGCAGAGTGGTTTGCTCGCGCGGCTGCGGACTCGCATGTAACATGCTGGTATCTGGATCAATTTCAAGCGTTCCGTGCGTTGGAGCACATGACCTATGCAGACGAAAAATTGGGGCCAAGCATAGAACTGCCGACGAATGTTGAGATAGCATGCACCTCAGACTTGCCGGTTAAAGAGTATCAATTGGCATTCGTGCCTTTGATCTCATCGGGGGAGGCAGAGCTGTCGCGGGATTTTCTTCAGCAAATGTTTCATCAACTTTCCATTGGTGGCCGACTCGTAGTTTCAGTTGACAACCCTGACGATCGGTGGGTGCATGAGCAATTGAAAGGCTTTGAGAAAAGCGTCAAGGTCCGCAAATTTGATGACGCAGTCGTTTACATGATCGACAAAAAGACACCGCTGAAGAAGCTCAAGGATTTTTCATGCCAGCTTGCATTTCGCGATTGCGAGGAGCTGATTCAGTTAATCACTCGGCCTGGCGTATTTTCGCATCGTCAATTGGATAACGGTGCTCGGCAGTTGCTGGATGCCGTAGATGTCTATCCGGGCGCGAGGCTATTGGACATCGGTTGTGGCAGTGGCTCGGTCACTTTAGGAATCGCCAAGCGAGATTCCAATGCCCGCGTTCATGCGGTCGATTCTAATGCACGATCGCTTGATTGTCTGGAGAGATCGCTCAAGATGAATGGCATAACCAATGTAACGATGGAATTGAATCACGATGGCGTGGCTGGCGAGCCGGAACAGTTTGACATGGCGCTTGCTAATCCACCTTACTTTGGCGATTTCCGAATCGCTGAGAAATTTATCGCGACAGCACATCGAGCCTTGAGGCCAGGTGGAAGGCTCGTTTTGGTTACCAAGCAACCAAACTGGTATCGCGAGAACTTAGAACGTTGGCTCATTGAGTGCGACGTTTTTGACTCTCGACGTTATCACATAGCATCCGGCGTTAAGCCCTAGTCGATTGCAATCCCTATTTAATCGCGAGCTATTGGGCACACATCGAACGGCTCAAGCAGTTCCACCTAAAGGCGAGTTGGCAGAGTTAAAACTACCTGCCAATTGTTTTAATGGGAGAGCGAGGCTTCGGCCGAGATAGGCAGTGGTTCGGCAGGAGCCTCTCCGCCTCTCCCGCCCGGCATATCCACTGTTGCCAACGCGCCTAAGGTGCTTTACTTGGACCTTTCGTTCAATCGAAACCCTGCATGTCGCTGCTGAGCCCGCCTGCGGACGGAACGTATGCCAATCGGGCATAGTCCATTACCATTCGATGACTACTGAATCGCCATGCAAGAGTGCTAATGCTGTTCATCATCATCTTGATCCATTTGCGAGGTAAACCATCTCGATCGCGATCATAAAAAGTTGGAATGACTCGCTGTTCAAGCGTCTCGTAAAAGTACTCAGCGTCACGCTTGTCTGTCAACCGATCGTCTGCATGGCTAGTCCCTTTGCCGATGGCAAAACCGTTGGATCCATCATAAGCTTCTGCCCACCACCCATCGAGGATACTGCAATTCAAGCCGCCATTGAGAACGGTTTTTTGGCCGCTTGTCCCAGAAGCCTCAAGTGGACGTCGTGGATTGTTTAGCCAAATGTCCACGCCCTGAATCATATGTCGACAAACATTGATATCGTAGTCTTCCAGGAAGGCTACTTTCCCAGCGAACCGTGAATCATGTCGCAGATTCGAGATTTCTTGGATGAAACGTTTGCCTGGTTCATCTTTGGGGTGTGCTTTACCTGCATAGATCACTTGAATTGGACGATCAACGCTATCCAAAATTTTGCAGATTCGGTCGAGATCATTGAACATCAGGTTTGCACGCTTATAGGTTGCAAATCGACGACCGAATCCGATGGTTAGAATATTTGGACTTAGGATGTTTCGTGCGGACTCAACGATTTCATCGCTTTCACCTCTTCGTCGACATTGTCGCGATATGCGTCTGCGAACGAAAGCGAGCAGCAGGTTTTTGAGGGCGTTGTGTGTTTCCCACAGCTCACCTGGATCGACTGCGTGAATGTTTTGCCATACGTCCGGCTCCCCCATTTGGCTTTTCCAGTTTGCTGGAAAATGGCGGTCATAAAGTTGTTGCATTTGAGCAGCGAGCCAACTCTCGATGTGTACACCGTTGGTGATATGGCCAATCGGAATGTTGCGTTCCTCACGGGTTGGCCAAAGATTCTTCCACATTCGTCTAGAGATGTGTCCGTGCAATTGGCTGACCGCGTTTGCCGCACGCGACATTTTCAGACCGATTACAGTCATGCAGAAGGTCTCCGCTGAATCGTGAGAATTGACTCTGCCCAGACCCATCAGTTGGTCCTCACTAATTCCGAGCGAATCTCTTAGCGGTCCCAAATGCTCTTCGATCAAAGCGCTTGCGAATCGATCATGACCTGCGGGAACTGGCGTATGTGTGGTGAATATTGTCGCCTCGGCGGTTTCTCTCATGGCGTCTTCGAATGAAAGTCCGTCATCCGCCATTCTTTCACGCATGACTTCGAGGGGAACAAAAGCGCTATGCCCTTCGTTCAAGTGATAGACTCCGGGATTGATACCGAGGGCTCGGAGCGCTTTGACGCCCCCCACCCCGATCACTAACTCTTGTCGAATTCGAGTCCGTTCATCACCGCCATAGAGGCGGCTTGTCAATTCACGGTCTTCGGGTCGGTTACCTTCGACATTGCAATCCAGTAGGAAGAGTCGCACTCGGCCGACTTGTACTTTCCAAACTTTGGCCAATAGACGGCCATTTCGGGTATCGATCGCAACCATAAGTGGCGTTCCGTCGGCGAGCACCGCTGGTTCGAGCGGTAGGTCCTCAACCTTGGTCTCGAAGTACTCTTCGCGTTGATAACCGTCGGCGCTCAAGTGTTGCTTGAAGTATCCGTGGGAGTAATAGAGACCAATTCCTACTAAAGGAACCCCAAGTCCACTGGCGCTTTTAACATGGTCACCTGATAGAACACCCAAGCCGCCCGAATACACGGGAAGGGATTCGTGCAGACCAAATTCGGCTGAAAAGTACGCGACTGGTTTTGCCCCGAGAACCCCTGCGTTGTTTTCCGCCCATGTATTCTTATTTTCGAGGTATTCCTGCAAACGGCGAAAAGCGTAGTTTACCCTACTGTGCAAGACCATCTCACCGGCACGAATCGCCAATCGTTCGGGAGTAAATTCTCGCAGCAGCGCAATTGGGTTGTGATCAAGTTGACGCCAACGAATAGGATCGATATCCCGAAACAGGCTATTTACTTCGGGTTGCCAGCTCCACCAGAGGTTTCGAGCTAACGCCATACATTTGTCAAAAAGAGAATCGGCATCAATTTCATTCGCAATTCCAACGGTTCCAACTTCTTGTCCAAGCGAATATTCGATCTGGGTCATGGATGGTCTCTTAAGAAGGATTCAGGACGTACAAGTTTTTGGAAGGTTGCATTTAGCGTCAAATCGTTTAGCAAGCCTTTAAACGGCAAAAAACACCGTTTCGCTTGAGTCGATTCTGGTATTCTGTGGGCTGGGTCAATCATAGCAGCCGGGTGTCCGGCACCGTTCAAGCTGATCAGGGCACCGTTATACCTCAACAACACCAATAGTTCAAAGGCAGTGCAAGGGTTGGATCGTATGTTAAAACAGGCAAGCTTGAACGATTGCGTCGACCAGCCGTTAGTTACATTCCCGTTGCAGGTAGAAAAGACCGCATTGCGTGTTGGCGGTGTAACCGATTGTCAGGAGTGGCTCGCCGAAATGAGGTTGGCCTCGGGGAAGTTATTGAACAGTAGCGGCTTTCCCGTTTCAACGATTCGCAAATGTGCTCAAATCGAAAACGCCATCGAAAGCGAGCGGGGTAGCTTATTGCAATTTTATGTTTGGCTCGCAAGCGGCTGTTTGACCACCGCGTTCATTATGACTCAACGCAATGCTGCATTAAGGCGGATCGAAACCAGTCAAAACGAGTTCGCTCGCTTCCATTTGCTCCCCACTCTTCGCAATGGCGATTCCTTTGCGACGGTTGGATTTAGCCACTTGACGACGAGTCGAAGGCATTTGAATCAGCCACCACTGCGAGCCATCAGAGACGGGCAGGATTGGATATTGGACGGATTTAGTCCGTGGGTGACGGGTGGCAAGTTTGCGGATTGGCTGGTCGTTGGCGCGGTTGAATTGGAATCTAATGGTGGGCTTGGTGAAGTCGGAAAACAGAGGGAGCTGTTATTCTGTGTAGCCAAGGATTCTCCTGGAATTATTATCGACGAGAGCAACGAACTGATGGCATTGAACGCTAGCGCCACCGGCCAAGTTCGCTTTGAAAACGTCAAGGCAAGAGAAATCGAGTTGCTGCACGGTCCAGTCGAAAAAGTGATGGAGGTAAGCAGTAAGGGCACAGATACCGGCATCTTGCCGGGTCGATCCAGCGGTGCGGGTGGGTTACAAACATCGGCGCTCGCGATTGGACACGCTGCTCAAGCAATTGAATATCTCTTTCAAGAATCCCACTCTCGCGAAGACCTTAGGCTGGTGGCGCGGTCGCTTGAAACGCAGTGGAAGTCGGCATATGCAGACCTCTTGGCAATGGACAACGGCGAACTCGTCCAGGATTCGGCAGCGCTGCGCAAGAGGGCGAATGATCTTGCATTAAACAGTTCGCAGGCTGCACTAGTTGCCGCAAAAGGTATGGGTTTTACAAGCGATCACCGGGTGGGGAGGTGGTGCAGGGAGGCAATGTTCTTTTTGGTTTGGAGCTGTCCACAAAGCGTTTCACAGGCGCATCTCTGCTGCTACATGACTTGAGGCACAAAAGCGTGAGTTGAAGTTCCTTCATGGCCTACTATACTTTGGGCATGTCGGAGCTAAGATCGTCATGCGACCTTTGGAATTGCCCCGGCCGCTGTTCGTTGACAAGGCAACTTGCTACCTATGAGTCCTCAACTCTCCGCCACCCCATTGCATGCTTGGCACCAAGCAAACGGCGCTCGTATGGCCGAATTTGCCAACTACGAAATGCCGATTCAGTACACAGGGATTGTTGCAGAACACAATGCGACCAGAACAGCCGCTGGCGTATTTGATATCTCACACATGGGGAGGCTTCGTTTCGATGGTCCTCGAGCGGACCAACTTTTGGATCATTTGTTGACACGCAGAGTTTTGGATATGCAAACGGGGCAGGTGCGGTATTCCCTCATATGCAATGAAGAGGGCGGCATCTTAGATGACGTGTTGGTCAGTTGTTTGGAAAGCCCGAGCGGCAAGAATTACTTTCTTTTGGTAGTCAACGCGAGCAATAGATCCAAGATCGTGCGCTGGCTCCAACCGCATTTGGCTGACTATCCAGACGTGGAATTTCATGACGTCACGGAGGCGACCGCGATGATCGCGGTACAAGGCCCCAAAGCCATGGAAATATGCAGGTCACTATTGCCTCCAGCCGTCTTTGCATTGGGCTACTACCGAGCAAAGGTCACGGAGCAAATGAGCAAGCCTTGCATCGTATCGCGAACGGGCTACACAGGCGAAGACGGACTGGAGTTGATTGTGAAAGCAGAGGATGCACCAAGAATCTGGGAAAATATCATGCTGGCGGGCCGGAATAAGGGTGTGCAAGCGGTTGGATTAGGTGCTCGTGACACGTTGCGTTTGGAGGCTGGAATGCCTCTCTACGGTCACGAATTGGACGAATCAATAGATCCTTTTCAGGCTGGCTTAGCTTTCGCGTGCAATCTCAAAGATCGAAATTTTATAGGACGCGACGCCTTGGAACGGAAGGCCCAAGATGATACGTTACCCAAACGCATTGGTTTGATTTTGGAGGGTAGACGTGCCGCACGACAGGGTGCCAGTGTCCTAGATAGCGATCGTCGTGTCGTTGGGCTAGTGACAAGCGGCAGTTTCTCACCGACGCTGGACAAACCAATCGCCATGGCGTATCTGGATCATGACGTTGCTGCCGTCGGAACTTATTTGGATATTGACATTCGAGGTACCCAGGTATCCGCTTCCATTGTTCCATACCCTTTTTACAAGAAATCGTGAACTCATGAGCATCACTCCTGACAAGCTCCGATATTGCCAGTCCCATGAATGGGCTTATGTTGCTGACCCATCAACTGAAATTGCGACCATCGGTATTTCGGCATTTGCCGTCGAAGAACTGACCGACTTAGTTTTTATGGCACTTCCGAAAGTTGGCCAAACCGTTTCGGCAGGCAGCGAGTTTGGCGAAGTTGAAAGCGTCAAGGCAGTCAGTCCCATGTACAGCCCAGTGAGCGGTACGGTCGTTGAAGTTCACACGGCCTTGGTCGACAAGCTAGAGAGTCTAAACTTGGATCCCTACAACGAAGGCTGGATTATCAAAGTGCATATGAGCGACCCGGCAGAATTAAGCAAATTGCTTGACTGGGATGCTTATCAAAAGCAATGCAATCAATAGAAAAACCGTGGAATTCAGGGGGCACGCAGCCTGGGCTAGTCATCTTGGACCCCCCAAGATCCGGTTCGGACAACATGGCCATTGACGAGGCATTGATAGAAAAAGCGAGGCCCGATTGGCCCATTGTGCTTCGCGTTTACCAATGGGAACGGCCAACCCTCTCGATCGGACATTTCCAACGGATCGAGGATCGAAAAAATTCGCCGAGCTTGACAGATCTTCCATGGGTGAGAAGAAAGACTGGCGGTGGAGCAATCGTTCACGATTGCGAACTTACGTACAGCATCGTCGTACCCAATCGGGGCGAAAAAGCAATGAAAGGGCCCAATCAGACGCTGTATCGTGCGATTCATACACGATTCGTCCAAGAACTTGGGGCGATTGGCTTGAATACCCAATTGTCCGAATCCTGCACCTGCAGCACAAACACGCCTCAAACTTCCGAGCCTTTTCTTTGTTTTTCGAGAAGATCGCCAGTCGATTTATTAATTGGACAAGATAAAATACTAGGCAGTGCACAGCGTAGGACTTCGACGGGCATCCTCCAGCACGGAAGTTTTCTACTCCGGCGGACGCAATCAACTCCTCACTTGGCTGGCCTTCTCGATCACACAAGCGGTGCGGCAAATCAGTTTGATCTCGCACAATGGCAGAATTTTTTTATTACAACTTTAAAGAAGGGGCTGTCCCAGCTACTTCAAGTCCAATGGCAAAATGGTAAATTGATCGACTTGCCGAGCCCAGGAGGAAACGAGGTCTCGAACTTGTGGTTCTCCGAACTTGACGACTAGCCGCCCGCATCTGGGGTGTGATATTGTGCACCTCTGAACTATCATGGGTTGATTGCGCACAAAAAAGTGGATGTACTTGGTGTATATTGTCGGAACGATTACGACTTCATTAAAAAGGGCAGGCAATGCAGGTTTCTCTCAAAGTCCTTTCTGGAACACACGAAGGAAAACTGATTCCCATCAAGGATGAAAAATTCCTGATTGGTCGTGGCGAGTCGTGTCAGTTGCGTCCAAAGAGTGAATCGATCAGTCGAAAGCACTGTGCCATCGTTCAGAAAGACGGTCGGCTTCTATTGATTGACTTGAAGAGTCGAAACGGAACCTTCATCAATGAAAAACAGGTTTCTCCGGAACGCGCCAAGATACTCAAGAACGGAGATCGACTTCGTTGCGGTCAATTGGAATTTGAAGTCATGCTTGAAGTAGGAATTGCCAATTCCAAGCAACCCGAAGTTCAATCTGTTAAAGAAGCCGCTGGGCGGATGAATGAACAGAACAAGGAGGATTCGCGCGAGAGTGTCGACATCAGTGCATGGCTAGCTGAAGCGGATCAAATCGATCGAACCGTTCCCGCTGCTCCAAATGAATTCGACACCCGTCAGATTGCGATGGAGGACACGACTCGATTGGAGGGGACACTAATCTCCGAGGTTCAGCCTGCTGAGCCTGAAGTGCCGAAGCCAAAGAGGCCAGAAAAACGTGATCCGATCAAACTCCCCAGACAAAACGTTTCCGGGCCTACGACCAAGGATACAAAAGACGCGGCCTCGGAGACGTTAAAAAAATACTTCGGCGGTCGATAGGGCAATGCGAAACTCTTAGCGAGCAAATGCTCAGTGCATGATGGTTCCAAGCGAGTCGATTCGCAGTTGGATTGCGCCGAAACATTTCAGATTGGCAAGGAGTCGACGCTGATTGGATGCTCCAACGATGGGCGTTTCAATTCGTGTGTTGAACTTGTCTGACCGTTTTTTCATGATCGCGTCCGAGAATCGTCTCATGGCTCATATTGCATTAATCAGTTCACTACACATCGGGCAAGTCAGCAAAACCGCAAGATTGGTTATCGCCTTTTTTTTTCTGAGTTGTTGGACGACTATTGGGTTTAGCCAACAAATGATGTTGGAGTTAAAAGATGGAATGCTGCTCGGACCTGGCGAACTAAATCAGATTGCCAATGTGGTCCCTCCACAAGGCAAAGTTCTCAGTGGAGCCGACGTAAAAGCGTTAACCATCCAGGTTCTGGACGATTCGCTCCGACGAACGTACATGCACCGCAATCGGCTTGCAAAAGAACCGTTCTTGGTCAATCAAGGCCAGATCAAAATTGAGCTTGCCAATAAGAACTTGCTTGCATTGAATGCGGAACCGGTTCCGCCTGGCCCAATCGTCTCGAGCCCACCGTTTGACCTTTACGGACGCCGGCTTTGCGGTGTTCGATCGCCCAACAGATTAGCGTGGCTAGTTCAAGGTATTACAGAGATAACCCCGAGCTACGTACGCGTTCAAGGAATTAAGAGCCTTGATGGGGCATGCGATTGGGACATGCGATTGGCACTTTCCAGTTTCGACAGCGAAACCCTAACGAAGATCTTAAGCAACAACGCCAATCAATCGAATCCTAACGATTGGATAGGAATTGTTAACCTTTTCGAGGCAGCCAAGCGCTTCGATTACGCACGTAAGAACTTGGAACAAGCGATACTCAAATTCAATCCTGCATTGGACAGTTTCAAACCCGTCCTGACCCGCTTGGATCAAAACATCGCGGACCAACTCTTCACAGCCTCAGATCTGGCCGTTGACGCGGGGCAGTTTCAACATTCCAAGCTGATTCTCGAGAGCATTCAGAGGGCGAAACTGTCGATCGAGACACAATTGAAAGTGGCTGGCAAACTGGATTCGCTTGCCAGTGGCGTCAAAGATCGTGACGAGTTGATGGTTTGGATAACCGAGGATGTCTCCAAAGTTGTGGACCCATCCGCCAAAGCAGAAATGCAAAGCCTATTGCCCGAAATATCAGCAAACTTGCGACCAGATACCGCAGTTCGATTTGCCGACTATCGCCGACGACGATCGGATCCAACCTTGAAGACGGAACAACTTGCTGCGCTCGCAATTAGTGGATGGATATATGGTTCTTCGGCAGGCAAGGACAACCCGTCGAATGTCGCGGCGGGCATCAAAGCGAGACGCCTCATCGTGGACTATTTTTCTAAGCCGGCGCGAGAAGATCAGATCGTTGAAGCAATCGTCAAACTAGAGACCCTATCGCCGGAACTCGTTGCCAAAATCGTTGCGAATATGGCTCCACCCTTGACCACGCCAGAGTCGATGGGGGTTAAGTACCGAAGCGATTCTGTAGACAGCACTCAACCGCCCGCCGAGTCACTCATTCCAGGTCGATTCACAATTGAATTGCCGATGGGTGGAGAGTTGCCAGGTCGTGTTGCTCGTTACACCGTCCAGTTACCACCCGAGTACAATCCCTTTCGACGTTATCCTTGCATCTTCACTCTTCCAGGAGACTTGACCAATACGGATTGGCAAATCGCATGGTGGGCCGGGCAATATTCACCTCAAAGCAAACAATGTACCGGCGAAGCAACGAAACGTGGCTATATCGTTGTATCACCTGATTGGGCGGAACCCAAGCAACCTGGCTACAACTATACCGAGAACGAACACGCACTAGTGTTGAAGCCACTTCGCGATGCGATTCGTCGATTCAGCATCGATACAGACAAAGTGTACCTTTCGGGTCATTTCATGGGTGCGGACGCTGCCTGGGATATAGCATTGGCACACCCCGACTTATGGGCAGGTTGCGTTGTGATTGGCGGCGAAGCGAAGAAGTTTGTAAAACAATACTGGGAAAATGCATTGTATGTACCGATGTACTTTGTCTCCGGAGAATACGACGCGTTTAACGAATTGTCGAACGGTCAGGAGTGGGACAAGCTGCTTAGCCGATGGCAAATCGACTGCTTGGTAACGCTATATCGAGGTCGAAAACCAGATCACTTCCAAGAAGAGTTGCCGCGAATTATGGATTGGATGAGTTTTCCCGCTAGAGTCCGGAACCCATTTCCAGTCACAAAGGATCTGAAAAAGGACATCAAGTTTGAGGTCACCACATCGCGCGCAGGCGACAAGTTCTTTTGGTGGCTTGAGATAAAAGAGCTATCTCCGGAAAAGCTGATGCATCCGCTTCTGTATGGCAAGGCAGACACAGAATACAAAATCAAATCATCCATAAACAAAGACGCCGAAGATGGAAGTGTAGTTTCATTGCCAGCGGTACCGGCAGCCGACTTCACAATTTGGTTATCCCCAGAGTTTGTGAATTTTGATAAACCGATCAATATCGCTATCAAAGGTCCGTCTAAGCGTCGTGAGCCTAAGCCGGAGATTCGAGTTATCCTAGAAGACGTGCGAAGTCGTGCTGATCGCCAGCATCCTTTTTGGATGCGAGTTGACTATTCAAAGGCTGGGAACTGACCTTTTTGAGAACCAACGCTTTGAGTAGTTCAAGGCGAGATTCTACTTAATTTCCCGAGCTCGCGCCGAAAAATAGATTGCAACGGGTCCCCAAAATAGGAAGCACGACTTCCAAAGGTGCGGATGAGATGGCATTATTTGCATCATCGCTCGCAACGTGAGAATGGATGATGCCGCGGTTGCGTTTGCGGGCGTAGGATGGCTAATGCGGTGACACTCCGACCCGGTTCTTGAAGCGAAAACTATGGTTTTTTGCGATCTGTTTTCTGCAGAGGGGGGTGTTGTCAACTTCAGGAAAGCGTTACATTTTACGCAGTTTACCTAGTCTAACTCTCCTTGGAGGCTGATTTCATGCGTTTTGTTTTGATGTTGTTAACGGTTACTATTGGAAGCTTGGTTTCTTCGTCGGCGCAAGCAGGTCTATTTGGCCGTTGTGCATCGAAGGGTGGTGGTTCAGCATCTTGCTCGGCAGCACCATCTTGCTCGGCAGTACCTTCTTGCTCGGCAACACCAGCCTGTGCAAGTGTTAGCAGTTGCGGCGGTTGCGGTGCACCTGTTTCTTCATGCGGATGCGCTGCATCGGCAAGCTCATGTGCTCCTGCAGTAAGCGTTTGTGCGCCAATAGCAGTCTGCTCCATGCCGGCACCATGCATGACAGTTGCCAGTTGTGCCCCTGCACCAGTTCGGGTTTGTGCACCAGTTCGCGTTTGTGCACCTGTTCGCGTTTGTGCACCAGTTAGAACTTGTGCTCCAGTTAGAGCCTGTGCACCAGTCAGAACATGCGCACCAGTCAGGACCTGTGCACCAGCTCCTGTAAGAACTTGCCGTCCAGTTGCTGTACGATCTTGCGCACCGGTTTCGAACTGTAGGCATGCTTGTGCACCTAAACGATCATGCCTGGGAAGACATCTCAAGGGTGGTTGTCGATAATTGGAAAAGCTCGTGCTTGGAGACCAATCGGAAAATTGAAGAAAGGGGCCGTTAAATCGCGGCCCCTTTTGTATTGAGGTTATTTAAGGGCATCGATCTCAGCAACCAAATCATCGATCCCGATTCCGTATCGCTCCAACACCGATGCCAGGATGCCACCGACGTGTTCGCATCGCCCGCGACGGGCGGAGCGGCTCGTGGAAAAAGTTTGGGCCGTTGGTGGTAGGCTTCGCGATTTGCCACCGTGAACAGTCTTGGCTGTCGAATCAGCGGGCGCCTTCACGACTAACGAAGCGGATTCCAATTCGTCCCAGTTAAAGGCTTGCTGAACAAATTGGGGAGCCGTTGGAGATGTTGCAGTTGCCATAATCCAGTTCTCGCGAGTTTATTTTTGCATTGGACGAGTTTGGCTTCGGCCAAATTCGATTTGTCTGCATTGATGATCGCGAGGTGTTGGACACCTTTGGTCAAACCCATTTAGCCTGCAAAAAATTCCTCTAAAATGGTTTGGGACGGCTGTCAGCTTCCGAAGCGCCGAAAAAAATGGATACGATATGCACTCAATCAAATCCTACTTTTCAACGGCAAGGAACTTTGGTCTATGGCTCTCCAGTGGATCTCTGGCAAGATTGCAAGAAAACATGTTTGGTCCGAAGGCTTGTTTACGCTTTCGATACACTGTCCTGGGGTCGGACCATTTGAGTCTGGTCAGTTTTTGCAGGTCGGTATGGATTTGCCGGAAAAGCATTTGCACCGACCCTATTCCGTGGCATCCCCTTTCTCGGATACTCTGGAGTTCTTCATCGTTCGTGTCGACGGTGGTGAGCTGACTCCTCGACTTTGGGCGCTAAACGAAGGTGACGCTATTGATGTATCCGCCAAAGCTACTGGAGGATTTACCCTTTCGCATACACCTTTGGCGGAGACCATTTGGCTCTTGGCTACAGGAACCGGATTGGCACCCTATATCGCAATGATGAGGGAAGAAACGATCTGGCAACGCCACAAGAATGTGGTGCTCGTCCATGGCGTTCGCTTTGCCTCGGACCTTGCGTATCAAGAAGAGCTTGAGAAGATCAAGGCTCGATTTGGAAGCAGATTTCATTCAATTCCCGTAATTTCCAGGGCAGAAGCACCGGGGGCAATCTCAGGTCGAATAACGACTGCAATTGAGAATGGGGCATTAGAGAGTAAAGCGGAGAATACGCTCGGGCCAAGTACTAGTGTCGTCATGATGTGCGGCAACCCTCAGATGCTTGATGATGTTGAGGAACTCTTGAAAGCTCGCGGTATGTTGAGGCACAAGAAGTCTAATCCAGGCCACGTCGTCGTAGAACGATATTGGTAAAATGAGGCGAAATGGGATTGCGTTGGCATGAGATACCGTCGGATTGAGTGGCACTGGTCAACGATCTCGCACATAATGACGATGCTCGTAAAAGCAGAGTCTAACTTCAAACAGTTCCCTACCCTCGATTGATCTTTCGAAAAGGCCTATTATGTCCGTCTCTTCATTCCTGGTTGGTAACCGTCTTGCAATAACGATGGTTCTATTAGTGGCCCCGTTTTTGAACAACACCTCGACGGGAATCGCCCAAGAGCCTTCGAAGAAGGCTTTGCCCAGTCCACCTGCAGAAGCCAACGCGGAGATCGCGGTTGAAATAAAGGCTGCAGAAACGAAAGCGGAAGTTTCCAAGGAGAAGTCTAAATGGAAGCCTCTGATGGAAAAGAACTCGCTCAAAGGCTGGGAGATTACTAATTTCGGAGGCGAGGGGAATGTTGAAATCAACGAAGGAGTAATGCGGCTCGAGCGAGGGGAGCCGTTAACGGGAGTTACCATAATTAGCAAAGATTTCCCGAAGCAGAGTTATGAGATGCGCTGGAAAGCATCTCGGATTGATGGCTCCGATTTTTTTGCTGGTGTCACGTTCCCAGTTGGCGATGAGTTTTGTTCTTTTATCTGTGGCGGCTGGGGCGGCGGATTGGTTGGTTTAAGCTCAATTAACGGCAACGATGCTTCGGAAAACGAGTCGACCGGATTCCATCAGTTCAAGAACAAACAATGGTACGCATTTAAAGTTAGGGTAGACAAGAAACACATTACGGCTTGGATCGATGAAAAAGAGGTGCTGCAAGTCGAACGCGAAAACAAGAAGTTCTCTTTGCGTGGCGAGGTGTTCAAATCGAAACCGCTCGGTTACTGTGTTTTTCAGTCGATTGTCGACGTCAAGGAATGGGAGTATCAGATCGTTGAGTGAGTCCGTTTCCCAAGTGATTGAAGGATTTCCTTCGCTTTGCCGGAATCGATAGCGCGTCGTGCGCGATCCACTCCATCGATTAGCGAGTGAGTAATCCCGCTTATCCAAAGTGCCGCTGACGTATTCGCGAGCACAATGTCTCTTCGCGGTCCTAATTCTCCGTTTAAGATTGCGGTGATTGCAGCAGCACTTTCTTTAGGGCCGTCAACTTTCAGATGGTTCGCATCAATCTTATGAAGACCAAACGTAATGGGACTCCAGGTTGTTTGGGTCAACATACCCCTTTGCACATGAAGCACATGCGTGTCGGCCGATAATGAGACTTCGTCCATGCCGTCTTCGCCTCGGACGACTATCGCGGCTTCGACGGGCAATTGAATCAGAGAGGCGGCCATCTTGGTTTGCAGCTCCTCGTTGCCAACACCAATGATTTGATACGCGGCACCCGCTGGATTGCACAATGGTCCGAGGTAGTTGAAGAGTGTTGGGACCGAGAGCGAACGTCGAATCGTAGCGACATGTTTCATGGCTGGATGCAGCAGAGGTGCAAAGCAGAAGCAGATTCCCAATTCATCTAAACAGGCTTCTACTACTTCTCGGTTTGCTTCGATTTTGACATGCAGTTCCTGCAAGACGTCAGCAGAGCCTGTTGCGCTAGTAATTCTGCGATTTCCGTGTTTCGCGACCGAAGCACCCGCGGCCGCTGACACGATGGCAGTTGCGGTTGAAATGTTGAAGGTCATGGCACCATCGCCGCCGGTACCACAGGTGTCCAATAGTCCCAACCGGCTCGTTCGGATCGGTGTCATCATCATACGCATGGCCCGAACGGCACCGACCAGTTCAGAAACGGATTCCCCTTTTTCGCGTAATGCAAGTAGCAGCTTGCCAATTTCTTCGTCCGGTACCATGCCGGCCAGCATCCACGTGATCGCTTGTTGCATCTGATCGGCAGAGAGATCTTGGTTCGATTGGGCTAGACTTAGGAATTCTTCGAGCATGTTGGTAAAGGAAGCTGGGGCGGCGGCTAGCTAATGGAGGGTAAGTGACTTAAAACTTAGTTTAGGTCTTTTGCACGAGTTGACTCATTTCAGAGATGTTTGTCTAGCATGGCACGTAAAGTCATCATTGATTGCGATCCGGGAATTGACGACGCGGTTGCTTTGATCATGGCATTGTTCGATCCAAGGTTGGAAGTGGTGGCCGTCACGGCCTGTTCAGGAACAGTGGAATCCGAACGGAGCATGCAGAATATACTTGGGCTCCTAGAAAAGCTCGATCCGCCAAGATTTCCGCGAGTCGGTTCTGGGACCGATCCAGAGGATGCGCCAGTTTCGGACAATCGACAACTGCACGGAGAGGATGGGCTGGGGAATTTGGGTCTCACACCCGTAAATCGACAGCACATTATGGCAAGTGAAAAACTAATCGCGGATCGATTGCGGGCCGAACCCGGTGACATCACCATCTTGTGTCTAGGACCTTTGACTGGAATTGCAAGGGCATTTCAACGCGACCCAAGTATCATCGAAGCGGTCGACAAAATCATTATGCTTGGCGGATCGACCCATTGCGTCGGCGACGTAACCGCAGCCGCAGAGTTCAATATGCACTTTGATCCATCGAGCGCATCAGCTGTTTTTCGATCTCCGACAACCAAGGCATTAATTCCACTTGAGATCACGAATCAAGTGTCTTTCGATATTAATTTATTGGGAATGTTGCCGGCAAAGCAAACGCGAGCTGGTGGGTTACTCCATGCAATGCTGCCGCATTTGTTTCGTTCCTTTCGGCAGAATCGGGCACAAGAAGCGATCTCGTTACAGGCTGTGCTTGGAATCGTCTACTTGGTTGAACCTATTTTGTTTAAGTCCGAACAATTTTCGGTGGACGTGGAGGAGCTTGGCGAGTTAACTCGAGGAGCTACCATTGTCGATCGCCGTCCCTTTGTTTCGAGCCGCCGCGATTTGGAGATTGTAACTTCGGTCGATTCCGATGCTGTGAGGGAGAGTGTGTACAACGGACTGAAATTTGCAGGTCAATGCACAGGAGGAATCTAGCTCAGTGACCCGATCTCGCATTGGTCCATTAGCTTTAGAATCCCCGCTTGGCGAACGCGGGTCGAATGTTTTCCGTGCGGTTCACATGCAGCAACGAGCCCAAGTTGTTGTTCGTGTCTTTTCCGTACCGCTTGGGTTGACGCCCGAGTCAAAACAAGAGTTTGCGGACCAGTTGGAAAGCCTAAAGTCGCTCCGACATCCGGGAATTGTACGGTGTTATGGAGGAGGATTTGACGCCAAGGACGCATATCTGGTTTACGAGCTTGCGCAGGGCGAGTCGCTGGACAAACTTTTGAAACGGCGAGAACGCTTACCCTGGGAATCGATACTCGATTATGGCCTTCAGCTTTGCGAGGCTTTGAAGTATTCCCATGAAGCGGGCTGGATCCATGGTAGAATTCGACCCGACAAAATCATTGTATCCGAGGATGGTAACAAAGTGAAAATCTGCGACTTTCGTCGCGGTCCAGGTGCACCTGCTCCACTTGCGATGGGCCAATTGGCTTATTCTGCGCCAGAGACATTGATTAATCAGCCGAGCTTCAACGCAGCGACAGACCTGTACAGTGTTGGTGCGATTCTCTACCACGGGATTACCGGTCAGCCTCCGTTTGTCGGCGAAAACTTTGGTTCACTTAAGTTGAAAATCAACGAAACCAACGTACCGCCGGTTGCGTCCATCGTATTTGATTGCCCGGTTTGGCTCAGTTCGATCGTTGAACAGCTCTTGCACAAAGACCCATTGCGAAGACCGTTCTCCGCGGCTGCGACCGCGATGGCACTTCGCGAAGCACAACGACGAGCGACTGACGGAATGGGGGTTGCGGAACACGCCTTGTCCGGATTTAGTGCACTCCAACTCAATACAAACAAAGCCGAGGCGGAACAAGCACTTGGGCGGAAAAAGAAAAAAAAACGTAGGCCGGACGATGACGATTCGTACGACAAACCTAGCTTATTGGAGAGACCAGTCGTACTATTGGGTCTGTTGGGGGCCGCGATTTGTTTGATTTGCTTTCTGGTTTGGCCTGCAGGAGAGAAGACGTTGCGTGCGCGGGCAGAAACGCTAATGGAGAGCGACGACCTTAGTTTGCACAACGACGCTCGAGACAAATATCTATTTCCTTTAATCGAGAGATTCCCCAGCAGCGAAAATGCAATTTGGGCAGAAAAGCAACTGGATCTCATTGCGATGGAAAATGCCGAGGCGAAGATTCAAAGTAACAGGCGATTTCATAGGGAACCGATCACCGAAGGCGAGCGAAAGTACGTTGAAGCTTTTTTCGAGTATGAACAGTTTGGCGACAAAATCACCGCATTGCAGAAATACAAAGGGATTGTAAGTTTGCTCAAAACTGAGGAGAAAGAACGGCCTTTCGTGAATTTGGCGCGACGGCAAATAGCGAAAATTGAGGCCGAACCGGCTGGCGGCGCTGAGGACTTGAGACGATTCTTGTTGGACAAATTGGAGAAAGCGGACAGCATGTTCAAGAATGGGGACGCCACCGGAGCAAAGCAGATTTGGGAGGGAATCATCAATCTTTACAGCGGCAATAAAGAGCTGTTACCCATTGTTGAAAAAGCGCAAACCCGCATCGGTAAAACAAAGAGCTAGAGCAGATTTAATGCCCATGATTCGATCCACATCGTCAATCGCCGTATTCGTCCTGACTCTTTGTTTCATTCCAATGGGTTGCGATCGCCCTGCGACAAAAAAAGACGTATCGAGCCAAGCGGACAAGACACCAAAAATAGTTGCTTCGCCAGAAAGTGCGCCGAATCTTGCGACCGATGGTGTCGCAAGAAATTTGCTGGAATCTTGTATCAGTAAGTACAAGCAACTTAAGAGCTACGAAGACAATGGATTGTTGACCATTCGCATCCCCACTTCTGACCCGCTCGCGCCTCTCATTTTCAGCGAGCCGATGCGAGTTGCATTTGAGGTGCCCAATCGACTTGCACTCGAAGCAAGGTCGTTGAGTGCAACTTGGTCAACCAACGCGACGGCTTTTGAAGCCGTCGTGCGGGAGAACAAGTTCCAGGAATTTGGCCAACAGCGATTGGTTCGGTCATTGCCCGATAAATTTGATCTGACATGGTTAATCGTTGATAATCTAGGTCCCATATTGGACCCTGAGGTTTCTGGCACTCCAATCCCCATCCTATTGCAATTGCTTTTCGATCCAAAACCGCTGGCGTACTTTCTGTCGCCTGAATCCAAGATCTCAATGCTCGAATCCAAAGTATTCGACTCGGTGAAATGCGAGCGTGTTCAAGTATCGATGGAAGGTCTGAATTGGGTATTTTGGATCGACAAGGATATGTTGATGTTTCGCAAATACGAGTTGCCCTCCAAGGGGATAGAGATAATGGCCATGAAGCAGTTGCTGCCTCCGAATTTCTTGCCCGCTAACTTTGATCCGAACAAGTCGGAAATCGCCGTTGAATTGGGTGGTGCAAAGGCGAATCCGAGAATCGACTGGAATCCTTGGCAAATCCCGAATCGAGCCAATGAAATTGCTGTCCGCCGTTTTATTGACGCTCCTCCACGCAATACGCCCAAGATCCTGGGGCAAGAAGTTGCACCCTTCGATTTGTTAGGTCCTGATGGTAAAAGAATTCTCGATTCCGCTCAGCGAGCTAAACCGATTACCGTCTTATGTTGGGTAACAGATGATGAGATTGGTGAGAACTTCGTAAAGTACTTGTTCGACGTTCAACGCGAGATGGAAAAACGACTCTTAAGCAAGGCTGAGATTGTACTTGTTTCGCAAGCAGGTGCGTCTGCCATGCAAGAGTCATTGAAGAAATGGGGGTGTTCGCTTCCGCTTGCCATCGACACCGAGAAACTGGCTCAAAACACTTTTTTTATTCAGCGACAACCGGCAATTGTCGTTTTGGATAAAGACGTTCGAGTTCAATTTTTTGATGACCTTGGTTATCTAGGCTTGTTGCCGGATATCATCGAAAACTTGCATCGCGGTGTGGATATTGCAAAACGTCGACTGCAAATGGCTTTGGACGACGAGGAACGGTACATTTCGAGATTGCATAGGGCGATGGTCGATAAGGCTCAGGCCGAGAAACTACCGCCAATTGGACCATTTCAATTCATGACTCATGGATTGCAGCCCAGATGGCGTGAAAAGCTTGCCGATCCCATCGTAGCTGCGAGCGCTGAACATTCTTATCCTCAATCCGGCAAACCGGTGGATCTGGAGGGGCCGTTTGCCACCAATGCCAAACGCCAAAGAGTAATGACGTTCCTCGATGATGTTGGCCAAGTACACACTGTAGACAACACGGGTGCGAAGACCTTGGTAGCTAAGATTCCAACCGACCAAATTGAGAACCCCAAACGGATTCATGTCTTACCTGACCCTTGGACACATCGTTGGATCGCAATCGTACCGGAGGGTCTACCAAGGTACTGGCTAATCGACACAGCTGCCAATCCAGATGGTGACCCGATCGATGCCATCCAAATCGAATTTGATGAAAAAGAGGAGTCACCGTCCGCGTTTGTTTGGGCGGTCAGGGATGGAGATCCGGTCCTTGCGATTGCGACCAGTCGTTCGAAACTAGAGGTTCTTTACCCGCCTCGCGAACGATTTCGTAGCGACCTTGTGGGGGAGGTTGCAGCTATCGTCCCAACAATTAATGATTTCGGTCATTGCGAGAGTTGGAATCTGGTCAAATCGAATGGCGAAATTCTTGAAATCGAAGCTCTGCGTTCAAAAAACGCGGTACCCCCAAACCTTCAAAATAGACGATTAAAATTCCTGCCGAATCAGAGTTCTTGGGAGTGGGGGCGAAATGGCAAAGAGGGTGTCTTATTGGGAATGTCTCAATTGCAAAGTGGCGAAACCGGAACTGTTTTGCAGTCACGACAGTTTGAACCAAGGATGACGCGTGCACTATCCGTGCGACCGGAGCAGTGCAGGATTCTGTCTGCGACAACGCTACCAAATGGTGCGATGTATTGGCTGGCAACTGCCCCCAATCGGCTATTGCATTTGAATACCGCGGACAACTTTGACGCTGATCAAATGTCTTTAGGGACAAAAGTATTTGGTGCCGGAATTTTCCCCGAAGGTACAAATTTGAGAATGGTGTTGGCTGTTGGCAACGAAGTCAATTGCTGGTCGATTGAAATCCCAAAAGCCGCATCGTCGGTTTCAGCAGGTGAATCTGCACGTGGAGAGAAAGAGGCCATCAGCCCTTCCGAGCGCCCAAGTGGATAACCTATCTAAAATGCCGGTGGCATGCATCATGGTTGTCGTTCTGCTATTGGACAGCGCGCAACTGCAAGCTCAACAGCCTGCTAGCCCTTACGCGAGCGAATCGATACAAAATGCGCAACGGTCTATCGAAACCATTCTAAGGACGATTTCGGAGAAGAGTTTGTCTCCCGTGGATGGGACGGTTTTAGATTCTGTGGATGCACTTCGAATGGCGCTAGAATTGGCGCCAGAGGGCAGACGTAGATTTGTTTTGCCTCGTCAATTCGAATCCGGTAAGATCGGCGCGGACAAGTTAAAAAAGCTTCTTGAAACCAGCGGAGTGTGGTTGGAATTTCAAAGCTCGTTGGAATCGCTTTGCGACGGGATCGAAAAGGCAATTGTTATTTCGGAAGCGAACCGGGATTGGGAATCTGGCTATCGAATGCGTTGGCAGTTGTCTGGACTTCAGTCGATTTTTCCCATTACATCTTCAAGTAAGCGAGTCCAAAGTTCGACCGTGTGGGCCTATGCGGATGCTCTCAAATCCAGTCCAAAAGTAAGTAGGTCGTATTCCAATCATCCAAAGACACTTTGGCCTGCGGGATCTTTTTCTGTCGTGACAACGGCTCACTTTGAGATCTCTGTTCAAACTTCGGAAGTCAAGGCCGCTACCGAAGTTGCAGTGCTCTGCGAGCAAGCGTTTTCTATCTGGAAGCAGGTCTTCTTTTCATTCTGGAAAGGTGAACAAACAGTTGCACCTGACTATCCCGAGCCAGCCAGTCAAAAGTATTCCGTAGTGTTATTCCGAAATCGAGAGGCATACGTAAAGGCACTTCGAGCGATTCCCGAAATTGGTGTTTCGACAGGCTACTACGATCCAAATCTGAAGCTATCCTTGTTTTACTGGGATGGAAACAAAACTCCGAGCACAGTTGTCCATGAACTAACGCATCAGTTTTTTTTTGAGACCGGTGTGAATCCGGTGGCTTTGGACACCAATCGCGCGCCTGGTTTCTGGGTGGTGGAGGGCGCTGCGTTGTACATGGAGTCATTGTCCGCTCGAGCTATCGGCGGAGGTTTGGTTGTGGATATTGGTGGCTGGGACGCGCCGAGGTTGCAGGCAGCAAGATATCGTCGATTGCATGACAAGTACTGGGTGCCGTGGGACGAGTTTCACAAAGCCGACGGCAATCGAATTCGCGGCGAGGAAGACATTCGAGCATGGTACAGTCAGGCGGCCGGACTTGCTCACCTGTTTTTAGACGGGACCAAGCAGAATGAAATTGCCTTTGTTCGGTATTTGGCAAGTGTCTACAGCAATTCGGAAACCTCAGCGTTGCTCGGTGATTGGAACGACGACCAGAAATTGCGGGATGAGTACGATCGGTACTTGATATTCGGGCCATCAAGCTTGCCAAAAAGACCGTACTTTAGCAACCGACGCGAAGCGGTTCTTTGTAGATCAAAGCTGTCATCGCGGCAACTGTTGGAATGGCCCATCGAATTGCGTACTACACCTTGGTTGGATTTGTCCTTTAGTCAAATAGACGATGAGTTATTTGTAGACCGAGAAATGGCGGTGGCCCCAATTTGGAACGTACAAAGGCTAAATTTGGAGTCCACTAAAGTCACCGATCTGTCGATGCAGTCCATTGCAGCGAGCAATAATCTTTCCGAGCTCGATTTGTCACAATGTTCGATCACAGACGTTGGTCTATCGGCATTCAAGGGACACAAAACCCTAAAAACACTTTGGCTCAGCCAATGCATGATCACCGACAAGTCGATTGACGTGTTGCTTTCCCTCCCGCAATTGGATGCGGCGCATCTTTCCAAGACTCAGATCAGCCGTTCTGGATGGGATCGTCTGATTGCATCAAAACCAAGACTGAAATTGAAGTCAACTCCCCCCTAGTTTTGCAAAAGTCATTTCGTCAAAGATGCGATGCCTACTGGAAAGCGATCTCAAGGAAGGATAAGTTTAACTGTCGGTTCCTATGTTGTTGAACCCAACTGATTCTTGGTCCCTAGTTTTGGAGTCCTCTCATGGCCACTGTTGTCGCACCTATTGCTCCGCCCAAAGTCAAACATACCGAGTGCTTTATCGACGGCCAATGGCGTCCAGCCATGTCCGGAAAGACCTTTGAAACCATCAATCCGGCTACCGAAGAAGTGATTTGCGAAGTTGCAGAGGGGGACAAAGAGGACGTCGATGCGGCGGTAAAAGCCGCACGGCACGCATTCGATAGCGGGCCTTGGAGTAAAATGGACGCCCGCGATCGCGGTAAGATCATGTTTCGTTTGGCGGATCTAATCGAGGAGGAGGTTGACGAACTAGCTGCCTTGGAGACTCTCGACAATGGTAAACCTATCCGCGAATCGCGTTACGCAGATTTGCCGCTGGTTATCGATTGCCTCCGATACTACGCGGGATACGCGGACAAGATTCATGGCTCGACGATTCCGATCCGTGGTAATTATTTTACGTACACCCGACGTGAGCCTGTGGGCGTTGCGGGCCAAATCATCCCTTGGAATTTTCCAATGTTGATGACTGCTTGGAAATGGGGTCCAGCGTTAGCCGCCGGATGCACCATCGTCATGAAGCCTGCGGAACAAACTCCATTAACTTGTTTAAGAATGGCGCAATTGGCCAAAGAAGCCGGCATACCCGACGGTGTTATCAATGTGGTTCCTGGCTATGGCCCAACCGCTGGCGCTTCGGTAGTGAAACATCCTGGTGTCGACAAGATCGCGTTCACTGGCGAACATCGAACCGCGCAAATCATCATGCGAGACGCGGCGGAATCGTTAAAACGATTAACCTTCGAATTAGGTGGCAAGAGTCCAAACGTGGTTCTCGCTGATGCCAACTTAGATCGTGCAGCACAAGGTGCGTATGTCGGATTATTCCTCAATCAAGGGCAATGCTGCTGTGCAGGTAGTCGCGTTTTTGTCGAAAAGAAAGCCCACGATGAGTTCATGGATAAACTTACCAAGTTGACCAAGAATCGAAAGCTCGGCAATCCGTTTTGTATGGAAACCGAGCAAGGACCACAAATCGATAAAGCGCAGTTCGATAAAATTATGGGCTACATCGATCTCGGCAACAGCGGAGGCGCAAAGTGCGTTTCCGGGGGCGAACGTTTCGGCCAAAAAGGATACTTCGTCCAACCGACCGTATTCGATGGCGTAACCGACTCGATGGCAATCGCGCAAGACGAGATTTTTGGTCCGGTGATGTCTGTGCTGACTTTTGAGGACTGGGACGACTTGGTCAAGCGGGCGAACAGCACGTTCTACGGTCTTGCCGCTGCTGTGTGGACACGCGACGTAACACGCGCGCACGATTTTGCTCGCCGCGTTCGTGCGGGAACCGTGTGGGTGAATTGCTATGACGTCTTCGACGCAGCTGCTCCGTTCGGTGGATTCAAAATGAGCGGTCAAGGTAGAGAGCTAGGTGAGGAAGGGCTTAAAGCCTACACCGAGTCCAAGACGGTAACGATCAGTCTGGATAACTAGGCTCTGTTTCTAAAAACGTAATTGCGTCTCTCCGAGACGCGAATTCACTGCGTCTCTACGAGACGCAGCTACGAAAATGCTAGTTTAGAAACAGAGCTTAGCAGTCTGGCTAACAAGCGATCCGATCGCAAGGTGGAATCAGGTGGATGCAGCGAACCGTTAAGCCCTGTACATGTAAGTCTTGTTCAGGTTTCGCGATGAATAGTTGAGCAGAGGATTTCCTCAACTATTCGCATTTGAGAAAGCGTCCGTTTATGCGAAAGAATTTGGGGGGGGCAAAACGGCTGCAACTGCGAAAAAGCTTGGCGAACTTATTTGTCGTCTTTTTCGTCTTCATTTAACTCGTATTCGAGGTTGGAACCGTTGTCGTCTGCCTCGTCTTCGTATTCTGCAAAATCATCGTCCTCATCCACGAAATCATCGATGTCCCCATCGAGGCTTTCACCTGCATCGGCTGCGGACATCGCGTCGTTATCCGCTTTCTTCTGACGTTGTTCCTTATTCAAGTCATCTCGTTCGTCATCGCGAGCTCTTGGTTGCAAATACAGCTTGATTGGAATCTCGCCGAACGGCAGGTGGTCTCGCAAGAATTTTAGCAAGTAGCGTTGGTATGTCTTTGAAAACCCCTGAGGTTGGTTACAGACCAAAATAATCGTTGGTGGAAGGCTCGTAATTTGGGTAGCGTAGTAAACTTTGGGACGCTTCATCATGTACATTGGAGGTTCATGGCGTTCCAATGCAATCTTTACAAGTTTGTTCAATTGATGCGTTGAAATGCGCTCGTTTGCCTGTTTGAAAAGCATCTGCGCATGGTTCAATAACGCCTTAACATTCTTGCCGGTTTGGCCAGTAATGAAGCCTATAGGGCAATAAGCCATCGTCGGAAAGGTCTCATGCACATAGCGGACCCACCGTTCCGTAGGCATTTGGCCAGCGAGCAGATCCCATTTGTTTACTACGAAGATACACGGCTTGTACTGGTCTGCAATGTAATGCGCGAGTTGTTTATCGACTTTGCTCATTTGTTGTTTGGAGTCAAAGAACATCAGTACAACGTCGGCTCGTCGAATGCTCCGTTGAGCTCGATGCATTCCATACCAATCGATATCGGTCTTGACGCTTTTGTTTCGACGTAGGCCAGGCGTGTCCATCGCCATGAATTTGTGACCATCCAAATCGAACATAACGTCGACGCAATCGCGCGTTGTGCCTGGAACTTGGCTGACGATCATACGTTCGGCTTTGACGAGCGTATTGACGAAAGTGCTTTTGCCTACATTACGTTTACCCACAATCGCCAGCTTCATCATGGGTGGCTCAACTTCGGTGGGCATGGCATCCAACTGTGGAATGCGCTGAGTCACCAAATCAAGCAATTCTTCTTTGTTTCGATTCTGATGTACGCTTACCCGAATCAGCCAGCCCCGCCCCAACTGGTGGAATTCGTCGGCGTTGGTGTCCAGGGACGGGCTATCCGTCTTGTTCGCAACCAGCAAAATCGGCTTGTTGATCTTGCGAAGACGGTCCGCAACCTCCTGATCGAGGGGCAAAATCCCCGCACGAGAATCCACTACAAAAAGCAGAACGTCGGCATCATCGATTGCAATTTCAATTTGGGCTTCGATATCCGATGTCAAATTGTCTACATCGATGATTCCCATTCCACCGGTATCGATAAGCTCGAAGTGGTGGCCCCGATGTTCGATCAAGGTCGTTAGTCGGTCGCGAGTTACGCCAGCCGTGTCCTCAACAATTGCGAGACGGCGCCCAGCAATCCAGTTAAAGAGGGAGCTTTTGCCGACATTGGGTCGGACAACAATGGCTACGCGAGGAATTGGCATCGAGCGAACGGGGAAATTGAGAATGTGCGAATGGGATAAAATCGAACCGACCAGTATCCTAGTCGTTAGGCGACTTTTACGGGAGTGTTCAGATTCTCACATCCTGGTAGAATCCGGCGTTTCGTTAACATTCAGACCGATGGCATGCTTGCCAAACGAGAAACATGCAGCGAAATCAGTGGAGAAAAGCCAGCGAACAGCTCCTAAAACACTGGCAAAGAAGCGGTATTTCTCAAATTCCATCCAGCTCGGTTGTGGCGGAGTCCGCAGCTTCGGATTGGCTCGACGCGAATGCTTCGACGGTTTTTGCTGCTTCGACACAGGTATTCGAAACGGCTCCACAAGAATCGGCTGTTTCTTCAACCGCGGCCCTCGTTCGAGAACCCGCTCCCGTTGCAGTTTTTCAGCCACCAACAGTCAATACGGCGGAAGAGTTGCCCCCAGGTTCGATAAACGAGTTTGCGATTGCAAAGTGGAATACCAAGGCACTTCCAATGCTGGAGCGTTCGAATTCGTTGGGCGAATTGAACGACGCGGTAATCGCATGCCGAAAATGCGAAGAAATTGTTTGTCGGCGTCAACGCACGGTCTTTGGCGTTGGATCGCTAAATACTAGAGTTGTAATGTTTGGCGAGGCACCAGGGGCGGATGAAGACCGACTTGGAGAGCCATTTGTTGGTGCAGCTGGTCAACTTCTGGACAAAATTTTGGCCGCATGTGGGCTGGGTCGTTCCGAAGTCTACATTCTCAATGCACTGAAATGCAGACCTCCAAACAATAGAACACCAACGGAAAACGAAATTGAAAACTGTCGCCCTTTTTTTGAACAGCAGTTGGAGACGATTCAACCCGAATACATCGTTTGCTGGGGGGCTGTAGCTGTCCGTGCCGTATTGCAAAGCACTGCAAGCGTTGGTCGATTGCGTGGCCGGTTTCATGCGTTTCGAGGTGCAAAGGTCTTGGTTACTTACCATCCGGCCTATTTGCTGCGAAACACCGATGCGAAACGACTTACTTGGGAAGATATGAAATTGCTAATGAAAGATATGGGGCGGCAAATCCCAGGGAAAAACGTGTAGAGAAGTAATCCTCGATTCGGTTCGGGCGGTCCGCCAATGTCGTCGCCTTAACCATTTCTACAAAATTCGCTTCGCACGACGAACTAACGGACAGGTGGGTGCTTAACCCGTACTTTTTTGCGTTGCGGTTAGGGTTTAACGCACCATAGGCCTGCTGCGATTCATCGCGTTTAACGATTGACCGTGCTTGAACGGAATGGATCGCTCAAGTCTAATACGTTGGTTGATCCACATAGTCCTTGACAACATCACCAATGAATTCGGAACCATGAGACCTATCGCACTTTCGATGTTGATTGTTATCTTGCTCGCACTTTGCATTGCGCCGATCCTCGCTAGTTTTTCGCATGCAAATCCACCCAATTCTCAAGAAGTCGACGGTGAAACGGGGGCAGCAACGCTCGCGAACGCCGATGCGGTAATCCATCTACCGGTATCACAGAAACCAAACTCTACGCGGGCTCTGGTTTTAGTAAGTAGCTTGACCGTATTTGTTTTGTCGATCTTCATCGGCTTTGAGATCATAGCGAAAGTCCCTCCAACGCTGCATACTCCGTTGATGAGTGGCTCTAATGCGATCAGTGGTATCACGGTTATCGGTGCCATCATTGCTTGCGGATTTCGAGAAACGGGATTCGGAAGCCTTCTCGGCTTGGTGGCCATCGTGCTTGCGATGATCAATGTTGTCGGCGGATTCGTCGTAACGCATCGTATGCTTTTGATGTTCAAAAAACGATAATTTATTCGTTCCAATTCCGTTCCGACCTTTTTTCGTTTGTGAGTTCTTGATGATGGCAATTATTCCACTTGTCTATTTGCTTGCGGCAGTGCTTTTCATTGTCGGAATCAAACTTATGTCCGCTCCAAGAACGGCCGTTCGAGGCAATTTGGTTGGATCAACAGGTATGTTGCTTGCCATTGTCGTTACGCTCGTCGATCCAGGAGTTGCGGGATATTTATTCATTACGGTCGGCCTGATTGCAGGGACGGTCATCGGAGTCGTAATGGCGCAACGAGTGCAAATGACGGGAATGCCCCAAATGGTTGGACTGCTCAATGGGCTTGGGGGGGGGGCATCTGTTCTGGTTGCCTTCTCCGATCTCCTGCACCACTCCAACCAGCCGGTAGACACAATGATCGCGGTCGGAGTATCCGGATTAATCGGTGCGATAACATTTTGGGGGAGCTTAATTGCCTATGCGAAGCTTGAGGAGTTACCACGATTCAAAAAACCTTATTCGCTGCCTCAACAGCAATGGATCAACCTGGCGCTTTTGGCGCTTGACTTCTTGTTTGTCGGGATCCTCGCCGTTTCCCAAAGCATGATCGCTCAAGTCGCATGCTTTCTTGCGATTGGAATCCTATCGTCCGTTCTTGGCGTTTTTTTGGTGAACCCGATCGGCGGAGCGGATATGCCGGTTGTTATCTCACTAATGAATTCTTACTCGGGTATTGCGGGGGCAGCGACCGGCTTTGTCTTGGATAACAACGCTTTGATTATTTCCGGTTCATTGGTAGGTGCCTCTGGAATCATACTCACACAAATCATGTGCAAGGCGATGAACCGGTCGCTGAGCAACGTCCTTTTTGGAGTGATGGCGGGCGCAGGTTCCAACAGTAATGTTGACGAAATCTACGCCAACGTTCGCAGCACTTCGCCCGATGACATCGCTATGATTCTCGATGGTGCGCAGAGGGTCGTAATCATCCCCGGGTACGGAATGGCTGTCGCTCAAGCGCAACACGCGGTTAAGGAACTGAGCAAGGTACTTGAGGCACGCGGTGCCTCGGTTGAGTACGCAATCCATCCTGTTGCCGGCAGAATGCCTGGGCATATGAACGTACTTTTAGCAGAAGCGGACGTTTCTTATGACAAATTAAAAGAGATGGATCAAATCAATCCAACGCTCGATAGCGTGGACGTTGCAATCGTTATTGGGGCCAACGATGTGGTTAATCCATCCGCCAGATTGGATCCGAAGAGCCCTATCGCTGGCATGCCTATCATCGACGTCGATAAATGCAGAACGGTCATCGTTATTAAACGCAGTTTGAGCCCCGGATTTGCCGGGATCCCCAATCCACTCTTTGCAATGCCAAATACTCTCATGTACTATGCAGATGGACAACAAGCAGTACTGGACATAGTGAAAGCCATCAAAGATCTGTAATCATTGAGGCTGCAAAGCGATTTGGTGTATCACACTTGCCGGGTGCGACTGCGTCTACCCCTCAAACAAACCTATTCCGTGCCTAAATCCCTAAATTCTGCCAACTTGCCATGCACCGACGTTCTTAGTGAACTCTGGCAACGTTATGCGTTTGCAAACGATGCCGGCCCCTATTTGCTGATCCCGCAAGCGGTCATGCAACCTAGAACAGAAGCAGAGATTCAGTCTATTTTTAGAGCTTCCCAGGAGCGGAAAGTTCCGATCTCCTTTCGGGCGGGGGGGACTAGTTTATCCGGCCAATCGGTGACCGATGGATGGCTGATCGATATCGGTCGCCATTGGCGCAAGATCGAACCGTTGGATCATGGGGCTCGAGTTCGAGTCCAAGGGGGCGCGATCGGCGGTATCGTCAACGCAACGCTTCGTCCATTGGGTCGCAAGATCGGACCGGACCCATCCTCCATCAATTCAGCCATGATGGGCGGCATCCTTTCCAACAACTCCAGCGGCATGTGTTGTGGAGTGGTCAATAACGCTTACCACACACTCGATACCATTCGTTTTATCTTGCCCGACGGAACGGTATGGGACACGTCTCTGCAGAACGAAGCATCGCGATTTGAAGCGGAAAAGGGGTTGATTGCAAAAACCCTATCTCAGCTTCGAACAGAAATAATGGCTTCACCTGCGTTGCTCGAGAAAATTCGACGCAAATACAAACAAAAAAATACAGTGGGGTATTCGCTCAATGCATTTATCGACCACCAAAGACCTTTGGATATCTTGGCTCACTTATTGATCGGAGGCGAGGGCACTCTGGCGTTTATTTCGGAGGCTGTGCTAAAAACGCTTCCAGAGCTCCCTGAGAAGGCGACGTCGCTCGCTTTTTTCCCAGACGCCAACACAGCTTGCGAAATCATCCCCGAATTGATTGAGATTCATTGCGACGCGGTCGAGTTCATGGATCGAGCTTCTATGGAATCCATTCGGAACTTGGAGGGAGCACCGGCCGAGTTGCCACAACGTCTCGACGAACATCAACGGCTAATGGGATTGCTGTTTGAATTCCAAGCTGCCGACAAAGATGCGCTTGCAAAAAAACTGGATGCCTTCCGTTCAAAAGTGGAGCCTCGAGCAAAATCACTTGGCTCCATTCAGTTTACCGAAAACAAGAAAGAGCAAGCTTATCTTTGGAAGCTACGCAAGGGAATGTACCCTGCGGTCGCCGCAGTTCGCGGTAGAGGCGAGGCGGCGATTCTTGAGGATGTTACATTTCCATTGGAGCGACTTGGGGCAGCGATCGTAGAACTTCAGGCCATGTTTGTTAAGCATGCATACTCGAACGGCATTATTTTTGGCCATGCTCGAGATGGCAATTTGCACTTTGTCATTTCCCAACCGATGGCGACAGCTGCAGACACAGATAAATACGCTCGTTTCATCGACGACATGGTCGATCTCGTTGTGCATCGGTTCGATGGTGCACTAAAAGCGGAACACGGAACCGGTCGCAACATGGCACCCTTTGTAGAAACCGAGTGGGGTACCGAGGCGATTGGCATCATGCGGCGTTTGAAAAGTGCGATCGATCCTTTCGGACTCGTCAATCCAGATGTGATTCTGACCTCTAGACCAAAATTGCATCTCGAGAACATCAAGGATCTGCCAGTGGTCGAGGAGGTTGTCGACAAATGCGTGGAATGCGGTGCCTGCGAGCCGCGATGTCCTAGTCGTGACTTTACTTTATCGCCCCGACAAAGAATTGTGCTTCGGCGAGCGCGCGAACGCATGCTTGCAACAGGCAAAATGGAATTGGCGAAACAACTCGATCGCGACTATGAGTTTGCAGGCAAAGCTTCGTGCGCAGCTGATGGTTTGTGCGCGCTGGACTGTCCTGTTGCGATCAATACCGGAGATTTGATCAAACAACTGCGCAGCACCTCCACAGGACGTACGGATACGACAATTGCCTCGATTCTTGGCAAGTATTTTGGGCTGGCGGAAAAGGCTGTCCATGTCAGCTTATTCGCAGGCCGAGCAACAAGTGCTGTGATTGGCGATAATGCGTTGAAGGGGATTACTCGCGGGCTAGCAAAACTGTTTCGAGGTTTCCCTCAATGGCATTCGGCTCTAGCGGTGGATTATCGTGCAGTGGATCTTTCGTTGCTAAGTGATCTTGAAAGTGCAGACATAATCTATTGGCCAACATGCATGTCGCGGATGATGGGAGGGACTGCAGACGCCTTAGTAAGTATTTGTGCGAAAGCAGGGGTCGCCGTCCATATTCCTCGCAACGCGATAGGGAAGTGTTGTGGACAGGCATTTTCGTCGAAGGGTTATGTCGATGTCGCGATTCAAAAGCAGAACGAGCTTCTAGACGCAATTTGGGATTGGAGCAAACACGGTGAGCGGCCAATTGTGCTCGACCTTGGTTCTTGCACATCGTTTCTCAAAACAGGATTGCCATACTTGGATCGAGTACGAAAACACAGGCTTGAGTCGTTGCCGATACTCGACTCCACTGAAATGGCGGCCATGATCCTTCCCAAGCTTAGGATTAATGAACGAAGGGGCAATATAGCGGTTCATTCGGTATGCTCCAATCATCGCCATGGATGGGATGCTCCGTTGCTCGCTGTTGCAAACGCATGCGCCGAACAAGTGCACTCCCCCCACGAAGGCAAATGTTGTGGAATGGGTGGTGATCGAGGATTCGAGATTCCGGGATTGGCATTAAGCGCGACGGCCGACGTTGGACGACGAATGAGCGATTCGCAATGCGAAACTGGGTACACTAATGCTCGATCGTGCGCGATCTCACTTAATAGTGGAACGGGGCGACCATGGCAGAGCATTGTCAAACTTCTGGATGAATGTTCTGCTTCGCTCGAAGTCGATTAAACCGAGTGTCCAAGATATCCTCTCATCCTACGAATTCACTTTAGCCGTTCCCGTAATGCACTATAAGGCGTAGATAATGTCATCCGTCGATCCGTTTGCATCTCCAAGTGCAAAGACAATCCCTGGGATGCATCGCGTTGGCAGCCAGCATGCTTATCCCGAGGGCTTTTATCAGCCGATTCATAGCTTTGATGTGGTTCGAATGATTTCGGGACCGTTTAAGAGTCCGCAATGGGCGATGAATCTTCTGTGGATGTTCGTATGCGAGCTAGGGGCGGTCATCGTCATTGGGAGAATCGTGTCTTTTGGCTATCTCGCGGAAGTGGCGGAATCGAGGAGTGGAGGCAGAAGTGAAAACTGGCCAGACTTCAACCCGGATCGATTTACAGATTACCTGATGCGAGGACTTTGGCCTTTCCTATGGAATATCATCTGGACACTTCCGATGATTCTCTTGGTGGGTATTCCAGTGGCGATTACGGTTGGGTTGTCGAGTTTGTTGTCGCAAAATAACAATGAAATACCCGGTATGATTGTGGCATTGGTCGGGATTTCTGTTGCTGTCTTTTTGTTTGTGTGTGTGTTGCTGGCGATGTTTGCATCGATGATGCATTCGGCGTTGGGCAACGATTTCATCAAAGGTGCGGATTTGAAGTGGATTTGGTCGTTTCTAAGCAAAGCGGGCAGCACGACCGTTGTGGCTTTAATTATTTACGTCCTGGTCGGATTCGTAACATCAATTGCAGGAGCCTTGTTTTTTTGCGTTGGAATATTCTTGGTTGCCCCAATGATGTATCTGATGGGAGCCGATTTGATCGCGCAGTTGCATGATATCTTTGTTTCGCGAGGGGGAATTCCAGCGTTGGAGGTGCCCCAGCAAGAAGTTGGTGTCATTGAAGCCCAAGTGGTGCTTTGAACGATGAGTAAGCGTTGTTGGACTAACTTTCCAATTTCGATTCGGGATCCAGAGTAGAACACCGCAGCGTCTAGGATTTCGGTCTTGGAAAATCGAATGAATTTGGAAAAGGGCTAGTCAGGGCTTGTTTGCGGGCGATAATGGATTAACGCAACTTTTTGTCTCGATCCATTGAATTGAGTGCACATTGTTGGGGACTCGGGGGCGATCTGGAATCGACCGGATAAATTGAAGATCTTGGTGGCATGTCGTGGTTGATCGGTTGGCCACGTTAAAAGCCGATTACAAAAAGTAACTGCTGAGGAAAACCTCGCACTAGCAGCCTAATATTGGCAGCTCAG
>JANMGH010000069.1:0-4566 GCA_031374515.1 Pirellula sp. | reverse complement strand
GTGGAGTGTTGTTGGATGGAGACGGTAATGGAGTTGGGGGCGACAATCTGATACGAGGCGAGTCCGCGACGGACAACTTCTTTCGCTACTTTGGCGACTATGATGGCAATCGCATCGTAAACGGCATCGATTTGAGTCGGTTTCGCATGGCTAATGGGACGTTAGTCGGCGATCCGGCATTCAATTCGATATTTGACTTTAATGGTGATGGGATCATCAACGGTCTCGATCTGGCACGTTTCCGATTTCGCAACGGGACGATTTTGGAATTCTAAATTGATGAACGAAGTCACTCTCAGAGTGTGAATGCGAGCGATAGCCAGACGGAGGAGTGAACGGATGGCTCTGAGGATGCTGTCATGAGAACACCTCAATTGCCGCCAAGTGCAGGAAAAGTTGGTTCGCAGTTTAAGCAAGTCGCAGTCTGTTTTTGCGTTTCTGTTCGGGCGTTGAGCTATCTTCGAATGGAGTTGCTTCTCCCTCGCCATTGCCTGGATTGGCATTGATATAGTTGATCACGATAAGAGCATCCAATGCTTCCAGATTCTGATTGCCATTGACATCGTAGAATGGTGGAGGGATCAAGTCAGAGCCGCCTAGTGGACGGGCTCCGTTCCGATTGATCTCATTGATAATGACCAAAACATCCAGTGCAGAAATGAGTCCGTCATTGTTGACGTCGTGTTGGTTTGTTGGGTTTTGCCAACTAGCAAGAGCCAGCGTGAAATTGACGTTAGGGCCGGCAGTCCCCATGACTACGGCGGAGGAACGCAAGCCAGATGCTGGTAGAACCGCTTCGTAGCTGCTGGACGGCGGGGTTATCTCGACTTGATAGTTTCCTGCAGGGATACCTAATAGCGAGTAGCTACCGTTTGAAAGCGTGGTTGTCACTGTTGCTGGACCTATGATTAGATTGTCCAACTTGATCCGTGCATTGTTCATGCCTAAAGCGATGACGTAGGCAATATCCGCGTTCTCCGAGATGACTTGCATCGTTATTTTGCCGCCAGCATTCAGCGACGGCGACTGGTAGCGATGGATGACCTTTCCATCAGCATTGTATGCGTCCAGTCGAGCAACCGTCCCATCGTTGACGGCGACCACGTCGATGGAGACATTTGACTTAGATTGTGTGAAGGAGGTTCGAAGCTGCAGTTGGGTGCCTCGAAAACTATTGGAAAATGCAATTTCCGCGGTCGAAAATGGATGGAAGACTTTTTTTCCCGTCGTTGCATCGGGGTCCTCGAAAACCCCAATGGATCCATTGGAATCGGTACCGATCGCTTCGATGAGTACTCCATTTTGATTGGCTGCGATTGTCCCACTGGGGAAGTCGTCTGGTTCGATCTTGGCATGAAAGGTAATCGGTGCACGGTTTACATCGACCAATTGAATGCGAGCGCCAGCAACTGGCAATTCGGAGGATTGCCATTGCCCATCGCGATTGCGGTCATCCCAGACCAATCCTTGAATGCCTGGTGCAGGAGTTGTTGTACGGTTGACTGTTAGGGGTGCAGCGAAAACATTGCTACTGATGGCCAATGAAGATTCCACAGCACGTATTTCAATTGTCCCAACTGTTCCTGTCGGTACGGGAATGTTGATATCCAAATCGACTTGATTCTGGTTGGGTGAAGAAATTGTCTGCCAGTTCCCACTGTTGAATCGATACTCGATCCGACCGATTCGATTGATGGTGATATCGTTTTGCAGCCCAGAACTATTTACATTGGCTAGTGTCTGAACGGTGGCTCGTCCGGTGAAATTGTATTCGGTGCCCGCGTCGTTCAGTTTGCCAAGTCCCTCCAACTTCAAGGGGACGTCGAGTACGTCGAAAATACCATCTTCATCCGAGTCGACCCATCCGAGCTGTGCCAATGTAGCATTCGAGGTCGTGACGTTCTGATACGCTCGTTCCAACGCTGCGTTGCTCGACATGATGCTATCTTCTTGCACAAAGCCTGGCGTAGGATTCAAGTCGATGGCGTTTGTATTTTGGGCGTTGTAGTAACCACGTCTTTGCAAGAAATTTGAGCCACCGATATATTCATCGCGAGCCCAAAACATATGGCCTGTCTCGTGAGCAAAGATCGATGCAGGTCGTGTCGATGGGACTACTTCAAACAAACCTCCAGCGAATGAAAAAGCTCGATCGAAAGAACCACCGGATGCGAAACTTCCGTCAGCGTCGTTTTGAGAGTTAACTACGAAAATAGTAAAGGCCCAGTCCGTATTCCATTTTATGCGTTGCGAGTTATTGAAAGCCCGTATGTTTGTCTCTAACTGACCGCTTTGAGAAAAACCCGCATCGACCAGAAATTGCGAAACCCAGTCTGCATAGCTGTTAGAGGCCCGTGAGATAGGTTCGTAGGGTGTTGAAGCGGGGGAGTCTACATATTTTGTATCAAATATAAAGTCGAGTGAATGAACGGCACTTTTCGTGGTGAGAAGCTGTTTCCACCAATTCAGCCCAGTTCCGATTTTGTCTAAGACAGTCGTTTTTTGCTCAAGAGTCCAGTTTTCCGTGCTGGCGTCGATTTGACCATTGCTTTCCAAAAAAACGGGGGTCACAGAGACGCGGCCGAGCAGAAACTCCGCCGTATCATCGGGGGCGGCGCCAAATGGGAGTCCGGCGAAAAGGCTTCGTGCCTCCATAGATTCCAGACTTAACCTCCGTTTGGGGGGGCGTGGGTTTGCGCAGTTTCTCGCTCGTTTTAGGGAATTTAAGAGACGTTGCAGCATAAGAAACGCCAATCAGCGAAAAGCGACCAAAAGTATGGTGGAATCCATTTAAGCTTACACCCTTTCCGGACAAAATCCAAAGTTGAAGACGGACATTAGATGAAAAACAACTCGTTCGGTTCCGACCTTGCACGCAAGAACGTCCGCGAGAATCCTGTCGCAAGCGTTTCGGATTGTATAAATTGATGTTGCGTATGATTGGTGCGTGTGTACCCTCAATCGGCGTTAGGAATTGAATAGCACGCAGCTTCGCGGTTTGTGGTGAATATGGATATGATTCAAACGACGGTTGATTTTCTGCGTTCGCTTGTGCGAACGGTTCCATCGAAGCGCGTCAAACGCTTGTGCGATTCAATGACTCCGCTGTCCTTTGAGTCGCTGGAGTTTCGTTTGCTGTTTGCGGTCGGCGACCTGAGAATCGTCAACTACAACGTTCTGGGATTCGACGGAACACCCTCAGCAGAAATCGGCAAGATTCTACAAGCCATCGGCTCTGAAGTTTACAATGGACGCGCACGCCAAGTGGATGTCATTGCCATTCAAGAAGTCGAAAGCCAACTAACGACTACCGCTAGTGTCGTTTCCCAGCTGAATTCGATATACGGTTCGGGACGTTACAGTCGTGGGAGCCTCAATGGAGCATCAACATCGGGCAATGAGACGATAGGAATTATCTTCAATACGAATACGATTCAGTTGGTGGGGGAGTTGGGTATTGGAACTGCATCGAGCACCGCTGCGGCGCGCCAACCTATTCGCTATCAATTACGACCGCTAGAACTGCCGCTAGGCAATGATTTTTATCTTTACAACAGCCACTACAAAGCTAGCGACACGGCTTCCGACAGGACGCGACGCGAGGCGGAGGCGATTGCAATTCGCGCTAATGCCGATGCGCTTGGTCAAAATGCACCTATCATCTATGCAGGCGACTTCAATACGAAATCCAGCAATGAAGCATCGTTTCAGACACTTCTCGGCGTCGGTTTTGGGCAAGCGTTTGATCCTGTGAACCGGCTTGGCAACTGGAATGGAAATTCATCCTTTCGAGATGTCTTTACTCAGTCCCCGGCTTTCAACGCACCAGCCGGATTTGTCGGTGGAGGGTTAAATGACCGCTTTGATTTTCAACTGCTTACCAACGAATGGACCGATGGAATCGGACTTGAGTATCTAGCTAACTCCTATCATGTTTTTGCCAACAACGGTACTGTCGCAGTAAATGGCAGCATCAATGACGCTTCGAACACGGCGTTGGTTGGAATAGCAAATCGAACGGCCATTCTTAATCTATTGACGACAGTAACAGACCACTTACCTCTTGTAGTAGACTACTACTTCGCCTCCAACCTAGCGCCAACTTCGCTGTCCATCTCGGGCATTTCAATAGCTGAAAACGCGTCAGGAAACACACTTGTTGGCTCATTGAGTACTGCTGATCCGAACTTGAACGATACTCATACGTATTCACTTGTGTCCGGTACGGGTAGCACCAACAATTCGAGTTTTGCAATCGTTGGAAATACGCTTCGCACTAGTGGTTCCTTTGCTCTGGATGGAACAGCCAACTACTCCGTTCGACTTCGTACGACCGATTCTGGCGGTTTGTCTTTTGAAAAATCGGTTGCAATTCGTGTAAATAATGTGTCTCCGACACTGAGTCGTAGCTTGGGGAGTGTCACAGGAGGATTGCAGTCGCCGATAGGCAACACGGGAACGTACGGTGATGTGCCGTCGGATACGGTGACATTGACCGCTGACGCAGGAACGATTGTGAATCATGGCAATGGGTCATGGTCGTGGACCATAACACCCGTTGCGTTG
>JANMGH010000065.1:0-16406 GCA_031374515.1 Pirellula sp. | reverse complement strand
ACTAAAAATAATCCACCGTCATGATATGGCCGACAATTAGCCATACTCCAAAGAACAAACAACCAATCACAGTATTCAAAAACTCGATAGACATAGGTCGCGACCTCCCCAAAAGTGAGAAACCGCCATCCGTAGTAGTCGACTTGGACCCCCCAAGTCGTTCGCCTTCGTGCGAGCGAGTCGTATCGACGAACTTGAGCTAAAACTTCAAAAGTTTTTTGTGCCGACGCAACTCTTGCCCAATCGGCAAAAATAACAGCATTCCCAAATGTTTGGTGTTGCGCAATCATCGGTAGGAAATACGCTACGCCCAATCTTCATATTGCGATTGCAGCGAGAACCGAGGCTCGCAAATCTAGCGGAAGAGACTTCCTATGCCTGTCCGCTAAAGTCTGTTGGTTGTATCGGATAAACCAAATCCAATTATCTTGTTATCGCAATTAAAGCGATTAATCCGCTTATGTCATTTTCATCGTTCCGATGACCCTCAGACGAACACTAACCTCTTCCATCCCTTCACCAGCAAATGGTCATGCTGCGCGATCTACGATTGGACAAGCAATGAAGTATTGCGAATTACGACTTCCAAAAGTGGATGGAAGTAAAAAAAGAGCGGGACTTCTTGTCGCTGTAGTTTTCGGATCTTCCTTCGGGTTTGGATGCCGGACGTTAAACCAGGTGCCAGCGACTGCGACCCCAAGCCAATATTGCGTTGCTCGCTATTTGCTACCCCAAGTGGCATCGAACGGCAATGGGAACGGCAATGGGAACGGCAATGGGGTGGTGCCGTTAGCGGGATTTGATTTATCCACGCATGTTGTTCAAGCCTCTCTCGTTGAGCTTGCAAATGACCATCAATCATTTGCTGAGCCTGTTACATCGGATGCCGCAGAGACGCAGAGCATTGACCTAACCACGGCACTGATGTTGACGACTGGACAAAACCCGCAAGTCGCCTTTGCGCGAGCTCGCATTGAAGAATCCCTCGCCCAATTGGACCGAGCTAACGCTCTTAAAATGCCATCACTGAGGGCAGGGGTGAATTACAACAAACACGAGGGTAGGATTCAAGACGTCGCTGGTAGTGTGATCGAGACGAGTCGAGGCTCGTATTATTCCGGTCTTGGTGCCAACGCGGTTGGAGCTGGCTCGCCTGCCGTGCCCGGGATAGTTACCCAATTTCACTTTGCCGACGCTATTTTTCAACCGCGGATCGCTCAGCGAACAGCTTGCGCTCGACGGGCTGGTGCTGAAGCAATCACCAACGATTTGCTGTTGGCGACTGCAAGCGCCTACACCGAGTTACAGCGATCCGAGCAAGATTTAGCAATTGCCAAGGGAATCGTCGAGCGCGCCGAGAAATTGTCCAATACGACGGGCAGGTTTGCCAAGGCAGGTGAAGGCCTCGAGTCGGATCATGATCGAATGCGCACTGAGGTCTCCATGCGAAAGAGCGATTGGATTCGCGCTGACGAAACAGCAAAAGTGGCATCATCACGATTGGCGGAACTGATACGCTGGGAAGCCGCAGAGCGTTTGGTGCCATCTGAGGTGCAACTCGTTCCGATTGAAATGATGGATCAATCCCCGTCGGCGCGCGAGTGCGTTGCTCAGGCATTGACAAAGCGCCCTGAGCTTGCAGAGTCCAGACATTTGGTTGGTGAGGCCGTCGAGCGGTTAAATCGGGAGCGCAACGCACCACTTATTCCTAGCGTGCTTCTATCTGCAAGCTACGGTGGACTTGGCGGCGGATTGGGGGGTAGTTTGTCCAACTATGGAGACCGATTGGATGCGGATGCTGTCGCGTATTGGGAGGTGAGGCAGCTTGGTTTCGGCGAGAACGCAATTAGGAAAGAGGCGCAGTCTCGAATTGCACAAGCTCGAATGAAGGAGCTGTCGCAGATGGATCGCATTGCGCGCGAAGTTACGGAATCGCATGCGCAAGTCGCATCGCGTTCAAAGCAGATCCCAATTGTGGAAGCGGCAGTGGTGACGGCCGAAGAGTCGTACAACAAGAATTGGGAGCGTATACAGAATGGCCAGGGGCTTCCAATCGAGGTCCTTCAGTCCATTCAAGCGCTTGCGGCAACTCAACGAGAATACGTCAAAGTTGTCGCTGAATTCAATGTTTCTCAATTCACTCTCCATCGGGCCATCGGCTGGCCGATCGATCGCGAATTCTCGTCGTTTTCAAGTCGATAACGCGCGATTTAAAAAAAGTTCATTCGCAACACTTTCAGCGAACTTGAACTGTTTGGACGTTTTTTCGTTGAATACGTGGCAACTTCATGAAATTCTCTTTGACGATTTCGAAGTTACTTCGTCTAGTAGGATGAGGCCCACTAGTTCCCAACGAAATGGAAAGCGAAAAGCGTGCATGATCAGTTACCTGGTCATCTGCTCAGCGTTTATCGGTTTGCGATGCACCTCTGCGGAGATCAACACTTAGCGGAAGACTTGACTCAGGAAGCCATGTTGCGCGCGTTGCGAACCATTCATATGTTAAACAAGCCGGATGCAATGAGGATTTGGTTGTTTCGGATCGTGAAAAATCTTTGGATGGACAAGCACCGCGAGAACAAGGCTCATTCGACGTCGTCGCTCAACGAATTAGACATCGCCGGTATGGACTTGGACCCGGCCGAATGTGCAGAGGTAGGCGAAGAGATCGAGCGGACCTTAGAGGGAATGAAGAGACTGCCCGAGCGACAAAGAATGGTGCTCCACTTGATTGCCTGCCAACAGTTTTCAATCCTTGAGGTTGCCGGTGTGCTTGAGATCAGTTCGGAAGCGGTACGATCGAGTCTTTCACTCGCAAGAGCTCAAATGCGTAAGAGCGTTTTTTCACGAGACACGACACCCTATAAGGTTTCCAAAAAGGATTAAGAACATCGATGGAAATCGAGATTTGCAGCGGTATTGACGCTTATCTGTCGGAGGCAATGGACCTCGAAGAACACCGTACATTCGCATTGCATCTGGCCAGCTGCCCGAAATGCAAAGATCGGCAATCTCAGTTGCAGGCAATCGAAACGACGCTCGCTGCGGAAAACGCCAGCGTGTTCATGCGACTGCAATTTCAAGAACAATTGCTTGTATCCATCGAACAATTTAAGTTCCAGGAAAAGCCTTGGATCAAATGGCGAGTTCATGCCGGCTTTGCTGCTGTGGTTGTTGCCGCTTCGATCCTGTGGATTGTTTTTTTCGATTCAAGTCCTTCCTATGACAAGACTACCAAAAATCTAAGCGATTCTAGCTTGGCGCAAACGCAATTGAGCTCCATGCAGCCAAGCGAGGAACGCGTTATACAGCCAGCATCCGTAGTTGGCTCGCCTGGCTTTTTGTGTGCTCGCGCGGAGAGCGATGATCCGAACATCGAGTTCTATTTCGTCCGTCCAGTTGCGCAAAGAAACTAACAAACGTAATCAATTATCGTCCTGCTACAACCATTAGGAACCAATCATGTCCAAACGTGTTTTCCTGTTTGCTGCGATTTGCTTATTCAGCAACTGCCTGTCGTCGGTTGCTCAACAAACCCCAGTTGCGCCAGCCGCCCAAGGAGCCCCCACGCTGGTTGTCATTCCGTGCAAGTACATGAAAGCTTCCGAGGCTCAATCGTTGCTGCAGCAGGTTTTTGGAAATTTGGATTGCCGAATCGCTGCGGATATGAGGACGAATTCAATTCTTTTCTCCGGCTCGCAGGAAATGCTGAAGCGATATACGGACTATATAAAGGTAATCGACCTGCCTGCTGCCTCGACCGCTGAACCAGCTCAACTTGTAAAAACGCCCGCAGATTTCCTCTTGAAAAACATGAATCTTATCACTCAATCCGCTGCATCCTCCGGGGTGGAGAGCGCGATGGATTCAGAAACCGGACTTATCATGTTGAAAGGAAAGAAGGAGAGTGTCGGAGAGGTACAGGCGTTTATCGAAAGGTTAAAGGCTGTCGCGGATGGTAAGCCCACGGCGGAGGTAAAACCATCTTCCGTCGTGATACGGGTTTTGTGGTTAACAAATGGGCAATTGCCTACCGAAGTGGTTGCCGATAACGATCCGAAGTTACAGCAAATTATCGATCGACTTGCCAAGCAAGGAGTTAAAGACCTTGTTGTTGGAATGCAAGTGATGTCCCGTTGCGATCCGCATCCAGAACGTCCCGGCCAATGCAAGCTGTCTGGCAGAGTCGATCTCAAAGACTATCAGCAGGAACTGTTCGTTGACGCGCGTTTAAGCCAACTTCAGAGCAGTCAAACGTTTACTGGTAAAATAGAAATCCAAGCAATACGAACGCCACTTGGTTTAGGCTTTCTTTCAAAGTCTACTGTTCGTGTCGACGTCAATGCGGAAACAAACAAGTACTACGTGCTTTCTTCAGCACCGCTCGGAAACCACCACTCTGTCTTTGTCGTGCAGCTGTTGGATGACTTTTGATGCATGCGAAGCTTGACGATTAACCCGCCGCGGCGGTTCGGAAGCGGGTAGGCTCGCTAGATCTACATCGAACTAGAGCAGCTTACGTCCGAATAGATCGAACATCATTGGGAAGATGAGTTGGGCTAAAACAGGATCATATCTGTGCCCCTCGTCTCGCAAAAATGCATGTTCACCATTGAACTCATGCCACGTGAAATCGACGTTGGCTTGAGTCATCGACTCGTAGATCAGCCTTCGACCTTCAACAGGAATGTGTGGATCCTGCCGTCCCCATACCATCATCATCTCAGCTTTCAGCTCGCACATTCGGTCTAGCGTATTGTCATGGAGTCCAAAGCCGAGGCTGCGTTTATGGATATCGGTCGCGTAAAAACAAACGCCTGCATGCACGTCGGGATGCATCGCAGCGCGAAACGCTAAGTGGCCACCCAGGCAGATGCCCAGTGTTGCAACTTTGCCGTTACCATTTGGCAATGCACTAAGGTATTCAACAACCGCGAGAGCGTCTGCATCGTAACTGCCTAGTACTTTGGTGGTCTTTAGTTTGTTGCCTCGATCGGTACCTGCCTGGTCGTACGCGAACACTTCGCCAGGCGTCGTGAATTCGTGGTAGACCTCAGGGACAGCGACCAAGTAACCGTGTCCAGCTACCAGAGCTGCCATTCTTGAGATCGGTCCAGTCATCTGGTAGATCTCAGAGAAGAGAACGACGGCGGGAAAGGTGCCTGTCCCTAAGGGCCGGAATAGATGCGTTCGCATCGGCCCGTAAGGGGTTGGTAAATCGACGAAGTCAACAGGTTGGATACGCACGGTGGATTTGTTTAACCCGCAAAACGCGGGCCCTGGACTGGTGAACGAAGGCAAAGTGTCTGCGGCTGCGCCGCGGAAACGTCAGCGTGGATAAAAAAAAATCGGCCCGCTGCAATTTGCGACGGGCCGATTTTTTATAGATCATGTCTGACGACAAGCGGTCCTAGTTCGAATTAACGAATTCGGGTGCTGCTTGCTTGAATGACATGACGCTTGGTGTTCATATAAGCATGTGGGTCAACCACTGGTGCAGGTGCAGCCATTGGAGCCGACATAGGAGCCGAAATTGCTGTCCCGCCACCGCATGAGTTGCATCCGCTTGGAGCCGAGGCGCACGAGCTGCAACCCGAAGGTGCTGCACACGAATCGCAACTTACTGCTGTATCGCAGCTGCTCTTGCACTTGAAAATCTTCGCCAGCAAACCGCGCTTTCCAATTTTGAGGCCACAACCGCTATCGCAGGATGGAGCTCCGCAAGGATCGCAGGCAGCGATTTCTGCACCACAGCTTGGTCCGCAGCTTGGGGCTGCTCCACAACCTGATCCGCAAGGTGCTGCCATTTCGGCTCCGCAACTTGGTCCGCATGCTGTCTCAGCACCGCAGCTTGGAGCACAAGCTGAATTGCACGAGAGCTTGCTTCGCAGACCGCTAAGTCTCGACTTCAGAGCCGATAGGATCGGTCGCCGAGGTGCACAGCACGAACTTTCTCCACAGCTAGGAGCCGAACCGCACGAAGCGATTTCAGCACCGCAGCTTGGGCCGCAGCTTGGGGCTGCGCCACAACCTGATCCACATGGAGCAGCCATTTCAGCTCCACAGCTAGGACCAGCTCCACAACCTGATCCACATGGTGCAGCCATTTCGGCTCCACAAGATGGATCGCATACCGATGTATCGCAGCACGAGCTAGAAGCACCGCAACCACGACCACCGAGCAAACGAGACAAAAGGTCGCCACCAAAGCTTTGGCCGCAAAGGCTTGCGCTCAGTACCATCGACCCTACTAGAATGTTCAATTTCATTGAGCCAAATCTCCCTACGTATATTTGTCACTGACCATTGTGCACAAGTCGACTAAAACGGTTGAGTTGAGACCGGTTTCGGCGCACGAAGTCGCCGCCGAAATCGCCCTCTACTGGCGTGGCATTGTGCGACGAGCTTTCGCCCGTCACTATTGACTTCGTTAGCCTCGTTCAAAAATGGATACTTCCATGTAAAGCGTCCATTCCTCCGTTTTTCGTCGTGCATCAAAAGACCCCTCAGTCCTCTAATGCAACACCATGGTTGCCGGTCGAGCATTCCTGTTGCCCGATCAGTTTCTGGGTCACCGGCAATTCAAAGGAACGTATCTTTCTCTCTCAGCTGCACGTACAGCTGAGGTAAGATACGTCGTTGCGGGAAAGTATCGGCCAAGCCATGAAAGGGGCTTGAGTATGCGACGGCATTTTTTCAAAAATGTTGCCTGATAAGAGTTTACGTCGATTTTGACGATTTAAATGGTTGCCGGTGTTAGGAGGCCCTTGCGATAGAATAGGCTTCCTAGTTTACCATCTCGGCTCAGGATTATTTAAGCAGTCGTTAAACTCCCCTTGTCTTTCGGTTTTGCCAAGGTCCTTCGAATCCATTATGAAAATTGCTTACCTTACTGCCGGAGCTGCCGGAATGATCTGCGGCTCCTGTTTGCACGACAATGCTTTGGCCAAAGCATTTTTAAAACTGGGGCACGATTGCATTCTAGTCCCCGTATATACCCCAATCCGAACAGACGATGAAAATGTCAGCATCGGTCGCGTCTTCATGGGGGGAGTCAACGTTTTTCTACAGCAAAAAGTACCTTTGTTGAAGTATTTGCCAAGATGGATGGACGGTTTTCTGAATCAGTCCTGGATCATTCAACCACTCACGAAAAATGCAGGCAAGACTTCCCCTACCTTGCTAGGCTCGTTGACTATCTCGATGTTGCAAGGCATTCACGGTCGACAACGCAAAGAGTTCACAAGCCTTCTTGACTGGCTTTCAATCGATATCCAGCCTGATGTATTGGTTTTTACCAATCTGCTCATTGCCGGCGGCATTCAAGAAGTCAAACGGAGAAGCCAAACACGGGTGTTCGTGACGCTCCAAGGCGACGACATCTTTTTGGACTCGCTCCCAGTGAGATTTCGTTCTAAGGCTATTCAACTGATGCAAGACTTGGTTCAGCATGTGGATGGTTTCCTTGTTCACTCCCATGACTACGCGAACCGAATGGCAGCATTGTTGCGCATCCCGAACGAAAAGATCCATGTCGTTCCGTTGGGCATCGATGTATCCGATTTCCGCAACTTGCCTGATCCGGAGATGATGACTAGTTCGTTTGATATTGGCTATCTAGCTCGGATGGCACCGGAAAAGGGACTTCACCAATTGGTCGATGCCTTCATTTTGATTGCAAACCGACCAGAGGCCCGGCATGTCAAATTGAAATTAGCAGGATGGATGGGCCCGCAGCATACCCATTTTTGGGATCAACAGAAAGCCAAATTGAGTCAAGCTCTCTTGGACGATCGCTGGGAATATCTAGGGAGCATCGACCGCAACGAAAAAGCTAAATTTCTCCGTTCCATCAACTTGTTCTGCGTTCCTACCACTTACGCAGAGCCCAAAGGATTGTTCCTGCTGGAAGCAATTGCAGTTGGCACCCCCTATGTTCAACCGGACCATGGAGCGTTTCCTGAGCTTCATCAGAGAATGAGTGGCACGGACCAAAGCCGCAATTTTGGCAATTTGTTCAAAGCCGATTCTGTGGATGATTTGGCGGCGAAATTGCTCGATGCCATCCAAAGCAATCCTTCTAGAACGAATGCTTCGGAGGGTACATTGCAGGAAATCGACATCGCAACCCACGCTGGTCGCGTTTTGAAATGCTTCAATCCCTAACGCAACTTCGAAGTGAAACCTTCAAAGGCTCCTGACAAGTCGTCTTGTTGTTCGCGCTGCACGCATGCAAGTGACTGCATCGCTTTCGTTTTTAACGATTATTCCGGCCGCTTTGGGCATTTTCATGACCTAGACTCTCGAAAGGTAGGTTATTTCGCGACTCAAACAGCATCCGGTGCGAACACAGATTATGCAAAACTCGTTCAACTCTGCACGCGATGGAGATGAGTCCGCTTCGAAGTTTGGACTCTTTGTCGGAATACTCTTTATTTTTCTATGCGGGGTATCTATCGGACATTGCTGGTGGATAGGGGATGTCGTGGCGATGGTTTCGGTCGGTTTCATCAGTCTCGGCTGTTTCCTGGGCTATTGTCTTGGCCTTTGGAGAACGATTGGCCCCTCGGTTAGCGCGTCACTGGGTTTTTTGCTTGCCGAACGTACTTCTCCATTTCTAATTCCAATCGTGGAAAAACAACTCGGACAGACTTTCACCGCATCGACGGGAATGCTTGTTTCAGGACTCGCTGTCGCCGTGCTGGTCAGCCTCGTCTTTTGGACTGTAAGAGTTTTCGTAATTCGAAAAAGCCGATTGCTGAAAAGCTTGGATCAATACACAGGATTTCTATTTGGATTTGGAAACTCGGTCGCGGTAGTCGCTTTGTTCCTATGGGGATTGATCGCCTCGGAGCCAGCGATAATGCAGCTTCGACATTCCAAAAGCCACGGATCAGATGGAGCGGACCAATTGGTACGAAAGCTAGATGAGGTTTTAGTAGCGACGAAACGAAGCTACGTGATGTTTGCATTGGAACGATGGAATCCCTTTTTCGAGGTGCCCCAATTCCGTGAGCTTAAACACCAGTTCGATGCATTGATCGCCAAACGAGCGTCGAGAGAAGCGGACTATTCTCCCCTGAACGCGGAAAAGGCTGAAACCGATCCAGGTCTGCAGAAACTGATTCAAACCATGTTCAAGGGTCAATCCAGCGGAGTCAAGTAACTACACTCGATTGTTTCACTAACCTACCGTAGACGCTAGAACGGTGCGTCACCTTCGTCGTCCGCTGCCGCTTGCGAGAATACGTCGTTTACATCGTCATCGTTTGGACTGGACTTGCCTGCGCCCACTTTATTGAATCCCATCGCTTCGGCACTTAGGAAATACTTCACTTCGCTGGTGGGATCTTTTTGCCATTTGCGTCCAGTTAATCGATACGTCACATCGATCTCGTCCCCAAGATTAAGTTCGTCGACTGCGTCGCAGGCATCGTTGGTGAACTCCAACGGAATAAAATTGGAAAAGCGGCCATTCTGTTGTTCGAGTACAACCAGTCTCTTTCGAAACCCTTTTTGGCCAAAGGACTTGGTATCTTCCTTTACATGAACAGTTCCACGGATTTTAGTGTTGGACATGGCTCAAACGGTGTTCAGGAATTGAAAAATTAGTGATGCGAGAAGCGAATCGAACAAATTGTATCCAAGTGGGAGCGAATGGGGAAACCAGTTCGGGAGTTTTTTTGGGACAAACTGAAATCCCGGTTGTTCAATGCAAATTGGGGCTACTAGTGATAGACCATAAGCCATTGCGTTGGTAAAACGAGGCTTTGCAAGCGATCGGACCGTGGTCAATCATTTGCTGATTCGCTGGGCGATTACCACACTCAAGAATCTGAAAAATGGCAGTTAAGTCGGCAGCAGAAAAGCCTAAACAAGTCGTTCAAGCATTCGAATTCCTGGAATCGAAGATCGCTTTGCCGTTGCCCACGGTTGTTGCTTGTTTCGGTACGGATGACTTCCTTAGAAGTACTGTAATCGGCCATTTCACTAGCGGTTCGGATGTCGACGTAGAAACGATCCGATCCTTTGATGGCGAAACGGATCAATGGCGCGATGTCCACGATGAATTAGCCACGCGAAGCTTATTCGATGATGGTGGAACCAAAGTTGCCATTGTTCGCAACGGCGACAAGTTCATCAGCAAAAGTCGAGAACACCTCGAACGATGGACCGAACAGGCAGCCAAAGACACCTGCCTCATTTTGGAGGTTCATACATTGGCGGCCAACACAACGCTCTACAAGTTGATTGAAAAAAAAGGGAAGCTTGTAAAATGTACGCCCCCTCAGAAGTCATCATGGGGAAATCCACCTGACGAGAAAGCGATCCAAAAATGGGCCATTGAATGGTCACGCACTCGGCATCAAATCACACTAACAGAAAAGCAAAGTGCGATCCTAGTCGATCGCATAGGTGGCGTTTGTGGACTGATCGACTGCGAGATCGCGAAACTAGCGCTATTTGCGGATAGTCATGGAAAAGTACCCGACCATCGTGTTGCGGAATTGGTCGGTGGCTGGCGTACGCAAACAGTCTGGGAACTCTCTGATGCCATCGCGGACGGGCAAATCGCGCTGGCCATTGAGCAACTCGATAAACTGCTTATTGCAGGTCAAAACGCAGTAGGACTTGTCGCGCAACTCTCTTGGTCCCTGCGAAGATATGGGTTGGCAGCCAAACTAATTGAGCAATCCGAACGCGTAGATAGTAGAATAGCGTTGTCGGTCGCGTTGGAGCGAGCTGGCTTCAACCGATTTGATGTCGCCAAAGCAGAGACGCGGTTAAAGCGAATTGGGCGTCCGCGTGCCAGAGAAATGCTCGCTTGGCTTGTCGAACTCGAACTTAAACTCAAGGGCAGCCATAGTAATGATCAGCGGGCGAGACTAGCGCTCGAGTCATTGATCATGAAACTGGGGTAACTCATTCCTCACAGGAGTACGGGCTATGATGATATGTTACAAGTCCATTGAAACCGATAGCCTTCAGTCGAAGTCCATGGCATTCTGGTTCAGTTTGCTTTTGTTCGTATTGGTTCTTGGAGCCCCTCTCATCGCGTTCCAAGAAATTCAGTATGCCGGCTCATTTGAGCTTTTGGCCCAAGGTCTCTCCGAGCCATCGATAGCAACCGTGACCCCCAACGAACTTGTTGTCAGGGATCCTGTCGGGAATATCACGCGGTATCAACGATCCGCGCGCCATGACACAGCCGATCAGCAATTGTTGGGGTATAGTTCACGACAAGCTCAGCAAGTCATTCGATGGCCTGCGTCAAATACCGGACGCATGCAAATCGGGTCGCTCAAAAATGGGCAAATCGAATTCGCTTGGAGCAAGATGACCATCTCCAAGTCGCGTGAATCCAGCGTTGCACTTCCAGGTGGTGACATACTACCGCCTGGGTTCGAGACTCCGCTTGCAGGTCGAATGCGATCCGGGGCAGTACCCAATAGTGGCTCGGCACAAAGCTTGCAAAGTCTGCCAAATATGACCGCGATGCACTTGTCTGTTGGTAACCCAAACGAGCGGCAGTACCTCGGTGTCCGTGGGGCGAATCAACTTGGATTTCTAAATCAGGCGACAGGTGCTGACTCCGCTTGGTACATTAGTCCCGTTTCCGATAACATTGTGCGTTTGCAACAGCGACATCAAAATGACTGGCTCGCGATTGGAATTGGGAACGTCCCCGATGGATTCGCTCGGAGCGATGGTTTGAGTCATCGGTTTGGTGCATTCGGTGGCGGAGCTAGGTTTCAATCGAATGTACGTTTCCCCATTTCGTTGCTCCCCATTCATAATGGGGCAGACCAGCTTTGGAGGATACAAACTGTTCAGGGGCTCGCTGGATATTGCTTTGAGAGTCTCTTGTATCCAGGAATGGCGTTAACCTGCATACCCAACCAAGGCTTAACACTGCAGTTCATGAACTATGATCCATGGCAGGTTTGGTGGCCCCAGACTCCCACCTTTGCGTTGCCGCAACCTCAATTTCGAACGGTTCAACATCAAGTCGTCCCCAATCCGCAGCTGCGACCAGTTGCTGCCAGAATAGTCAACACACACAGCGATGCGATCGTTGTGCTAATAGCGGATCGACGCCACAATCAGTCGACGCAAAAGTTACGCATCTCTAGTAAAGGGAGTGAATTGGTCCAGTTGGAACGCGACCCTGGAGGCACCATTGTGGAAACTGTGGAAACCATGGACGCGTTTGGCAATTGGAATCAGCAACAATTCAAAACACCGATTCCACCGACGGTCCTATACGACATCAGCGTTTATGAAGAGTTCCTGCAATCGATTGCCATCGATCGAACGGGCAAGAGCCCTAATGTAATTGAAGACATCAATTATCAACCTAGAAGCATCGGCTTTTTCCTGGTTCCCCCCGGCGACGAATTGCCGGAAGTGGCCGAAATGGATGCCTATCGAATCGCAGAAGAATCAGGAAATCCTGGGGCCGTTCGTCGTCTAAGTCCACGCGACTTACAAAAGACAGAAGCTGCATCAACCGATCCGCTCAAGGATCTATTAAAGCAATTTCAGAAAAAACGGGCGGCGTTTTGAGCGAGCTATCATCAGACGGCGTCGCAGATGCCGCCAGCATTCATCTAGAGCCGATGGTCGAAGATACTGCTAGCCTCCATCCTGAAAAGCCGATTTCCAACGAAGCTGGAATTGGGAATAAGGGTACCGTTGCGAGCGACAGTATCGCGGCGAACGTAGCTAGCAATAAAGGCCGAACGCCAAGTCGAAGACGACGGCGCCGCACCAATTGGTTGTTACTGTCCCTGCTTTCATGCCTGTGCATCGCCTTTCTTTTTTACGTCGTTGTGCTCCCTGAAATCGAACTTAGCCTGTTCCGAGCGAGGAACCCGCGCAAGAAATTGTTGCCACCCGAGCTTGAGATGAGATGGGCAAGCCGGACTTTTTTGCGGATTTGCGAGTTTCTATTTGTCGGTTGGTTTTTTTACTTCGGAGCCAGCATCGGCAGTTTTCTCAACGTCGTCGCTTGGCGAGTGCCAGAAGGACGCACTATTGTCTTTGGTGGATCAAAGTGTCCGTTTTGCAACTCACACCTAAGTTTTATCGACAACACCCCAATATTGGGTTGGCTCGCTTTGCAGGGCAGGTGCCGAACCTGCAGGCTTCCCATTAGCCCTCGCTATTTGCTGATTGAAATTGCTGTTGGGGCCGCCTTTATGTGGCTTGCAATTTGGCAATTGATTCGCGGAAACGTCAATTTGCCACATTGGAACTTCTCTGACCGAGCGGGCTTGGTCAACATCGTGCTCGATCCCAATTGGCCGTCCATTGGTATTTACCTGATGCACGCCGCAATGTTTGGTGTCCTGATCATGTTGGCGACGGCCAACACCGGTAAAAAGCCGTTCCCTATCGTTTCACTTTGTTTGATTGGATTCGGAATTGGATCGATCAAGATATTTGCCCCCTATTTAGACCTTGTCGCGTGGCATCTACCATTGCCTAAACCCGATCTATTCCGTTTTGGTCCATATGCTAGCGCTGCGCTTTCAGTATTGGTCGGGGCTGTTGCGGGTGGAGCGGTGGGGTGGGTTTCCTCATTTGCTTTTGCAAGGCATTATGGTGTCATTGTCAGCCGACACTGGATACTTCAATGTTTTTTAGTGGGATGCGTACTTGGCTGGCAAAGTGCAGTGACTATTGTAGTGGCTAGTTTAATTGTTTTCGCAATGGTACGCCCAGCCTGCCGTTTGTTCCAACCACTGACCTTCCACTGGACACTCGCAAATCGAGCAATAGGACTTAATGCGTGTTTCATATTGGTCGCACTGGCGCATCATTCGTTATGGTTTCAAATCGCCCACCTTTTGGGTCTCGCGTAACCGAGACCGCATTCCATTTCTCTCCAGATATAGGACCCACCTGAAATGAACGTTTCGATATTCTCATGGTCTTTACTTGGCGCCGTTTTCGGTGCGATCACGTTCGGTGCCACTGCAGCCTCGCCATGCATGGCGGATGTAAAACTTCCCAATGTCTTTTCAGACCACATGGTATTGCAACAAGGTCAGGAAAACAAAATTTGGGGGACGGCTACTGTAGGTGAGAAGGTCACCATATCGATTGCTGACAAAACGATCGATGCCAAAGCAGATGACAAAGGCAAATGGTCGGCAAAGTTGCCATCGTTGGCTGTAGGTGGTCCCCATAAGTTACGCGTAGCTGGTTCAAGCGTTGTCGAGATTTCGGATATTCTGGTCGGTGAAGTTTGGATCTGCTCAGGTCAATCGAATATGCAATGGACGGTTGCTGCCTCGAACAATGCCGACATGGAAAAGCTCTCAGCCAATTTCCCGAACATCCGCATGATCAATTTCCCTCAAGTCGGAACTCAGGACCCAATATGGAGCCATGACGACAGAAAATGGATGGTCTGTTCGCCAGATACCGTCAGCAATTTTTCAGCTGTCGGGTATTTCTTTGCTCGCCAACTCCATCAGTCCACCAACGTACCGATTGGCATGATCAACAACGCATGGGGTGGCTCGGCATGCGAAGCGTGGGTGAACCGCGAAGTGCTCAAGGCCAATCCAAGATTCGAAGGACTGCTTGCGCGTTGGTCTGCCACGGAGGAGAAATTCGCTTCCCTCGGAACAAAGCAAGATCGTACCGATGCAGAAAGCAAGGAATTTAACGGCCTTCAAGGCCAAATGCGAGGCAATGCTCGCCCAGGCAATATCTACAATGGCGTCCTGAAGTCGCACCTCGGGTACGGCATCAAAGGAGCGATCTGGTATCAAGGTGAATCCAATGCGGGTCGAGCATACCAATACCGAGATTTGTTTCCAGCGATGATAACCAACTGGCGCAATGAATGGGGCCAAGGTGACTTTCCATTCTACTGGGTTCAATTGGCTGATTACCAAGCGGAACGCACCGAACCAGGGGACAGCGACTGGTCTGAGCTTCGAGAAGCCCAAACGATGGCGATGGACAAGCTCCCCAATAGCGGCCAAGCGGTCATCATCGACATCGGTGAAGGCAAAGACATTCACCCGAAGAACAAAGTCGATGTCGGCATGCGACTGGCTCGCTGGGCTTTGGCTAAACAGTACAACATTCCCATCGATTACCAAAGCCCTCGATACGAATCGATGGAGAAGGCGGGCAATGGTATCGTCATCAAATTTTCGAACCGAGGAAAATCTTGGCGACCATTCGATGTCAAAGAACCGATCGGTTTTACCATCGCAGGTGCCGACAAAAAATTCTACAACGCAAATGCAAAAATACTGGAAGATGGTCGCGTTCAAATCTCTTCGGCAAGCGTGGCTGAACCGGTTGCGGTTCGATACGCTTGGGCGCAAAACCCAATTTGCAATATGTTTGCCGACAACGGACTGCCGCTAACGCCTTTTCGAACTGACGATTGGCCAGGTGTCACTGCTGGGAAAGAGTAAGCAAAGAGTGAGCTCAATGTCCTATGTCCATTGACCACACTCTCTCAGTTAAACAATTTCCCAAAGGCTAGACCATTCGAGCCAGCAAATACGTTCCATGTTGTTCACGGCGTACGAATCGCGATCAATTTGTTTGACCTGATTCTCGATAGCCGCGACCAATTCCGTGGGCTCGAATTTATTGGATTTGAAAATTTTTAGGCTTGCTGCAATCGATGTGAGTCCTGCGTCATGCAACTTTTGCTGCATGGACTTAGAAAGCGATTGCAGCAATGGACTATCTCGCACCTGTTTGAACCAGTAATTCGAATTCCAATAGTCTCCTTCCAAACGATGGACCACGCCGTGCAAATAGCCTTCCATCGAAGTTGAACCGCGTTGAACAATCTCGTGCGTTGGGTCGATCACACCAATCCTCAGCCAAAGCAGGGCTGCTACCAGTGAATCTGCAGGCAGGTTTGATACGGCAAGCCAATGCTCCAATCGCTTGCCCTCGACTAAGGGCGAATCGGTAGTCGCCGTAAGTGGCATCGTTTGGGGAAGCGACTCTAGCCAGTCCTGCAGTGGCCCGCACAGTTCGCTATTTGATGATCTGTTCATTCAATGTCCAATTCGATTCGCTTCAAACGGCCCGATGTGCCCGTTTTAATGGAAACTTGATATTTGGGAATCCGGAAATGGTCGGCGAGGAGTGAAATGAGTTCGGCATTTGCCTTTCCGTCGATGGGTTGTGCTCTAACAAATGCAACTAGGTTGCCTTCCGCATTGGTTTCAAGTTTGGATTGCCGCGAATTTGGTTTTACTTTGACTTCGATGATTTTAGAGCATCTTTAAGATTTTCGTAGGCCATAGCCACAGGCCTTGAAGCAGTTTAAGCAGTCATCCGAAGTGATCGATGCGATTGCTTTCGAGATGGCTTTGTCCAGTGCCTGTGTTGTACGTGCTGCCAAGCAGCGAAGC
>JANMGH010000061.1:0-30994 GCA_031374515.1 Pirellula sp. | reverse complement strand
AGTCTTTTCCGGTCGACGCATCGAATCCGGTTAAGTACGAACGTCTGACGCAACGCTGGATAAGATGGACGACGCAGACTTGGTTCGGGTCAAACTGTTCAGCACGGGGTGTACGAGGCATATCGATTCTCCTTGAGAGCTAACTATAGCAAAGTCAAAAGCCCTGTCAAGACAGGTGCCTGGCACCTAGTTCTCCTCTAGTTCTCCTAGTTCTCTGGTGTTTGCTGCTTAGATTGCATTGTTAGACGCACGTTATCGATAGAACGGCTTCCACGTGATCCAGCGAGGTCCGTAGGTAGTGGCTTCTTTACCCAATTCGATCGCGCCTAAATCGGGCGCAAGGCCAATGAACCCTTCATTTACTGTTGCGATCACTACACCAGCATCGCCTGCTTTGCAACCAGCTTTGAGACGGAAATCAAGGTCCGCGGCGTGATAGACTGCATGCCGCAATGCTGGATCGGGTGGAGTTAGCTTCTCAAAAACATCATAATCGACTTCGATTCCATGGGCTTCCTGATTCGTGGCCTTGTGCAGATCTGAAAGCTTCGAAAAGGAACGCCAATCGTTAGCCCTCGGCTCATAAAGGCGCTCGCCCTGCATCGGACTAAGCCACTGGTATTGCGCATCGGAACTTTTGTTTGGTCGATAACCATTGTAATCGGAACTGTATGTATCGGTTCCGTTCGCCCAGGTCATGATCCCTCTATCCGGCGTATCTCGGCCCAGGAAAAGGTTGTTACGAAAATGGACGTTGGAGGTGGCATCCGTTGAGCTTTGTTCGCCGATGATCGTATTATGAAACACAAAGAGCCCCGCTGGTTTTGCCGAAAACTTAAAGGCCGACGTGCTTGGTACGTGATACAACACGTTGCCGATAAAGTACACCGGGCCTCCGAAAGCGGGTTGAGCGCTGTAGCCGCCATGAGCGGCATTGACTCCTCGATTGTTCATTACGCGTACATTATGCACTGCTCCATCGGTCTCGACAAAGTCATCGTTAAGCATGTGCATGTCATTGTTGTAGATATCGATCGATGACGCCCTCTGATCCGGATCGAGCGGCGGTGTTCCATAGGTCGAGATTCCGATCGCATCATGAAAATAGGCAATTGCGTTGTGCGCTATGACATGCCCGGGACCGTAGACCTTGATCGCGTAGTAACTTGTAAGCGCATGCGATCGAAAGGAGCCAGCGCTGGCCCAAAGCGGTCCCGTCCAGCCTATTAAACGAAAGCGATCGTCTCGGCCGAGAAAGAGATTATCCGCGATATAAAAATCGCTCGACCCCGCGTACTCGGTCCACACGCCAAACCCAATATTTTCAAATCGACAGTTCTTAACGGTAAGCCCTAAGGCGCCAAGCACCTCTTTTTGTCCTGCGAAAATGGCAACATCCGTATTGCGGAATGTTAAGCCCTCGAAGATGTGAAAGTGGGAAGCCATCACATCGAATAGTCGATGGTTTCCATCACCATCGAAGATGACTTCGCCATCTCCTGCGGACTTGATCGTAATAGGCTTGTCTTTAGTACCCTTTAAGCTAAGCGACATACTACCATCGAAGGGGGTCATCATTGGATCGACATAATTTAGCCGATCCGATTTGTACAACCCAGTATGCAAAAGGATTGTATCGCCCGGCTGGGCCTTTCGTTCCCATACAACACTCCAGTCCCCGAGGCCAGAACCGTAATATGCTTGTAGAAGGCTGGTGAAACTCGGCTCTTCACGGACCCCCTCGTATTCAACCGGATAAACATGTAATTTGCGACCATGCGCAAAGGAAAGCGGCTCCGAACGCGTTCGCACTCGAATGTTTTGCAAAATCTCGCCGAAGGCACCGTCTGGGTCCACTAACTCGAACTTGCACTCGTACTCGGTTCCTGGTTGTAAATTAAGGATGCTGCCCGCAAAACCCTCAGGAACGGTATAGTCGAGGTTCTCGCGACGTCGATAAACGCTTTCACCGCCTATTCGCACTAGAGGCAATGCATCACGCCAATCGGCATCCCCGACCTTGCGAAACTGAACGGCGACAATGGCATCGCGATTTTCATCGCCTCGAATAGACCATTCAAATCCGAGGTTATGGATTGTTGGATGCTCGACAACGAATTTGCCAGCAATGGTGCTATTATCATTGCTAGCAAATCCCAAAAGAATAACGCAGCACAAAACAGCATCGATCATGTGAGTCCTCGGAAAACAACGGTGTTTCCCCATTAGTGTAGCCGATTCTTTGCCCGCGTTGCGGTCAAGTATTACAGCCAAAAAACAGCCATCACAGGAAGGGGAATGCAGTCTAGCGAAAACGGCCCCCATATTTTCCTTGAAACTTTGCAACAATAAATCCGCTCATCCTGCGTGAAATCCATGGTATTTGCGGTCAACGCGAATCAAAAAGATACTTTTGCGGTTGACGACTTCGGCTTGCATTCCTATCTTCTTGCGTCCCGCGTTCACCGCAGGGCTTACGAGATCGTCAGCGAACACAAAATCGCTGACAAACTGACGTTTTTAGAGGTAGAGATCAGCTGTGTCCGGATCGCACGAAGTCATCAGAATTCGAATGGAAGCTTATGACCATGCCGTTTTGGACCAAAGCGCTTTGGAAATAGTGGAAACCGCAAAGCGGACACACTCCGAAGTGCATGGGCCGATTCCTTTGCCTACACGTATTGAACGATATACGGTCCTCTCCGGTCCGAACATCGACAAGAAGGCGCGTCAGCAATTCGAAATCAGGACACACAAGCGTCTGATCGATATCAAACAAGCCACTGCACGAACGATCGAAGCTCTAAACAAGTTGAGCTTGCCCGCTGGTGTTGACATCAAAATCAAAGCAACCACGCGGTAGGAAATTTACGCTTAAACGGCATCCATCAGGTTTTCCCAATATGAAACGGAAGCTCTGAGGGTAACCATCGATTTGGCGAATGAAGTTGCGGCATGCCGCCTCGTTCGCAAGGTCTGACCTGCAAAACGGGAAGACTCGTCGATGTGTCCTTCGCAGCAAACGATTTACGGAACAAGACGAATGAGCAAAGGAATCCTCGGCCGCAAGGTCGGAATGACGCAGATATTTGAGAAAGACGGCACCGCTGTGCCTGTCACGGTCATCGAAGCTGGGCCTTGCCATGTTCTTCAAGTCAGAACCGTAGATCGAGACGGGTACGAAGCTGTCCAGATGGGCTTTTTGGACAAACCACGTCGATTAGCAAGTCGGGCAGCTCGAGGTCAGGTTGCTGGCATCTCGAGCAAACGTTCGGAAAAGATTAAGGCTGCGGGCGGTGCTATCGCTGCAAAAGCAGACTGTGAGCCGAAGCGGTTTATTCGTGAGTTCCGTGGACCAACTTCTGCTGACGTTGGTGCCGAGGTCAAAGTGACCGTTCTCGAGGGCACTAAAGCTGTCGACGTAACGGGCATCAGCAAAGGTTGCGGCTTTTCTGGATGGATGAAACGGCACAATTACGCTGGCCAGCGAGCAACTCACGGCGTTAAGAAAGCGCATCGTCACCCTGGTGGAACAGGTGCGGGTACATATCCTGGTCGGGTTCGAAAGGGCAAGAAGGGTGCGGGTCAATATGGAAACGACCAAATCACGATGCGAAATCTTTTAGTGGTTCGCATTGACGGCGAAAACAATCTTCTGTTGGTGCGGGGCGCAGTTCCTGGGCCAAATGGTGGTTACGTTATCATTCGCGAAACAAACAAAGTCGGCTAGAGAGCGTTAGGCGTAAATAGATGACAACACTTCCAGTTTATGACATGTCGGGCACGAGGGTGGGCGATTACGAAATCGATCCACAAGTGCTGGCACCTAAGGTGAGCAAGCAGTTGCTTCACGACGTCGTTGTTATGTACTTGGCAAATCAACGTCAAGGTAGTAACAAAACAAAAACCCGAGGTGAAGTATCGGGTTCGACCAAGAAAATGTACAAACAAAAAGGTACGGGCAACGCAAGAGCTGGCTCGAAAAGAAGTGGTGTACGCCGTGGTGGTGGTCACATCAATGCTCGTCAACCGAGATCCTATTATTACCGTCTACCACGCAAAGCGATCCAAGCTGCGACAAGGATGGCTATCGCGTCCAAGATCTCGGCGGGTTCCGTTGTGGTTGTCGATCAAATCAAGATGGATTCACCAAAAACAAAACTATTGGCTTCGGCGTTGAAGGCGATGGGACTCGAAGGTCAAACTAAGACATTGGCAATTGGTGGATTGGATCGAAACATCTATCTCAGCGGTAGAAATATCGAGGGTTTGACGATTAGTCCAGTATCAGATTTGAACGCGTTGATCGTATTGCGACCACGTAAATTGGTTATGACCAGGGAAGCATTGGACTGGATCAAGGCGAGAGCCAGTGCATAGTGATCGTTTGAACGAACACTGAAAACGATTTCAATCGTAAACAACTCAGAAACAAATCATGGCAAAGCAACAACCCAAAAGTAAAATCGTACTGACTCCACATCAAGTGGTGTTGCGTACCTTGGTTACAGAAAAGGGTGTCCACAAGGCTACCCGACAAAACCGTTACGCTTTCGAGGTCAACCCGCTGGCGGACAAGACCGCCATCAAGGCTGCGATTGAAGAACTGTTTAATGTCAAGGTTGTAGCCGTGGCGACACAAAATCGTCAAGGAAAAGCGAGACGTTATCGTGCTCGATTGGGCGTGACAAAAGCTTGGAAGAAGGCGATCGTCAAACTTAGCAGCGAACACAAGATCGACTTCTTCTAGCCTAATCAGCCGGGTGGCGTTAGCCTCCGGTTGGTGATGTTAAAACAACCGTGGGCAAACGCCCTACGGCTAAGGGAAACCGAAGGACAAGTTTAATGGGTATTCGAGTATACAAACCAACATCAGCAGGTCGGCGCAATTCGTCGGTTAGTGATTTTGCTGAATTGACACCTGGCGCAGTCCCTGAAAAGGGTTTGCTGATTCGCTTAAAGCGTCATGGTGGAAGAAACAATCAAGGTTTCATCACGTCACGACATCGTGGTGGTGGGCACAAACAGATGTATCGAATCATCGACTTCAAACGGAAGAAAGATGGAATTCCTGCAAAGGTGGATTCGATTCAATATGACCCGAACCGATCGGGGCGAATTGCTTTGCTCCATTATGCGGACGGAACCAAGACTTATATTGTGGCTCCGGATGGCCTCAAGGCGGGTGCCACATTGCTCAATGGGGCTGATGCGCCACCGACATTGGGGAACTGTTTGCCGATGAAAAATATTCCACCGGGAACGGAAGTTTGCTGCGTGGAAATGACGCTCGGACGTGGTGCTGCACTTTGTCGTTCGGCTGGATCGTCTGCTGTATTGATGGCGCGTGAATCCGGTTGGGCCCAGCTGCAGTTGCCAAGCGGGGAAATTCGCCGTGTGCCAAGTCAGTGTAGAGCAACGATTGGAAAGGTTAGCAATCCTGACCATGGAGCGATTCGAATCGGAAAGGCCGGTCGGAATCGTTGGAAAGGTTGGAGACCTCATGTTCGCGGAACTGCAATGAATCCTGTGGATCACCCGCACGGTGGTGGTGAAGGACGCACGAAGGGTGGTCGCCACCCAGTAAGCCCGACGGGCAAGCTGGCCAAGGGTGGATTCACTCGACGGCCTCGCAAGCCAAGCAATTCCGCAATTATTCGTCGACGCAAGTCGGTTCGTTACGGTCAACTGAAACTGAGATAGTTAAGGGAAGAGTTCTGACACATGGGACGTTCGACTAAAAAGGGTCCGTTTGTAGACCCGAAGTTGTATGCGAAGCTTGTAAAGGCCCGCGAGAAAAACGACAACATGCCGATTACAACTTGGGCTCGACGATGCACAATCGTTCCTGAGTTTGTTGGAGCTACTTTCATGGTTCATAACGGAAAAGCACACATTAAGGTTTTCGTGACGGAAGACATGGTCGGGCACAAGCTTGGCGAGTTTTCACCGACGCGTACCTTCCGCGGCCACGGCGGTAAGGGTGGTAAGAAGTAATTTTTTAAGAAACAGGAATCAATCATGGCTTACCGAGCCGTACATCGATACGCACGCATTAGTGCTAGAAAGGTCAGACCCCTGGCCAATTTAGTGCGCGGAAAATTTGCGGACGAAGCACTAGAGATGCTCCGATTTCAGCCTAACCGTGGTGCACGGATGTTGGAGAAGGTGATCAAAAGTGCTATTGGTAGCGCGGGGGATACAGATCAAAACGGCGGTCGTTCGTACAGTGCCGAGGAATTGGTAGTGGTTGACGCACGCATCGATGGCGGTCCGATCATGAAGCGGTTTAGGCCAATGTCACGAGGTCAAGCGTTTACGATCCTGAAGCGATCGGCGCACATTTCGGTAGAACTCAAGAGAATCGAAGAGTTGTAGGAAACTTGCATTATGGGACAAAAGGTCAATCCGATAGGTTTCCGTACCGGCATCGTCATGGGTTGGAAGAGCCGATGGTATGCCAGCAAGAAAGAGTTTGCGGAGCTTTTGGTTGAAGACCAGAAGATCCGAAAGTTCATTAAGTTTCATCCAACGAAGCCAGCGTATCGAGAAGCGGGAATCGATCGAATCGAAATCGAACGAACGCGCGACGAAGTACGATTGATGGTTTTCGTTGCGAAACCTGGTTTAATTATTGGGAAGAAGGGGACTGAGATCGAGATTTTGCAGGAAGAGCTGCAAAACTTGATTGGGCGTCGCGTGAATCTCAAGGTAGAGGAAGTATATCGCCCTGAAATTCAGGCGCAATTGATCGCGGAAGACATCGCCAAGCAACTCGCGAAGCGGTCCAGTTTCCGTCGGACAATGAAGCGATCCATCGAAACAGCGATGGACGCGGGCGCCAAGGGGATCAAGATTCAAATGTCGGGTCGATTGGGCGGTGCGGAAATGGCACGTTGCGAAAAGGGCAACGCCGGTTCACTTCCGCTCAGTACGATTCAAGCAAAGATTAGCTATGGACTTGCAGAAGCCGCTACTCCACAGGGGAATATCGGAATTCAAGTCTGGGTAAACCAAGGTTCTTACGCGGGAGACGCTAACGATGGCGCTGATGCCCAAACGGGTCAAGCACCGAAAAAGCCAAAGAGGACGTATAAAAGGTAACGCGACCCGCGGTAACAAGGTTGTATTTGGTGACTTCGGACTTCAGTGCCTACAAGGCGGCTGGATCCGAGCACAGACAATCGAAGCGGGACGAATCGCGGCCAATCAATACGTGCGTGGCGAAGGTCGACTTTACATCCGAATTTTTCCAGACAAACCAGTTTCCTCCAAGCCCTTGGAAACCCGAATGGGTAAGGGTAAGGGCGAACCGGAATACTGGGTAGCTGTTGTTAAACCTGGCACGGTTCTTTATGAACTCGCCGGCGTAACGGAACAGCAGGCCAAGGTGTGTTTTGCACGTCTTGCGGCCAAGATGCCGATACCGGTTCGTCTGGTACGGCGTCGTCCAGCATAATTTTGTCCTATTATCAAGTTTATCGAGACGAAAATGAAAGCGACTGAACTTCGCGAAATGAGCGACGAGCAATTGGAACTAACTGCAGCCGAGGCTGCAGAAAACATGTTTCGATTTCGTCTTCAAGCGCAAACCGATCGAGTGGACGTGCCGAGTCAGATGCGTCTTAACAGACGATTGATCGCTCGCGTACGTACCATTCAAACCCAGCGGCAATCCAAAGTCTAGTACTGACGTTTCCGTAACAGAGTCCATTCCAGAGAATCCGTTTCAGAGTTTTCAATATGCCACGTCGAATCCTAGTCGGTTTTGTAACCAGCGATAAAGCTGCAAAAACACGTCGAGTCGAGATCGAAAGGTTGGTTCGCCACCCGAGATACGACAAGGTTATTCGCAAGAAGACCGTTTGCCATGTACACGATGAAAACAATGAGTCGCATGTTGGTGACAAGGTGGAGATTGAGGAGTCTCGCCCTCTATCCAAACTGAAACGATGGAATTTGATTCGCGTGGTTGAAAAGTCAAAGATAGTAGACGTTGCCAGTTTGAAGGCTGAGCAAGCCGCAGCGGCGAACGCATCCAGTTGATGCTTTGCAGTTGAGCAGTGCGTCGTTAACATCCAAAATTCGTTTTTGAAACATAGTCAATCATGATCCAACAAGAAAGCCGACTTCAAGTTGCCGACAACACGGGTGCACGAGAAATCATGTGTATCAAAGTGCTGGGTGGTACCCGTCGACGCTACGCCGGGCTCGGCGATGTGATCATCTGCTCCGTCAAGAGCGTGATTCCAGGGAGTGAAGTCAAAAAGAAGGCTGTTGTACGTGCAGTGATCGTTCGCGTGTCTCACCCAACGCGGCGCGTCGACGGCAGCTACGTACGGTTTGACGGCAACGCTGCGGTGTTGGTCGACAAGGATGACAACCCACGCGGTACTCGAATATTCGGCGCAGTGGCTCGAGAACTGCGTGAAAAGAGTTTTACTAAGATTGTTTCGTTGGCTAGTGAGGTGGTGTAAATGTTGATCAAAGTTAACGACACCGTGGAAGTGATTTCCGGACGAGACAAAGGCCAACGAGGAAAGATACTCAAGGTCGACCGTACTAAGGGCAAGGTAGTTGTTGAGGGTTTGAATCGTGTTTACAAGCACGTCAAGCGATCGCAGCGAAATCCGCAGGGTGGTCGATTGTCCAAGGAAGCATTTATCGATGTTTCGAAGGTAATGATCGTTTGTCCAACGACTGGCAAGCCTACACGAATGGGTGTTCGCTTTTTAGCGGATGGGTCGAAGGAGCGATACAGCAAGAAGAGTGGTGTTAGCATCAGCGTGGTTTCACCAGCCAGCACATTGCATGCGAAGAAGGCCTAGTTCGCGGTTTACCCGGACAGAGTCGGCTCACAAGTACAGAAATAATAGTTCGAACAAGATACTAAAATCATGGCCCCTAGACTTCAACTCCATTACCACGAAACGATTCGCCCTGCTTTACAGCAAGAGTTTGGGTTTAAGAATGTATTCTCGATTCCTAGGTTGGAGAAGATCTCCATCAATATGGGAGTTGGTGAGGCGATGCAGGACAAGAAGTATTTGGAACTTGCAGCTGAAGCGATGGGTGACATTGCTGGGCAACGTCCAGTTCTGACGATCGCCCGCAATTCAATCGCTGGTTTCAAACTGCGAGAAGGGGTTCCGATCGGATGCAAAGTGACTTTGCGACGGGATAAGATGTACGAATTTTTGGATCGTTTGATTAGCATCGTTTTGCCGCGTGTTCGCGACTTTCGAGGAATCAGTCGAACCGCGTTCGACGGAAAAGGGAATTACTCAATGGGGCTGGCTGAATGGCTGGTTTTCCCTGAGTTGAACCCAGACAAGTTCGCTCGACCGCAGGGAATGAACATTGCGATCGTAACGACAGCGGGAGACAACGATGTTTCTCGCAGATTGCTTGAGATGTTTGGAATGCCGTTCCGAGCACCAAAAAAGAAAACAGCCTAAGGGCTGACTAGTACGGAGCTGATGGTATTTTGCCATTAGCGATACGAAAGCCTGAGGCCGAAGCCAATGGCTTACCAAAATAGTTACTTACCATTTACCTTGAATTACCGGAAAACCCACCTGTGGCCAGCAAAAGCAAAATTGCCAAAGCCAATCGCGAGCCAAAGTTTTCAACTCGCCGTGAAAACCGTTGCAAATTGTGTGGTCGCCCACGTGCGGTGTATCGCAAGTTTGGCATTTGTCGAATTTGTTTTCGGCAATTGGCAGACAAAGGGCTTATTCCTGGTGTTCGAAAAGCAAGCTGGTAAGGTTACGGGGGCATCCACATTATGATCAGTGACCCAATTTCAGACATGATTACACGAATTCGCAACGCCGTTCGAATTGAGCGACCGTTTGTCGATATTCCTCTTTCTCGATTTCGCATCGGCGTTGCTGATGTGTTGAAGCGTGAAGGATACATTTGGGATTACACAGAAGTTGAAGCTGTGCCAGCGAAGATGCTCCGCATCGAGTTGAAGTACGGACCCAACGGTGAAAAAGTGATTCAAACGGTAAAACGCGTTAGCAAGCCCGGACGTCGAATCTATAAGAAGTGCGAAGAGTTGAAGCCGGTCTTAAATGGATTGGGGATTTCGATTGTTAGTACATCTAAAGGTGTCGTGAGCGATCGAGAAGCGCGCCAGCAAAAGCTTGGTGGTGAAGTTCTTTGTGAGGTTTGCTAGGCAGGCCAAAAGCAGGAAGAATGCAAGCGTTCGCTTGTCCAACACATTCCAAATCAGTGAGTAAAAAGAAAAATGTCCCGCGTAGGTAAGAAACCAATTCCCGTCATTGATGGGGTAAAAGTAGCCATCGCCGACCGAAAGGTCGACGTTGAGGGCCCGTTGGGCAAGCTATCCTTCACGCATCGCGAAGAGATCGATGTTGCGATGAGTGATGATGGAAAGTCAATCAACGTGACTCGCCACAACGACGAACGAGAGTCTCGAGCCTACCATGGTTTGACAAGAGCCTTGATCAACAACATGATTTTGGGCGTGAAGACCGGTTACGAGAAGAAATTGGAAGTGATAGGTGTTGGCTATCTTGCCGCGGTCAAAGGAAAGGTGCTGCAGTTGCGAGTTGGTTTCGCCAATGAGCTGCAGCTTCCCATTCCTGAGGTTTTGGACGTCAAGTGCCCAGACCAAACTCACATCAATATCAAGGGTTGTGACAAGCAAGCTGTTGGACAGTTTGCGGCGTACATTCGTTCGCTTCGTAAGCCCGAGCCCTACAAAGGCAAGGGTGTGCGATATGTGGGCGAGCAAGTCAAGCTCAAGGCCGGTAAGAGTGCAACTTAGTAGGTCTTTCCCTCCGGTAGGACCTAGTTAACTTATTTCGATTTTTCGGGACGCTATTTGAATGCGTCGAGATGATAGAGGTTAGAAGTGGATATTCGAAAAGTGGTGGACGGGCAACGTGAGCGTCGTGCGTTTCGCGTGCGAAAGCGTGTTCGAGGTACAGCATTACGTCCACGATTAAGCATCACTCGTTCGTTGCAGAATTTCTCGTGTCAAGTTATTGATGACACCACGGGAAGAACTTTGGTTTCGGCTTCGTCCCGCGACAAAGAGATTCGTAGTTCCATCGGTTACGGTGGAAACTGTGAAGCAGCGACAAAGCTTGGAAAGATTGTTGCAGAGCGCGCAATCAAAGCAGGGATCAAACAGGTTGCATTGGACAGAGGTTCTTGCAAGTACCATGGTCGCGTAGCGGCGTTTGCCGAAGCGGCCCGCGAAGCTGGTTTAGAGTTTTAATTCGGAGCGATCAATAGAGTGGCAAACAATTCATCTGGTGGTGGCGGACAAGGCGATCTGATTGATCGCGTACTTAAGATCAAGCGATGTGCCGCTGTGGTCAAGGGTGGTCGTCGATTTAGCTTCGCTGCCCTAGTGGTTGTCGGAGATGGCAAGGGTCGTGTGGGGTATGGCTATGGCAAGGCGAACGAAGTTCCGCCAAGCGTTGCCAAAGCGCAGAAAGGGGCGAATCGTGCAATGATCAATGTGCCGCTCCTCAATGGAACAATCCCACACGTTGTGTCCGGACGATTCGGTGCTGCACACGTTTTGTTGATGCCTGCGAGTCCCGGCACTGGGATCATCGCTGGACAGGCTGTTCGAGCTGTTTGCGAAGCGGTTGGCATTCAAGATATTTTGACCAAGAGCTTTCGCTCCAACAACCCAACCGTATTGATCAAAGCTACATTCGACGCACTTTCGCAGCTAAGAACGCGGGAAGATGTCGAAAGACTCAGAGGCGTAAAACTATCATGAATCTAGAAGAAATCAACAAAGACGTCGTTACCAACAAAGCGCGGAAGCGAATTGGACGTGGTATCGGAAGCAAAACAGGGAAGACCTCCGGTCGTGGTCACAACGGCCACAAGTCGCGGTCCGGCTATTCTAGGCATCCGATGTTCAATGGTGGCGACTTGCCACTCGTTCGAAGAATTCCGAAAAGAGGTTTTCATAACCGTTGGGCTGAGGTCGTATTTGGCGTTAACCTCGGCGCTATCGACGAAGTTTACTCGGCTGGCGAAGAAGTGACCGCGACCACGCTGCGAGAAAAGGGTTTGGTCAAGGTGCGTTGCGACGAGGTCAAAATCCTTGGCGATGGAGAACTAACAAAGAAATTGAAGTTCGTCGTCACACGCGCAAGCGAATCCGCCAAAGAGAAAATTTCCAAGTCTGGCGGAAGCATCGAAATCATCGCTGCAAAGCGGACACCAAAGGAACGGGTTGCCGCGCTCAAGCTTGAAGCGAACAGCTGAGTTGTTTCCTTTGAATTAGGCTAGCAGCAAAAACGATTATTCGAAACAATGTGATGGCCGGCGTTGACTTTGTGCAATGTCGGCCATTCCTTTTGAGGCAATGCCTCACACCACTCGCAGGAACATGATGACATGTTTGAAAAACTAAGGGTAGTTTTCTCGATACCAGAACTTCGGCAGAAGATTTTCTTGACGCTGTTCTTGTTGGCGGTTTATCGGATTGGTTACCACGTACGATTGCCAATATTGATGGACGTGGAATCGGCCATGTCGAATGACATGCAGACATTTCTGAACCGAGTCGCACTGTTTTCGGCTACAGACCTGAGCAGGCTTACCATTTTCGGACTTGGGATAGCACCCTACATCTCGGCTTCGATTATCTTCCAATTGCTTGGAACGGTATGGGCTCCGATTGAGCAACTTCGCAAAGAAGGTGCTGTTGGACGCAAGAAGATCAACGAGTACACGCGATATTTGACGCTTGTAATCTGTTTGGTTCAAAGCTGGGCGTATCTTCAGTTCCAAGTGGTGAACGTCGATAATTCGTCCGTTTCATCGATGTTTTTTTCCAGCGGCGGTAGCCACCTTTCGTTTGGCTGGATGATTACCACCGTTGCAATTATGACCGCCGGCTCGATGTTCTTGATGTGGCTCGGCGAGCAAATCGATGAATATGGGATCGGCAATGGCGTTTCCTTGTTGATTATGGCTGGTATTCTAGCTCAGATGCCGAAAGCGCTTTGGGATTTGCGTCAAAACATGTCGGGTTCATTGAGTGGTATGTCAGCCAGTACTATTGGTCCCGACGTTCTCATCGTTTTGGCATTTTTGTTCATAGGGGTGGTCTTTGCGGTTGTCTTCATCACTATGGCCCAGCGTCGCATTCAAATGCAGAGTGCAAAGCACGTTCGAGGACGGCGAGTTTTTGGGGGCACAAAACAGTTTTTGCCTCTTAAAATAAACCAGTCCGGTGTGATGCCGATTATTTTCGCAAGCAGCATGCTCATGATTCCAGGCTTGGTGTTTGGTGTGTTAGCGAACTTCTTTGCAAGCGGGGACAACGCTGACACCGGTTTCAGCGGTTTCATGGGCAGCATTTTTGCATCGTTGGCTGCGATGTTTAGTAGTCAATCCTCATTTTCGTACAACGTACTTTACATAGTCTTCATTTTCTTCTTCTGCTTCTTTTGGACATCTATCATGTTCAATCCGAAGGAAATGTCTCAAAACCTCCAGGACTCCGGTGCATTTATTCCAGGTTATCGTCCGGGCAAAAGAACTGCGGATTACTTGGAGAAGGTAATGGTTCGAATTACATATGTGGGTGCCGCGTTCCTAGCCGTGGTTGCGATCGTCCCAACGATCATCACCTCGCAGTTTGGAGTTTCGTTCAGTGTCGCTGCCTTTTACGGTGGAACGGGGCTCTTGATCGCGGTTAGCGTCGCATTTGATTTGATCCAGAAGATCGATAGTCACCTGCTGATGCGAAATTACAAAGGCCTACTTGAGCAGTAGTAACTGCCTCGTCTAAACTCTACCGCTAGCGTTTTTTGAAATGCTGGCGAAGCGGGGTTATTGGTATCGAATTGAATTGCGGCAATTCGAATCATATTAGAATCAACAAGAATGAGAGGGCCGCTGCATGCGATTGGTGTTCATCGGCCCGCCAGGGGCAGGGAAAGGGACTCAGTGCAAGCGATTGGTAGAGTTGCTGAACATTCCGCATCTATCCACCGGTGAGATGCTTCGCACAGTAAAACGTCAAGAGACGGCTTTGTCTCGTTGGGTCGCCTCCTACATTGATGCTGGGAAACTCGCGCCCGACCACTTGGTCATGCGGATCGTAGCCCAACGCCTTCAGAGCGATGAATGCATCAATGGAGCTCTATTCGACGGCTTTCCACGGACAATCATCCAAGCCCAACTCCTCGACGATTACCTGGAGGAGCAAGGGATCGAGTTGGATATGGCCCTGGAGTTGCGGGTAGTTGAGGAAGAGTTGATACAACGGCTCCTGAAACGCGCGCAGATAGACGGGCGAGCTGACGACAACTATGAAACTATCCGGGAGCGGCTCAATGTGTTTCATACACAGACTGCGCCTCTAACCGAATACTACTCGTCCCAGGGAAAGCTTGAACAAGTGGACGGAATGCAGTCTGAAGAGAAAGTCTTCGAGGCGATCAAAGTTTGTGTGAACAGGCATTTGTAGCCGCACAGGTGCAGCTTGCCTGACGAATCGATCAGCGCAAGGCTTCGATAGAGTATCCCAGGTCTTTGGGCGTCTGTTCCAAGGTTGAATTAGAACTTCATCCCAAGGTAACTTTGCAAAAGCGAAAACCGTCGAAAGTCTCGGAAAGTGCAAATCGCCGAAAGTCTTGACGACTTCTTGACGACTTTCGCTACGGTCATACCGATGCCAATCCTAAAAGTTTGAGATGGACAAAGCGAGTGGTTAAACAGGTTACAATGAGTCGGTTCTATCCGAAGTCCTCTAATCAACAGTTTTCGTCATGATTCCTAGCCGACTCAGTGCCAGCAGAATTAGAACACTTTTTTCCGCCCTTGGATTCTCGATCGCATTGCTGCCAAGTTGTGGTGCTGTTGCAGCGGAGTCGCCGCTCGCCCCGCCACCTCCGTCAAAGGGTTCTATTCGCATCGCGACGTTCAACGTCGCCTTGAATCGCAAAGAGGATGGGACGTTGGTTCGCGATCTCAAAGCTGGGGATGAACAAGCAAAGAGGATTGCGACCATTGTTCAGTTGGTTGCCCCGGATATTTTGCTCGCTAACGAAGTCGACTATTCGGATGGAGAAGCGGCAAAGTTGTTGCGAGATAACTTTCTCCTGGTCTCCCAAACTGACTCAGTTAAGTCGCAAGCGAGTTCGCTCGTTCATCTATTTACGGCTCCTGTAAATACGGGAGTCAATTCCGGAATGGACCTAAACATGAATGGCCGAACAACAGACAGCGATGATGGTTGGGGCTATGGAGCTTTCCCAGGTCAATATGGCATGGCCGTTTACAGTAGATTCCCTATCCCAGCGGAGTCTGTCCGAAGTTTTCAAATGTTTCAATGGAGTCAAATGCCCGGTGCAAAGCGCCCCAAGTTGCTAGACAAATCAACGGGCAAGGAGCGCTTCTTTCACTCCAATGAGGTTTGGGGGAAATTGCGACTGAGTTCCAAATCACTTTGGGATGTTCCGATTCAGGTCGGTGGTATTACTATTCATGTCATTGCATCCCACCCTACGCCTCCAGTATTCGATGGTCTAGAAGATCGCAATGGGTGCCGCAATCACGATGAAATACGAATGATTCGGGACTACGTTTCGGGCGGGAAAAGCGGTGAGTATTTAATCGATGACACCGGGAAAACAGGCGGACTTGCCCAAGACACTAGTTTTGTGATTTTGGGCGATTTGAATTCGGATCCCATGGACGGTAGCGGCATATCGCAGGGCATCATCGATTTGCTCCATTCACCGAGGGTTTCAGCCGCGTTCGTCCCATTAAGTGAGGGTGCCGCGGAGGCTTCTAAGGTACAGGGCAAAGCAAACCTAAAACATAAGGGGAATGCAGCCAGCGATACAGGCGATTTCAACGATAACGAACCCGGGAATTTGCGCATCGACTTCGTTTTGCCATCTTCTAACTGCCGCATCGTCAATGGTGGCATTTTCTGGCCCACTTCAGAGCAACTCAAGGAAGTTGATCCCAAGCTTGGAAGTGCTTCGGACCACCATTTAGTCTGGTTGGATGTTGTGGTACCTGCGTCCGCGAAATAACGCATCGCCAGTTGAGCTTGTGATCCATGCAAATCCGCTAAAAAACTCCTGTTGTCAAGCTTGTGAGGAGCGTATACACTTCGACAATCGAAACTGCGGAGACGTGTGTTTTGGTTGAAAAATGATTGCTCCGTGGTGTAATTGGCAACACAAGGGATTTTGGTTCCTTTATTCTAGGTTCGAGTCCTAGCGGGGTAGTTTCAAAGCAATTCCAGCCCGGTGAAAGCCGGGCTTTTTTCATGACCGTTTCCGAATAATATCATGCCAGAAATTCAGGCTTTTCGCGGTCTCCGCTACAATTTGGCACAGGTTGGGACACTCTCAAATTGCATCGCCCCCCCCTATGACGTTGTCAATTCGGAGCTTCAAGATCATTTGTACCAACTTTCTCCCTTTAACTTCCTCCGTCTGGAACTAAACCGAAGGGAAGAACAAGACTCGGACGAAAATGCGATCTATCAGCGAGCTGCTCGCATCTATCGATCTTGGCGCAGCGAAGGGATCTTACAAACCGAGCCGGATCCCGCCATCTATATTTACCATCAAGAATTCGAGATGGGCGGTAAGAAATTCAATCGACGCGGATTTATGGCTCGAGTTCGCTTGCAACGATTCGGTGAGGGGAATATTTATCCACACGAGCAGACTCACGCGAAGGCGAAAGACGATCGCTTGCGATTGACACGGGCTACCCAAGCCAACTTGTCGCAGATTTTCGGACTCTATCCCGATTCTGAAAATGTAATCCAAGAATTGTTGGAGACTAAAATTGCTGGCGTTCACGGCATTGAAGCGACCGATCATCTCGGTGTCGTTCATCGCATGTGGCCCATCAGCGACGTGAAGACGATTCAACAAGTCATGGCGTTGATCAGCGATCGCGACATGTTTGTCGCGGACGGGCACCATCGTTACGAGACCGCCTGCAACTATCGCGACGAACTAGCCTCACATTCCCCTTTGCCGGACGCTCATCCTGCCAACTATGTTTTGACCATGCTCGTTAGCATGAGTGATCCGGGCTTGGTTGTTCTGCCAACGCATAGACTGCTCAGCGGTGTTCCTGCAATGACAACGGGGCAACTGCATGAAAAACTTTCTCATTGCTTTGATTGTGAAATCGTCGCGACTGATCCAGAGAGTGCAGGCTCGGTTTGGGCGGAAATGGATCGATTGGATGAGCAACTCATCATGGCCATCTATTCCAAAGCGTCGAACGAGTGGACTCGCATCTCGGCACGTCAAGAAGCCGCAGACCGCATGGCAGAAATTGCAACCGGACATTCCGCCGACTGGCAAGGACTTGGTGTTGCCGTCCTGCATCGATTGGTCTTCGAAGACTTGCTTGGCCTAAACGAGATGCCAAAGCCGACCTATGTGCATTTGGTTCAAGAAGTCATCGATGGTTTGAAAGGCAATCTCGAAGGCAATCTCGAATACCAACTCGCAGCGATGGTGATGCCTGCTACGATCGAGCACATCCGCTCAGTGTCGCTCCATCAAGAACGCATGCCGGCCAAGAGCACGTATTTCTATCCAAAGCTAGTATCTGGCTTGGTTGTACATCCGCTGGCGTAAGAGGTCGTCCATTGGATAGCCGCGCGTGTACGAAAAAGTACACCCGCGGGGCAAAGAGCATGCGAATCGCATTCGAGTTTGATCGTGCCCATATCCTTTGAAAACAGCAACGGGAGTTTGATACAATTTCTGTTTGATCGATTGTGCATGAATACTCCAATGACTTTCAATAGGTACAGCCTCATGAAGAAGTTTACAAACTCGAAAGAAGACCCACTGCCGCTGAAGACTCCACCTGGCACGGCCGAATATACCATGCATTGCGATACCAAAGACGATGTGAATATCCTCGTTTGTACGGTCGGCAAAACAGTCTTACATTATGACGCTCGATGCATTTCCGATTTGCATGCGATGCTTAAATCGCATGGAGATTGGATGGAGCTCGGTGGTGCTGACGAAGGGAAGCCAGCCAAGGAAGGAACCGTCGAAGCATGGGGGCGATCTTCAGATAATCCCGTCAAAGGTTGGTATGGTTTGAAGAAAGGGCTGCGCGGTCGCTTCGGCGTCTATATCCCGCCATTAATGGAAACTCTTGGCCTTTGCGAACTCGAACACAATGCAAAAAACAACCGGATCCGAGCAAAATAGGGAAGAGTGGTATCATTCCAACTCCTCCAAAGTCTTGGGCCAATCGTCTTTGAGCAGTCGGCTCATGGATCTATCGGCCAATATGCGACCGTCGGTTTGGCACCCTGGGCAGTAATTGCATTCGTTGTCCGCATACCGAATGCGCTGAATGGGTGCATTGCAATCAACACACAAAGCTCCAAACTTTCCATGAACCTTCATTTCTGGGCGGAACGCAGTTACCCTTTCCGGAAAGTCTACCGCATGTTGAGAATGAAGCAATTCAATCCACCAAAGCAACGTTTCTCGACAAGCAGTCCAAAGGCGTTGGACCTCTTGGTGCGTCAAATTTTCAGTCCGTTGCAGTGGCGATAACTTAGCAGAAAACAGGATCTCATCGCTATAGGCGTTCCCAATACCATCGAATCGAGCAGGGTCAGCCAACGCTCGTTTGAGAGTATTGTTACGGCCTTGCAAAACCGATCGGAATTCGCTCAGTTCGCAATCGAGCGTATCCAATCCTGGCTTATGCAATGACTCAACCTTGTCGCGGCCCGAAACGATCCACATACCTGCCCGTTTCTTGGTACTCGCCTCGGTGAGCATCATTGTTCCATGAGCAAATTGAAACGCGGCTAAGTCGTTTTTTCCAGTTGGCATCGCCTTTTTGTTCTTCCAATGAAACCGACCTGCAATCATCAAATGGATGACAACGAACAAGTTGTTTTCATAACACCAAACCAATCGTTTCCCCAATCGTTCGACTTTGTCCAATCGCGAATCCACGAGCTTCGCTGGGGCATGCTCCCACGTTCGCAGCAAAAACGGACTTCGCACAATCAAGTCTTGCAAAACATGCCCTGAGATTTTGCGTTGCAACGCACTTTGATAGAGCAAAATATCTGGAAGCTCTGGCATACCAACTCCATCGAAGAATTCGAAAATAGGAAATCTCTCCACACCGGTGATTGTGTCGTCGAGCACTTTACCAATTTTCAGACATCGCAGTCGAAGCGGATTATTGTAATGTCTTTTTCGGAGACTATACTCTCTTGTCATTACAACTTGGCGTGATAATACTACGAACACGGGATCGGCTGCCAACTAGCATCTAAGAGAATCACGGCATGTTAGGACTTAGAAGAATTGGTGTTTTCATTTCGATCCTACTGTATGGGCTGTGCACTAGCTCTGCCAGCGGCGATATCCAGGTTGATGTCAATATCATTGACCCGTTGAATCTTTTTTCCGATATGTATTCCTCTATAGACTCCCACGCAAAGGCTGCTGGTGCGCGATGGGGCTCTCATTTCGCAGGTAATACAAGCCTGCAATTAGAGGTTGCCTTTAGCGATTCAATACCGAGAGCTACCGGAGGGAGTGTGACGTCGGGATTCGTTGCGACCCGGGGTGGCTTTAATATTTTTGAACAAGGTGTTGGAGCCGAAATACGAACGGGTATCGATCCGAATGGAGCGTCGCCAGATCTTAGGTTTACGTTTAACTCAAACTACCTTCGAAACGAACTGTGGTTTGATTCGAATCCATTTTCCCGCGTAGGTGCGGTGCCAAGTAATCGCACGGACGCTGTGTCGGTCTTCTTGCACGAGTTTGGGCACGCCATAGCATTCAATGGTTGGCAAGACAGTTTTAACGGGACATACCCAGGTGACTATAAGTCCACTTTTGATGAACGAAAGTCGTTTGATGGCAGCAACTTTTTCTTAGAAGGATCGATCGCTACCAATTTGTACGGCGGTCCAGTACCTGTAACCTACGGAAACGCGACTCACATAGGCAATGACGCTCCACGCCCAGGTTCCAACTTGATACCAGACTTGATGAATGGTGTCGTGTTTCAACGAGGCACACGGTATGACATCAGTCCGCTGGATTTGGCTATCTTGTCCGACACGGGACTAACCATAACTGCGGTACCGGAACCCAACTCAATGGCCACCTATTTTATTGCGGCTTTGACCATTGGGATTTTTGGAAAGCGTCGACGAATAAGTGTACCAACACACTTATCCCTCGACCGCAAACGAGCAAGGTGAGATTCAGGGACAGTTGGTACCGTCACGGCAACCACAGCAGGGGTTCGTTAATCGACTAATCGCAAGGCAGTTTACTAACCTTCGATACCGTTGAAGCATCGCTGAACTGCAGTTCCGATTTCTCTCAAATCGTTGAGCGGTTTGAATACCAATTCTTGCGCCCCAAATCGCGTGGCTTGTCGGACAGTCGCCATGGTTACCATCCCAGTGAGAATGACAACTTGTACGCTTGCATCGCGTTGCTTGATTTCCCGAAGCAAGGTCATGCCATCAATCCCGGGCATGTTGAGGTCCAGGATGACAACTTGTGGGGACCATTTAGCTATTGCGTAACTAGCTTTGCGTGGGTCGTTTATGGAGACCACTTCACTGCCTCCAATTTGAAGTGTTTTCCCAACGATCTTTAGTATGGCATCGTCATCATCCACATGAAGGACGAGTCTTTTGATCTTGATTTCAGTCCCGTTCGCCGAGGGCTTCTGATTGTGTGGATTCGACGCGCAATTAACGTAGGGTACACGGGGCTGGTCTGAATGAGCCCTGTGGCAAGCGACGAGAGAAGTCGTTGGCAGGGTTAATCCATCCTCGATTTGACATGGTCTGGACGTTGCGGAAGCAGTGCGACTTAAACGCCTTCGCGTGTTTACCTCAAGTACCTTAAACATGTGGCCCTCTGTTGTTGGATGATTTGGATACAGTATGGTTACGGTATTCAGTGCAGTAAAAAGGGGGGGCCTGATCTGCACTTCGTTTTACTGTGCGTCATCCCTTTGAAATGGGAGTCCATTTTGAAGGCGTTTTACTGGCTTTTCACATTTTGTAGGGTGAATTTTCCGATTTTAAGCCCAGTCGTGATCCGAGCGCATGCAAAATCCGAACACCCTGTTCGATTTCCCGCAACTCGCATCGCGTCTTTTGGTCGCATTGGGTTTGAATCATTTAGTCATGGTGGTTTGCCGAAATCGACAGACAATCTTGCTTGCCCAGTTTCACTTCCGCATAAACGAGCTTCAGCGTAAGTGACAACTCGTTGTTCGTTAAAGCGGACTTTTCCAGTCCCTAATGATCATAGACGGCTACCGGGCATGCGTTTTAGGTCTCGGCAGAAGTTTTTGTATGTCGTGACTGTTGTGCCAGAATTGGATTCCGATGCGGTTCGCGTTGAAAAGGCAATTCACAATCCGGACTTTCCAAGAGCTCATCGGAGACCAAGTCTCCACCGAATTACCGTTCGATCGGGTCGCACAAAAGTGAAACTTCCCATTCTGGCGACCGTTTCGCAATGCAACGACATTTGAATTCATGGAATTTCAATCGTTGACTGTAGGTTTTGTTGCTCACTTCCTGAACAGTTTAGGACAACGGCCCATGTTTTCTTCTGGCGCGGTGGCTCGATGAACACCGCGAGCTTCTTGAGAAAGACTACGTGATGCTCAAGATTGACGATTTTGCAGACGAGAATGGGATTGCCGTCGCCAAGCGGATCACAGGCGGTGGCCGTTTTGGCATACCATTCCTTGCGATCTTTGACCGAGATGAAATGTTGGTGATCGATAGCGATTCGCCACTCGGAAATATCGGGTTTCCGAGTGGCTACGAAGGGAGCAAGTAACTTGGCAAGATGCTGCTTGCTACGCGAAGTTCCATGACGGATGCTGAGGTTCAACAGCTTGTGGCAAGTTTAGCCGAAGAGTGATTTCGGCTTAGAGGTTTCCGTCGCGTTCCGGAGGGTTCAAAGGGGCGATGCCGACGTCTTTGCCTTCATCGACCTCGCCTCCATCGTCCTTTTGGTTAAATCCCAGGGAATAGACAACCCAGTTTGCACCTTGCTTGCGAATCATGAGAGGCTGTTCTGTAAATGGATCGGTAGTTGCCTCGGCCGGAAGGCCTATGCGGGAAAGATCGATCTGATCCGCGGTCAGCAAACTAGGCTCGCTTTGAATCGCATTAAGAACTCGTATGGTACGCGAAAAGGCTTGATTCCTTGTGCACGCTTCGTGGCTTGCTTGGATTGCCGGTGCCATCATCGAGTCTGAAAGGTTCTTGTTACCAGCTTGCGCCGCCTGGAACTCAGGATAGGGCTTTTGCGAGAATTCGATTTGTTTTTGCATGCCCTTTAAAAAATCATTTCTGAACGTCCGCCAAAATGCCCAAGGACTTTCCGCACATATCGAATTCCCAAACGCTCGGTCTGAGATGATTGCCTCTGCAAAATGTTGCTTGTCATTATATGCAGATAGTTGTTCTTCCAGCTTGCCCCGAACATCTTTTGACACATCGCCGCGCTGCAACGTAGCTGCCAAGCTCGAAAGTGCCATTCCGCGAATAGCGTTCGATATCAGGTACTGAACAATAGTCGGCTCATGCGTCACATGTTCTGCGATCTTCAATAGAATGAGTCCGTCCTGCGCTGCTTCGTCAAATTCGGATTGCGAAATCAACAAGGCGATGTGCTTCTGTAAAACTCTCGCAACAATTCGACGAGACTGAGCCTTACTCAATTCCTCGCCGAGAAAGTCCATTGGTTTTTTATTGAAGTCCGCATCTGACCGATAGGCTTTGCATTTGGCGGCAGCTCTCAGCAGCGGTAGGGTATTTGGATAAGCGTCCAATGCAGCCTTCACCCTTTTTTGCTCCGCTTCGGATAGAAATTGTCCTCGTTCGAGCTGAATGTTCTCTAACTCATGCTCGACCTTGCTTGCATCCGCAAGAGCTCGATTCATGAACGTTAACGCATTCTCCTCTGGGGCAATCGGCGGAGTAACTAATTCTGCAAGCAGTGCCGGATGGCTCTGCTTGCGAATGAACGCCATTTGCTGCTCAATCTCGACGCCGACTCGCCAGTTCCAGATCGTAAATCCAATTAGCAGCACGATTGCGAGCACCATCGTGCAGAGAGCGATTCGCTTTACAGGCTTCCAGAAATTAAAAAAGGCCATGGTATCCCCTCAGATGTTTCTTGAAATCGGGATCGAGTTCGATGATTTGATGAAAGTTGTTTTGGATTTGCGAGAGGCTCTGAACACTTGGCGATGCCATTCGCTGGTAGCTGCGAAACCACGCGTTTAACTTAGACGGGTCCTGACAGGCGAGAAATGGGAAAAGGTCTTGATCTCGATCTTGAATCTCCTTTTTGAAATCAAGTCGCGTCATGCGAGATCGTTCCCCTAGCTCAACCAGAAAGCAAAACGCAATACTGGCCAACAACAACGCTCCAGCTATTTGGAAGCAGCGCAGTTCGGTATGTGTGAACCAACGAGCATTACGCTTTGTTTGCCCCAATTCCTTTTCAACTGTCGCGATAACTTGCTCGCGAAGCCCCAAAGGCGCACCGCGTGGTTTTAGTCGGGCCAAGAATGCAGGAACATCCTCTTCCTTTACCTCATTCATTCCAAGTCCCCCAATAACTCTCTTAATTTGCCGATTCCTAGGCGGTAGCGGGTCGCTACGGTTCCTTGAGGAGTAGACGTGATCGCGGCAATTTCTTGAAATGTAAATTCGTTATAGATCTTGAGCATCACGACCTCACTCTGTTCGTCAGGTAAAACAGCCAAGGCATCGGTCAGAGCATCCCGCCAGTCTGTTGATTTTGATTGGCTCGGAGCAACTTCGACAAATAAATCGGCCGCGATCAAACGAAACTGTTCTCGCTTTCGAATCGATCGCGAAAGCCAGCGATTCGCTTCGTTTCTTGCGACTTGAAACGCAAAGGCAACTGGATTCTCTACGGATTGAAAGGCTCTCCTTTTTCGAACTAACCGCAAAAACACCTCTTGGATCAAATCGCCTGCATCTTCGCGCGAAATTCTTTTGGACACCAAAAAATGATGCATTTGGTTACCGCATAGGTCGTAGAGCTCAGCAAATGCCTGACTCTCTCCACTTGCAAGTCGGTGTGCAAGTTGGCTCATTCCTACTCCAAAGAGGTGTTTCTGCGGTATTCAATAAAGAAGACCCGTTTGATGGCTGAATTTATTCATTGCGGGAGAGTTTTTTCGATTTTTAACGAGTGTCTCCGAAACCATTTGATTGTGGCATGCTGATACAGGAGTAAGTTGTTTTAGGGGTAAGGCGTGCAATTTCTTGGTCTTTGGAATATCCTATAGAAAGTTCCGGAACCGAAACCTTTGCTTTGCGTCAAGCCATGTCGAACGCGACCCCGCGAATCCCATCTAGAGACGGAGAACCAGCCTGGGAAGCAGCCTATTTGCTGCCACTGCAAGGCCGTTGGTCGGAAGAAGATTTTCTAAGGTTTCATTCGACTCAGATGGCGGAGTTGGTGAATGGCCGCTTGGAAATACTCCCAATGCCAAATCTGAAGCATCAAAAACTTTTGAAGATGTTGCTTGGATTGGTAGAAGCTGCCGCACCGCCTCAAAGCTTGGTTCTGTTTGCTCCGTTGCCCACGACACTGTTTCCTGGCACGATTCGCGAACCTGATTTGCTCTACATCTCGCCTGACAACCTACCGGCAAAAGATGCCGAGTATCCGACTAAAATCGATCTCGCGATGGAAATCGTAAGCGATGGCACAGAGGCACGTAAACGTGACTACGAGGACAAACGCCAAGATTACGCGAAAGCCAGAGTCGCAGAGTATTGGATTGTTGACCCTCGGGACCAAGTGGTGGTCGTACTGGTACTAAAGGGTGAGGAGTATGTCGAACAGGGTCGATTTGTTCCGGGACAGATTGCGAATGGACAGCTGCTCACGAACCTTATAGTCGACGTGGCAGCGCTTATGCGAGCTTGAAGGTCATCTCTATTGTGGTGACAGCAACTCCATCATTGGCTCGGCGCTTAGTTTTCCGACTGCGTCGGTGTCGGCGAGCAACTCGTCGGCATGTTGAACCTCTGCATTTGGACCTACACGGCAATCGACCAACGTTCGTTTTCGACCTATTTGCATCTTACACACAGGGATTTCGGATTTGCAATTCGATTCATCGCAATCGCAATGCTGTTTGGTTTGCGGCACGCCTCTATTGAAGAACGAGATTCTCAGACTCGGAGGGGGTTTCGAGGACTTCGATACCGTCCCTCGCAGGCAACTCCCATTCGCTTCCACAGTGTTCGCACACGAGCAACTCCACACGCCTGGGTTTCTTGCAACATGTACATGCTTCCCGAAAACATCGCGGGTAGATTGCGATGATCGCCACGGCGACGCCGAACCCACCCAGCGCTCCAGCGATCGACCAACCGACGCGCGCTTTCTTGGATAGTCCTCGATGCCTGGCTGCAGCATAAGCCAAGACGCAGGCGAGAATGGCCTGAAACATAATCAACGCGGCGCCTTCAATCATTCCACTCGCAAGCCCACCGTCTTGGCCGATTTCAGGCATCTGGACGCCGAAGCCAAACACAGCAATGAGCATGATCACACCCGAAATCAGAATGTATGCCAAGGGCAATGCCATGCACACGAGTCCGTTATAAAATGCGGAGGGGCCAAGATGAGATGTTTGCGCTTGCATGCTTTTGGGTGGTGAACTCGTAAACCGTTCGAGTTCCTTTCCAGGACGTTTTTGGACAACGAGATAACGAAAGGCCCCAGTTTGCCGAATCACGGTGAAGTCGTCTTTATCCTTGTACAAAAATCGACTCTGCATTCCGAGCAAGAGCAAGTTCTCGCCGACCTCGATGGATGCTTCCGGTTGGAGCGAGTCCAGCGAGGTTAGCGTTGATGGATCGGAGTACTCGAGTAATCTGCTACCGCTAACCAGGAAAATGCGATGGGAAGTTGCTATCTGTTCCCAACCATAACCATCGACTTGCATTGTGACTATATGCTTCACCTTTGCCGCTTCCTTGTCGAACCAATACATTCCCTCCTTAGTTACTATCAAATTGTTTGAAACCACAGTGGGTTTCGTCTGGAACGGAAGCCCACGGGTTTCCATGTGACGCGATACCTTGTCTCGGCCAACGACATAGCTCAAGAGCCACGTTGCACGATCGGTTCGGTCTCCGGAGGGAACGGCCGCGTATGCTAAAACATATCCCTTCGGATCGTAGACGAACACTTCCGAACGCATGCTCCGTAACTTTCTTGGGGAAAACGGCTGTGCTGTTACCGTTTCTTGTGCGGTTGACATCAGATACACCTGATACACTTGACTACTCGAAAAAATGATGGCTTCACCAGCCACCTTTTCAATCACCATTGCATCAGGATCCGAACTAATTTTCGCTCGTTCCACTGCGTAGCCTCGTTCCATAAGCTCGTACACGGCATCCCCTGACTCATCGAATGCCGGCGATATGTATCGATAGATCTCATTTCGAGATGTGAAATTGGTAGGAAACAGAATGGCTGTCATACTGGCAACAATCGAAGACACCGTTAACACCAAGGAACGCGACCAATGACTTCGCAGGCCCATCCCAGGCGATACCCTGCGTGCGCCATTGTCAAAGGCATCTTGACTCGCCCGAAGCATGGCAAACAAGCCAAAAGCGCCGAGTGCGAGGAACAGCCACTCCAAAATCACAGCGTTTGAAAGCAGGGTCGACATTCCGCTTATTGTTATTAAGGCAGCTATGGCGAGGGGCAATACTCGAGTCCCAATCCATCGCGCGTTGCTGCACGCCAACATGACTCCGCCGAAGTAGAAGGAGAACGCGTAAACCGAAATCACCCAAGCTGGAATCGTTTGGCGAGCCGACGTAGGCAATCGCAATGGCCCGATCCATTCCAAGTACAACGTTGCAACGAGAAGCGGCAACCAAATGGCCATCGCATACACCGCAACACCAATGATCAATTTCCCTTGAAACAACTGCTCGGGCGAAAGTCCGCGGTGCATGAGAAACGCTCGAGCGGCGCTGCGTTGATCCGGAGCGAACTGCGCGATACTCAAACCCAGGGCGATGAAGGAAGAACCAATTGCCAGGAACACACCCAGAGAAGTTGCCAACTCCATGACTTTGTCCAGTTGATCTAGGCCCGGAAGGTTCGCCCAAAGCAAGCCCCCGATCAAAAGCCAACCGAGAGGTAGCCAGCGCACAGATTCTCGAAATTCCTTGCGAAGAAATGCGTTCATCGTTGAATACCTTACCGGGAAGAAGGGACCGAAGGAGTTTTGGAAATAAACGAACTACTGCCCCGAGAACGGGACAGATACGCCATCATGGCGTCGTTGAATGCGGATGGGGTACGGTCCAACGCCTGGCAACCGAGACGCGACAAAGCGGCATCGCTCTCGGCATTCATGTCGAGGATCGATAGCGTCCATCGTCGTCCGATGCGTCGCGCATGGACCAGACCTGGTATCGCGCCCAATTGCGTCGTGTCTTCGTCCGTTTCCAAGGTACAAGTTGAAAGTCGGCTCAGTAAATTCTCAATGGTGGAGTCCACGACCAAACGGCCATCCACCATTACCAAGATTCGGTCCGCTATGCGTTCGATGTCGTCCAAGAGATGGCTACTTAACAGAACCGTACGATCGCCGGATTCCACGAATTCCAAGATGGTTTCATTCAGTGCTTGTCGGCTGACTGGATCGAGCCCGAGCGCTGGGTCATCCAGGACAAGGAATTCTGGAAAAGTACAGAGGGTTAATGCCAAGGAAACACCAGCTCGCTGACCTCGGCTGAGATGACTTATGCGAGACTTCGACTGGATCCCGAACCGTTCGATGGTTTCCCGAAACTGCTTGCCATTCCATTTCGCAAACGTGCCCGACTGAAAGCGTTCGCACTCCTCCACCCTCATCCAGTTGTATAAAAAGTGCCCTTCGACCGTGTAGCCGATCCGATTGCGATCTGCGGCGGTCAGCGATTGGCTGTCGACGCCCAAGATTGCCGAACTACCACGCGTAGGCGGCAAGAAGCCCATGAGCATTCGGATTGTGGTTGTTTTGCCGGTGCCGTTTAGACCGAGCAAGCCGGTAACTGTTCCTCGCGGGATTGAAAACGAGCATTGTTGGACGATGGGTTTATTGCCAAAGTAGCGAGTCAAACCGCTGGCGGAGAAGGCGATGTCCTGGGCCGATTGTGTGGACATAGTGGGTACCTTGAAAAGAAACGAAGGAATGTTTTTTGGAGATTGCTAAGATGAGGATTCGGGAACGCTGCGAAGTACCTTTCCGAACAATTCTCGCACACGATGTAGAACTTCTTCTGCGGAAAAGCCCAACGTCAAGGATTGATTGATGAGCGATTGGATCGACTCATCCATTCGTCGCATTCTTTCCGACTTAGTGTAGACCTGGCGGCGTTTTGCGACATAAAAGCCTTTGCCGGCTTGCGTCTCCACGATCCCGGACTGCACCAAATCCGCATACGCTTTGGCAACGGTGTTCGGGTTGATAACCAGTTCCCGAGCGAGCTGGCGAACACTTGGCAGCATTTTCCCCACCTCCAGCTCCCCGGCGGCCACCGATCTGCTGATCTGGTCCGCTATCTGTTTGTAAATGGCCGCATTGCTGCCAGCTACGATTCGAATTTGCATGGCTACCTCGCTTGCTTCTCTGTACTAGTCGCTGTAATACAGTAGCGTCAGCAAGAATGGAAGGCAAGTGGGGAAGTGGAGAAATCCGAAAAGGAGCAACTGGATCCGCTCAACGCCGCACGCTGCGAAAGTGCGACATTGAAAGCCTATTCTCAAACAATCCAGGTCGATGCCGCAAAGTTCACAACATAGCAAACAGCGTCGTGATTCTAGATGAATGTCAGTCCTTGCCTCCAGAACTCGTTGCTCCAACGTGCTCAATGCTTCGCCAACTAGCAAGTCGCTGGAACTCGACCATTGTCCTTCGTACGGCCACACAGCCAGCATTCGATTACGAAAAGCTCAAAGAAGGTGAACGGCTTCATGCACGGGAGATCATTCCTACTCGCGATTTGGATGAAACGGTTGGAGCGAGGAAGCCTTCAGCATCCTCAACCCAAGGTCGATGATAAGCATGTCGTCATGGATTCATCGGAGCTCAACTTGCTTCTTTCGGGCATTGAGCTCTCGAGCGTGAAACGACGCAAACGCTACGTTGCACCGAACCTAGAAGCACCTTCGAAAGGCAGTCAAAAATGAATGCAACTTTCTTGATGTTTTTATGTGTTAATCTTGCTTGCACCACTTGCGCTTTTGACACGTCGCGCTATAGTACTCACATGCCAACGGAGAAAGATCTACCTACCGAACTGAACACTTGCCACGAGGTCATTCTTGTGCAATCGGCAGCTATTCAGGACTTGTCCAAAGAGCGTGACAAGCTCAAGGGAGAGGTCGAAGAATTGCACGCTGCGTTCAAGAAATTGTTCGCTGGAAACCGTCGCGAGAAGTTCATTAATCCCGACCAGCAGCTACTCGAATTTCCTGAAGACAAAGAACTACAAGCAGCACTCGATGCTGCCAAGCGTGAGGCAGAACAAGAAGTCGAGACGATCACCTACACTCGCAGCAAGCAGAAGAAGGAAGCGAAGCCACGTTCCGATTCTTTCCCAGCTCACTTGCGTCGCGAAGAGACAGTCAAGCCTCTTTCGGACGACGATCAAAAGCTTGCGGATTCCGGTCACGAAGTGTTTCGTCAATTAATCCAAGAAGTGCTCTGTTACAAACGCCCTGAATTGTTTGTGCAGGCGTACTTTCAGTTGATGCTCAAAAAGGCTCAAGCTGAAAACACTAAAGAAACGATGGAGAACCTGCGAACTGAGATTCCAGCAGGGCTTGGGGAAAAGGGCCGCTATGATGCAAGCGTTGCAGCTGCGATCGCCTGTGGCAAGTTCGAACTGCACATCCCGTACTATCGCCTTCAAGATATCTTTGCATCTAGCGGTTGGACACCGAGCCGTTCGACGCTCGATTACTTAATGGACTTGACAGCCGAAGCGGTTCAAGAGCTTCCGCTTCTTATGAAGCGCCGTGTGCTTCAGGCACGTTGCATTGGCATGGACGATACTGGTGTTAAGTTGATCATGCCCAAAGAGATACCTGAGATAGTCCAGGGCGATCTTCGAACGCAGCGATTAATCGAGAAGATGCTTGAGGCCAAAAAAGAAGGTAAGACGAGCCTCGACGCCAAGATGTGGGCTTACTCAGGTGGCGAGGATCAGCCTTACGACATTTTTGACTTCCGAGTGTCGCGACATCGCGATGGTCCGGCCGAGCTGTTGGCCGGTTACAGCGGGCATGTGATGGCAGATTGTTACTCGGGCAATTTAAGCGTAGTTCTTGATCCCAAGTCCTCGATGATTCGAATGGCTTGCTGGGCACATGCACGCCGCAAAATCTTCGAAGCCAAAGATAAGGACCGGACTGCCTCATCGCTTCCACTGGCGCTCATTGGTCAGCTGTATGACATTGAACGATTGGCGATGGACTGGCCCAAGGAGAAACGAACGGCGATACGTCAAAGTGATTCGCGATTAATCTTGGATCGATTACGGACGTGGCTTGACGGATCAATAGCCGGTAGCATCCTTCCGGCGAGCAAGCTTGGCCAAGCCGTTCAGTACATTCGCAATCATTGGGATGCACTTTGCGTGTATACCAATGATGGCTGCCTCCCGGTGGACAATAATTGGGTAGAGCGCCTCATGAAGCGGATCGCAATCGGCAGGAAAAACTGGCTTTTCGTCGGATCGGTACGGGCAGGCATGCGTAATGCAAACATCATGACGCTGGTAGCTAGCGCACATCGCCATGACCTCGACGTACAAATGTATCTTGAGGACGTGATAACACACCTGAACCGAGGGACCGCAAAGCCAGAACAACTGCTTCCAGAT
>JANMGH010000007.1:0-55721 GCA_031374515.1 Pirellula sp. | reverse complement strand
GCTATGGTTCTTCGTGCGCATCAGAGCGACGCTTACCGCGCTCTGTTCGACACGTCGAGCCAGGCGATCATCGATGTGGCTGGTGCGACAAAGTCCCTTGAGAACGCACAGTTGGGATTCTTTGGTGTGCTCCACACTTGGGGAAGGGATCCACTGGTGTACCATCCGCATATTCACTACATCGTTGCCGGTGGAGGCGTTTCGGCCGACAGAGAACGATGGGTGGCAACACCAAAGAACTTCCTTGTGCATCATGGCACTCTGATTCGAGTCTTCAAGGCCAAGCTCGCGGACAGGCTTCGAGAACTTGGCCTGTACGATGAAGTACCCAAAGAAGCTTGGGAATCGAAATGGGTCGTCGATATCAAGGCGGTTGGTGACGGAACGGCGACATTGAAGTACTTGGCTCCGTATGTCTATCGCGTTGCGATCAGCAACAAGCGGATCGAGTACTGCGATGACGAGCGAGTGGTTTATCGCTACACGCCGTCGGGAACCAATCAATCGAAAACGCGAAGCATTGGTGGAAAGGAGTTCGTGGCTGGCTTTTTGCAACACGTTCTTCCGCCGGGCTTTCAGAAGATTCGGTATTACGGGTGGATGAGTCCAAACAACCGAATCTCGCTGGACTTGGTTCGCTGGTTGGTATGGCTTTTTCGAGGCTGGACATATTGGCTTGCCAGCGGCCATGCCCCTCAAGCGGAGCCGAAGGCCCTATCAACGGTCGCTTGCCCTCGATGTGGAAGTCCGATGAAGTTGGTGAAGGTGATCTACAAGGACTGTTCCTTGTTGGTAATGCTCTCGACACATCAGCAGCAACGTTACGACGACAGTGGATAGAAGCCAACCCATGCCAGTTCAATCCGTCAATCAAGGCACGCAGAATTTAGGGCCGATCGGACCCTACTGTCTGACGGTACGGACGAACCCGAGAAAACCAGCGCAAAGGAGTGTTGGTAGTGTTCGATCGAGAGAAGAATCGCAGCGAATTCGGACTGAAAGTGCTTTCGGAGTCCGTTCTGGCATCCCGAAAAGTGCTTGGAGGGTCACTGCCGGGCAATCTAACGTGAGATGCAAAGGAAGCAAAACCCTATGGGCAACTCTTAGAACCGTTGCTTGACATCGTACCGGGCATCTTGAACAGAGAATTTGAGCATCGGCACCGCTCCTTGCGTCGCTCGCGATGTCAAATTCTTAAGTGTTACGCATGATATTGGTCTGGAGTACCATTAGCAATCGGATTCGGATCTTTTCTTTTAGTTGCTATGGAGATGTTCCCGATGACCGTCAAAGCCATGAACAGCAGGAGTACGGAAACGAATGGAATCCAGGCCAAATGCTGTTGTTGTGGATCAGCAATCTTATTGTGATGAATTGGCACAAATGCCAGCGCACAGACAATGAAAGTGGTTCCATGCAAGAAAAGCGATTGTACAAACGTCACGAGCTTTCTTGGGGTTGACGACGTGATCGCGCTGGCCAAAAAAAACAATGAACATCCGGTCGCAGGTGGCAGATATCGATCCACCAAAGTATTCCATTCTGGTTGAGTGTCAAACTCGGAAAGTGCGTACTCGACCGGAAGAAGCATCGCAACGGGGATAACGAATCCAATTGCAGACAACGCTATGATTTTGAAGAGAGTGCGGGATTTGATCATGAGGCTTCATACGATGTTCGGATGCGTTTGTCCTCAATTGCGTAACTCCCGGGATCAGCTAGCCCGAGCAAGTAACAAAGTGCCAAAATAGGCCGGTCGATCGAGGGGTTAGCTGCATCCCATTGTTCCATCGCGATTCCGCGATTTCATCAAAAGGCTATTGGCGCTTTCGACAGGTGCGTCCACCACGAGTTCTGATCGAGTCCGGTTGCTTGATAATAGCAGACACGCCATACAATTGCACGAATCCGATCCCATCGGCGAAGTAAATCCCACTGGTTTACCCAGTGGAAATTTAGGTTTCTCGCTACTAACGGAGTCAATGCCATGACTTCTATTCCCTCTTGCCTTTCGGTCTCCACCTCAAGAATCTAGTTGATGGTCTCCGTCTAAACGGAGATCATCAACGGGAACGGGCAGATTATGTACACAATTGGCTTGCGATTGGTAGCGAGGAGCCTAACGATCCGACCGGACAAGCCGGTGGGATTCGCGGAAGAAGCGCAGGATGCTCTGCGCTCGCTACGCAGAAACCTCTCTCCTTTGCGACAAACGTTTTAGCGCCTACGCGCTGAATTGAGTACTGTGAAGATGGAACGCCCGCGATGACCGATGTCGCGGCAAAAAATGATTCCATCAAAAATCGGCGGACCCGCGACTTCGGTCCATCGCTTTGTTCGTCCGATTACTGTTTGTTTTCTATCTCCGCATCACCAACAACATACCCATCATAGTCGATTGCGATCCCAAGTCGACCCAGCAGACGAGTCTGGTCACGCGTCAAGTGCATTCCAAATGTATCCGACGCCCAACAGGCAATGTGGAGAGTCAAATCATAGTCATCGCAAAGCTCTTTGATAGCACTTGGTCGTCGGTTGAGCCAAAGCAATATGGAATCAACATGTTGTTGGACAGACGAATCGTCAGGCTCGCTACTGTCCCAGCGCCATTTCATGACACCCCAAGGGCATTTTGTTTTAGGATTGATTTCTGTTGAAGAGTGACTCCTGGATGGCTCGACACCCACAGCTTTGGTCACGACTTCCGGATCACCACAACCGGTCACCTGGAAGTATGCGTATTGACGTGTCATTTTGCGCATGCCTTCAAGGACGAACGGCAGTGGTCACCGATGCAGCCCAGTACAGGGATTCACAAGTAAAAAGACGGTGATGGGCTGCTTCGGTGCACCACCATTGTTCCGCTTGTTTTTGAGTCAGCGTTTCCAATGTCAGGATTACGAATCCTGCTCGAATCATTGTAGGAGTGGAATCGACCGCCTGCAATCATGAGTCAGTTTCGTTTGAGTGCATGCAAGCCGCAACACAAATACCGCAGGCTTGCCCTGCGGATCGTTATGCTTTTCGGCTAAAGCAATGCAAACGCTTTCCGCCCTACTCGTCTAGCCAGAAAACCTGAACGAACCGCAGCACAAGGCATGCGGGATTCCAACAATTACCGCAGGCTCAACGTACCAAGGTAACGCAATCCACGACTTGGCATTCGACGCTTGAAGCGATTCGCTGTCGAAAATCAACCGCCTGCGTCTCTATCGACCAAGTTGCAAATTGGGAAAGCGTTTCTTCGATCGAGCACTGACAAGTGGAACTTGTTTATATCCCCGGTTGGGGCTAGAAATCCACTGATTGTTCCAAGATATCCCCTGATTGTCAATTAAATATCCCTCGTTAGCAAATTTGTATCCCCCGTTCGCCCAACCCTCGCCAACAAGGGATAATTCTTTAATCCCTTGTTGGCAGGACATGCGGACAACCGAAGAAAGCACCCCCATCGTGACTGGCGAAATGCGCTTACTTGCGACCGATTTGGGGTTTGGGTAGTTGACTAGCTACGGATCTGATGTTTATAAAAATTTCCGTTCATTTCTTATGTCGAGCGGCAGCGGTGTTGGACGTCGCTTGTGGCCGCGTGGGCTAATGGGTTTGGCAGTTGAGGGTGGCATGATGAAGTTTCAAAGCAATAGCTTAGTCGTGGACAAGGACGAAAAGTACGCTCACTTCTGGTTTGCGAGTTTTTGCACATTCCACAATATTCCTGATAACGAATCTCAGAAGTGGAATTTTGATGAAAAGTATGTGCAGGAACAATGCGTGCACACGGAGACTCCTCCGTCGATAGAGTTTGATTCGAGTTTTGCTGTATCAGATTTCACGAGGAAGACGAAGCCGACTGGGATTCGAGTGCTTTTTGAATCGGTGGCACGCGAGTAATCCGTGGATGTATGATAATGCACTCCACGACTTGGCCCTGGCTTTCTGGAGTGAATTCCTGTCTCCATCAAACGACCCGGATGAAGCTGGCATTAGCTCAATATTTTGCTAACGGATTTGTCCGCAAGATTTAGCGATCCAGCGAGTCCGAGCAACTGAACTAGCTGATTCCTGACACCTTCGCTGCCACCACTAGAAAGCAATTTGGCGATTAGGGCAGCGACACTCAAGTCTTTAATGTCGCCAGCATCCAAATGAAATTGCTCCAGCAAACCGCCAACTCGTGCCTTGAACTGTTCCGGGTTACCTGTGAAAAACGTATCCTTCACATCGGTTGCTACCTTAGAACTCAACACAAATCGGTCAAGAGACTTTCCACCTTGAACGGCCGCGCTTATTTGGTCAAAAAATGTACCGTCGCCACCAATGATGTCGATTTTCGCGGAGCGAAGGGCTTCACTCATAACCAACGCTTGGCTTTCTGCAATTGAACGTTGAGCCGAAATAGCAGCGATTTCAATTTGCTTTTCCTTGTCCAATCTTAACTTGAACTCCTCATGTTCTTTGCCGACAGTATCATAGATCTTCATAGCATTGGCCTTCTCGGTGATCCCTTGTGCTTCCGATGTGTATTTCTCGCGTAGGACCCGGGCTTCTGCAAAGCCCTGGTCTTGAGTCGCGGATGCTCTTGCCTGCATGACTTCCACTTCAGCCAGTCCTTGCGCTGCAAATTCAGCACGTGCCGCGTCCGCCATCAACTTCATGCCTGACGACTTCTTCTCAGCTTGATCCCTACCCGCCTCCGCTTCGAGACGGATTTGTGCCGAATGACTCTCGGCCGACTTGAACGCCGCTTCGGCAGCCTTGATCTCTTTAACAAGTGACTGCTCCGCTGCCATCTCGGCTGCCGTTACCTGGATTCGTTTGGTTCGATCCGCAGTTGCAAACGCTTCGGTGTCGAGCATTTTTTGTTTCTCTTCGACTACAGAGCGTTCCACCGATACACGTTCACGAATCACCTCTTGGATATTGCGGAGTTCGGTTTCGAGTGCTTTTTCCTTTTCTACGTTGGCTAGTCCGACAACGCGTTCCCGTTCGGTCACTTCCAGTTGCCTGTCGCGTTGAATCCTTTCGAGTTCAACGCCATCAGCTCTCTCCTTATTGCGTTGTGCAACTAGAATTGTTCGATCCTTGTTCTGGGTTGCTATCCCAATTTCTTCGTCGGTGTGAATGCGAGATCGTTCTCCTTCCAATCGGTTTTCTTCGCGAGCCTTGGTGGCTGTTGCATTCTCGCGGGCTTGGATTTCGGCTACTTCGCGTTTTTGACGTTCCGTTGCTTCGATCCTCTGTCGTTCCAATTCGAGAATGGCTTCTTGCGCCTCGACGTCTTGCTTTTTGAGGGTTTTTTCCCGTTCGCGGGTGAAGTGGTTTTCTTTGATCTTCTCCTGCGACGTTAATTCAGTGATCTTTTTGATCCCCTCGGCATCGAGGATATTGTTGGGATTGAGAAGTTCGAGACGCGTTTGTTCAAGATAGTCGATAGCGCAGTCGTCCAAGCGATATCCGTTTAAGTCGGTGCCTATCACTTTGAGAATCTCGTTCTTGAACTTGTCGCGTTTGTCGTAGAGTTCAACAAATTCGAATTGCTTTCCCACAGTCTTCAGCGCTTCAGAAAACTTGGCATCAAACAGTTCACGCATCGTTTCGATTTGGGAAGCTCGTTTGCATCCGATCGATTGAGCGACTTCTTTAATCTCGTCCGCTGTTTTATCAACACGGATAAAAAAAGCTGTTTTGATATCGGCACGTATATTGTCTTTGCATATGAGTCCTTCGGATCCTTCACGGGCGATTTCAAAGCTCTTGAGGGTGAGGTCCATCTTTTCGTATCGATGTATCACCGGCCATATCAGTGCGCCGCCATCGATAACGACTTTGAGCCCACCCATCCCTGTTTTGACAATAGCTTCGTCTGGTCCGACTTTGACGTAGAACTTGCCCGCGATAATCGCGAGCGAGATCACGAACAGTAGTGCAGCAAAGACAATGGACAAGAGCGTAATCACGAAGGCCATGAATTGGATCCAGTGGAGGTAGAGTTCGATGCAGTGGTGGTTGCGGAAACGATGTAAATTCGTTTTTGTTTGTCGTAGTGGGTTAACCAGACTCGCGTCCCTTTGGGCAAATGCGGGCCATCAGTTCGTACATTGAGCAAAAGAGGTGCACCTTCGGTCTTGTACTTCACCTGTCCGCTTTCGGGCGTCGCGTCATAGGAGCTGATTTCAGCCTCTTTACCGACCAACGAAATGGAGGTTAGCTCATGGGTGTCAAACAATCCTCGCATGGGTTGCGTTATCAGCTTGGTCGCAATCAGGCCAAGTATGAGGTTCCTCGATATTAGCAAGGCAACCACCAACCTACTTGGTTCCTTTACAAAGGCCGAATCGATGCTGACCCAAAGTAGAATCGAGACGGCCCACCAACTAAGTGCAAAAATACCCGCCCAAAGGACAATCGGCAGTTGCTTTAGATTCAGCCACTTAGCTGGAGCAAGAATTACAGTACCCAACGCATCGCCTAATACATGTGAAATCGTATGGCTCAGTCCGTCGCCGTCTGCATGGCCCCCCGAAAACGGATTATGAAAATGCCAAGATGCAGCGAGGTGGCTATCCAACCCACCGACGACAATGGTCATCAGACTCCAAACAATCAGCAAGCCCAGCACGATCGTTGAAGGGAAAACGGGTGCTGCGAACAAAGACGATAGGAATTCAAACATACATTTTGTCTGGGTACATCCAATTGGATTTAAACATCACCATGATTTCCTAGACCTAGTATCATCCAAAGTCCAACTCATGCAATCCTGGCAATGCCTTTCCATGCCATCGAGGGCATCGGTCTAAACAAATGGCCCTTCCATTTGCCTTATGAGGCGCAAATGCTAAAAAAACTTCATTCCGAGCCCATCATTCAATGCTTTTGGGCCTGAAATATTACTTAACCTATTCCAAACCGACTCGCAAGCTTCGAACAGTTTGTCATCTACAATCGAAACGCAATCGACAGCTCCTGACAAAGTATTCCTAGAAACTCAAACACGACCGGTTAAAATGGGCCGAACAGTTCGTCCCAGTTGCCGTCGGCCCAACCTCTGAGAAATTAATGACCGAATCTGCCTTGGCTTCTGGGACATATGAAGTACTTCGCAATCGATTGCGAGAGGCCGCCACCGACTTACGTCAACGGTTCGAAAAACTCCATACGGAAAGAGCTTCTGTTTTTGGCAGTATTCAAACACGACTAAACTCGACAGCGCACGTTACCACCGACCACAATTGCATTCCGCGAGACCTCTTTGCAACGGATACTCATATCTTATTGGGCTACAATGTCCAGTTCGGACTTAAGACGGAAATCGCACCTTCCGATGTATTTGCTTTCTATCGTTTCGATGGACAGCATGCTCGGCAAGTTGCACTCGATCCATTGCTCAACCCAAGTTTCCAAAGAGATTTCCAAGAGCTATATCGATACTACCGCAACGCAACGTTCCTGCGGTTCTTCAGGAGTGGACCATACCTCTACATGGTCTTTCAAACCGGCAGAACTGCCTCAAGCTTCAAGTCCTTCAAATGGTCTATCGAAGGTCAATCGCTGGTCTACCTCGACAATCGCAGCGAGGCAGAAGTTCGCCCCCCCTCGCAACATGCCTTTCAGTGGCAGCGCGCAACTCGTGAGAGCCATCGGCAGGGATCTCATCCACATATTTCGATCGAGGACAAACTCTTCGTGGAATGTGTGCATGGCGATCTGACCATCAAAATTGAGGACAACACCGAGGATGGTATGGGAATCTACCGTGAACCGGTAGATAGCGCCGATCAAACTCTCGATGACGCGGAGACCTACTATGCAATTCTTGGCAATTTGATTCTTCTTAAAATTAAGCCATACCAAGAGCGAGACCACCGATATCTCGTTTTTAGCACCAAGCGTTGTGATGTAAAGAGGCTGGATTCTATCGGGACCGCATGCAACCTACTTCCAAACGACCATGGAATCATTTTCCCTCATGGCTTCGTGCTTCAAACAGGAGCCGCCAAGCTCTTTGATCATGGACTTGCAGACCTCACCTTCGATCGATTGATCAAGTCGCCGAACGGTGAAGATTTTTTGTATCTGTTCTATCATACGGAATCCGGGACTTTTCTGCAGCTTCGTTACAATTTGATCCGTCAAGAGGTTGATACGCCATTGATATGCCATGGCCAAGCATTCCTTCACGACGGTGTTATGATCAGCATGCGAGCAAGCGATTCACCACAAAAGCATCATGCGCTTCAGGTATGGCAGACTCCATTTACTAGTCCGGACTATCATCCGAAAGTTCAGTCGGACTCGCTGCTGTTCAAGATCGGTAACCAGGATATCGTCAGAGGAATGGCCGAGTGCCAGGAACTGTTATCGCTCATCGACAAGGACGAATCCTACGCCGACCTCTATGCAGATTTGGCCAAACGTGCAAACGACATACTCGACGGGTACTTTTGGCTTGACCGATCCGAAGTGTTTGAACTATCCGTTCCAATAATCGATATTCGGGACGCGGCATCAGCCGCAGTGGACGAATTCGAGAAAGTAGTTCGCGCCAGGAACGAAACTGCTGACGCGCTCGCCCGAATGCAATTCGTAACGGAAGAGTTGCTGAAGTCGATCGAACGGGCTCGATTTGAACGGATTGAAAACTATATTGAAAAGCTTGCTGCGATTCGAACGCATCGCGGAACCGCCATCCAACTTCGAGAAATGCGATATATCGAACTCAGCGCAGTCGAAACGCTCGAATCTCGGTTGGTCGAAGCGTCTGATCGACTTGGACTCCGCTGCGTCCAATTCTTGCTATCTGCGAAGTCGTTAGAGCCCTTTGAGCAACAAATCGAATCGCTATCCAATTGCATAGGCCAGACTTCTACCTCGGCAGCAGGCAAGGAACTTGATGCTCAATTTCAAAAAATCGGAGAATCCCTTGAACTACTTATTGAAACGGTCTCGCAACTCAAGATCGACGATCTAGTTCAACGTACAACGATTGTGGATGGAGTCGGTGACTGCTTGTCGAAACTCAATCGCAACCGATCGATGCTGAGAATGCGGTTGCGCGATCTAACCACACACGAGATGGAGGCCGATTTTGCATCGCAGTCCAAATTGCTGGACCAGTCGACTGCAGGTGTTTTGGACACGGCAGATGCACCCGATAAAGTAGATGCGGCGCTGACGCGTACTTTGCTTCAGATCGAAGAACTCGAAGGACGCTATGCAGACTCCGAAACGCTCCTTCTTCGACTAACCGAGAAACGCCAGTCAATTTGCGATACGTTTGAAACGAAACGGCAGCAACTCGTCGAAGTCAGAACACGTCGCGCAAACAGTCTTGTGACCGCTGCGGATCGAATCCTTGCGGGAATCACTTCCAAATCGGCTCGAATCGACGAACTTGCGCTCCTGAACTCTTACTTCGCTTCCGACTTGATGGTGGACAAGGTTCGCGGCATTGCTACGCAATTGCTTGGACTTGGAGATTCAGTCCGCAGCGAAGACGTTCTCTCCAGGCTGAAGTCCGTCGCTGACGATGCTGTGCGTCAACAGCGAGACCGTCGAGAACTACTTAGCGATGGCAACCGTGCAATCAAGCTTGGACAGCACAGTTTTAGCGTAAATCATCACGCGATCGAGCTAACCACGGTCGTCCGAGACGGAACAATCCACCTCCATTTGACTGGAACTCAGTTCTTTGAACCGCTGTGCGATCCGAAGCTTGAGACCGCAAAGGACCTATGGGAGCAAGCACACCCTAGTGAAACGGAATCGGTTTATCGTGGAGAATACCTTGCATTTACCCTAGCTCACGAGCTACATCGGAACTCGTCCGATTCAACCATGCACGCGGACACGTTCCTTAAGCTTCCCTTTTCAGAACGGGTCGATTGGGTGCGAGAATCCATGCAATCTCGATATCAAGAGGGGTATGCTCGTGGGGTGCACGATTCGGATGCGGCAAACATCCTTTCTGTGTTACTTGAATGCAAGCGCACTTTAGGCTTGCTCGCTTTCTCCCCTAGATTGCGCAGCCTCGCGTGGTACGTATGGGACCGATTGGTTCCTGCCGATGCGCGGTCGCCAATCGAGGAATGGATTGCCGCGTTTGGAGTGACCGATGGCATACTTGCAAACCGTCTGCCAAATGAGAGTGCCTTGGTTCGTATCCAGGGAATACTCAATCAGTTCGACCAAGGCATGTTGCGAGACCTCTCCTTGGACGAGACCGCAAACTATCTTTTGCAGCAAATACAAGCGTTCGAAACGCAAAGAGCCCGGAGTTCGCACCCAATTCCTGCTGAGATTGTTCGCTCGATGAAGCAAAGTCTATCAGCTGAAGCATGGCGGACCATTACCGAATCGCTGACAGCACAACTAGCGAACCCAATCGAACTGTGGCAGTTGGCTCTGCGAATTGCCGACGGATTGATTAAGAATCACTTGTCGAAAGCAGATTGCAAGCCGATCGATTTCGCCCAGGACTATCGCGAAGAGGTCGTTTTGCAATTGATACAGGAAGTCTCCTTGTCTGTCCGGAGCGAAGTTTCCGAGAGTCTAGAGTTGCGAAGCCAAATACAGGGTCTCGCTGGTGACCATCCTCGTATTGCCAACGGCAACTTACCATTCCAATACCACGAGTTTCAGACGCGACTTCGTTGGCATGCAGAACATTGGGTTCCAAGATGGCTGGCGTTGCAAACCACCAAAAGGGAGCTTATTGCTCAAGCCGAGAAACGCCTCCGTTCGCACGAATTCAAAGCGACTGTTCTGACAAGTTTTGTACGGAACCAACTTATCGATCAGGTGTACTTGCCTCGGATTGGTGACAATTTATCTAAGCAATTGGGGGCCCTCGGAGAGAACAAACGAACCGATCGAATGGGTTTGCTTTTGCTCATAAGCCCTCCTGGCTACGGCAAAACTACCTTGATGGAGTACGTTGCGAATCGAGTGGGTTTGGTCTTTGTTAAAATAAATGGACCAGCAATCGGCCACTCGGTCACTTCGTTGGATCCTAGCGAAGCTCCGAACGCAGCAGCTCGGGAAGAAGTACAGCGCATCAATCTTGCCTTGGAAATGGGTGATAATACGATGCTATACCTCGATGATATTCAACACTGCAATGTGGAACTGTTGCAGAAGTTTATCCCTTTGTGTGATGCTACTCGAAAAATCGAAGGGGTATGGAACGGACGATCCAAGACATACGATTTGCGAGGTCGCAAGTTTGCAGTCGTCATGGCGGGCAACCCATACAATGAAAGCGGTGAGCGATTCCAGATCCCGGATATGCTCGCCAACCGAGCAGATGTTTACAACCTCGGAGAAATCATTGGCGATAGTCGGGAAGCATTTGAATTGTCTTACCTGGAAAACTGCCTAACGAATAATTCTGTCCTTCAACCCTTATCGAGATGTTGTAATTCAGATCAGCGGGCGGTTATCCAGGCTGCTGAACGAGGAATTAGCGAAGGGCTTTCGCTCGAAAGCAATTTGTCTGCTGATCGATTGCAGGAAATGCTTTCGGTTCTCAAAAAACTCAGCCAAGTACGAGACGTCGTCTTGAATGTCAATCGCGAGTATATCCGAAGCGCCTCGCAATCCGATGACTACCGAACCGAACCCCCGTTTAAGCTGCAGGGTAGTTACCGCAACATGAATCGCATCGCCGAAAAGGTGGTGCCGATTATGAACGATGCAGAACTTCAAACTTTGATATTTGCGAGCTACCAACAAGACGCGCAAACGCTGTCTCGAGACGGAGAGTCAAACATGCTCAAGTTTAAGGAGATACTTGGGCTCTTGACGACCGAAGAGCTCCAACGATGGAACTCGATCAAGTCAACGTTCGCGCAGAGGAATAAGCTGAAGGGTTTGTCTGGGAACGATTCGACCAATCAGTTCCTGGTCTCAATCATGAGCTTACGAGACGGTCTTGATGCGATCCAGAATGCGGTTGTGTCTGCAACCAATCAGCGGACCGAGCAAGCAAGTCGACCAATGCCGGACCCGCGGGTGGTCGTCCAACATTCGGTACCTCGCGTAATGACCGATTTGATTCGAAGTCAATTCCAACTTCTCTATGATGGTTTGCGTCCACTGATCGAGAAATCCGGCGAACAGTCTCAATCGCAAGAGAGGCTTCGGATCGCAATGGAATCATGTCTACGCAGTTACAAGGAACTTGAAAAAGAGGCAAGCGAAGCGGAAGATGCTGAATCGCTTGACTAAGAAACAGATCACGCAGCGACGTTGAGATGGATCGCGCAGCGACGGTTAGCCATCTTCCTGGCCCAAGCGGCCCTATAGGAGTACTACACATTTGGGGGTGAAGCGTGCTTGGCCATAAATTCCTATCCTCAGGCCAAGATCTCTTTAATGACATTTCCATGCACATCCGTCAAGCGGAAGTCACGACCGGCATAACGGTACGTCAATCGTTCGTGGTTTAAGCCCATTAAGTGCAATATCGTCGCGTGAAGATCGTAGACGCTTACTGGTTTCTCTTGGGCTGCAAATCCGAATTCATCGGTACTTCCATAAACTGTGCCGCCCTTGATGCCGCCACCAGCAAGACAAACGGTAAAGCCGTAGTGATTGTGATCACGGCCGAGTTTTGATTGGTTGCCATTCATTTCCACGGTCGGCGTGCGCCCGAACTCACCACCCCAAACGACTAAGGTATCTTCGAGCATTCCTCGTTGTTTGAGATCTGTCAACAAGGCTGCAATGGGTTGGTCGATCTCACCCGCAAGCTTGCGATGATTCTCTTCGATCTTGTCATGATTATCCCAAGGCTGACCTGCACCGTGCCAGAGCTGCACCATCCGAACTCCCCGTTCGATCAGTCGCCTTGCGATCAGCGTTTGACGCCCATGCACTCCATTGCCGAACAGATCGCGAACATATTGTGGTTCATGATGGATATCGAAAGCGTCCGTCGCTGCAGTTTGCATTCGGAATGCCAACTCAAACGATTCAATCCGCGCATCGAGTCGGGGGTCAATTCGGTCAATTCGATGCCTTTCGTTGAGTTTCTGTAACAGGTCAAGTTGCTGGCGTTGAACCTCTGGTGTTGCATGCGGGCTACGAATATTCTCGATTAGCTTTTCGACCGATGATTGCTTGGAGTCCACGTAAGTTCCTTGGAAGACACCCGGAAGAAAGGCGGATTGCCAGTTCTCGGCCCCTTTGATCGGCAAGCCGCCGGGACACATGGACACAAATCCCGGTAGATTTTCATTCTCATTTCCCAGCCCATAAGTGAGCCAAGCTCCAAGACTCGGTCTTGCTTGAATCGAATCGCCGCAATTCATGAGCATCAAAGAGGGTTCATGATTTGGCACCTGAGCGAACATCGATCGGACAACGGCAACATCATCAATATGCTGTGCCGTCTTCGCAAATAGCTCGCTGACTTCGATCCCGCTTTGACCATAGCGTTCGAATCGAAACGGAGACGGGAACGCATTACCTGTCTTGCGTTCTGTTAGCAACGTGTTAGGAATGGATTGTCCAGCATACTTTAATAGGGATGGTTTCGGATCAAATGTGTCTACATGCGATGGCCCACCGTTAAGAAAGAAATGAATTACTCGTTTTGCCTTTGGCGTGAAATGAGGAGCTACCAGTTGGCCTACATACGCCTCCGTCTTCGCCGAGAGCATGCCCGCAAGACCGAGCATACCGATCCCAACCCCAGTACGTTGAAGAAGGTCGCGACGTGAATATCCAGTGGGCTCGAACATTTTCCCCTCAATCTACAAACATGAACTCATTGGCCAACATCAGTACTTGTGCCAATTGTTGTTGGCGATCCAAACGGTGTCGTGGTGTGAAATCCCTCTCAGCATCCGATAGAGTCGATCCTCCAGTTATGGAATCCGCCTCGATCTTGGATATGGTTGCGGACCAAAGAAACTGATCGCTGTTTAGACCTTCACAAATGTCTACGATAAAATCAAGAGTATCGCCTTTCCAGATTTTGATCGAACTAAGATTTAAATTCTCGGAAGAATGAAAAACCGTTGCTGATCCTAAAATCCCCCGCTCGCTATGACAGATCATCGCTCGAATACCGTCGCCCACCTCGGGTATATGCGAGACGCGGGAAACAACCGAGTATTCTCCGTCTTCCGTCGCAGTCCAACGGCGTATCACTGCATGCTTCAAATCGTTGCCTGGGTGACCTCCTGTGGAAGTCAGCTTTAACCATCCGAGTTTTGCGTCCGGGTAGTTTTCTCCTCCTTGCCAGTCCGTCCCGTTAAAGTGAGGTAACGGATTAAATATTTTCACTCGCTTTGCCGCAGGATCGAACTCGCCGTACCCGTAAGTCCAATTGCTTGTCTTCAACAGTCCGCAAACGGGATCTGACTGAATGAACTCATCAGCTAGTCGCAACTCTTCCTCAGTTGGATCACGTTGGTAAAGAGCTTGGTACAATTGAGAAATCCACTTGGCTTCATTGGATCGCGAGCCTAGAGCCGCCAATCGAGTCGCTCGTTGGGCGATAAACGGGTGATTCAAGGCGAATAACGCTTGTTGAGGCACTGAAGTTTCCGAACGCTTTGGGATAGAAAGGTCGGGATTGGCGAAATCGAACATCCGTAGTACGGGTGAGACTTTCTCTCGATCGATCGTTGCATAGAGCGTTCGACGTAAGTTGACTTGGTCGAACAAAGAGCGAGATCTTCCGCCGACTTGATGATCTAATTCGCCGGACGACTGAAGCCATGTATCACGGATTTGCTCGAAGGTAAGCCGCCGTGAGGTCATACGTGCCAGCAAGCGATTTGCCGGATCGGCTGACTGGGATGCCGAACTACTTCCTTGTTGATAGGTGCTTGAGAGCATTATCATTTTATGAAGCGACTTAATACTCCAACCCGATTTAATGAAACGGATCGCTAACCAATCCAGCAATTCTGGATGACTTGGCAGCTCTGCCCTATTGCCGAAATCACTTGGTGTATCCACAAGCCCTCGACCGAAATGATGCATCCAAATCCGATTCACCATCACGCGCGAGGTTAATGGGTTTGAATGGCTCACGATGGCATTGGCCAATTCCAGTCTTCCGCTACCAATGACAAAGGGTCTATCCTCCTTACTACTCATTGCCGACAGGAATTGCCGCGAAACCTCGTCTCCCTTGGTAAGTGGATTGCCGCGAAGAAACACGCGTGGAGTCGAAGGGGTCGGGCGATCGACAAGGATAGTCGCATAGAGAGGCGAGTTGTCGTTACCCAGCAACCAACGATCAACTTCACCTTGGAGTTTCCAAAGCTCTTCAATGACATTCGTTGGGAAATAGGCTTCAATGTTGGTGATATGTTCGTCGGGGACAATGCACGGTGAGTCCATGCCATAGAGTATGCGGCGAAATCGTTCGTCGTTTATGTCGGGGAATTCTATTGCATTGGCATTGACTGCGAGATATTCGTTCCATCGCCGATCAAGTTCCTCAAAAAAGGCGCCGTATTTTGACGCGACGGATCTCCATCGATCAGGATGTGCCTGATTGTCTAATTCGTGCCATTTGGCAAAAACAGGGGACGCGGATCGCTTGTCCATTGCCAAGTAAGCTTGCCATTTGCGCACCACAAACGGGTTCAAGTCTCCCGGTTCAACGACTTGATTAAAAACTTCTTCCGGGTATTTTTCTAACTCGAGTTGAGCGAGCAGGTACTGATCGATTTTTGCACGAACACGTCCGGACTGTTCTTGCCGTCGTTTTGTCATAGTGTCTCTGCGTTTAGTCTCACGCTTCGCTAGTTCTTCGTCGAATGCGGTATCTGTCGATCGACCGCAGGGGACCATTTGCTCCTCACAACTTTGAAAAACACCATACAGGGAATAATAGTCTTTTGTTGGAATCGGATCGTATTTATGATCATGACATCGAGCGCAAGCGACCGAAAAGCCCAATATCCCGCGAGTGACAACATCGATTCGATCATCGATGACGTCATGGGTTACGCCCAGGAATCGTCTGCCTATGGTGAGAAAGCCCATGGCGGCCAACTCGGGAGAACTGGCAGGTACGATTTGATCTGCCGCGAGCTGTAGGCGGATGAATTGATCGTATGGAAGATCCTGATTGAGAGATCGGACGACCCAATCGCGATATGCGGGCGCGTGCACCCAGCGATTTTCTTCGCGTGCGTAGACATATCCTTTGGTATCCGAGTAGCGTGCTATGTCCAGCCAGTGCCTTCCCCAGTTCTCACCGTATTGAGGTGCGGCCAAAAGTCGATCAAGCAATTCTCCATAGGCATCCGGAGATGTATCTCGAACAAACGAGTCAACCTCATCGGATGTCGGTAACAGTCCTTTGAGATCCATGGTTGCACGTCGTATCAACGTTCTGCGATCTACCGGGGGACTCGGCCTCAGACTAGCCGAACGTTGCTTGTCTAGTATGAAGCAATCGATAGCCTGTTGGCTCCAGTTTTCTTCATCGAGTCTGGGTATGATTGCGTTAAACACCGGACGTAGTGACCAAAGATTCTTTTTATCGGTTTTTACAATCACAGATTGGTCGTCGCGAGGATCAGGAGCACCCATTTGTACCCAGGCTTCGAGGTCCGTGATCTCGCGTGCCGAAAGTTTCTTGGTGGGTGGCATCTGAAGTTCGCGGTTTTCGTAACGCACCGCCTCGATCAGCCGACTTGAATTCGGTGATCCAACCTGGATGACGGGACCATGTTCGCCGCCAACGAGCCATGCTGCGCGAAAATCCAAGCGCAAGCCACCCTCCTGTTTTTCTGCCCCATGGCACTCTTGACATCGCTCTACTAACAGCGGACGGATTCTTGATTCAAAGAACTGATCGCTTTCGTCAGCAGCCAGCAAAGGATAGCGACACACACACGTTAAAGCGACAAACGCTGCCGTCAACCACTTCATTGGCTCTTCCAGGATTTGTATTGAGTATTCCGCCCCATCGACTCGTTCGTTTCCCAGCCTCTATGTTAACCAAATCGTTGACGCCCATGTTTAACAACTTTCAGGAATTAGACTCCGGCAGCAGTAGGTCCGGAGTTGCGAGGATCCCATCGATACGACCGAACAATGCGTTATGATAGGGTTTTGTCATGTTCCGAATTTCAGTTGCCACCGCTGGAATTGAGCACACTCATTTGCTGCTTTTGATCTTTGCTGCTTTTGATCGCGAAGCGGGACAAACGCAACCCCGATCGAATAGAACCGTTGAGGAAATAATCATGGCATCGAAAAGGGTGAGGCGACAGGCGAGTATGTACTTATCGGGTCAACAAGCAATCGAAGACTTACGAATGCAATTCAATCCTTCGCAGGCATGTCTAATTCCAGCGCACGTCACTTTGTGCCGAGAAGATGAGGTCAAGGATTGGTCGCTTTTCGAATCACGTGTTCTGGAGATTGGTTGCATCGGAATTACGATTGACTTCGGTATGCCGATTCGAGACGGCAACTTTGTTTATCTCCCTGCGATTTCTGTGACCGATCCATTTGACGACCTGCGTGTCAAGTTGCTCAAAAATGGTACTGACGTTCCCCGCAAGCAGATGCCGCACATCACGCTCATTCACCCTCGCAATGGATGTTGCACAGATGTTGCGTTTGCGGCAATCTCGCGGCAGATCGAGCCGTTTAGTTGGACTTTTCGCGAAATCCTGATGATTGAGCAAATCGATGGTGGGCCGTGGTCGCCCTTTTCGACACGTTGCCCGATGAGTTAGATCGAGTTCAAGTGCTCACAGCCCTATCTGCTCTTTGCCAGCGACAAACACTCGTTCTACCTCAAGTCTTTTGGTGAGCACGAGTATGTCAGCTTGTTTGCCTTTGTCTAGGCTACCGGTCTGGAGCGAAATACCCGAGCGTTCGGCTGGCGTAAGACTCGCCATTCGAATAACGTCAGGCAAGCTGGCAGAAGTATGTTTGTTCATGTGGCGCACCATATGATCCATGCCCATAATGGAGCTTGCAAGGTTGCCGTTGGTCGCCCAACCAACCTTTCCATCACTTTCAAACCACGAGCCGTCATCGGTTGAACCGAACCGATACTTCCCAGGGGGGAGGTCTAGCGCTCGATTGCTGTCGGTAACCAGTAGAAGACGCTTCGCCCCCTTCATTTGGTAAGCAAACTCCAAGAGTTCCGGCGCAAGATGAAAGCCATCCGCGATTACCTCAGTACTCATGTCTGGATTCATTAGGACAAATTCAGCCATACTCCCTTGCATGGGTACGTTGAGCCGCTGGCGTATCGAGGGTACAGAACTCATAGCGCACCAAAAATGATCGACATGCCGCATCCCAGCTTGAAAAGCATGGTGCATTTCATTCCAACTCGAGTTGGAATGTCCGCAAGTGACAAGACAGCGACGCTTGCGAGCAAAACGGTAGAATTCCGAAGCGCCAGCCAGTTCTGCCGCACAAGTAGCAATTTTGATTAGACGCGTGCCAAAGTAATCTTGGTACTCGAGGCTCTGGGGAGCGCGGCGTCCGCTAACAGGATGGCATCCGACTTTATCTTCTGCGAAATAAGGCCCGTAGAGGTGCACTCCCGCGATACGTGCGCCAACCTTCCATTGCCGCTTGGCCGTAGCGCAGCTTGCGAGCATTTCCATGATTTGCTGCTGAGTGCCAGTTGTCGTTGTCGGAAAGAGGGTCGTGGTTCCATGCTTGGCATGAGCACGACAAATGGTCTGAACCGCTTCCAAAGTACCGTCCATAAAGTCCGCACCGGCCCCGCCATGGACATGGATGTCGATAAATCCTGGCGATATGTACCCACCTTGGACATCCACGATGAGCGAATCCTTGGGCGACCGCTTCCCAGATTTCCCTACGGACAGAATCTTTCCGGCCTCGCAATGCACCTCTCCACCAACCAACAGTCGGTCGGGAAGGATCACGGTTCCATTGATGAAATGAACTCGGCTAATGTGGTGCACTCCCTATTTTGGGTATAGTTTACGATGGACGTTTGGACGCTTCATCGTGGACTGCAAATCGATGAAAGTCAACATTCGCACTGTGTGTTGCTGTGGACTGGCAAGGGAACGATTGCTGTATTTTCGTGGCATCGTAGCGAACACCCTAACGGCCACACTGCGACATTGGCAGCGATACTTTCACTTGGCGTTGAGAGTTCGCTTTCCTTTATTCGGCGTCGCCTCGGGTAATCCATTTTGCGGCGAAAAACCGATCAACATTTACGGTACTAAGGCATTGTAGACACAGCCGACAAAAGTCAAAGTAGCAGGCACATTCCATGTGCCGTCCGCCTGAAAACCCAGCCAATATACGCAAGCATACGGCACGGCGGAGCGTGCCTGCTACTTTTGTCGGCTGTGTCATTGTAGGGACGACGAGTGTAGAATCCATTTGCAAGTTCATTTTATCCTCTCAACTTCTAGGAGTCTCAATCATAACGACAATTTCACGGCGACAACTGATCAAGGCGGGTACGATTGCGGCAGTGATTCCCGCGATTCCAGCAATCTCCAATACGGTTTTAGGGACTTGCAATATAGCGCCGACCGAAGAACCTGATCCTTGGCTGGGATTGAAAGTTGGTGTGGCGACATACACCTTGCGCGCGTTGAAAATCGAGGATGCGATCCAAGGTGTAAAACGGGTCGGACTAAAATACGTCTCCATTAAAAACGTAACGAACCATATCGACCTTTCGCATTCGAGCGAGGAACGCAAAAAACGAGCGCAGATGTTCCGTGATGCTGGAATAACTCCGCTTAGCGTCGGAAACATAAACATGCGTATGGGGGAAGATGAGATCCGCCAAGCGTTTTTGTTTGCTCGCGATATTGGTGTCCCGACCATTGTTTGTGCGCCCACCCAGGATTTAATTCCCCTTCTCGACAAGATGGTCAAGGAATTCGACATTCGGCTGGCGATCCACAATCATGGTCCTGAGGATAAATTTTTCCCATCGCCTTATGATGTTATGCGAGCCATCGAAAAGTTCGATAAGCGCATCGGTCTTTGCATCGATGTAGGCCACACGGCTCGAGCTGGAGTCGACCCTGCAGAATCGATCATCAAATGCCAAGAGCGACTTTACGATGTGCACCTCAAGGATATCTCCGCAATGGGGAACAAAAACACACCTATAGAAGCCGGACGAGGCATCCTCGATTCGAAAGCGATCCTCGCGGCACTCTTACGGATCAAGTTTCAAGGACTAGTCGGTTTCGAATACGAAAAAGATGAAAAGGACCCTGTTCCCGGACTTGCGGAGTCCGTCGGCTACAACAAAGGATTGCTTGCTTCTTTGAAGTAATTACAAGCAAACCGTTTCAGAGAGTGTTCGTGTGAAGAAGCTATTCGGGATTCACTTCCACTACGGGTTCAAACAGGCCGTCCTCGCGTGAGAAACGGCCAGCGTAGAATTCCGTGTTAAGGTGCAGTCCCATAACCGTCCTGCGAGCGCACGGTGTAAGCGAACGGTAGAACACCCATTGTTCGCGATTGACTTGTACACGGTAGGCCTCAGCAATATCGCGAGGTTGATTCTTGAGTTCTTCTGCGATAGTCAATTGTCGCCACGTATAGGCCGGAGCGGATTCAATCCCACGAAGGGACATCACCAACGGATTGTAAAGGCGTTTCGAAGAAGTGTCGCATTGCATTGAAAGCTGCGTTCCATTGCAATCCATTCGACTGTGGCTGGGGGATCGCCTCCACTCCGGCATAGCAACAGGCAATAACAGGGCCGCTGTTTGGTTTTGGTTTCCAGCTCGAACAAGTTTGCCTTCGGTGGTCTTTGGTTCGGAATGCAATTCAATATCGATTGGCAAAGTCCACGTCGATTTGACGGACCATTGCTCCGGATTCTCTGCAATCAATGCGTCTGCGAAATACACAACTCCTTCATCTCGCATCAACATGACTTGTCGCTGGATCTTGCATACGTTTTCGACTTCGCATTCCAATTCGAGGTAGTCTACATCGTCGTCGGTGAACCAGCAGACTTCTTGCCAGGAGACATCGGTCTGCAACGGCTTCTGATTGCGAAAGATCTCAACGTCCCAGTCGCCGCACATGACTCGTTGTCCATCGTTTCCAATGACGTCGAGCCAAATGACGTCAGACGAAAAGTCGATTGCGACTCGACAGCCTCGTTCACGCCACGAACGACGCATGGTTGCGATAGAGTTCTTTTCCCAATAATGACTAAAACTGGGAAGAGCCACTTCGGTCGTTGGGTCTTTACGAAGCTTTGAGGGTTTTTCTCCAATTGCTTTGCCAATGCTGTCCGGCAGGGCGCAGGCAGTCGCTTGTTGCAATTTTTTGTTTTTGCCGGCAAGTTGATTGAGCATGACCCAAAATTCTTCATCCAGCGACGTGTCCGCTGGATCAAACAGCATCTGCTTCCCGTCCGCATCGCTAAGCGCTAGACTTGCGATCGCGAGTTTTGAAAGCGCCTTGCGCTGAGGTGGATACCATTTCCGAGCTCCCACGGCATCGGCAGACCAGCGGCATCGCATGATGCATGCAAGAAGTGCGCGAAGATCCTGTCCGCCTCGTGCAAGGAAATATTGTGGGTCGTCCGTGGATTGTTCGAGTAGAAGCGCGATGCGATTGAGGGTTTCACTAACGATGCGGTCTTTGCCACCAAGATGGGATAGTTGTTTTGCTAACGCCAGTGGTACTTCACAAGACCAAACGATCCAAGGAAAAAGGCCTTCTGTCGGCCCGCTTCCCCACGCGCGATCGACCTGCGTCAACGCGCACTGCAACACCTCCAACCAAAGTGTGGGAGAAATACTCCGACCGACTTCAGGCAAAGAATGGATCCACCCCGCGCATGTCAACGCGACGTAAGGATCATAACTCGCCTTGGGCAACTGATTGGTTATCCATTTTCCAATCTTCGTAGCATTTGCGACTTGGACGGCATCCGATTCAGGGTGCGTCAGGTCGGAGGGTTTCGATTTGCTCCCCTTCGACATTTTTTTTGAAACCGCAGCCGTGCCTCCAAATAACTCGACAAGATCGTTAAGAAACTCGGGATGGCTGCTATTTTCCGTTTCCCAGACCCCCGTCCCCCACATCGATGCTCGCAAGTATGTAGGAACGCCAATCTTTGTTGGTTTCACTCTTTCCTTCGGGCCACGAACAGGCAACGAAGTTTGCAGAATGGCTACGTTTTCCTCGCAAAGCTGTTTAAGCCAAGCGCTTGCCGAAACCTCCGAATCGGACACTTCGGATTGCTTCAGTTGCCTTGCACGATGCTTGGGCTTTACCCAGTCCATAGGTCACTCGTCGACGTTAGCGAATAATGATAAGATTGACTTTCTTGAGAGGTACACGGCTCACACCCTGTACTGCTTACGATAGAACGCCAATTGTTGTTCCAGAATTTCAAGATGCAAGCGTTCACAGGCGGTTTCTTCCGAACAGTTTTGGAATAAAAGTTTTTCGGATTTTGTGTATGGACATTTGTTCGAGGAGTTCGTCCAAAAATGAGACTGGTTAGAAGTCGTTTCGATGCAAGGAATCAATATCAAACATGTCCACTCTAAAATCAAATGCATGCACTCTGTTCCCCTGCTTTTTTATTGCAGTTGCAGGAGTATTCAGCCACTACGCTTGCGGCGTCGACGACGAAGTCGTCTGGAAGAGCTCAGATGAATTACGAAGAATTGTCGCAGATCGGTTTGAGGAACCCAGGGAATGCAGAATTCTTCATCGCGAAAATCGCATTTGGATTAATCGAGAAGAACAGGTCGTTGTTGTGGATGGCTTCGTTGCTCAGCGACACGTTCCTTTGGAGCTTTTTGCCTGTCCAGTTGGATCCAAAGAGCATGAGTCAATTGTCGCCGTCTTTGCCCGCCCACAGATAGTCCATGCGGGCCTTCTTGCTGTCAATGCTAAGCCAGGGAGCACCGTAACATTCGAACCTTTTAAGGCAGCGCACGGTACTACGGTACGAGTTTATGCACTGTGGATTGATGAACAAGGAAAAACCAAGGGAACACTAGCTCAAAACTGGATTCGACAAGTCGGCACCAAGAAGTCGATGCCATGGGATTTCGTATTTGCAGGCAGCAAAATCTATAAAGATGACGAGGGCAAGGAACACTATTTGGGCGACAGCGGCGAACTGATTTCGGTTTCCAATTTCACTACGTCTACATTAGATGTATCGGTAAAAAGCGATCAGTCCAATGCGAATCTCATGTTCGAAGCTTTTACCGAACGAATTCCAGCCAAAGGTACTCCTGTTCGAATTGTCCTGTCACTCACGGACGAGCACCCTTTTTCTATCGCTGATTCGGAAACGTCCAATGGTAACAAAGAAGAACCCAAACACCTTTCGGCGAAAGTCCCTGATTCCATTTTGAAATTGCTGGTAGGCAAGCCTGCCACAGAGTCTGAGGCGAAAGCGAATCCCAAGCCAATAGAATCCAAACCTGACGCGAGCCCCAAACCAAATTCAAAGAAGTAGATACTAGAATATGCGAGTAAACGCATTCGGTGATCGACTCACCAAGGCAGTTCAAACCAAGGGAACCCCAGTCTGCGTTGGTTTGGACCCTCGCTTGGAGTCACTCCCAATCGGAATACGAGTCGACAAATCATCGTCCCCTGAAATCCAAGCAAATGCTTACGAAAAATTCTGTTGCGAAGTGATCGACGCGACCTGCTCTTTGATTCCTGCCGTAAAGCCTCAAAGCGCTTTCTTCGAAGAGCTTGGTCCTTATGGTGTTGTGGCGCTTGGTCGAGTTTGCAGCTACGCCGCTTCAATGGGGCTTATGGTGATCATGGACGCCAAACGCAACGACATTGGATCTACGGCTACGGCTTATGCGAAAGCCTATCTTGGGACCAACGGACAAAGTACCTGGGGAACCGATGCGCTCACTGTTAGCCCATACCTCGGCTCCGACACGCTCCTCCCTTTTATCGAGCAGTGCAACAAAGTGGGGGCTGGGATCTTTGTTTTGGTCAAGACATCAAATCCAGGAAGCGGTTTTCTACAAGACTTGTCCGTGGACTCATTGACCATCGCGGAGCGCGTCGCAGACTATGTCCAATCGCAATCGTTATTGTCGGCTACTTCAGCAAGCGGATACGGGTGCGTTGGAGCTGTGGTGGGTGCAACGTACCCTGAACAGTTGATGGCAATGCGTCGTCGGATGCCCAACGCTTGGATACTGATCCCCGGCTATGGCGCACAAGGTGGGTCTGCGTCGGATGTCGCTCACGGAATGGATACAAATGGACTCGGAGCAATCGTGAATAGTTCACGCGGTATTATCTTTGCATACGAGAACACAAAATACAAAGGGGCTAGCAGTTGGCAAGCAGCAGTCGAGAATGCGACACTGGATATGATTGAGGCCCTACGTGAAGCAAGCAACAATCGTTCGACCGCACTTACTTGAGTCCAAGGCTAAACAAAGATAGACCCATAGCTATTGATTCGGCTCCCCGCAGCATATTTGGGTCAGGATTCGGTATTCGCTCTTGAAAGCGCGATTGTTGAACTTGCAAACGGTTAATTCGCATCCTCATCTATCAACGCGGTGCTATCGCTAACGTGTAGCCAATCGAATCTTGGCTCGAGCCCTTGCAAGGGCTCGTTCCTTCAATGCAGCGGAATCGGGCGAATTGGACACGATGGTCATTGCCTGATCCAAGTCCGCTTCGGCTTCCTTGCGATCGATTTGATCTGGCTTGAGCAGTCGGTCCGTCAGAACATAGACCCCTTCGCGGGTTATTTGAACAAAACCGCCATCTACAAACCACTCTGTAACGCCGCTGTTCAGCTTGATCTTCATGATGCCAAAGCCGAGTCGACCGACCATCGGAGCACGACCAGGCTGGATTCCTAATTCGCCATCAAACATCGGTACGATCATGGAATCACATGTTGCATCCAGTTCTGTCTTCTCTGGAGTAACAACAATGCAATGTACTTTGTTTTCGGTGCTCATGCTTACTTCTTACCTTGCTCGGCCAATCGCTTTGCTTGGGCTTCCACTTGGTCGATGCCGCCCACGTACATAAACGCGGACTCAGGCAAATGGTCCCATTTACCGTCGCAGATTTCTTCGAAGCTCCGAATCGTCTCTGCCAACGTGGTAATTTCACCTTTCTTGCCTGTGAACACTTCTGCAACCAAGAATGGTTGAGAAAGGAATCTTTCGATACGTCGTGCTCGCTTTACAACGGTCTTATCTACTTCGCTCAACTCGTCAACACCCAGAATGGCGATGATGTCTTGCAATTCTCGATACCGTTGCAAGGTCTTCTGCACTCGACGAGCAATCGCATAATGTCGTTCACCCACAATTGCCGGGTCAAGAATTCGCGAGTTGGATGCAAGCGGATCGATCGCCGGGTAAATCCCCTTTTCCGAAATCGATCGCTCCAGATAAATAAATGCATCGAGTTGTCCGAATGCGGTCGCTGGTGCAGGGTCGGTTGGATCGTCCGCAGGAACATAGACAGCTTGAACGGAAGTGATTGCCCCTCGTTTGGTAGATGTGATTCGTTCTTGCAAAGCACCCATTTCGGTCGCCAGAGTCGGTTGGTAACCCACGGCAGACGGCATTCGTCCAAGCAAAGCAGATACTTCGGAGCCCGCTTGCGAGAATCGGAAGATGTTGTCTACGAACAACAATGTGTCCTTGCCGGTCGAATCGCGGAAATACTCAGCCATGGTTAACGCGGAAAGAGCGACACGGAGCCGAGCTCCAGGTGGTTCATTCATTTGTCCGAACACCATGCAGGTCTGTTCGATAACTTTCCTACCTGTTTGACCGATTTCGGTTTCTTGCATTTCCAACCACAAGTCGGTTCCTTCACGAGTTCGTTCGCCAACCCCTGCAAACACCGAATAGCCACCGTGCGTACTTGCAACACGAGCGATCAACTCTTGAAGAATAACCGTCTTACCAAGACCAGCACCGCCGAACAGTCCAGCTTTACCACCGCGGACGAACGGCGTTAGCAGGTCGATAACCTTGATACCAGTCTCGAACACTTCGGTGTTGGTGGATAGTTCAGAAACTTTTGGAGCTTGACGATGAATGGTCCAATAATCATCTGCCTGAACTGGTCCACGTTGATCGATTGGCTCACCCAAAACGTTGAAAACGCGTCCCAAGGTACCAGTGCCAACAGGGACCGTAACCGGCTTACCCAAGTCTATGCAATCTAGGCCACGCATGAGTCCATCGGTACTGCCCAGAGCAATGCATCGAACTCGACCTCCGCCCAAGTGTTGTTGTACTTCGGCTGTCAAGTTGATCTTAACGCCCTTCTTCTCGCTTTCGATTTTGACCGCATTATAAATCGCGGGCAAATTGCCCTCCGCAAACTCTGCGTCAAACGTCGAGCCGATTACTTGACTGACTCGTCCTATGTTTTTTGCAGTACCGACGCTCATTTTGATTGCTCTCTGTCTAATTGTTTAACCACCCAACGTCGTGGGACGTGGGGCGCTGGAGGCCAGATAAGTTATTTGTGAATTGGTTTGTGGATACTTTTTGGAAAGAAACCTCAATGGTCTCTTTTTCGCTTCGCAAGCTGTATTTCGACCGCCGCTTCGCAAGCTAAACATAGTTCAGCCGAGTGCCTCTACGCCGCCAATGATTTCCATGATCTCTTGCGTAATCTTGCTTTGTCTTGCACGGTTGTACGTTCGCGACAAAGACTTGATAATGTCGCCTGCATTCTCTGTCGCACTCTTCATTGCGATCATGCGAGCGATTTGCTCGCTAACTGCTGCGTCCAAAAAACACTTGAATAGCCGTGCCCTAAAACTTGCAGGGACGACTTCCTCGAGAATGCCACTTGCAGATGGCAAGAATTCATAATCGTCCTTAATGCCGTTCGTTTTTGCGGGATCCTGTTCGCTGGCTTCATCGCCCGATGGCGCGAGGCTAGCAAATGGCAGTAGGGTTTCCACGATGACGACTTGTTTCGATATCGTCAGGAACTTGGTGTACGCGACATCCACCCTGTCGATCTTGCCAGTGATGTAGCGTTCAATCAGTTCGTCGGCGATTTTGGCGACTGCAGCAAACGAAGGTTGATCATCGAATTCTGTGTAGGTTTTTTCAAGTGGGACACCTGCAAATCGCAGAGCGGATATTCCGCGTTTTCCGCTGACCCGCATCTCACCCGCTTCAATTTCCTTTTTGATCTCGGTTCTGCGAAGCATTGCCGCACGAACGACCGACCCGTTGTAACCGCCGCACAACCCCCTATTGGCAGTCAGCACCAGCATGTCCATTGATTTGACACTCTCATGTGCCGTAAGCAACGGATGCGAAACATCGGTTCCGCTCTTTGCGATGTCCTGAACAATCGAAGTAATTCGCTTGGTATAATCGGTCGCAGCGGAAGCGCGATCCATTGCCTTTTTGAAGCGCGCTGTTGCAATCAATTCCATGGTTCGCGTAATTTTGCGAACGTTTTTTACAGACTTGCGTCGTTTATCAAGTTGACGAATATTTGCCATTGGTTACCAACCCTTCACGAAACGCCTAGCGGAACGAAGCCTTGAAGGAACTGATAACGGACTTGATAGCTTCTTCAATTTCCGGAGTCAAATCAGCCACCTCTCGAATTTTGACCAAGAGATCCGGCTTTCGATCGCGGACGAAGCTCAATAACCCGATTTCGAAATCGCGAACACGATCTACTGCAATCTCGTCCAGATGCCCACGCGTACCGGCGTAAATGCTTATGATTTGCTCCGCGACATCCATCGGTTGGTATTGAGCTTGCTTGAGCAACTCCACCATTCGGTAACCGCGATCCAATTTAGATTGTGTCGCAGGATCGAGTTCCGTACCCAACTGAGCAAACGCTTCCAACTCTCGGAACGATGCCAAGTCCAAGCGAAGACCGCCCGCAACCTTCTTCATCGCCTTGATCTGGGCATTACCACCGACCCGTGAAACGGAAATACCAACGTTCATCGCAGGCCGAATACCAGCAAAAAACAGGTCCGGTTGGAGATAGATCTGACCATCGGTGATCGAGATCACGTTGGTAGGAATGTAGGCAGACACTTCACCTTCGAGTGTTTCGATGATCGGCAAGCTGGTGATGGATCCACCCCCCAAAGCCTTGGAAAGTTTGGCAGATCGTTCGAGCAAACGGCTATGGCAATAGAACACGTCGCCTGGGAACGCTTCACGGCCTGGAGGACGACGCATGAGTAGACTGAGTTGGCGATAGGCGACAGCTTGTTTGCTCAAGTCATCGTAAACAATCAATGCGTGACCGCCATTGTACATAAAGTGTTCGGCCATCGCAGTTCCAGCGTAGGGTGCGACGTATTGCAGCGGGGCGGGAGCACTCGCACCGGCCACGATGACCGTCGTGAAATCCATAGCGCCATTCTTTTCCAAAGCGTCGATCACCAAAGCCACTGAGGAATCTTTTTGACCGATAGCAACATAAAAGCACTTTACGCCTTTGCCTTTCTGGTTCACGATCGCATCGATCGCTACGGCCGTCTTGCCAGTCTTACGGTCACCGATGATCAATTCACGTTGCCCTCGTCCAATCGGGGTCATTGCATCAATCGCTTTAATCCCTGTTTGCAACGGTTCGTGAACAGGTTGACGCTCCGCAACACCGGTCGCAATCAATTCCACGGGGCGAGTGATTGTCGCGTTGACAGGTCCTTTGCCGTCGAGCGGGTTACCAAGCGGGTCGAGAACCCGTCCGATGACTGCATCGCCAGCGGGAACGGAAAGCAGCTTGCCTAAGGCTCGGACTTCGTCCCCCTCTTTGATGCTCAGATAGTCACCAAGGATGATGACCCCGACGCTTTTCTCTTCGAGATTGAATGCCAAACCGGTGACTCCGCTGGGGAACTCGACCATTTCCCCAGACATCACGTTAGAGAGGCCATAAACACGAGCGATACCGTCCCCAACTTCGAGAACCGTGCCTACTTCGCGCACATCGATCGTGCTACCGTATTGCTGAATTTCGGCCTGAATGACCGACGCGATTTCGTCCGAATTGAATTTCATGGTTTGTTGATCAACGACTTACAATGGATCAAAAGGTTGGGTTATTCGCTGTTGAGCGATTTCGTATTTTCTGCCTGAATAATTTAGGAAGCCAAGCTGCTCAGCTTTTCTCGAATCGCAATTTCGGCCTTGGCCAACGTTGCCTTCTTGAGTAGTTTCAGTTGGCCATCGACGCTGCCGTCAAAAACCATGTCACCTACTCGAACTATCAAACCACCAAGAACGGTTGCATCCACTTTCGTTGTGATCGCAACCTCTTTCTTGAATAAGGTCTCCAGTTTAACCTTCAATGAACTGATCGCGGTCGCATCGAGTTGCTGTGCAGTGGTTACAACGACTCGCACGCGTCCAATTGCATCGTCTCGCAACGAAGCTGCTGCACGGTAAATGCCACGAATAGCATTCAAACGCCCGCGTCGCGAAACAACTTTCAAAAAAGTCAACAGCGTTGCATCCATCTTTCCAGCGAACGCTTTGTCGAGCACTCGAATCTTTTCTTCGGATGGAAGTTTCGGGTTGGCCAACGCCATCTCCAAAACAGGCTGTCTATCAAAGACATCGTGAATCAGCGAATGAAACTGCTCCATGATTGAATCGACGTTGCCGGACGATCCAACGGCAGCCAACAACGCTTTCGCGTAGATAGGTCCGACATGCATCGACTCGTCATCGAAGACTGAATCGTTTTTCTGTGTTTCCGACATCGTAGTTTTTCGATTCGTGGACTAGTTTTGGCTTGGCATTTTATTGAGCGATTCGGAAATCAATTGCTTATGATCCTCCGTTCGCAACTCTCGACCAACAACACGCCGTGCAAGCGAGAATGCAATCTCAGTACTCTTTCCAGCAATGTCAGAAAGAGCGATTTGCTTGGCTGATTCGATATCGGCCAGGGCACGGTCGCGTTGGCGACTCGCTTCGGCCTGCGCCTCAGCAACAATCCGCTGACCAGCCGACTCGGCATCCTTGCGCGCCTGATTGATGAGGTCTGCCGATTGCGCGTGGGCAGTTTGCAGTTTCGAATCGTACTCTTTCAACTTCGCCATAGCTTCATCGGCAGATCGTTTCGCATCTGCGATTTGAGTCGCGATCGTCTGTTCTCTTTTTGCCAAACCCTCGGAAATTGGCTTCCAAGCCAAGACATACAGTCCGCCGAAAAGCAGAACAAACACCACGGCTGACCAAACAGTCTTGTCCGTCTTCAGGTCAATCAGCGAATCCAAATTCTCACCGGCATGCGCCGCTGTTGGATCAGCACCGTGCTCATCGCTTTTCGCGTAGGAGTTTCCCGCAAAGGCAAAGAACACCACGAGGCATAAAAGCCACCGAAAAAATGGTACTTCGTAGAGCATAGTTGTCACCACCAAGTTGATGTTACTATCTGCCAGCCTGTTGTGAACCAACAAGAACCGCATAGAACGCAACCCCTTCGATAAGAGCTGCAGCGATAATCATCGTGATTCGAATCGTACCCGCTTGTTCAGGCTGACGAGCAATCGACTCAACAGCTCCCTTGCCGAGCAAACCAATACCGATCCCTGCACCGATAACCGCCAAACCGCCGCCGATTGCTCCAGGCATCGAACCCCCGCCTTGGGCGGAAGCTGGAAGAGCCATCAAAGCGACAGCGCCCAATGCATACAAACCAACTCGAACAGAATTAATCACTTCTAAATCTCCTAGCTATACTTAACGCTACAAAATACGCATGGAAGCAAAACTTTGCGAAACACACTTTGGCTTCGCACCTAAAAATCACCTAGTGGTGATGCATCGAACTACCGATGAACATCGCTGCCAGGAATGTGAACAAATAAGCCTGTAAAAAGGCTACCAGCAACTCCAAAAGACTAAGAACCGTGGTTCCGAGCACCGAGATCGCTGCAACTGCACCCCACGCAGGAGTGCTCAACGACATTGCTGCCGGGACGCTAATGCCAATGCCAAGAATCCCAAGCAACACTAGGTGCCCAGCCCCCATATTCATCAGCAAACGAACCGCCAACACCATGTGTTTGATAAAAAGCGATGCGAACTCGATCACCCACATCAAAGGCACGATCCAAAATGCCAAATACCATGGCAACCCGAGCTCGGGACATATGTTTTTCAAGAAACCAACCGGTCCAAACGTCTTAACTCCCATCGTCACACCGATCACAAACACGATCCCGGCGAGCGCCATCGTGGTTCCAAAGGCAGCTGTCGGCGATCCAACCCAAGGCAGCATCCCCATCATGTTGCAGCCGAGAATAAAAAAGAAAAACGTCCAAAGCAATGGCATGAATTTCTTGGCATCGTGCTCGCCCATCGCCGGGACCGCAACGTCGCTACGAACCCATTGCACCATCGACTCTAGAGCATTCCAAAGCCTACCCTTTGGCGACTGACCTGTCACAATTTTCCTCGCCAACCAGCTAAACGCAAACAGCGCAAGCACTGCTACGACCAACTCGATGATCATATAGCGAGATATGCAAAAACCCGACTCTGCTTCATAGGCATTTCTTGGATTCCCAAACGGCTGGGGAATCATGATCTTGCCATCTAATGTCTTGTTGTACTGCGCAATCTTGGCAGCGGACCATTCTCGATTCGGAGCGGCATGGTAGGACTGCAAAAAGGAATCGCTATTTATTTTTGCCTTGATCTCATTCCACTTCGCCAACTTCTCTGGCGACTTCTGCAAACGAACAAACCAGTCGATTTCCGGCCTAGGGTTTGAGGCTATGTACGACTGATAGGTATCGGTCGCCTTAGGTGCGTTTTTTGACGCCCAGGTTCCAGCTACCGAGACGGCTTTCCACGCTTCCTTTTCCAAGTACGCATCTAATGGCCAACCCGCATTCTTCGCGTCTTCCTGCTGCCAAGCTTCCCAGGTCTTCTTCAGACTAGACATTGTTGTCGCGTCGACACCTATCTCCGAAAGTCCAGTCACAATCGTGTCTGCTTCCCAGGACTGATAGTCTGCATCCAAACGAACAAACCAATCAGGAAAATCAGTTGCTTTCTCTTTATGGCTTCTCCAGAGCATCCGTGGGATCTCAAAGAAGTAACCATCTTTAATGTGGAGAATATCTGAAGCCATTGCTCAGGCTAACTCTGGGGAGGATGTGAAAACGACTGATTACGAATTAGTAACGCGGATTGTAGTAACAAGAAAGGAAAATAATAGCCCAGCAAACAATTGCAAAAAGAATTGTGCTGTTGCCATTTTGTCGCAGTCGAAACGGCGACAGCTCCAAGCAATATCGAAAAGCGTAGTCCCATGGTAACAAGGATCGAAAAATCCGATTGCAACACGTCCTGCGAGCCAATTTGCCAAATACATGGTCCGATGCAGGAACCAAAACAAACAATGAGCGCGACCCACGCGTAGTTTTGAACCGCGTCGGATCCTAGAAAAGGCCAAGAAGCAACCGCGCAAATCATCGCAAGTGCGCTGTATGCGGCGATCTCAAAAATCTGATTTCGCAACCGAGAGCGTCGCGACACAGGGCAATCAGTCATGGAATTTTTAGTCGTTTTGCGTTCCATCTAAATTCGATGCGTTTCGTTCGCGAAGTTTTCGACTCTTCTTTGCAGCCACGTCCGCTATTTTTGCCACATAAAGCAAGCCGAAAATCGCAATCACAATCCCAACGCCAAATCCGATAACTACAAAAAATTGCGTGCTTAACCATTTATCTAAATAGCTTCCGGCAACTCCCGGCAAGAGCATCAGGATCATGACCGCAATTGCCCGTGACGCCGCGTTGGTGTTCGCCTGCGATTCGATCCTTTCCGCTTCGTCCTTATCCAACCCTTCTTCCCCTTCTTCGCGTTGATCCCTCAATTTTTTTGTAGCCTCTTGTTTGTTATCCACTTCAACCTCACCAAGCACGAAAACGTACTCACATTGCGAAAAGCACAGTTGATTTCTGAACCTGAAACCCTTATCAAGTTGATGAATCCGCTGCCACGACACTAGAAAACCGGATATTCTCCAAGCATACTAGAAATCCCAACCAGTGGGTTCACTTGGTTATTTCGTTTGAGTTTATCCCTTCTACCGAACAGCTCGTTGCGCCTCAAAGCCACAATTTGACCTGCCATGGAAGGTATTTGACCTTCCTGCACCCTGGAGTTTCTCTTGATCGCCTCGAAAAAGAAGAAGTTGCCGCCCAAAAAAGCGGTGACTACCAATAAAACAAAGAGCAAATCCCCGGCTGCCCCAACCAAAACCGTCGGAAAAGGGGCTCCGGTGTCAAAATCGAAAGCCTCATCTTCCAAATCCAAAGGAAAACCCAGCGAATCGAAACCTTCCCATGTAAAGACGACCTTGAAAACGTCCAAAGTGAAAGGAATAGTGCCAAAAACAAAACCCACTAAAAGCCCATTCAAAACAAAAAAAGTCGCACCTCCGGCAACTACTTCTTCAAAGAAATCCATCACAAAGCCTCTGAAAGCTTACGCTATCATCAAACCGACAACCGCGAAATCGCTCGCGTCGAAGTTGGCGATTAAGCCGATCGTCGGTGCAAAATCGAAAGTTGTTGCTCCTAAAGTTTCCGGAGCAAACCAGGGAGTTGCAGCCGCGTCAAAGACCGTTTCTAAAACCCCGCCGGCGGATCCGCCTCCACCTCCGTCGAACACCAAACCCGAAATCGTTGCGAAAATCCGGAGCGCTCAAGCAGGAAAAGAACTACGAAAAGACCTGGCTCAACCAGCACCAAGGACTTCTTTAACACCGCTTACTCCGTTGCCCGTTGTCGAAAAAGGAAAAGATCGACTGATTCTAATGGTTCGTGACCCATATTGGATTCACGCCCATTGGGACATTATGCGGCATTCAGTCGATCGAGCAAAAGCTGCTTTGGCGGAAAACTGGCATACCGTTAAGCCAATACTCCGATTGCTCAAGTTAGATGACTCAGGCACCACCAACAATGCAGAGGTAATCTACAAAGATATTGAAATTCACGGTGGTGTTCGGAATTGGTATATCGAAGTCGACAGCCCGCCGAGCCGTTTCAAAATGCTTATGGGCTACTTTTGCTCCAATGGCCGATTCTATGAATTGGCTCGCAGCAACATTGTCTCGACTCCTGCACCCGGAGGAAAAGAAGCTACGGATGATCATTGGGCGGATATCGCCACGGATGCCGAACATATCTATTCGATGAGCGGTGGATATGGCGACGACACACAAACCGGCGATTTGACACAAGTGTTTGAAGAACGTTTGAAACGGACAATGGATGCCGATGTTTTATCGCAATTTGGAAGCGGTGCCGAAGGTTCGCTCAAAAGGCATAAACAGTTTCACTTCGACGTAAATGCCGAGCTCGTTGTGTTTGGCTCAACCCACCCCGATGCTCATGTCTCCGTCGGCTCGGAACCTGTCAAAGTTCGGACGGACGGAAGTTTTTCGATTCGGCTGCCTCTGCCAGATCGTAGGCAAGTTCTTCCTGCAACCGCCAAGAGTCGCGACGGCGTGGATGAACAGACCGTCGTAATCGCCGTCGAGCGGAATACCAAAATCATGGAGCCGCTTTCCTCCGACCATGATGATTTATAGGTAATCAACGCTCGTGGTATTCCTCGGACTCCGGTCGACATACGGGCGTGTGATGCTGACCGGGCCGAAGAACTTCTCATTGGAGTGGATTAGGCCGACTCCTGCATTTCGCGGACTTGAATCTGCCAAGAAACGGTAAGCCTTGTTCGATGATCAAAAATGGTTACTTCGCAGTTTTGTCGCTGATTTACTAGGCTCTCAAGATCCGTTTCACTTTGCAACAGAAGGCCATTAATTGCGATGATTCGGTCGTTTCTCTCAACCACGCCTTGCATGGTCTCGCTTCCGAGAGGCTTCAAGCGGCAAAACGGACTTCTCTCCCCTACCCTCAAAACCTCCAAGCCTTTTTGAGCAGGCAGTACGTCAAGATCCAAAAAAACCGCGATCCCTTCTTTCTCATGCGAGGACGCAATATCCTCTTGAAACAACTCGCATTCCGCACTGTCTCTGCCGTTTTCCCAGATTCGCATGTTCCCCTCAATTGGGACTAACAGGTAGTAATGAGTACAAAAAACAAAGTCCCTACTCTGACTAACGATTTCCGACACACTCCTACGACATTTGAGACGAGTTTTTTTGGGAAAAACCCTTATTGAATTTATCCACAGCGCAAATTGCCTTGCTTATGTTAAATCATCCTAATGCCAACACGGTCCATGGCATCTTCAATTGCGATAGCTCGCCACCCTTCGGAAGTTAGTCGGACTAACCCTATTGCAGACAAATCACGGAGGGCGTCATTCACATCAAAGTCGATTTCGATTCCAGTCAACGAATGAAGGATGGTTTCAGCCAGAGCATCGATTTCCTCTGCGTTTAGGCACCCAGTCTTTGAATTTAGCAACACATAATAAGCTAGGATCGCTTCACAGGATTCCTGTTGTTCTGCTTCCTCAACAAGCCTCAACAATGCCCCCAAGTTGTTGTCTAGATTTTGATAATACAAATTTCTCGCTACATTCAATTGATAACGTCGCTTGGCTGTGATGTAGGAGAATGTTGATTTCACTCCGTAAAAGGCTGATGCAATGACGATAGCAATCACCACCAAGAAAGAAGAGAAGAACTTTATCGCACCCAACATCGCCAAGAGCCAAATGCTTCTCGCGAGTTTAGAGGCAAGCAAAAGAACTCCCCAAAGTGTTGGCAACCCTATCTTACCCGTATCCATCCAACCCAACTTGATTTGAGATCCTGGCAACATCATGTCGACGTCGAGCTTTGGGATATTCTTAAACATCCGAACGTGGACACAATCTGGATCTAGTAGCTCAGGCAGGCTTTGCAGCTCCTTGGTACGAAACACGACAACGAGCCTTTGGTAGATCGGGACATCGACTTCGCGCAGACGCCAAAATCGGTGCAAATCTCGCTTCCATCGCTTGACAATAATGTCGCCTCGGCCATAGACCTCAAGCCGTCGAAAAGAAGAAAATCGTATTTTCAATCGAACCCCCCAGTGGCTCGCAACATTCAACGCTTGCTGGAGTTCGCGAGGCCTGAGACGTCTATAGTTAGCGTACTCCAACGAGTTGGAAATTTCGCCGAACAACGCCCGACATTCCAAATCCAACTGCTTTGGATCTGATTTTCCCGCATCGATTAATTGCGAGGGCATCACGTCCACATCTGGATCGAACCGGTGATAGAGCGATACGAGTTGCTCGTGATGACTCCGATACTGCTGATGGGTCAAGACAATCAGTCGCAGGAATAGCTTTTTCAACGCATCTTTGCGTGCATCATTTCCATGTATCTGGACTAAGAATGCGATCAACTCTTGGGGTTTCATTGGAATGTAGTGCTCGCGTCCCCAACACTCCAGCGGCAACCTGACTTGACCAACCCTCCAGTTACTCCATGGCCAATAAGTTCTAATCATTACTATTTCGCACGCTCTTTCGGCAGTTCGGTCCTGCAATCGCTCGAACCGGCTACAATTTTATTCGGTAAACCATTCGATGATTGTCTACTTGCTTCCAAAAACTCAAAATGCTTCGAACTTTGTTTGTTGTCACGTTATTGACCTCGTTGACGAGTATATCGCTTGCGATGGAACCGACCGCGCGAAAAACAAGAGTTCGCATCGTTGCGAACCAGTTTTGGATCAACGATCAGCCTACGTATCCTGGACGATTCTGGAACGGGAAAAAAATCGAAGGCTTGCTCATGAACAGTCGGATGGTTCAAGCAAACTTCGATGACCTGAATCTGGAGACTCGCCAACAATGGGCTTACGCGGATACCAAAGTATGGGATCCAGAACGGAATACACGCGAGTTCGTTAGCGCTATGCCCTCCTGGAAGGAACATGGACTACTCGCGATTACCGTAAACCTGCAAGGTGGCAGTCCTCAAGGGTATTCCAACAAACAGCCGTGGCATAACTCGAGCTTCACCGAGACTGGCGAGTTGCGAGAAGAATATATGAATCGAATTGCAAAGGTGATCGATCGAGCCGATGAACTAGGGATGGTTGTTATTCTAGGGTACTTTTATTTTGGCCAGGATCAACGCCTTGAAAATGAGGCCGCCGTTCTCAATGCGACCGATAGAGCTACAAAATGGATCGGTGATCGAGGATATACAAACGTCCTCATCGAGGTGAACAACGAATGCGATGTCAAATCCTATGACCATGCAATTTTGAAAGCCGATCGGGTCCATGAGTTAATTCTGCGCGTTCGAGCCCAAAATAAAGAAGGTAGGCAATTGCTCGTTGGTACCAGTTACGGAGGCGGGACAATTCCAATGTCAAACGTACTAAGCGTCTCCGATTTTGTCTTGATCCATGGCAACGGTGTTTCCGATCCTAAGAGAATTCGGGAAATGGTGGAACAAACTCGCCAAGTGCCTGGCTATCGAGCAATGCCAATCGTCTTCAATGAAGACGATCATTTCCAATTTGATCAACCTGAAAACAACTTTATTTCCGCTGTCGACGTCTACGCCTCCTGGGGGTACTTTGACTTTCGGATGAAGGAGGAGAGTTTCACAAACGGGTATCAGAGCGTACCGGTCGATTGGACGATTAACAGTGAACGCAAACGCGGCTTCTTTCAATTGCTTAAGTCGATCACTGGTGGGAATTAAATGGATGGTGCCCCGCAGAAGCCGTCACGCCGACATCGCTATGCGGGCCGCAACCCCAGAAATTTCGTAGATAAATACAAGGAACACCAGCCTACAAATTACCCCGCAGATGTCGCCAAAATCATCGAGAGCGGCAAGACCCCCGCGGGCATGCACCGCGCAATCATGGTCGAGGAAGTCCTAGCTTCATTAGCCTTGCACCCTGGTAATGTCGTAGTTGATTGCACGTTGGGCTATGGGGGGCATGCTCGAGAACTGCTATCAGCAGTTCAACCTGGCGGGCGATTGCTAGGAGTCGATGCAGATCCAATTGAACTCAAAAAAACCGAAGCGAGGCTTCGCGGACTTGGTCTTCCTGACTCTTCCATAGTATTGCGGCGAATGAACTTTTCCGGGATCGCACAGTTCTTGGCGGTTGAAGCGCCGGATGGGGTAGACGCTTTGATGGCAGATTTGGGTGTCTCTTCGATGCAGTTCGATGATCCGTTGAGAGGCTTTAGTTTCAAAGTGGACGGTCCGCTTGACATGCGCATGAACCCACTTCGAGGAATGTCCGCAACGGCGTTTCTTTCGACACTTGATGCCATTCAACTACAAACGATCCTTGCGGATCATTCAGACGAACCCAATGCCCAAAACATTGCTAGGGCTATTATTTTGGCCCATTCGAAATCTCCGCTAGAAACCACCTTGGAATTGGTCGCGGCGATTCAATCGGCATGCAACGGACAGACCTCATTCCAATCCAACTTAGCCATACGGCGAGTTTTTCAAGCGATTCGAATTGCGGTGAACGAAGAGTTTCGTTCCCTCGAAATGTTCCTTAAACAGCTACCGTTTTACATGAAAAAAGAGGGGCGAATTGCGATCATCACTTTTCATTCAGGTGAGGATAGGCGAGTCAAAAACGCATTTAAGGAAGGTCTACAATATGGACTCTACAGCCGAATCGCAGGGGATATCATTCGCCCTTCGGAGCTTGAAATGAAATCGAATTCAAGATCCAGTTCGGCGAAAATGAGAACGGCAATCCGCAGCTAACCGCCATACGTCGCTCGCGTTAGCGGTCTCCGGAAGATGCACCGGGAAACGGAGCTTTCAGACTGTGCGTTCCCAAGCTGGATCAGCAAGAGCTTGGGAACGAGACGCATTCTAGTCGCCGCCTTGCTAAACAGTACAAGAATTACTTCTTCGCTTCTGGCTTAGGAGTGCCCTTTTTCTTGTCTTGCTTCGGTTTCATACCCTTTTTGTCATTCTTCTGACTGTTGTTGCCTTTTCCCATGTTCGTCTCCTATTTCGTAAAGCCAAAATGAATTGGAATGGAACTCTAGATGTCACTATAGCAGATTCCGGAATTCACCAGATAGCTCAGCCGAGCAAAATTCTCGCAATCTTTCGACAGATCGTTCGTTATCGCCCAAAGCGCGTTTGCCACTCTTTTGCTGCCCCTGGGTAGGCTGCAAAAACAACATCTGTCAGCTCCTTTGCTTTGTCCATTTCGCCCATGAGACGCAATGTTTGAGCCGTTCGTGCTCTTGCATCCAACCACGATTCGCTGCCAGGCGAAAATCCATGAGCAAGTTGCCTGAATTGAGTCAGAGCTTGCGGACGTTGGCTGACGAGAGTTTGAAATAACCGTGCCGAACGATAGGTCCACCATGGAACTTGCGGTTCGGCAACAATCGCACTCTTTACAGCAGCTACTCCTGTCGCCTCTTCGCCAACCCAACATTGAATAGCGGTTCGGTAAAGTTTTGTCGAACGATTGAGCTGACTAGCCAGCAAAACACCTATGCTCGACGCCGTTTGCGTTTCTAGTCCGCTAAGCCGATTCGAACATTTGCGTAGAATTGCGATTTCTGATTGGTCCATTCGTTTGACAACTCCATTTTGAAGCAGACGCTGGAACAAAAGTTCAGTAACACACCAATTTAGAGATAGATTTGTATTGTCATCCCACTCGGATTTATCCAATTCATTGAACAATTCTTCCCATTCAACGAACGATATTGGAAATGCAAATGGAGACAAAAGCGTGACGGCGGACGACATCGGTTGGGTGTACGGCGAATTACCGCGAGCGATTGAGTTTGTGATCGGCCATCGACTCGCGTCTTGGATCATCCCAAGTATCGACCGCAAGACCAGGTCGTCGGTAGCGCTCGCTCGTTCTAAAAGTTTTGACTTTAGGAGTTCGAGTGCCGGCCGGATCTTCTTCATCGCTTCCGAAGTGTAAATCGAATGGTCGAACCAAGCGTCTTGTGTGGCAATTGCAATGAGGGCAAATCGGCTCAACGCTTGATCGAATTCCGTTTTTTGTAACGGACCCGATTTCAGTGACGATGTTTCGCCAAGCGATTGCTCGAGCCGTTTGGTCCAGAGCGAAAGAAGTTCTGGAATCTGATTGGTTGCCAGGAATAAACGGTCGAGTTTCACAAGCGATTGCGTTGCTTGATCGCTGCTGGGCCATGTATTTACAATAGCCATGAGCCGTCCGCGATAGATATGTTGCTTGAGTTCTGCCTCTTCTTCTTCAGGACTCAATCGCCGTGCACTTGCGTCGAATGGGATAGCTTTCACAAAGCCCACCACGGACATGATCGCAGCATCAGGCGCTTTGGTTTGCTTGCTGTAGGTCATGGCTGCCCGATGAAATTCCTCCTCTGCCTCGTCCTTACGTCCAATCGAAAAAAGAACCGCCGCTGAGTTGATCGCCATGTCTAACGCGGCCGACTCGTTGCCACTATTTGCTGCTGAGATTTCCGCTTGGCCAAGCTTTTCGATAGCTTCCATCGTACGATTGGCAGCAAGCAACTGCCTTGCTTCGGACCTGAGAAGTTCGACCTTGAGTGAGCCTACAGAGGAAGCGGGCGTAGGCGACACCTCCGTCGTTCCGGTCGGATTATTGGCCAAGAGAATCGCATCCGCGCGTTGCTGCCAATAAGGTCCGAACCTTGCACCTATCTCTTCTTTTACCTTGATAGCTCGCAGTAACTGAGCTTCGGTCGCTAATTGTCCAGTTGGCACTGCAATCATGTTGGCAAAGTGCTCGATTGCAATCTCCGGTGCAACTGTCCAACCTCCAACACTATCAAGCCATTGGTTTGACTCCAAAACATTACCAAGATTTCTACATGCCTCGGCAGCAAGGGTTGCAATTTGTAGTCGCCATCGATTGCCCTGCCTCGGCTTGCCTTCGATGTTGGTCTTCAACTGCTTGTCGAGCGTCTTAATTCCATCCAGTGCATCTTTTGAACGATCTAAATGGATATAAGCAGCGTATTTTGCTAGGTCGATGCTTGGTCGACCTGCCCAATTGATACCGATGCGTAACTCAGCCTTCTCGATCGCGGAAAGCATCTCGGAAGCGGCTCCAATTCGTTCCGTGCTGCGAGGAGGATAGTAGAGAGCTCTCAAAAGCAAGAAATCGGTTTGGAGCAAGGTCACGTCGTTGGTCAATTCAGACCATTGATCCGGCGTAGTTGCCGACTTGATACCGGATTTATTGTCCCGTGCGGGCGTTTTCTGTATTTCCGACTGAAGCGACTCCAACTCAGACAAGCATTCTCGAATCGAAGTTAACGACCAATCGCGAATTGACTTTCTAGCAGGGACTGCAATGTACGCCACTTGCATGCGCCGCAATACGAGCCATCTGCTCCATAGTTGCTTTTGTTTTAGCCAAAGAAATCGTGCGGACTCTCGATTGCTATCCAAAATGATCTGATTCGCCGCAAGCAGTTTTGTGGCAATCTCAGGCTCATCGATGATTCTGGGGTCTGCCGCGATCTTTGCCGCTACCGAGTGCATTTCAAGCATTGACCAGTTTGCAGCCGCCTCTGACTGATTGCCTATTGCAAGCTGACGTCGCGCGCGGCAAGTATCCAAGGCGATATCGAATAACTGTATTTTCAAGAGGTTTTCAATAAAGCAAGCGTCGGGATGATCGAAAGTAATCGATGGTCCAATTGCCTGAGACTCCGCCGACTGCAATGCGGTCACCGAACCACCGGCGGCTGCCAAGAGGATTTGAAGCAAGCAAAAAGCAGCCATTGAGAATTTTTGTAGCGACCAAGTCTTGTGCAACACTGCAAATTTCATCACGATAGATACGTTCTAACTCCCTCTCACGGACGAATTCATGCACTCAACTACTTTTGCAGGTGATTTCCGAACAAGGACTCTCGGGGGTGAAGCAGGTAGGGTCTCCGATCCCGAATTGATGTTGCGCTATCAAGTGCTGCTCGACGATCGAAAACTCCACTGGGTAACCTATCATAAACTGGATCGCGTTTTGGGTAGTGGCGGGCAGGGAATTGTATTTCTTTCTTGCAGGCAAGGTGCAGATGGATTTACCCTACCCGTAGCGATGAAAGTTTTTTCGCCCGAACGGTTCGGCAGCCAAGCGGGTTATGACGATGCTATGGCAAGAATGGGCCAGGTGGCATCGTCGGTCGCTCGAATCCAACACGAAGGGGTACTGAGTGTTCACGATTTCATTGATCGTAATCGCATCCGAATCCTCATCATGGAGTGGATCGACGGATACGATTTGCGAGACTTGCTCCGCCTCGAACGCATGTCGAAAATCCGAGGGCGATTGACCCAGCGACGCTGGGATTACATCAACAACGTAATTGTTACTGCCGGCCCCGCACATGCCCGCTTTAAGGCTGGGGTAGCAGTCGCAATCGTTCGAGATTGTTTAGCCGCCCTGGCGGCAATGCATCGCGAAAATATTGTACATGGTGACATAAAAACTTCCAATATTATGATCAAACGGACGGGGCATGCCAAACTGATCGATATCGGCTCCGCTTTTGAAATGGGAAAACAACCGCAGGTCTTCACCTGCACACCTGCCTACGCAGCTCCAGAAGTCCTGGAGAATGCCCCAGTCTCGCCTCGAAGTGATCTCGCATCTCTTGGGTACGTGCTCGTTGAGCTCCTGTCCGGGCAGCCCTGTTTTTCGGACACCGACTCATTAAGGGAGCTTCTGGAACAAAAACGCTCGCTTCCGCATCGACTTCACGAGATCTTTCCACAAGAGGTATCGTGCAATCCGCTGCTCATGAATTTTTGTCGAGGTCTGATTTCTCCGGATCCTTCAAGGCGTTTCCCGAGCGCCGAGGCAGCTGAGTTGCTTCAAGAAGGCGCAGCTTCATTCCACCGGCAGCTAGTATTAAGCGATCTGGCAAGCGAATACGACAATGATATTCGTGTCTGGATCGAGGAACTGAAACTTTCTGATCAACAAGGATAACTGTCTTGAAAACAATTTTTCTTTCCGTACTTGCAACGGCCTTCGTCATGCCTGCAATCATGCTAGGCCAAGAAGTAACTCGCGATATTCCGTATACGAGCCCTGCCGACGAACGACATGTGCTCGACGTCTATTCACCCAAAGGTAGCAAAAGCCGTCCCGTTGTATTCTGGATACATGGCGGTGGATGGCAAACCGGCGATAAGTCAAGCGTACAACTCAAACCCAAAGCATTTGTTGAAAAAGAATTCATCTTCGTTTCCACGAACTACCGCCTTCTACCCGACGTCGACATGGAAACCATCCTTCGAGATGTAGCAAAATCAATTCATTGGGTTCACGACCATATTTCAGAGCATGGAGGCGACCCCAAAAATCTCTTCATCATGGGGCACTCCGCTGGCGCTCAATTGGCCGCGTTGATCTGCACAGACGATCGCTACTTGAAAGCCGAAGGAATTCCCTTGAGTGTCGTAAAGGGCTGTGTTCCTGTGGATGGCGATACATTTGATGTGCCCGCAATTATCACGACTGCGGAGATCCGACGCCTCGCCCACGGTCAGCCGCAGACCAAGTTTGGTCATCGAGAAAAATTTGGGAACGATCCAGAAAAGCACCTCAACTTTTCCGCCGTAACCCACGCCCTCAAAGGAAAGCAAATTCCAAAGTTTCTAATCTTGCACGTTGCCGGCCACCCCGACACCACCGCGCAAGCACAACGATTCGGAACCGTGCTCAACGCCGCTGGAATCCCAAACAAAGTCTTTGGGGCCAAAGAGACAACTCACAGTAAGATCAATGAAGACCTGGGCCTAGCGGGCGATCCGTCCACCCAAGCTTTGTTCGAATTCGTTTCCGAGTCACTAAAATAGCCGCTGCTTTGAGCTCCGAACACGTTAGCTCTTACGGTCAATCGAGTTCTTTCCCGAAGTAAACCCGTTCGCTGAAACTACGGCGTCCTTTCGCGATCAAATCTCGTAACGATAGTGAACTTCATCGACTCCGTCTTCATAATAGTCGATCAATCGACCGGAAGACTTAAACCTCGCAGCAGTGACCAGGGTTGCTGCATTGGCAACGTCCGAAGGAAAAGCCATGTAAATAGCTCTTCCTCCCCAACCTCGTACTTCGTCAAAAATCCGTTGGAAGTCCTGGGGCTTGGTCCCTTGCCCTTGCGAGACTAACTCCCACGCTAACCAATAAGCATCATTTGTTTCAGGGATTTCATCTACGTCGGTGAGTTTGATGTCGTCAAGATTCAAGACGACTTCGACCACTTCCCTCGGTGCCAACCGCATCCCGTAGACGAGCATCGATTCGCCTGGTGCATAGTAGTCTGGCTGCCGCACTTCTTGAATAAACCCAACTTGCATAAAAGTATCTCGAGCATCGCGATAGATGTCACCCTCCGACGGATCTATGTAGTCGCTCGCATGCACAAACACTTTGCGTGCCTCCCGTTCCTTCATGATTTCGATCATCCAATGAAGCATCCGAGCCCCTTTCCCTGAGCGGCGGTGATCGCGGTGAAGATAGGTCCACGAAAGCCCAAAAGAACCATCGGTATCTGCTATATGTTTTCCACCAACAACGCCAATGACCGCCCCGTTCTCGCACAAGCAATACTGACCGTCGAGGCTCCGACCGTATGTTTCCTGAGCCTCTAACGCATCGTCCTCATCGTAGTCTGATATGATTCCAAGCGCCGCAGGTAAGTCTTTGGCCGACATTGCTCGTAACTCGAGATTCCCCTCTACCCGACGACTCATGAAGGTGCCCCCAACAAACAACCTCTGTCCATAATGCGTTGATTCACCTTTCCAGCTTTTACTTGCTCTGCGATGAATTCGATCGCTACCTGTGCTTCAATCTTATCGCTACAAGAAAAAATATCGATACACAACGCTTGATGCTCTGGCCAAGTGTGTGCAGCCAAATGCGATTCTGCAATCACGACGACACCAGAAAGGCCATGCGGCGAAAATTGATGAAAGCAGCATTCCACTATGGTTGCCCCGGCTTTTTCCGCCGCTGTCACCAGAATGGACTTAAGCAATTTACCCTCAACAGGCAAATTGCTGCACTGGTAAAGATCTACAAGCCAATGACGTCCAAGGCGCCTGCTTTCGGTCGTCAATGTCCCCGTTTCAAAGTGCAACGTAAAATCCAATTGCTTGTTCGTGTAACAAAATGCGATCGAGGACATCTTACTCGATTTTCGATCAAGCTTGCGACACGGGCTTCGCAATTCGGGAACCGACAAGCATCTCAAACAATGGCGATGCCATCAATGTTGTAACGACTGCCATGATGACCAATATCGCAAACAAGGCGTCGCTAATGATTCCCCTTTGAAGGCCAATGTTGATGATAATGAGCTCCATCAGGCCTCTCGCGTTCATCAAGGTACCGATTCCAAGCGCTTCGCGATTGGGCAACCCGGCCCCACGAGCGGCAAGCCAACAAGCGCCAAACTTACCCGCCACTGCCGCCACAAAAACCAAAACGCACAATCCCCAAAGGTACGTCGAGTTGAGCAAACCAATCTTCGTGTTAAGACCCGAGTACGTAAAGAAAAGGGGCAGTAGCAAAGCAACCGTCAAGGGTTGTATCCTCGCGATCAAGTCGCGAGCCATGGGACCGCGTGGTATGCATGCTCCCATGACGAACGCTCCAAACACTGCGTGCAATTGAATCTTGTCAGTAAACCATGCGCCAAACGACATCACTACGATCGCAACTACGAATCCCGTCTCACTCAAATTGCCCTCCTCATTGATCCACCATTCCTTGCAACGATAGAGCACTGGACGCACCACTGAAATCGCGACGATAACAAAAAGGACTCCGGCAGCAATTCCAGCAAGTGCGTTACTGATATTCGAGTCGAAACTTGCCAGAACAATCGCAAGCAAACACCAAGCCATCGCATCATCGATCGCTCCCGCACCAATAGCTACTGTCCCCATCAGCGTTCCCACGAGTCCCTTAAAGTGAATAATTCTCGCCAACATCGGGAAAGCGGTAATGCACATCGACGCACCCAGGAACAACATTGCCTCAGCCAGTTTGGTCTCCTTGGGAAACAGATCGGTCGAGTGAAAGAAATACCAACCTAGCCCCGCTCCCAACACAAAGGGAGCAACCATTCCTGCCAGCGAGACCGCCAATGAACTCTTGAAATGACTTCGAACAATGTCGACACGGAACTCCAAGCCAACTACGAACATGTACAACGCCAGCCCCAATTGCGACACGGGAAATAGATAACTTTGTGTATCCCTCGTCAGCTGCTTACCATCCCATGGAAATAGCGTGTGCTGCCACTCCGGTAGCATCAAACCAAATAAGGATGGACCTAGCAATACTCCTGTGATCATCTCCGCAACGACTTGAGGCTGGCCCAATCGAATCGCGATCATTCCAACGATGCGGCATGCGACAAGAATTACGCCGATCTGGAAAAAAAACTGGACCGCAAGGTTTACGTTACTGGATGGATTCATATCTGGAAGAAAAAATAGTCAGAGTAATTACCAAGGTGTCGTTATGGACTCATGCGGTCGTCGGACCTTCCGCAACAACGAAACCAACTGCTGCAGCTCGTCTTGATTGAGATGCCCAAGCTGCTTTTCGTGGCAGTGTTGAAGCGGACCGGCAATCTCATCGATCAACTTATGCCCAGCTTCTGTGATGTTGATAAGCACCTGTCGTCGATTTTCGACCGGTCGAGTTCGCTTGATCAATGCCGCTTTTTCAAGCTTGTCCAACATCCGGGTAATGTCGGGGGCCTTAGAAATCATTCGTTCCGCAATAGTCAAGGTCGGCACCGATACCGGATGATGCGACTCCAGCAACCTCAAAACATTGTATTGTTGAGACGTAATACCAAGCGGTCCAAACAGTTCATCTTCGATACTTCGAAGACGATCGAAAGCTCGCCAGAGATTGAGGTAAACCTCTTGCTCCGGCGAATCAAACTTACTCTTGTTCAATCCTCCAATCTTAGCTTTCATTGCCGTAATATTACATGTCCAAACGACTGTTGTCCAGACGTCTTTTCAGCCGCCTAACTAGCTGGCACCCGCTTCCATCTAAAGACCACGGGAAGTTTATCACTGGGATTCTATTGAACTCATATGCCTATTTTCGGTTCGTAGACACGCCTTTCTGCGGATTGCGTTTTTCGACGCGCAAGCCATGCCTAATTAAACCTCACTTGCCAATGGCTAAGAACCACCCGCAGAAGAGCATTATTCTTCACCTTTACTGCCGCCAATCATAAATAATCGATTAACCAACCCTAGCCCAGGCATCTATTGCGGGCTTCTAGAGTTTGCTGCGGGCTTTTTGTGCACAACATGATTGGCGTTCTTGAATTGGAGCGAGGAGGTCCCAGCACTTCTGAACTAAATCTGAACTAAAGAAGTGCTATTCGTTGAATTGGCTGGGGTGGTCAATGGACATCATCTTTGCCGCAACGGGAGGCTTGCGCGCTTTGCACGTTCCTTGCTTACTTTGAAAAACGTCGCAGCAGGCTATGGGTCACGGATGGATCGATTCTCGTTTCATGAATCCTGTTGATTGGCACGAATGAAGCTATAGGGAGCTGGCAGACAAATGAACGTTTCAAGATTGCTAATTGAAACGAAACGTAGCAACGAGTGTTTTCGCAAAAAAAGGAGCAGTCAACAATGGACGCAATACGACTAACATACGCCGATTCATCGATGCGAGTCCGCTTTCGATATTACAAACCTCCATTTCGAGGACTCCCATATGCGGTCAAGAGAGCTTTTCTCGCGGTGGAAGCGATCTACTTATGCATTGCCGCATACCTTTTCGTTGTGGCAAGCGTCGCAATCTACGACATTTGCCTGACGGTCAAGTATTGGCAGTCGCTAAAACAAATGGAAGAGAATCCTGTCGGTCGTTGGCTGATGAATCTTGATTACGTACACGAAGGCGTCATGCCGAACTTGACCCTATTTATTATTCTCAAGTCCATGGGCACGGTCGTCGTCCTGGCAACCATAGCGACCCTTGTCTTGAGATACTCTCGAATCGGACATCCGGTTGCACTCGGCGTTTCCTGTTTCCAACTGGGATTGGCAGCCTATTTAACCTATGGTGCTAACGGCTGAAGCGTCTTCAAGATGACAACCATTGCCGCACGAAGAATTCGATATGATAAAATAGCTTCCAAACGGCAACCTCTAGGAAACCTCGGGAGCAATCATGATCGCAAAAGAAATCCTTGAAGAACTCGAGCCCCTAGGTAGCGACAGTTATAAGCGAATTCTTTTCAATCATGGTGCCAAGGAGCCCTGTTTTGGCGTGAAGATTAGCGAACTTCAAAAAATCGTAAAACGGGTCAAGAAAAACCACCAACTCTCGCTCGATCTTTACGATACGGGCAACTACGACGCGATGTACCTCGCCGGGCTGATCGCAGACGACTCGAAAATGACAAAGAGGGACTTAACCCGTTGGGTTTCCAAGGCTTACTGTCGAGGCCTTTGCGGATTCACAGTAGCATGGGTCGCGGCTGGAGGTCCGCATGGTTGGCAGATGGGGATTGAGTGGATCGATTCCAAAAAGCCGCTTGTTGCCGTCGCCGGGTGGGCAACACTGGCAAGTCTTGTTTCGATCCGAGACGACACTGAGCTCGAACTCGACACGCTAAAGCAGTTGCTGCAACGCGTTCAAAGGACGATCCATGACGAATCCGACGACGTTCGTTATCAAATGAACTCATTCGTGATCGCAGTTGGGAGCTATGTAAAGCCTCTTACGGAAACCGCCGTGAAAATCGCCGAAAAGATAGGGCCTGTCACCGCGGATCTTGGAAACAATTCATGCCAAGTGCCATACGCTCCGGAGTACATCGAAAAAGTTCGACAACGTGGAACAATAGGCAAGAAACGAAAGTCCGCAAAATGCTAAGAGAACGACTTGAGCACTTCGCCTATTATCCAAACTTTGCTACATCCATGAAACATCGCAGCCGCGAGCAATCCTCGTAGCATTTATCCACATGCCCTTTCTACACCATTTGCGACCAGTCATCCGTTAAACGGATCACCTGCGACTCCAAAGGACAATCAACCACTTAACCAATGAGTTCTTCAATGACATCCCGTACTGCTCTACTTGCTAAGCCTTTGCTTTCGCTTTCATCCATTATCGCACTTGCATTTCTCTGGCATTGTCTCCACGATCAACAAAGCGAAGCGGAGGCAAAGTCAAATACCGTAGATGAATCCGTCGAGAGGGAGCTCATTCGCATCGTCAAGAAACAATCCGATGCATGGAACCGCGGGGATATCACCGAGTTTATGTCGGCATACTGGAAGGATGCACGCTTAACATTTAGCTCCAGTGGAAAAACCCACCGGGGATGGGATGTCACATTGGCAAATTACGAAAAAAACTACCCCGACCGTGAAACGATGGGAAAACTCACATTTTCTGAGTTTGAAACGCAAGAACTAGGTGCCGATGCGATGCTGATGCTTGGCCGATGGCACCTCGATCGAACGGAGTCAATCGGTGGGAACTTTACTTTGGTTTGGAAACGCATCAACAACCAGTGGCTCATTGTTCACGACCACTCATCGTCATTGAAGAACGAAGTGAAGTAATCTACGCAGCGTTTGACATTCGATCGTTTTGCTGATTCGTCGAACGATTCGATTGCCTTCGCTTTCTTTCCGCTGTTGCGCTGCGATTCCAAAGCTGAGCGATCTCGGAAATCAAACTCTTCTTTGCCGTCTCACGAAAGATATTACCTGCCGGTAACCCAGCCATTAATCGACGATGAGCGATGCCGAGATTGTGATATGGGAGGCTGGGAAACAAGTGATGCGTCGCGTGATACCGTGTTCCCGTTGGTCCCCACAACTCTGTGATCCAAGGATAATGTGGGTAATCGCAAGAATCCAATAGCTGTTGTTCGAAGGTTAACTCGGAACCTTCTCCGGTCCATCGATGTGCTCCTAGCGTGCGGACGTTGTTGAGTACAATCATCGAAACGCTCACCACATAGGCATGAAACCAAAGCGGATCAAGCCAGGTGTTTGCAATGAATGGGGCGTGCAAGACCAACCCAAGGCAAACCAAAAAACAAGCGATTTCCTGGATATACATAATTCGATAGACACGTGCATTTGCCTCAGGACGAACGTAACTGATATCCATGACCATTGTGGAAGCGTGCTGGAATTTCCATTTGCGCAACCCAGGATACAACCAAGCGATCGGACTCAAGACCCCGAATCGCAATACCCCGGCCAAAGGCGTTATCGCGGTGAGAACCATGTAGATGATAATTGCATTTGGGGATTGGTGGCTCAGGTTCAGGTACTCCCCATCTTCCTCGGTCCCGTAGGACTTGCGACGGTGATGATCGATGTGCGGATAATAGGTAAATGAAGGAATCAAAAAGGGAATGCCACAAAGTAGATTCCAAGCAAACCTAAACCCATTCCAACCTTCTTTGGGGAGATGAACCAATTCATGAGTAAACATCACAGCGCGTAAAAATGTGAGTACCGTCCCAATATATAACGCGGACTTTATTGCCACGACCAACGTCAGACTTCCAGAAAGCCAATTCTCCGAATTTGCATTGAGTGCAAATAAAGCATGTCCAACTAAGATAGATGTCAAAAAATCTATCCAATAAATCCAAGGTACCGGCCTATGCAGGTCCTTTACCAATTCCTTTGCTTGCTTAATTGAGAAAGTTCCCTCTTGATTTCCCAAGCATTCCACAATTGATTCTCCGAGATGGAAAGACCCAAAAAACCGCAACAACTCGAAAGTTAATTCCTTATCGGATCGTGCAACCACAAACCCAACATGAGGATGGATTCAGCAATAAAAATTACCCATTTTAACGGATGAACTAGACAGGCTGGAGGACTAAGCGAGGCTGAACCAGACCCACCTCTCTAAGTTGGACCGAGCGCTAGGTTTGTTGCCAAACCCAACTCAAAACCATCCGCGGCAGTCCAAGCCAATCATAAAAAAAGTCCCCGATACAGGTGACTCCATTGAGTGCATATGCGGCCACCAAGCCGGCTACGAAAAGGTTGGCTGTCGGCAAAAACATCCAACAAAATTTGCGGCCTAACCGTCTAAGTTCACTCGTGCCCGTCCTGCATTGAATCGCAACTGCGGTCAAATGGTAACTTATGCCAAACCCCAGTACGAGCGACCTAAGCGATTGGAACAACACCAACGAAATCAGCCATAGGATGATCGTGGCTGTCGGGACAAAATAGGGGGCCGCAAGCATGACCCAATTCCCTCGTCCCAACCAACGCACGCGAGAGCCTTTCGCCCGATTGGCACCATATCCAATCACGGGATGAAGCATTGCAAAGGCCAAAACAGATTGGGTCAGGTCCCGTTCCAACTCCACAATCCGCTTTGCAAAGGCCGTTTGCGCTAGGCTGGTACGAGCCAAAAAAACAAAAAGTCCAATTCCGATTGCGAACATCAACGCATAACCGGGATACGTCTGGGTTTGATAAAACAGCTTTCCCCAGGCATTGAGTGTCAAAGGCAACGTCAAAATGGAAAAAAATGCTGCCGGCCATTTGGCCAGCTCTACCAATCTGTCAATTCGTTTGGAAATCATAGAAAATACTAGTGCTTTGTCCAGATTATAAATTGGGTTGATGGTTTTCCCACGTAGCGAAAGTCGTCTAGACTTTCGGCGATTTGCGTTTCCGAAACGCTTAACGCGTTTCGCTACCCGAAAATTAAAGTTGGACAAAGGAGTAGTGTAATCCCTCGTTGTGCTCTGTAGAGCACACGTTGACCTTGGAATTTAGGGCAAGACCGCTAAGCTTTTGATTAGAAATCAATCCTTCGATTCGCGGTTCCAGCCGCCCTATTCGAATTCGATCCTAAATTAGAGCTGTCCATGAAAATTGTTGAGCATGATGTTGTGGTTTTGGGTGGTGGACCGGGCGGTTATGTCGCAGCGATTCGCGCGGCACAACTAGGTATGAGTGCAGCATGCATCGATGAAAACCCCAAATTTGGAGGCACTTGCCTCCGTGTGGGTTGTATCCCCAGCAAAGCCTTGCTGGAGTCGAGTCACCTCTATCACGATACCAAATCTGGGTTATCCAACCACGGTATCGTGGTCGGCAACGTCCAACTCGATCTTGGAACCATGATGAAGCGCAAGGATCAGGTCGTGCAAACGCTGACAGGAGGCATCGACCTGCTTTTCAAGAAGAACAAGGTAACTGCTTATCGGGGCAAGGGGCAATTGCAGGATGCGAATTCGATGGTCGTGGAAATCGCAGACGAGTCCGTCCTGCTAAAAGCGAAGCATATCATCCTTGCTACAGGTTCCAAGCCGGCAACAATGCGTGGTGTTGACGAAGATGGGGACTTGATCGGCAATAGCACGGCTGCACTTTCCTATCCGTCCGTACCCAAACAACTAACCGTCATCGGTGGTGGCTACATTGGTCTCGAGTTGGGGAGTGTCTGGAATCGATTGGGGAGCAAGGTCGTTGTTCTCGAAGCGATGGATCGAATGTTGCCCGGCATGGACCAAGAGTTAAGCCAGCTCGCATTCCGGATCTTTAGTCGCCAAGGTATTGAATTCAGGCTCAACTCCTGGGTGGAAAGTGCTCGTGTAGAAAATGGGGGGTGCGTTGTGAGATGCAAAGGGGCTGAACCCATCGTCTGTGATCGTGTCCTGCTAGCAGCCGGTCGGGTCCCAAACTCAGTCGGAATCGGGCTTGAATCGGCAGGCGTTGCTACCGATAAACGAGGGTTCGTCATCGTCGACTCAAACTACAAAACTTCAACCGCTGGAATCTATGCCTTGGGTGACCTCATCGGCGGAGCAATGCTCGCTCACAAAGCTATGGAGGAAGCCGTCGTGTGCATCGAAAAGATTGCCGGAATTCATTCCCATTTCAACTACGATTGCATCCCTGCAATTGTCTACACGCACCCCGAAATCGCGACCGTTGGCAAAACAGAAGAACAACTCAACGAGGCAGGCGTCGCATTCAAAAAGGGTGTCGGCGCCTACGGTGCCAACGGGCGTGCTCGAACACTAGGCGAGATCGAAGGTCGTGTGAAAATCCTCGCGGATGCCAAAACCGACCGAGTCCTTGGGGTCCACATCATCGGTGCGAGAGCCGGCGACCTGATCGCAGAAGCAGCCATCGCTATCGAATTTGGGGCTAGCAGCGAAGATATTGCCCGCTCATGCCACGCGCATCCAACCCTTGCCGAAACGATGCACGAGGCCGCATTGGCTGTCGATAATCGAGCGATCCACTCCGCTTAAGCCCCCAGCCTTGGCCATACTCCTTTTTCCATACGCCATACACCTTACACTTCACACTTCACACTTCACACTTCACACTTCACACTTCACACTTCACACTTCACACTTCACACTTCACGATCTACGACCCTCTTAAATGCCACGCTACAGTCCTGCCGTTATCGAACCGAAATGGCAAAATTTTTGGGAAAGCAATAAGACGTTTCGCACACCTGACATGCCAACGGGCGACAAGGTCTACATTTTAGACATGTTCCCGTATCCAAGCGGTGCGGGACTGCACGTTGGGCACCCCGAAGGTTATACAGCAACCGATATTCAATCACGCTATTGGCGAATGCGAGGCAAGTCGGTTCTTCACCCCATGGGTTATGATGCGTTCGGCTTGCCTGCAGAAGAATACGCAATTCTTCACAACGTCCCGCCTCGCGTTAGTACAGAAAAGAACATTGCCAATTTCACTCGCCAATTGAGGGATCTTGGGTTCTCCTACGATTGGGATCGCTGTCTTGCAACCACGGACCGCGAGTACTTTCGATGGACGCAGTGGATCTTTTTGCTGCTCTTCGATACCTGGTTTGACCTGGAACAACAAAGGGGACGGCCGATTGCCGAACTCCCAATTCCTGCCGACGTCTCCGCAAAAGGGCCCGACGCTGTTTCACTCTATCGAGATAAGCACCGACTTGCTTATCAAGACGAAGCGCTCGTGAATTGGTGCCCTGGGTTAGGAACTGTTCTTGCAAATGAAGAAGTGATCGATGGAAAAAGTGAACGCGGCAACCACCCGGTTCAGCGAATGCCCTTGAGGCAATGGATGCTGCGCATTACGGCGTATGGAGACCGACTGATCAGTGACCTTGAGGGACTGGATTGGACTCCCGGCATTAAGAAACTGCAATCGGACTGGATTGGCCGAAGCACTGGTGCAGAAGTCGACTTTCCAATTTTGGCGGCCTCGGATTTCCCAGAATGGCAAAAGTATCGAGTCTGTCATCCCTACCCGGAGAGCATCCCAGACAATGTCTTGCGAATCTACACGACAAGACCCGATACGCTTTTTGGCGCAACCTACATGGTCATCGCTCCGGAGCATCCAGTCGTTCATCGAGTGACGACGGCGGAACAAGCCGAGTCGGTCAAAAAGTATTGCGATGCAGCAACATTTAAAAGCGATCGAGACCGAACCGATGGCGACAAGAAAAAGACTGGGGTCTTTACGGGAGCTTACGCAATCAACCCCGTTACCTTCAAGCCGATTCCGATTTGGATCGCGGACTACGTTCTGATCGGCTACGGCACGGGCGCCATCATGGCCGTCCCGGCACACGACGAACGAGACTTCGAATTTGCGAAAGCGTTTCAGCTCCCAGTCCAATGCGTCGTCGAACCGTCATCCGACGATCCCGATCGAACCAAGATCCTCAACGGCGAACTCTGCTATACCGGAACAGGCGTCGCAAACAACAGCGGACCGCTTAACGGTTTAGCGACCGAAGTGGCCAAAGAAAAGATCATCGCCGAACTCACGGCGAATGGAGTTGCAAGGCAAGCTATCAACTACAAATTGCGAGACTGGCTTTTTAGCCGTCAACGTTTTTGGGGCGAGCCGTTCCCGATACTGCACGAATTGGATGCCGACAGTAAGCCAACAGGCATCATTCGAGCATTAGAAGCGAAAGACCTTCCTCTCGACCTGCCCCAGTTAGAGGACTACAAGCCGCATGGCAGACCGGAACCGCCGCTTGCCAAAGCGGACGATAGTTGGCTCTACGTTACACTCGACGGCAAACGATATCGGCGCGAGACAAACACCATGCCGCAATGGGCAGGTTCCTGTTGGTATTACTTGCGATTCATCGATCCGAAAAATTCATCAGCCATCGTCGATCGCATCAAAGAACAAGCATGGATGCCCGTAGACCTATACATCGGAGGCGCCGAACACGCAGTTCTGCACTTGCTGTATGCAAGATTTTGGCACAAGGTACTTTTTGATCGTGGATACGTTTCTCATCCTGAGCCGTTTCATAGATTGGTTAATCAAGGGATGATCCTTGGCGAAGTGGAGTATACAGGTTTCCAAAATATGGATGGCAAATGGATCAGCGCAGCCCAAATAGAGAAGGGGGATGACGGATACGTTCATTCGAATACAAGGGAAATGCTAAGTTCGGTCACTGTCGCGGATTACGACGTAACAAAGGTTGGCGACAGTTTTGTCCTAGCCGCAGATCCATCGATTCGTATCGATAGTCGGGCACATAAGATGTCCAAAGCTCGAGGTAATGTCGTGAATCCCGATGCCGTCGTCTCCGAATATGGTGCGGATTCGTTGAGGTTGTATGAGATGTTCATGGGGCCATTGGAAGCGACGAAGCCTTGGAGCACGACCGGTGTGAACGGTGTTCGCAACTTCCTAGATCGTGTTTGGCGATTGATGATCGACACGCATTCGGAAGA
>JANMGH010000212.1:0-73688 GCA_031374515.1 Pirellula sp. | reverse complement strand
CACTTCCAAAAGGCATGGCCAGATACGGCCTCCGTGCTTTCGATGAGTTCTTTTTCCGAACAGAGTTCGATTCTGTCCTGCAAAAACGAAGTGCTTGAACACAACACCCGTGAGCTATGGAAAACGCAAAGGGTTGATACTAGGAGTCGCATAGAAGAGAACACGCTGTATATTCTGTTCTGCGAGCAAGTGGTTGGACCGCTGATTGGTTATTGCTAATCGGTTTGCCTGAGACGTTTGAACAAAGATGCCTACACCTAATCCTTATCAACCTCCGGGAAGTCGTGATGTTGTATGGACTGTTAGTTCATTGCAGCCAGGTGAAGACCGGATGGCTCGAACTAAATCGCCAAGACGATTGATTTCCTTTCTGACACTTCAATTTGTTGCGTTTGTTCCGACGATGTTCGTGCTGCATGTCCTTTGGTTTTGTTTTGGAGTCGGATTGGAAAATGCAGTATATCTTCTTAATACACAAGTTGAGTTTGCTTGGATAGCTGGCTTCGCTATCGGTGTTTGGCTGCCTCATGCTGTTTTTGCCGTCTTAAGCCGGAGAGTTCGACGTGCTGGACCTGTTTTAAATGGAATACTAGCTGCATTCGTTATCGCCATCTCAATGCACCTTCATACTCTAGTCTTCGCTCAGCCACAGATTACCGCTTGGCCTGGGTATTTGCCTTTCTACATTCATATCCTCTTTATCGTGATTCCCTCGCTCATCGTCGTAGCTTTTCTAGGTCAGATTCGGCCAGGCGGCCTTGGTTCTACGCTGGAGTTTCCTCCTGTCTCGCGAACAAGCCATGATAAAGAACAAATTGAACTATGAAGAATGAGATTCCAATTAACCCGTTCGACGCGACAGTTCAAGTAACGAGGGGAGTTCGAAGTCGTGGGCGAACAAGGGCATTCTTGTTGGCACTTTCATTTGGATGTTATGCTTTGGCAGGCGTCCTGTACTTTTGTTCTCAGTCATGGACGTTTTACACACCCTATTCCACTGAAACCAGATGGGAATTGTTCTGGCAAGGACAAATGTCAATTGAGATTGGCCTAACGTTTGGGATGCTCGCACTGACCGGATCGGTCTTGCTTGGCTCGTTATTTCTGTTGCTTGCTTTAATCCCTTGGAGAATCCTAACACAACCATTTCACGCAACGACAGTCATTCGGTCTGACCAACTTTTAATGCACAAGCGGCATGCTTAGCCGCCCTCGAATTGTCCGAGATTGAAGCCCTGCAGCGGACTCTTGATGAGTTTCGCTTGAGCATAGCAGAGTATGTTATGCTCCACTTAATTCGCTTGGAGAATCGGCCTGTTCTTGAGGCTCCACGATATGCGTTGGGCTTGCTGAAGTACACTCGACTAGCACCCTACCTTCCAACCGAAGAAGAATGCACAGATTCAATTGGGCGACTTTGTCGTCGCGGACTAACCGAGATTGTCGATCTGCCTACCCTAAACGAGTAAGGAAGCATCTTTCGACATTTGAAGGCATCGGCCCAACTGGAGGTTTGCCTCTAATTGGGGAGCTTGATTTTACGCTCGACGGAGCGGAAACTTGTCGTGCAATACTGAGTTCTAAAAGGAGCGACAAAGAACGAGATCACTTTTGGTTCCGTACAGGTGCCCTCGTCTACTGACGCAATGCGACTAAACTCATCGGTTATGATTTGAATGGGATGCTCCATGAGGCGTCGCTCCTATTGTGGCTTCAATGTTTGTAGCGACCTACGCGATGGCAGACAGAAGTCATTGTTTCCGCGAAAAAACACTTCGATCCGATCGTTCGGGAGATCGAAGGCTGGAGGGTTCATATCGATCCAAAGATGCTGGAGGGGGAGCATGCGGACGAAGGAACCCAGGCCCTGTCGATGCTGACAAGCCATTTGCAACGTATCGCGATCACGATTCCCCAGGACCGGTTGAAGCAATTGCAGACACTCGAAATTTGGATTGAGCACGACCATCCAGATATCAACGTGGAACCCGGACCTTATCACCCGGGTGCTGGCTGGCTCGTTGAACGGGGTTACGATCCGTGTCTCGCCAAAAAGGTCCACATCACCCGAGCGGCATCGTTACTTGAGCGCCATCAACTGGCAAAACACCCGTCTGTCATTCTTCACGAATTGAGCCACGCCTTTCACGACCAGATCCTGGGTGGTTAGCCATATGATCTGCGTCATTCGCGTCGTCGAGATCTGGCCGAAGTGGGCGAGTTCGGGTTGGTTGATGATGGAGCCCGCTTGCTCCAGATACATTTCAAAGATCCTCATGCTTTACGACAACGCGAGCCAGGCTTATTGGCTTTGATGAAGACCTTCAGACCTGATCCCGATGGACTGAACAAAATGAATGAACATGGATGAACAAGATATACAGGATGATTTCAATTCGCTGATAGATTCGCAGTTGCCCGCATATTCACGCTTGACACGCCAAGCAACGTGTATCACAATACGGGTACACAGGTTCTCTTGGGAATAAGCATGCATATCGAAATTTCGCTGAATGACGGCGTTCCAATCTACCGTCAGATCGTCAATCAAATCAAATACTTAGTCGCATCGGGCAAGATTCGACCTGGAGACGAACTGCCCCCGATCCGAACTCTGGCCGAGCAATTGACGGTAACCCCCAACACGATCGTAAAGGCTTACGGAGAGCTGGAAGACGAAGGGGTTCTCTTTAAACGACGTGGAGCGGGGACTTACGTTGCGGACCTGAAATCGCCTCTGGCCCGAAAAGAACAGCGACGCATCTTGGAACAACGCGCCGACGCATTGCTCACGGACGCAGTGCAATTGAACTTTACGTTCGAGGAAGTGCTCGAGGTTCTAAACAAGCGCAACGCAATCATCACCAAGTCAGTAGCGCAATCAGCCACCAAGGAGAATTTCTATGCCGGATAACGTGATCGAAGTTCGTGGCCTGTCGCGTCGATTTGGAAGGTTTTCCGCTCTGGATCAAGTTAGTTTGGATGTGGGACAAGGCTATGTCTATGGACTAGTCGGTGTCAATGGTGCCGGCAAGACGACATTGATCAAACATTTGCTTGGCCTGCTTTGCGCTAAAGAAGGGACGGTCCGAGTTTTTGGCTTCGATCCTGCTTCGCATCCAGTAGAAGTTCTGCAGAGAATTGGCTATCTTTCTGAGGAACGCGAAATGCCAGAGTGGATGTCGATCGATGAGCTTATGCGCTATACGGCGGCTTTCCATTCCAAATGGGATCAGTCGTATGCACAAAACCTTTTGGATACTTTCCGTTTAGATTGCAGAAAAAAGGTCAAGAACCTTTCCAAGGGGATGCGAGCCCAAACCGGCTTGGTAGCTGCTGTTGCACATCGACCCGATTTGCTATTGCTCGATGAGCCATCGACGGGACTCGATCCCGTTGTGCGCAAAGACATCCTGAACGCAATCGTCCGTACCGTAGCCGATGAAGGAAGAACAGCCATATTCTCCTCACACTTGCTCGACGAAGTGGAAATGATGTCGGATTACATCTTTATGATCGATCGCGGCAGATTGGTTTTGCAAGGGGTATTGGATGACATCAAGCTGCAGCATCAGGTTTTGTCGGTTCGGTTTGGCCGCACCGAAGCGGATCTTCCACGGATCGAGGGTGTTTTGTCCGCAGAACGCCGAGGGAGTAGTTGGTGGATGGTTTGGGATGGCACAAGCGAACACGCTGTTGAGCAATTAGGGGCGATGGGTGGCGAAGTTTTGCAAGTTCGAAACGCATCGCTTCAAGAGATTTTCGTCGCTCGAGCCGGTCGCAGTATCCTGATTGAGACAGAGGTGTAGTTCGATGCAATCTCCAATTCAAGCCATGCTTTGGGAGCTGTCACGGTTAAGCCGAATTGAGCTCCCTCTCCGTCTGGGTACAATGTGTTTCTTCGCGATTGTGTTGTATCTCGTAGGACGCGATCTCGGTGAATTTCAAATCCAAGTGATTCGTGCTATCGCTGTGACGATGTTCATGGTCACGGCTCCATTTTCGCATGCGTGGTTGGGTGAGTTAGACAGTCGCTCCAAAGGCTTTAGCTTTCGGCTTGGCTTCGTTCGCCCCGTGTCTACCGTGCAGCTTGTGTTGGTTCCGCTTGTCTTCAACATCGTTACATCGATGGCTTGCTACTTGATTCCCGCTCTGATCGCGAGCTACTTGTGGACTAGTCAGCTGCCAATGCTAGGGCCGTCGTTACTGATTGCTTTGGTTGTTCAACTCTCTATCGCAGTTGTTTGGTCCTTAACGTCTCGCGTATCCAAGATCGTTGGAATCATTCTACTGGCCGCTGTGGTGATGGGACTGGTAGTGTTTTTGGTAGCGCGGAGCGATAGTCCTGAACCCATTTTGCTTGCCATCGCCAGGCCAAGTTACTTTGCCTTAAGTTGGCTGCAGACTAGTTGCTTGATTTCCGCTATGCTCGTAACGACTATCGCAACAATCATAGCAGTCGATCGTCAAAGGCATGGTGACGATTGGGTACCATCCCTTCGGTTTATGTTACCGGAGGGTTTGCGACGGACCTCGGAAACCCATTCCCGTGCGATTCCTTGGTCTCCCTTTAAATCTGTGGTGACGGCTCAATGCTGGTATGAATGGCGACAGTTCGGATTCAAGGTGCTGATCTCTGGTCTTCTGGCCCCTCTATTTGTGATCACGTTTTTGGTTGTTGGCAATCTTCTGAACCTTGAACGAAACGCAAATACTGTGACTTGGATCATCGCATTGGCCATCAGTCCGGTTTTCTTTCTGCTGATTGCTGTGGATGGAGCCATTGGTCTCAAGCATGTGCACGGAACGACGAGGCTTTCACTGTTCGATGCAACTCGTTCGTTGTCCAGCGATAGGATCATTTTCATCAAGCTCTTGGTGGTTGCGGGCAGTTCCATGGTCGCGTGGCTTTGCATGGCATCGGCAGCATGGATCGATCTTGTTTTGCTTGGCCACGGTGATGACTGGCGCAGAAACCATCTAGTGTCGACGGCGATCGCCGATACACTTCCAAAGATCTCTTTACAAATGGGGAGCATTGGGTGGTTTGCTGGATTTTGCAATGTCCTATTGATTTTTGTTAGTAGCAGCTCCAGCCTCTTCGCGTTCGGACTTTGGTTGCCAGTCTACCGTGTTCGCGTCGTTTTGTTGGTTGTGACCATTGCACTGCACGCTACCGCATTGGTTTTTGCTTTCAAGTATGGCTGGCAGATTCAGTTCGTGCTGACTGCTTACGGCTATCTACTCGCGGGGCTTGTTCTCTTTGTTTGTGTTGCAAGCATCCGGAGATCGCTGAGGTTAGGGGCAATGAGCCGTAGCTACTTGATAGCGTTTGGCGTCCTATGGGCGGTATATGTGCTATCAGCGATTGTTCTTTTTGGCCGAGTTGCCGATCATATTCCCATTGCTATTCCAAACGCGGCGATCGTACTCGGAGCGTCACTCCTAATCGTGCCACTTGCAGCCACCGCAGTCGCGCCGCTTGCCTACGCGACGCATCGAAATGGCTGAGCAACCGTAGCGAATCACCGCGATCCTCGGCGATCCGTCGCAATTCCGAGGCAAAGAGCAAGAGTCGCGAATCCATGCTTGAGTACTTGCACCAATGACCCTTCGATAACTTGATGGAAAACGATGTTCCATCTTGTAACAAGTTCGAAGTTATCGTTTGCATCAGCACGTACAGTCAACGTATCGCTGGACTGTGTGATGTCCAAATTGGTGATCACCCGAGAACGCCGCTTCCGCTTGATGAACTCCTGGACCTCCTCATGCAGCGTGCGTCCGTTTATGAATCGCATGGTATAAAAAGGTTTGCCAGATGCATCCGTAGCGACTTTAGCGCAGCGACTGGCTGGCCCAAGAACAACGTTCTTTGGCTGCAAAGACTAAGCCATTATTCTTGAACTAAAGGAAGATGCAATCCAATTTAACGGCATAGGATTTGCGGAATCAATTGGATGATCAAATCCTTTTCTAATTTCCAAAAAGGCGAATCAATATGTTTCCTTCCACAGTAAGTCGAGTACCTGCTCACACCGAAGCAGTTATCAATGATCAAATCCGTCAGCAAACGGAAGAGAATATCGCTCGGTATCGGACTGCGAATAGAGCCACACTCAATCGTCGTCTACGTGAGCTTGACGACGAATGGGACATTGAGCGCATATTGGAAGCGAACGCGGCGACTGCCTGTCTAATCGGTTTAACTTTGGGCGCAACTGTGGATCGACGCTGGTTCATTTTTCCTGCCGTCGTTTCAGGTTTTTTACTTCAACACGCTTTGCAAGGTTGGTGCCCTCCGCTGCCAGTGTTTCGGCGCATGGGAATTCGCACTTCCTACGAAATTGACCACGAGAGGTATGCATTGAAGGCACTTCGTGGCGATTTCGATTCGGTAGGTCACGACCGTGCGAACGCACCCGCAGTTCTGCTACAGGCCGCCGAAAGTAAATGACTTTAAACCGTCCAAACTGCTCAATTTACGAACACAGGCGATCTAACTATGAACAATCCGCTGACGATGAAATCCTGGTCGCCGTGTATTGCCGGGGCGGGTATCGGGCTGCTCAATTGGTTCGCTTTTGCTACCGCAGACCGACCTATTGGTGTAACGACGGCGTTCGAATATAGCGCGGCGCTCTCGGCGAAAGCTGCCGTCCCGCAAGTCGAACAAACAAATAATTATTTCGCAAAAAAGGAATCGGAAGGAAAGCCACCTAAGATCGACTGAGAGTGGATGTTGGTGATTGGTGTTTTCTTGGGGGCCCTGATTAGTTCGAGCCTATCGGGTGATCGCGGGTCTGCGATGGTTCCACCTCTTTGGCGTTGGAGTTTCGGGATGGTTTCTCGATCCAGACCAATCCATTCTGCCTGTGCTCGAAAGCGATCAGGATGTAGACAAGGTGGTTCCTTTTTTTCTTTGGTAGCGGCATGAAGGCATGGGACAATGCGGGTATGCAGACCGTCGAAGTCGGTCAAATGACCGTTCACGAAGTAAAGAAGCGTGCGAGCGAACTCCAAATCGTCGATGTCAGGTCCCCCGAGGAATGGGAAAAGGGCCATATTTCTACTGCAATTCATATCTTCTTGCCCGAACTTGAGGAACGCGCACGCGAGCTTGAAAAGAAAAAGCCCGTGGCGATTTACTGCGATAGTGGTTATCGAGCAAGTCTCGACACAAGCATTTTGCAAAATCAGGTTTGACCGTGGACATAGGACACCCGATGGTTCCCAAAGATACTTACAAAAGTGCACGGCAGGATTATGTTGCCATAGGGTGAATGTCACGCAGGTTGGGCACGCAGCGAGAAACAATCCGGCTCAGCCGAATTTCAATCGCAAAAAAAACTAAACTCGAAAACTCGTCCGTGCCCTCGACTGCGGTTCCTTGAAGTCGCAGCTATTTCAGCCCAAACTGAGGAAACAAGTGGCCCAATTTGCCATCACTTGAAAAGTATATGCGACATCCGAACAACCGCATTCTCGACGGCGCAGCGTTTGCGTCTAGCGTGTCTGACCTACTAGCGAACGGGTTGTCGTAACCCAACTTTTGCCGGAAGAAACGAATTGAATTGGATGCACCATTGAACAAAATGCGATCGTCGACGAACTTAGCATCCCACCAAGTTTTTTATTCACTTGGCTCCTGCCTGATGGTGCTGGTGGTATTGTATTTTGGACGTCCTGTGCTGCTACCGATTGCGTTGAGCGTCTTGCTCGCATTCATACTTACTCCGTTGGTCGTCCTTCTCGAAAGGTGGCGTCTGGGTCGTGTGCCGTCCGTACTGCTCGCCAGCTTTTTTGCCTTTGCTTTGATTGGGCTTTCGTCTTGGGGGCTTTTGTCGCAACTTCACGGACTCGCCGCAGAATTACCGAATCATCAGCGCGAAATCAAAAACAAAATCAACTCGCTCAGCGTAGGGGAAAACTCAACTTTTAGCCGTTTGTCGCAAATGTTTGATGAGTTGTTGGGGAAAGGAGCGAACGAGGAAGTCGCCTTAGAAAATGCAGATACTGATCTCCAATCGACCAGACCGATCGCTCAACCGCCAATTGTTATTCTAAAGGAGGAAAAGTCTCAGTTCGCTCGAGCGATCGAGATGCTTCATCCCGTTTTAGAGCCGTTAGCAAGCGCAGCGATGGTCGTTGTGCTAGTGATGTTTCTATTGATCTGCCGTGAGGACGTGCGATTTAGGATGATCTCGCTCATGGGTGATTCGGCGTTGACCGGAACGACGCGTCTCATGACGGACACAGCTCAGCGGGTCAGTAGCTATCTGTTGAATCTGCTTCTCGTGAATGCGGGTTTTGGCGTCGTGTTTGGGCTTGGGCTGGCTTTGTTTGGCGTGCCCTACGCGGCACTGTGGGGATTTCTTACTCTTTGTTTTCGGTTTATTCCTTTTTTAGGAAGTCCGGCATCGGTGTTGTTACCGCTGTTGATTAGTTTTGCGACTTCCAATGGTTGGTCGCAGTTGATTTACGTCGCAATCTTTTTCGTTGTGATCGAGCTGCTGACGGCCAATGTGATCGAGCCTGTCGTGTTCGGCAAGTCGACGGGCTTGACGCCAATTGCATTGTTGATCGCGGCTCTTTTCTGGGCTTGGCTGTGGGGTCCCATAGGACTTTTGCTCTCCACGCCACTAACGGTCTGTTTGGTTGTGCTAGGGCAGCATTTGCCCAATCTTCGGTCACTAAAAGTATTGTTGGCGGAACAGCCTGTGCTCGATGCTCGTCTGCAATATTTTCAGCGGCTGCTTGCCGGTGATCGATTGGAGGCAAACAAAGTATTCGACGAATACACCAAAGAGTTCGGCCAGGATCGGGCCTTTGACGAGGTTGTCATTCCCGCTTTGAAGGTCGCAGGCCGCGAGCGGGACAACGGCATCATCACCGCCGATGAACAGCGATTCATCTGGGACGCCGCTCGGACTTCGGTCCACCGATCATCGGAAACGGCAACTGCGCGAACCACGGCTTCGATCGTTTGCGGTTACCCTGTTCATGATCCCGCTGAGGAAATCGTCCTTGCCATGTTGGCCGAGTCTCTGGCACCCATCACCGAAATGAAGCTGCTCACAACCAAGCATTTACCGAATCGAGCGATCGAGGAAATAGTGGATCAGCAACCTGCGTTCGTTGTGCTAGCGATGCTTCCACCGGGAGGATTGCCGCAAACATCCTACATGTGTAAACAACTGAAAATGAAGTGCCCGAACAGCAAGATTATCGTACTGTCCTGCGGCAAGCCCAAAAAATACGACGAGCTCTTGGTGAAACTTCGTACCTCTGGCGCAAGCTATTTAACCACTTCGATTGAACAAACGAAACGGCAAATCGTCGGGGCGATAGACGATCCGACCAAAGTGGATGCAGTCAATGGATCGGCGATTGTAACTTCTCAAGCAAATCCGTTCCTGGTCCGCGCAGACGTTTCCCCAACCTCTCTCTAACGAGTCCCATCATGCATGATAAGGTGAAGTCGACTCCTGACGGACCATGGGAGCGTTATTTTTCGCCAGCATTGTTAACAGCCGCAGTCGCGGTCTTGCTGTTGTGCGGTCTCGTAATCTATCGAAATTTGAAAGTGTTTGCAGAAACGGCAACTTGGGTTTCACACACGCATGAAGTCATAGGGAACGTCGAGGGCATCCAGTCTTCTTTGACCGAAGCAGAGTCTTCGGCTCGCGGGTTCTGGATTACGGGTGAAGAAGAATACCGAGCGCAGTTCGATCGCGCAACCGCCAAAACAACGCGATTGCAGAGTGACTTAAAGCAATTGACGTCTGACGACCTAGAACAACAGTCACGGCTTGGTGACCTTCAGAAACTCATCGAGCCGGTCATAGTTCAGCAACGTCAATTCATGACAACCAGTACCAATGCTTCGGCGAAAACAAAAAGCGATGCGTCGTCCATCGGAAATGCCACTGTGGCAATGCAACCGGTTCGTTCCATGATCGAAAGCATTCGCAGTCATGAAGATGAACTTTTGCGTGTGCGAAGTGCAGATTACGACGCCAATTTTCGACAGAGCTGGTTGACATTGCTCCTTTCAGCCGCTGTTTTGGCAGGCCTGCTGTCGGGAATCTACTATGTCTTGCAACGTCATTGGAAACTTCAAGAACAGTCTGCAAAAGACTCGGCAAGTCATGCGCGCGAACGGGGAGAATTGTTGCAATACAACGAGCGCCTTTTGGAATCTACGGGCGAAGGGATTTACGGTATTGATCGCGAAGGGCAGTGCACCTTCATCAATCGTGCTGGAGCGCTGCTATTGAAATATCGCCGCGAAGAAGTATTGGGTCAAGATGTCCACGCTCTGATCCATCACACGGATTCCCAAGGTCAGCCCTATCCGTTGGCAAACTGTCCGATCTTTAAAGCGTTCCGAACTGGCGGCGGCTGCCAAGTCGACAACGAAGTGTTTTGGCGCTCGGATAACACTTCCTTTCCCGTAGAGTACACGTCATTTCCGATTCGGAACGAGGGGGAGATCGAGGGTGCAGTCATCACCTTCAAAGACATAACCATACGCCTGCGTGCAATTCACGACTTAGAGGATGCCAAGAAGGCAGCCGAAATTGCCAACGAATCCAAAAGCCAGTTTTTGGCCAACATGAGCCACGAGTTGCGTACACCGCTGAACGCCGTGATCATGTATAGCGAACTGCTCGCGGAGGAAGCCGTCGACGCCAACGTTCCTGATTTCGTTCCTGATCTCAATCGAATCCGCTCTGCGGGTAAGCACCTATTGGAGCTTGTCAACGGAGTACTCGACTTATCCAAGATCGAGGCTGGAAAGATGGAACTCTATCGGGAAACGTTCCAGGTAACTTCGTTGGTTGAGGAAGTGGTGAGCACCATTGGCCCTCTCATCGAAAAGAATCGCAACCGCATCGAGGTCTCAATTGACCAAGATGTGGACACGATGGATGGCGATGTGACGAAGCTCCGGCAGGTTCTATTCAATTTGCTTTCCAATGCGAGTAAGTTCACAGAGAACGGCGTCATAAGCCTGAAAGTTGGAAAGGATGATACGTGGATGATTTTCAAGGTGACTGACACAGGCATCGGCATGAACCCTGAACAATTGTCCCGCCTATTCCAACCATTCATGCAGGCCGACGCATCGACAACGCGAAAATATGGCGGAACGGGTTTGGGTTTGGCGATCATTCGTCGGTTCACGGACTTGATGGGGGGAGAAGTCAGTGTTGAAAGCGCGCTTGGCCGCGGCTCCACGTTTACCATCAAATTACCACTGATGTTGGGCGATGCCCCGGTAGAAAAGGAGGGGAGTGTCGAACGCCTAGACTCTGTTTCGAAAAACGCAACGCCGTCGGGATCCACTGGAAACGCGATCATTGGATCGATCTTGGTCATCGATGATGATCCCGCCGTGCGAGACGTCCTTAGCCGCGTCTTGGTCAACGAAGGTATTCAATGCATCACTGCCGCGGATGGTGCCGAGGGTTTGCGAATGGCATATGAACACTTCCCGGATCTTATCATCTTAGACGTGAACATGCCCAAGATTGATGGTTGGTCTGTTCTACTGACTTTGAAAGCGGACGAATATCTTGCCGACATTCCTGTCATCATGCAATCGATTGGCGAAGATCGCGATATGGGTTTCGTGCTTGGTGCATCGGAGTATCTGGTGAAGCCTGTCGATAGGGTCAAGTTGGTATCACTGCTTCGCCGCTACCTACTTGCAACCGACTCGTCCATTCTCGTTGTCGATGATGACGAAACGATCCGTCGTGCGCTCGATCGAACGTTACGGAAACAAGGCTGGCGGATTCTGCAGGCCGGTGACGGTGCCGAAGCCCTCGAGCAAATTGCACGCGAGCGTCCGGCTTTGATCCTGCTAGACTTAATGATGCCCGTAATGGACGGATTAGAGTTTCTTGAGCACTTACACGACCACGACGACTGGAAAACGATCCCAGTCGTCGTGCTGACGGCTAAAGAATTGACCGACGAAGACCGTCATAGACTCAATGGTGGCATCGAAAAGGTGTTGATCAAAGGGACTTCCAGTCATCAACGATTGCTTGATGAGGTTCGACGTGTGGTGGCGACGGTCACGGACAAACCGTCCCTTGGCAGCCAAAAAGGCAACGCTGTATCGAGTAGTCGCGTTTAACGTATTTCAACCTTAACCCCGAAAATGGATAATCCCAGATCATGCCACGCATTTTGATAGTAGACGACAATGAAGACAATCGCGATGTTTTAGCCAGACGTTTGCAACGTCGCGGCTTCGATATCACAGTAGCCATCGGTGGCCGAGAAGCGGTCAAGCAAGCTGCTGATGACGCACCCGATTTAATTCTCATGGACATGAACATGCCCGAATTAGACGGTTGGGAAGCCACGACTCAGATCCGCTCCAATGGTATTGCCATTCCTATAATTGCGTTGACGGCCCACGCAATGGAAGGTGACCGTGATCGAGCGATTGAGGCCGGCTGTACCGATTATCATACGAAGCCTGTTGAACTCGAAAAACTCACGTTGCTCATCGAAACTCTCCTATCGAATGCAGCTAAGTAGATCATGGTTCCATCGTCGCCGCTGCCAAGTTCGGCGAAGAAAAACATCGAAGCCATCGCTCGGTTTGAACAAGAACTTGACAATCGCCGTTCGACCGTGGAGCGGGTTGGGGACGGGATAGCAGGTTTTTTCGGCAGCTTGTGGTTCATTGCCGCCCACGCCATCGCCGTGATCGCATGGGTCTTAATCAATTTCAGAGTCATGTTCGACGTCGAGCCTTTTGACCCTTACCCGTTTCCGTTGCTGAGTCTCGTCGTGGGTATCGAGTTCATCTTATTAACGACCTTCGTTCTGATGAACCAAAACCTGCAGTCGCGTCGACAGGAGAAGTGGGGACATTTAACGCTTCAGATTAGTCTCTTGACAGAGCAAGAGGTCACCAAGAACATGCAGATGTTGCACAAGATATGCCAACATATTGGGGTAAGGGAGGAACTGGGAGAAGATCTGGAGTCTAAGGACATGGCCCAAAACACACCGCTAAACGAGTTGGTCGAGGAAATCGAAAAGGCACGCGAGCCGCTGAAGGCTGGCTAACAGCTAGAATCGATCTTCCTCACTCCTCGCGTCCCCAGTCGGCATAGCCGACTGGGCCGCAAGATTCATTTGCTAGTGAACCTGATTCACCCGTGACGCAAGGTCACGGGGGTCTTTTGAATCCGTCGGTCCCCTAGCCTAACAATCTTGTTCACCAAGCGGCACGAGGCCGCTGGGGTCTCTAGCGGATCAAAAGTTGCGCAAGTTAAAAAACGCCACAATAGCAAATTTTCAACAGCCCAGGCTTGACCCCAAGATGTGGGTAATGATCAGGGCGCTAGTCCACGGTCGTGGTTGCAACGTCAACGGTGGCTAGCGATGGGCTATTAAAAATTCGGTATTGCAGGGAATCGCGTTTGCGCCACTTTTGTTCCAATGGGACAAGGCAACTGTGGACAACAATTGTCAATATAACAAAGGCCAAGGCAGTACCCAGGACAAAGAATCAACGAGCAAAATCCGGACGACTTCCTTTTCTTTATGCCTTAGCCGCGAATAATGGATGCGTTACTATCGAACCCCTACGACGAAATACGACGTTCGGAAATTTTTTGATTGAGTAGGTTTAAACTGGATGAAGGTACGGAATCGAATACAGACGACATTACCATTTTGGAGCCTATGCGTATCCTTCCTTCGTTCACGCGGCGGTTGGGTAGTGTTGGCGTTTATTGTTTCGGCAATTGCCAAGTTTATGCAATCGGATCGACTCGACGGCATTGATGCGATGCTCGTGATAGGTTTCGTAGGAGCGTGGCCCCTGTTTGAGTGGTTTTTTCATAGATTCCTTATGCATGAATGGACCTTTCTTCCATTGCACCATACTCATCATCGTCATCACTTGGCTCCTACAACCGACAATGGCTTACCGGACAGTTGGATTGTCTTTCTTTACTTTTTTGGAGTTAGCATCTGTTTCCTCTTTGGCTTAACGAGATTGCAAACAATCAACGCCTCGATTCTCGGAATGCTTGTCCTTTACGAGTTCGTCCATTTCAGTTGCCATTGCAACTACAAGCCATTGACTTGGTGGGGCTGGGCGATTCGAATAAATCACTTGCAGCATCATCGACTGGATGCAAGGTCGAGGTACTCGATGTTGTTTCCAATTCTCAAGCAATAGAGTTAGTATTTGTCCATAGTAAGCACCCGCGTGTTAGTTTCTTGACATTTTTACGTAGCAGCGTCTCTCCGGAGACCGCTGGTTAATGCAATTCTCGGAGAGACTCTCCTGCGTAGTGTTTTGCCCAATTACCTATGCAAACGTGCTTACAGCGGTTCGAGTGTCAACACGGATCGTTTCCATCCGATCGCCAAGCCGATACTTATTTTCCATTCGTTGGATTCGCGGGCGGAAATGGATTGCGGTGTGAAGTAGCCGCCCTAATTTTTGTGCTATCAACAGCTATCTAAGGTCAACTCTCAATTGATAGTCTATTCGCAAATTGACGTCGATTTGTCCCGAACTACGGCTCGGTTGGATACTGGATCCGAAGCAACTCCAGGGCTCAAGACGAATTGGGCTGAACCGGTTGAGTGCGTATTCCGGGTAGCAATAAATCATAAATCGCAGCTTCCTTACAGTTGACGGACTTGATAGAGTTGAAATCTTGTCGTGTCGCCGACTTAGAGTCACAGTTGTACCAGACAGGAGTATGAACTTTGCGATTGAATGAACTTAGTGCTGGTTCTGTTTCCACAACGGGTTCTATCCCGAAATCTCCTACTGGAATCGCTGGTCTGGATGAAATAACAGGTGGCGGGCTCCCATCCGGGAGGCCGACGCTGGTATGCGGCAGCGCAGGGTGCGGCAAGACGATGCTCTCACTCGAATTTCTTGTTCGCGGCGCAGTGGAGTTTAATGAGCCTGGCGTTTATATGATGTTCGAGGAAAATGCAAAAGAGTTGACCGACAATGTACGCTCGCTTGGCTTCAATCTCGATCAACTGGTCCATGATAGAACGCTTGTACTCGATCACGTGCATATTGAACGCAGCGAGATTGAGGAAACTGGCGATTATGATCTTGAGGGGCTCTTTATCCGTCTTGGCCATGCCATCGACTCCATCGGAGCGAAACGCGTGGTGCTCGATACGTTGGAGGCACTCTTCTCCGGATTACCAAATCATGCCATTCTTCGTTCGGAGTTGCGACGGCTTTTCCGATGGTTGAAAGATCGCGGGATGACGGCCATCATCACTGGAGAACGTGGCGACAATTCGCTGACGCGTTATGGGCTCGAGGAATACGTGGCCGATTGCGTGATCGTCCTCGATCAACGTATGCATGAGCAAATTTCGACCCGCCGTCTCCGCGTGATGAAATACCGTGGCTCGGCGCATGGCACCAACGAATACCCTTTCATCATTCGCGAGCGGGGCCTATCCGTTCTTCCGATAACCTCTTTGCAACTGGATCACAAAGCCTCATTGATGCGTGTGCCAACGGGCATCCCGCGGCTGGACGATATGCTAGGTGGCCAAGGGGTCTTTCATGGTAGCAGCGTGCTCGTCACCGGTACACCAGGGACCGGTAAGAGCAGTATCGGCGCGAAGTTCGCCGAGGCTGCGTGCAGTCGTGGCGAACGAGCAATCATTTTCGCTTACGAAGAATCCCCCTCGCAAATGATTCGCAACATGAGTTCCATTGGGATACATCTCCAGCCTTGGGTAGACCAGGGGCTACTCCAAATTCATTCGTCACGCCCCACCATGAACGGGTTGGAACAGCACCTGGTGATAATGCATGAGAACGTCAATTCCTTTCAACCGAACGTAGTGGTAGTTGATCCGATCAGCAATCTCACGTTCGACCGGGACGAGGCCGATGTCAAGAGCACGCTCATGCGACTGATAGACATCCTCAAGCACAAGCAGATCACATCCCTGTTTACAAGTCTTACCGGCGGCGGTGGGCAATCGCTCGAGGATTCGCAGTTAGGTGTTTCTTCCCTCATGGACTCTTGGCTACTGTTGCGGAATGTGGAGTTCAACGGTGAACGGAACCGCACCTTGTATGTGCTGAAGTCGCGTGGCATGGCGCATTCGAACCAAGTGCGAGAGTTTATTATGAGTGAAAAAGGCATCGATCTGGTCGACGTCTATCTCGGCCAAGATCGCGTGTTGACAGGAACCGCGCGCGTGGCACAGGAATCGAGAGAACTCGCCAACGCTGAATTGAATCGTCAGGATCAAGCACGCAAATTGCGTCAACTCGCAGCCAAACGCAAAGCCATAGAGGCGCAAATCGCGGCGCTCCAAGTCGAAGCGGAGTTGGAATCTGCAGAGCTGGACTTCGGCATCGCGCAAGATAATTTACAGTCGACAACCAACCAGCAAAACAACTCCGTCATGTCCGACATGCGCGGTGGCCTCGCAGGCTGCGATACTCCGATGAAAGAGAACCAATGACCATTCCTGCATCCTCACCGACTCCATCGCAGGAATCTGCAACGACGGCCGCGTTTGAGTTGCGGCTCTATGTTGCGGGCCAGACGGCCAAGTCGCTCGCCGCTTTGGCAAATCTCAAACGGATTTGCGAAACGCATTTAGCTGGCCAATACTCCATTGAGATAATCGATTTAGTCAAGACGCCGGCACTCGCAGCGGGCGACCAAATCCTGGCTGTTCCGACTCTCGTTCGACGCCTACCAGAGCCAATCAAAAAGATCATCGGCGACCTTTCCAATGAAGAACGCGTATTGGTCGGGCTCGACGTGAAACTAGCGAAAAGGTGAGACTTTGAGCGAAAACAATGAAATGGCCAAGGACGGCTTCGAAGCATATGACGCAATGATCAGTGCGCATGACAATGGTCATTACGTGTTATCTTTGTACGTCACGGGAAACACCCCGCGTTCCACACAAGCGATCGTAAACATACGTAAAATTTGCGAGGAGCATTTGCAGGGGCGCTACGATCTTGAGATCGTCGACATCACGCAAAACCCCTCGGTGGCAATAGGCGAGCAGATTATAGCAGCACCAACTTTGATCAAGGAACTTCCACTTCCGCTAAAGCGATTTGTCGGCGATTTGTCCCAGACAGAACGTATCCTCATCGGGCTTAGTTTGCAAAGAAAAGACGAGGGGACTAAAAGCTAACCGAAAATGGAAACGAAGGCCTTTAACGAACAATCTCTCCTTTTAGAGAATGTAGAGCTGCGAGCCCGGCTGGAGGAAGCAGAAGAACTGCTCCGCGCGATCCGCGCCGGCGAGGTGGACGCAATCATGGTGGAGGCGGACGCTGGCCCGCGTCTCTTTACACTGCAAGGCCTCGACGCTCAGCAAAATCGCTTCCGCGGTGATCTGCTCGCTCAAGTCAGCGATGCGGTGATTGCCGTCGATCTGGAGGACCGAGTCACTTTCCTAAATGGAGCGGCCGAACTGCAATACCGGGTGAAAGCTAGCGACATGCTTGGTCGCAAACTTGATGAAATAGTTTCCCGTCACTGGCCCACGCCTGCGGAGGAAGCTGCATCTAGGGCTGCGCTGCGCGACTTTGGAACGTGGCGTGGCGAAGAATTGCAACGTACACAAGACGGTCGCGAATTGGCAGTCGAATCGACCCTTTCCAAATTGCACGCTCCGGATGGCTCATGCATAGGTATGGTCGCTGCGATCCGCGACATCACGGAGCGTCTCCGTATTAACCACGAGTTGCATGAGAAGACCGCATTCCTTCAAAGGATCGCTGAGATCACACCTGGCGTGTTGCAAGTGTTCGACCTCGCGGAGCGGCGTGCAGTCTTCATCAATCGATCTGTAGGAACCCTGCTCGGCTTTGCTCCCGATGCAGTGCAGGCCATGGGTTCGGACGTGGTATCGACTCTGATGCACGCCGATGACATCCCGCAGTTCGAGCTGCACTTGGACCGCGTTCGCGCACTCTCTGACGGCGAAGTCGCCCACTTCGAACACCGGATGCGCGACCAAGCTGGCGAATGGCGTTGGTTCCATAGTTGCGACGCTGTTTTCGCGCGCAGTGACTCAGGAGCTGTTCGGCAACTCATCGGTGTGGCGACGGAAATCACCGATCGCAAGCGGGCCGAGACAGTATTGCGTGAGCGCGAGCATTTCCTTGAGCGTATTTTTGATGTGATTCCTGGGGTTTTGAAAATTGTCGATATGAAGGACAGCCGCTGCGTCTTCGTCAATCAAAATGTCGATTCAGTCCTGGGTTACAGTCCCGATGAAATCGTGCATATGGGAGGAGACATCGTAAAAATTCTGATGCATCTCGACGATCAGGCATACTACCATCAACACTTCGTCCGCCTTTCGACGTTCGAACCCGGCACAATCGCCAAGTTCGAATACCGAATGCGGCACAAGGACGGTGAATGGCGCTGGTTAGAGACTCGCGACACGGTCTTCTTGCGAGATGACAACGGCGTTGCTAAGCAATACATAGGGCTGTCCTCAGATATTACGGAGCGCAAGAAAGCCGAGGAGGAATTGCGTCGACTTGCCGCAGAACTCTCGACTGCGGACCAACGAAAGGACGAATTTTTGGCAATGTTGGCTCACGAACTCCGCAACCCCTTAGCCCCTCTCCGCAACGGACTGCAGATCCTGCGATTATCGAGCGACGATAAAGAAACGGTCGAAGAGATCAGTTTGATGATGGAGCGGCAGCTTGCTCAAATGGTGCATCTGGTGGACGACCTGCTCGATGTCAGCCGAATCAGCAGAGGGAAATTGGAACTTCGAAAACAACGGATCGAACTGTCCTCGATAGTCAACAACGCCGTGGAAACCAGCCGTCCGCTCATTGATGCTTGCGGTCACGAACTCACGATCGTCATGCCACCTGAACCGATTTGGATCGACGCGGACCCGACCCGGCTTGGACAGGTTTTCTCCAATATCCTCAACAACGCAGCCAAATACAGCGAACCGGACGGACGCATCGAATTGGTTGCGAGGGTTGAGTGGCGAGTGGAGAGTGAGAAGCAAGTGGCGAGTGACGAGGGGGCGAGTGAGAAGACAGAAAACGCTGAAAGCGAAGTTCTTAAACTCGCCACGAACCACTCGCCACTAACCACTTCTCTTGCCACTCACGACTCACCACTCGGCACTCCTTTCGTCGTAGTGAGTATCAAGGATACAGGTGTCGGCATTCCATCCAACATGTTGCCGAAAATATTTGAGATGTTCACGCAGGTGGATCGGTCGCTGGAAAAAGCGCAAGGGGGCTTAGGTCTTGGTTTGAGCTTAGTGAAACGTTTCGTCGATATGCATGGCGGCTCTGTTGTGGCTCACAGTGAGGGACACGGTCGGGGGAGTACGTTCGTGGTCCAGCTGCCGATCGCGTCATCGGTTGCTCAAGTAAACAAGCTTCCGATCGGCCAGGATCAAACGTCCTCGGCTGGGAAACGTCGGATTTTGGTTGCCGACGACAATCGAGACGCAGCGACAACTTTGGCGCTTATCCTCAAGATTATGGGAAACGAAGTTCGTACGGCCAATGATGGGCTTCAGGCTGTAGAGATGGCAACAGTCTTCCAGCCAGATGTAATTATGTTAGACATTGGTATGCCGAAATTGAACGGCTACGAGGCCTGCCGTCGCATTCGAGAACAACCTTGGGGCAAGAAGGTTACTCTCATTGCCCTCACTTGCTTGGGGCAAGACGACGACAGACGTCGGTCGAAAGAGGCGGGTTTCGACCACCACTTGGTTAAGCCAGTGGACCACGCCGTACTTCGAAAATTGCTTTCCGCCGAGCCGATTGCAGGATAGTTAGAAACGAAAAATCGACGCAGTCTCGAGTGAATCGTGCCTTCAAGTAGAACTCGTTGCGGGAAGCGGCAAAATGTTTTTCTTGGAAAAGGTTTCCAACGCTTTCGTGGCAAATGCCAAAATTGAATCTTCGACGCTCTGGCTGTACTCCCAATGTCCAAGGTGGCCACCATGGTCGCAAAACAACATAGCATTAGGAAGCAATGTTTGAATTCGCTGACTAGCGGACTGGACTGTTAAGCGGTCATGGTCTCCCGATACGACCAAGACTGGTACGTTCACCTTAGGAAGCGTTTTCAGTTCATCAAATTGCATCATACCAAAATTCCCGCGAGCCACGACACTTGGCCATGCCTTTGCCCCCATCCAAGCGCTATGATCAAGCTGTTCCCATGTTTGTTTGCCCGTAAAACTCTGTAATCGCGCTGACAAATGCAGGGAACCGTTAAAATAGCTTTGCCAATTTGATAACCATATCCATGGTGCCAAAGGTATCATAGATAAGTTGATCAGCTTGATAATCGGTTGCAGGGGCCGAGTCAGCCATGATGCCATGTTCGTAACAACTGGATTGGTGTATGTGGTATGGAGAAGTACGAGTCCCTTTACGGTTTTGCCGAGCTTTTCGGGGTGCAAGCGGCAGAAAGTTTGCTGGGTCATGCCACCTATGCTATGACCGATCAAAATCACTGGTCCGTCAGGCGCAACTTGCTCGATGACGGCGTTCAGGTCATTGGCCAATTTCTCCAAGCTATGATCCTGATTGGATGGCCCGCGTGATTTCCCCAATCCTGCATGGTCCCAGACTACTACTCGATAGCGAGAACGCAATCCATCGATCATATACTTCCACGCGGAGGAGTCCAACGACCATCCATGTGTCAATATTAGTGTCGCCTTTCCCGCATTCTCAAAAATTTCGCCATGTAGTTGAGAACCGTCAGGTCGGCTGACGACGAAGTTCGAAGTGGACTGCGGGGAAGTTAGCCCATTTGCTGGACGTTGACCAAAAAACAACCGAACCGGAAGTCTCCCACCTACGCTAATTCCGAGGCAAAGTAGCGCCCCAGCAAGTTCCAGCCAAGGCTTCCAGCCCCTTGGTTCTTTGTTGACCACAACAACTTGTTGATCGGTTTCGTTCAATTGGTTTGGGCTCTGTTCCGCCACGACCTCCCTCGGAACGTCAACCACTATAATCTTGTTATTAACCGGAATTAGATGTTGGCAAGCTTGATAGGCTAAGTAAATCCCACCTCCGAGTAGAGCCCAACTAACGAAGCTCGTTAGCAGTGTGCGAAAAACGCTAAAAGGCATCATAATTAGTTTCCTTCATAGAAGTGTTTGTTCGGGTCATCCATGTTGATCTAGCCTTTGCTCGGACGCTGCCACACGTCGTTTCGTCAGGTTGCTTACCGCTCGGATTGTTTAAGAGCACTAGCCAGTACGCAATCCCTGTGCCGTACGACACAATGTATGACGATGGCTCGATGCGGAGCAAACTCTCGATTCGAGAGTCTTCGGATCGATTGTTGAGCATTCATCGTGTATGGATATGTTCCAAAGCGAATGCACATCCGCTCGCCAGCCCAAAAAATATGACCTACCAATGTGCGTTACATTGAGACGCTAGGATGGCCTGGCTATCCTTGTTAACTGCATCCAACCATCCGTAGGTCTTCATCTCCGAGGCGGGCACTTCCTACCCCTTCGTCTCGGAGAGACGAAGCTTTGGCATGGTTTTGGCTTCTGGATGAATTTGTTCCAAATTCGTGGGACGAACGAATAGCCCCTACACTCGTAAGGAACATTTCATGGTTCGAACTTTTGTCGCGATCACAACGATTTTCGTATTTACGCTAACTACCCATGGTCAAGATTCCTTACCGAAGACCAGCGAGCCTAAAGGTTCGGATGTGATCTCCGATAGGAAATCGCCGAACAGTCCAGTTGCAGGCAAGGCTACAGAGCGAGACCAAACGCCCCGTGTCGAAAGCAATGTTATGACCACACAACAAGGCATTCCGATCAGCGACAATCAGAATTCGCTCAAGATCGGACCGCGAGGTCCTACGTTGCTCGAAGATTTCCAGCTACGGGAGAAGATATTCCACTTTGATCACGAACGGATCCCTGAACGTGTCGTTCACGCTAGAGGGTCAGGAGCACACGGCTATTTCGAGAATTACGAGTCGCTTTCGGCAATCACGAAGGCCGACATCTTTCAGCGTGCTGGTGAGAAGACGCCGGCATTCGTTCGGTTCTCAACTGTTGCTGGTAGCGCTGGTTCGCCCGATCTGGCTCGCGACGTACGAGGTTTCGCGGTCAAGCTGTACACTCAGCAGGGAAACTGGGACATTGTTGGGAATAACATCCCTGTATTCTTCATTCAAGATGCCATCAAATTCCCCGATCTGGTCCATGCAGCCAAACCTGAACCCGACCGGGGGTTCCCCCAAGCCCAAACAGCCCACGACAACTTTTGGGATTTCATTTCGCTGACGCCTGAGAGCATGCATATGATCATGTGGATCATGAGCGACCGGACTATTCCACGTTCGCTTCGGTTCATGGAAGGTTTCGGTGTCCATACGTTTCGGTTAGTAAACGCTGAGGGGAAATCGACCTTTGTTAAGTTCCATTGGAAATCCAAACAAGGGCTCCAGTCCGTCACCTGGAACGAAGCAGTCAAGATCAATGGAGCCGATCCAGACTATCATCGACGCGATCTGTGGACTTCCATCAAGGCGGGCAATCACCCCGAATGGGAACTAGGCTTGCAATTGTTTGACGAGAAGTTCGCCGAGCAATTTGACTTTGATGTTCTGGATGCAACAAAATTGATTCCTGAAGAACTTGTCCCTATTCGAATAGTTGGACGATTGGTACTGGATCGTAACGTGGACAACTTCTTTGCGGAAACGGAACAAGTGGCGTTTTGCACTCAGAACATCGTGCCGGGAATCGACTTCAGTAACGATCCGCTTTTGCAAGGTCGCAACTTTTCGTATCTCGATACGCAACTCAAACGACTTGGTAGTCCCAACTTTACGAATCTCCCGATCAATGCCCCACGATGTCCCGTTCACAACTTTCTACAAGATGGACATATGGCAATGACCACCCCCAAGGGACGAGTCAACTATGAACCAAACTCGTGGGAGGGAGGTCCAAAAGAATCGACCGCGAAGGGTTTTCAGGCGTTTCCTGTTCAAGAACAGGGAACGAAACAGCGCGCTAAATCCGAAAAATTTGCCGACCATTACAGTCAAGCTCGACAATTCTTCATTAGTCAGACGGCGGTTGAGCAAGAACACATTGCGGAAGCTCTCGTTTTTGAACTTAGCAAAGTGGAACGTGTTGATATTCGCGCTCGCATGGTATCGCATCTGTTGACTATCGATACAAACTTGGCGAAAGCAGTCGAAGAAGGGCTCCGGTTACCTGAGACTGCGATGCCAGCGAAAACGACTCGGCCTATCTTGGCGGATCTAAAGCCTTCACCCGCTTTGAGCATGGCGAAGAACGGCCCAAAAACTTTCGCTGGACGCACAGTAGGAATTCTTATCACAGACGGAGTTGATATCAAGCTGCTTCGTTCGCTTGTCAACGCGATCAAGGCGGAGAAAGCTTCTGTAAAACTCATCGCACCGCAGGTAGGAGGAGTCAAAGCAAGCGATGGCTCAACTCTGGTTGCGGACGAAAAAATCAGTGGTGGTCCGTCGGTCCTATACGATGCAGTCGCGTTGCTCCCTTCGAAGGAGGGTGCGGACATCGTCGCAACAGATCCAGCCTCGCGGGACTTCGTTGCCGATGCGCTCGCTCATCGCAAATTCATAGCATGTGGTCCATTTGCAAAAACCCTACTTGAAAAAGCTGGTATAGGTGGCCTCCACCGTTCGCAGATAGTTGTACTGGAAAAACCTAGTTCGGGGCAAGAGTTTATTGAGAAGTGTCGTAGACTTCGTAGTTGGGAGGAGTAAAAGTATGCGTCGCAAACGAAGTTTGCGTTAGAACCGGGGCGCATTCGCGGTTAGACAGAATGCTAATCCATTAATAGTCAGCCGCTCAAGGAAGAATTGAATGAAACGTGACCTCGCTGAGAAGTTGGCAGTTTTGGCGGATGCGGCCAAGTATGATGCTTAGTGTGCGATTACCGAAGCAAGATTCACGATAACACCCGCCGGTTTGGTTGCGGCTCGATCGATCATTCGAGAACTTGAACAGTTATCGCAGGAGAAGCATGGTAAGGTACCTGATGGAACTTTCGAGGAAGTCATTGCCGATTCTTCGAAAGTGCTCGAGTATTCTGCCACCGTTAAGGCGTGGATATTGTACTGCGCGACACATCCGCGTATCGTTGGGATATTCTTTGACAAAGATCGCAGCGCGCGTACAACTTGGCAAGGATGGGGAATTGATCGCTATGCCAGTGGCTCCGATGAGCCGATAAAGTTGAACCCGCGATCACAAAAGTTCCTGGACTGAATACCTCTGCTCGAAATCCATTTGCGTCAGCTACGAAGCTGGCAAGTGGATTGTGAACACAGAAGAAGCGAGCAAGTTCATTGACAAGAACGGGTCCGGCGAAGATCACACGGTCTGTGCTTAGCCGCACGCCCTCTTGATTCACAATGGGCGACGGCATCTGACGTGGTGGTGGCGCGACACACGGGATGCTTCGACCTGCCACGATCTAAGTTATGCTTGCGGCGAAGACAAAGGGAAAACCTGGCGGAACAACGAAGGTCAGGAAATGGCCGGACCGGTGCGAGCTACATCACTACCGACTCGCCTGGGGTGGCTGTCTGTAAAATTCCTGCCGGCACAAAATATGTCAACGGCGGTTCGATGACAGTGGACCATACAGCCCGAATTCATGTCCTAGTGCGCGGCGAAGAAGGTTTTCCGGTATATTTCCAGCGAGATCCGGCCACCGGAAAATGGACGCGGGATTGGAAACGCAAACAAGTAACTTCATATTGAATAAATCGGCAAACGCCTCAAGCTCAGGGTATTAATAAATGAAACACAGTCTTCCTCTCGTTTTCCTGTCGATGCTGATACCCTCAATTTCGATTTTCGCCGAAAGTTCAACGAAGCCGAACATCATTGTTTTCTATACCGACGATCATGGTTACGCCGACCTGTCATGCGAAGGCGTTTTTAAAGACCTCAAAACACCGCATATCGACTCACTGGCTCACAGCGGTGTGCTTGCGAAGAATGGATACAGCACAGCACCCCAATGCGTTCCTTCACGTGGTGGGCTGTTGACCGGTAAATTTCAGGGGCGTTTCAACCTTGAAGGCAATGGCGACTCACTCGATGGTTTCAACAAGGAAACGACCATCGCGACGCGACTGCAACGCGTTGGCTATACAACGGCGCAATTCGGCAAGTGGCATCTGGGTGCCGGGCCTGCGATAACCACGAAAGGATTCACTCACGTTTTCGCACAGCACGCGCAACAAGCTTTCTCCTCAAACATTACGCACGGAGGCAAAGATCGTCCCATGGGGGATTTGCCTGCGGAGATGTACCACGTCGACGGATGCAGCCTCGCGGCGGCATCTGTAATCGAACGTTACAAGGATAGTCCATTTTTCTTGTATGTTGCCTATCGAGCTCCTCATGTGCCGCTCGATGCACCGCAGAAGTACCTCGACCGCTTTCCAGGCAAAATGCCAGAGCGCCGCCGACAAGCTCTTGCGATGATCTCCGCCGTCGATGATGGCGTCGGATTGATCACGGAAACACTTAAGCAGCATAGCCTAACTGAAAAGACGTTGATCTTCTTGATCGGTGACAACGGTGCTCCGCTGAAGATTACGAAAGAAGACAAGCCCGGCAGCGGAGCCGGATGGAATGGCAGTCTCAATGATCCACTCAATGGCGAAAAGGGAATGCTATCCGAAGGCGGGATGCATGTTCCGTTTGTGATCTCATGGCCCGGGACGATTCCTGGCGGCCAATCCTATGTTCATCCTGTCAGCGCCCTGGATGTCGCTGCGACTGCGGCCGGCATCGTTGGTCTTGAAACGAATCCTGGGGATCTGGATGGCGTGAACCTTGTGCCCTATCTAAAAGGCGAAATGAAGACCGCTCCGCACGACGCGCTTTATTGGCGATGGGGCGGTCAGATTGCGATTCGTGAAGGCAACTGGAAGCTGCTTCGTGGCGGTGATCGAGAGTATCTCTACGATCTTGCCCAGGACCTCGAGGAGAAGCACAACCTTGCCTCACAGCACCCTGCAATCGCGGCTCGTTTGCGGTCTAAACTTGAGACATGGTCGAATGAACTGAAACCGCCTGGCCTTTCGCCATCTCCGCTATCTCTCGCAGGAAAGAATTATTTCGATCACTACCTAGATGGGAAAAAAATCAATGTAGCTCCCCTTGAAGAAAGCGATGAACGCACCGTCAAGAAGCCACGAAAAAAACGATAGCCGATTTCCCGACTCCATTGTTGTTTGGGCCGCTTAACATCACTCAAACCATCTCTCCAAGAAAACGTGAAGAAAACACGCATCCCAAGCGATTGTCCTCAATATTGTCCTCAATCGCTCAGTTTTTTGCTGCTGTCAAGGCTTTGTGCTATCTCAACAGGCTCATGAACGATTGAGGACAATCGTTCTACAATGGTTTCCAAATTGGAAACGCGAGAGGATCTTCGGCAAGTGCTTCGAACCCAAACGAAGTAAAGGCCATGGATTGACCATTTCATCCTCTGATTCGGAATCTATCCACAGAACCCATGTACGGAACTGTCGAGTTCGATTGCCTAAGTTCGATCCACTCTTAAGACTGCAAAAAACACAATCCCAAGAAAATGACATGCGCTGGCTAGTATGACCATGACGTGCCAGAGCGCATGGTAGTAAAACGAACGGTGGTCGTTCTGCAAAAACAGCACGCCAATGGTGTAAATCACTCCACCCAGCGCCATCATTCCAAAGCACTCAAGGGAAACGTAGCGAAACAAGACCATTGCAGGAACCCAGCCCAACAAAATGTAGGAAAGCGAGGCCATATTGTTGATACGGTGCCTTGAAAAAACCTTGGTATAGAAACCGGTGCCAGCTGCAATCCAAACAAATGCCAGAAGCAGAAAGCGAGGCGAGTTTGCAAGGTACGAACAGATAAACGGAGTGAAGGTCCCTGCGATCAACGTGTACACGAATCCTTGATCTAGCGACCGAACGCGATGACGCAGATTTGGATCGCGGACCCAATGCGAAAGCGTGGAAAAAAGGTACATTGCGGCCAAGGAAATGCTATAGACGACGCAAGGCCAAACGAGGTCCGGGCGGTTTGCGCTGGCGATCCAAATCAAGAGAAAGCCCGCGGGTAGGCTCAGTAAAAAACCCACACCGTGTGTAACAGTATTAATTGATTCTTGTGACGCATTGCTTTCGTTCCAGTGAATAGCCATAAGTCCTTTTTTGCTGCCGATTTAAGTTGCTGCGATACCGCACCGGTGCAGTCATTTGTTAGGTTGTTTGCGTTGGTCTGAGAATACACTGGTGAAAGGCACCGCCCAAGACGGCTCCTACCACTGGGGCGATAATGTAGACCGTGAGCCAACTGGGATCGGAGGAACCTGGTAACGCAACCGGTCCCCAGCCAGCAAAAAATGCGAAAAGTCTCGGGCCAAAGTCGCGTGCCGGGTTGAAACATGCCTGAGTCAGAGGTGCAAGTACTGAAATCAACGCCGAGACGGTCAAACCGATGAATACGGGAGCAAGGTTGCTTTGTGGTTTAGCTGAATTGCGAGAATCGGTGAGCGAGAAAACAACGATAGCCAAGATGGCGGTCCCTAGACATTCAGCGAGCCAAGCCTGTGAATGCGTGAACCGACCTCGAAGTATTTCGTGGGTAGCGGCATCGTACGGATCTTTTCCGGACGCGAGACTACCGGGATTGGGAAAATACTCGCAGTAACACATTGCCGTCACGACGCTACCTGGTGCTCCGCGAGTTACCAGCTTTTCGCTCTCTTTTGCGGCAATGAACCCTGAGAAAAGGAAAAACAGGATGGCTGCTGCCGTGAACGCGCCAGTGACTTGCGCAAGGATATAGGGCAAAACCAATCGCCAAGGATGGCGTCCCCATACCGCCAATGCAATTGTCATCGCAGGATTGATATGTGCCCCGCTTATGGAGTCGACGGTGTAGACTGCCAACATAATGGCGATACCCCAAACGACTGCTACTTGCCAAACACCGCTTTGTGCATCCATTAACACGGATGCGTGAACGGCACCGCAACCTAGAAAAACCAAGAGCATTGTTGCAAACCACTCGGCAATTACAAGTTTCGGCAAAGAGGGCGAATCGGTAGTCATGGTGGAAAGTTGTTTTTCTTGAGCCGTACGGATAGAGAATCAAGGAGTGTAGTCTACCAAAGCGGCCGCGAAGGGTTGTGCAGACCAATGCAAGTTCGTTTAAAATGGTGCACGCCATCCCCTTTCGTTCCCTTTTTTGCGATCAACTTCATGAAAAAAGCCCTATGGTGCATTTCAAGTCTTACACTCTTTATTGGTTTGGATGCGATTTGCTTGGGTCAGGAAAAACCAGATCCAGCGAATGGCCTAATTTACAATAGCTTGGATCTCCCGGCTGCAGAAAACCAGCCCGGTTCCGGTCCATTGAGGCAGGCAGATTGGTTTCGCAATTTATGGAACACCAAGCGAAAAGATTGGGCGAAGTCTGCACAAAACGATATCGGAGCTGTGGTCCTATTGGGTGATTCGATAACGCAGGGTTGGCCAAAGCTGGATGGCTACTTTCCAGGAGTCAAGATTGCCAATCGAGGCATTAGCGGCGACACGACACGAGGCATGCTCATTCGCCTCGAAAAAGACGTACTAGAGCTGAAACCTCGAGGGGTCGTGATGCTGATGGGGACTAATGATTTGGAGGAAATGGCCGAGCCAGAAACCATAGTAAGCAACGTTGCCCTGATCCTCCAAAGGCTCAAAGCTCACAACAGCAAAATGCCCATCGTGCTTTGCACAATCTTCCCGAGTTCGGAATCGAAATCGCGGCCAACTTCGAAGATTCAGGCAGCGAATAAGCTCTTGATGCAATTAGTTAAAGGGGATTCGCAAATCACTGTATTGGATATGTTCAAAAGATACGCCAACGAAGCTGGCGACGCGAAAATTGAGGACTTCCCAGATTTGTTGCATTTGAATGATGAAGGATACAACAAGTGGGCTGCGTCGCTTCGACCTTTGTTTGCCACTTTTGGATTTATGGAGTCGGAAGATGACACATTTGACCTCGAGCCAGGGTATGTCAGCCTATTTAACGGCAAGGACTTAACCGGATGGGGGTTTCATGCGAAAGGGGAAAAGAGCTCCGAGCAACTTGATGGAATGGTAATGTCTTCGGATGGTCGGTACGTGGCGATTCATGGTCGTTTGGTTGTCACAACTCCGCCGGAAGGTAGTCGAATCCAGCAATTGTGGACCGCACGGGAGTTCCCCTCGGACTTCGTTCTCAAACTTGAGTTTAGAGCAACTCCAAATGCAGACAGCGGAGTTTTTATCCGAAAGCCACAACTCCAATGCCGGGACTATTCCATTGCGGGACCATACAAAGAGCTAAAGAAGTATCGGCCGCAGGACTGGAACGAACTCACTGTAAAAGTGGAGGGAGGATTTGCATTTTGCACCTGCAACGGTGAGGTACTCGAAGCAAAGTTGGGTGTACCGCCGACTGGCCCAATTGGCTTGGAAGGGGATCGTGGACAAATGGAATACCGGCGAATTAGAGTCTTGGAAATGAGGCGGTAGAGGGATTCGGAAAACCGCAAGTAGCAGACGTTTTGTTAAAGAACTTAATCAAAAGTACATTAATGAACGCAAAGTAATTATTTTTGGACTTGGAATAGTCGCCTCGCGTAGTACTATTCAACTGAGAGATTCCAGCCCAGCTTTTCTAAATTAGTCCCCAACGGTGGAGATAACTCCAACCCTTTTTGGCCCAATGCCACAACTTCGGCAGCTGTTTGTGATGAGGAGATTTTTGCAATGACAAGCCCAACAGTTTTTGTAGTGGATGATGATGAAGGATCTAGAAATTCGATCGAATGCCTTTTTGACGTGCATGGCTTGAGCTGCAGCACTTACGAATCTGCAGAGGCATTTCTTGACTCCCATGATGAGCAACCTGTAGGTTGTGTTGTTACCGATCTGAATATGCCTGGAATGACGGGTCTAGAGCTTTTCCAACAGATGCGTGAACGCGGTTGGAGGTTACCCACGATCATTGTGACCGCCTTTGGTGAAGTGTCATCGTGTGTAAAGGCTTTTAAATCCGGTGTGCTCGACTACATGGAAAAGCCAGTGCCAACAGAGGCATTGATAACAAGGGTGAAGGAATGCTTAGCAGAAAGTCAACGCACCAGTGAACTTGAAATTTCTTCTCGCGATGCGGCAAAGAAGCTGAAAAAACTCACTAACAAAGAGAACGAAGTTCTTGAGTTATTGGTTGCCGGCAACTCCATGAAGAACATCGCGGCGGAATTCGGGACTAGCTTTCAAGCCGTTTCCCGTCATCGCCAGAGAATCCTAGAAAAACTAGGGGTGGAGGGAGATGTTTCACTCGCTAGATGGGTCTTGGATCATCGAGAGTCGCTGTCGCGAAGCAGTAAATTGCTTAGCAAAACTGAAGTGGTACTTGCTGCAAAATAGTGTTTTTGCAACAAAAAATTGTTATTGAAACCCTCCTAGGGAACCGCGACATCAAGGTTTCCTAGGCATTTGTGCGATAGCGCATGTACCAGAGTAGGCAGGCAATCGACTTAGCGTCGATGATTATCTTATCCCGAAGCAAGCGATCCACTTGCCCCCAAGTGAACAGACGGTTTTCCATTTGTTCGCCTGTTTCTCGGTCGGAGTTTCCAGCCGAAAGGCCGGATGCGACGAAAAAATGCATCTTTTCGTCGAGTATTCCGGGTGACATGGCGAAGGTATGCACGTGAGTCAATGTCTTACAGGAAAAACCGGTCTCTTCTTGCAACTCTAGCTTGGCCGTCATCATGGGCGTCAACGATTTGTCCAAAGTGCCTGCAGGCAATTCCAGATTCCACCTATCGATAGCCACGCGATAGGTCTCGATCATGCAGATCGTGTCCAAAGAAACTAAAGGCAGGATGACCACTGCACCTGGATGGCGAATGATGTTTCGTATCAGTCGACTGCCATCCGGGAGGAGCTCCTCCACTTCTTCGACGGCAAAACGTTTTGCCTGAAAGATCTTTTTTGCAGGACGCATCGGATTCAGCTTGCGATTCGGCGAGACTCATTGTCCAGGGAAGACTGGTCGTGATGACGAAATTGCATTAGGAAGGCGTCCTCGGGTGTGTCTTCGTAGAACGACTTCAATACTCCGGTAGCGCGAAAGCCCAACTTACGGAAAAACAGTTGAGCAGCGAGGTTCGTTTCCCTGACTTCCAAAACGATACGATTGCGACGTTGATACGCCAATTTAGACACAAGCTTGTCCACCATGGCAGTGCCAACGGTCTGGCGTCTTAGGTTTGGGTGCACGGCAAAGGAAAGGATATGAATGCGAGTCTTGTGCAGTTCGTAAATCATGAAGCCCGCAACTTCTTCGTTTCTTTCTGCAACCATGCCGATGCAGTCCCTCTGCCGCAAACAGCGAATAAATTCTTCTTCGGTCCAGGGGAATTCGAAGCTTTGCTCTTCGATTGATAGCACGGAAGGCATGTCCCGGCGAATCATCCAGCGGATATGAACGCACGATTGATCTGATTCAATGCTGGGCATAGTGACAGCTTCCTTTTGAGAACGATCGCTTTTGTAGTCTTTGTTTTTCGCCCCCGTTTCACGGTCGAGTCGCGAGATCCGGACGTTAACAAAGGCAGGCCGCCAAACCAAGATGGGTTTATTAGATTAAATCCGAAAAAACAATGAACTAACTCACCATAGACACTTGGTATTCGCCAAAGCACCCACTGCCCAAATTGCAGGCAATCGAACAGGCACCCCCTCCTTTGAGGTAATGCCTGCATTTTGAGCATTGCTATCTAAGTCGCGTTAAGTCCTTGCTGGCATTGTGTTTGTGCGAACCGTATTGACAGCAATCGAACTATTTTTTGCTGGGAACAACGAGCGTGAACTCTCCCGGTCTCACTATTCGCGAAGGATGCAGGCGAATGGACTGTGAGGGAATGCTGCAACCGCTGACTGATTAGTTATCCGCAGAGAACAGGAATCACTTATGAATCTAGAAGACAACAGCACGTCAACACGATCAGGCGAATGGAAGCCGCAAAACGAGGGTTCGGCCGCACCCAAGACCGCATCGACGCGAATTCGAGACAAGGCAGCCGACGATGCTGGCGAGAAGCTGGCTGCTGAGATGAAGGTGTTTAACGCTGTGGCGGCTGAACTAAAAGCCAGGAGAGATGTTTCATTGCCTGCAAACGCAAAGCGGCGTCTCGTGTTTGAAACAGCGACCGAGCTATTTGGAGTGGCTCCGACATGGACCGCTTTCTATCGCGAGACGCTTGGTGGCGAAGGGGTTTCCAGAGCGCTGTTCATTGACGCAAATGAGGTTCGTGAATACGAGTGCAGCGAGGAGTATTCCAAAGTTCTTGAGATGCTGACCGTTCTTCGCTCAAGGGATTTACCAGAAAACGATCCGCACGAACCTCAGCGTATGATTACGGTCCGAATCCCAAAGAGTCTTCACGATTCGATTTGCGACGAAGCAAACGAGCTGTCGGTGAGCGTGAACAAACTTTGCATATCGCGTTTGCTACAAAAAGTGGATCCGACAATGATTCCTTCCTCGGTCCAGAAACGTCGAGGTCGCCGTCCTGGTTCAGCGGGCACAAAGCAACTCGAGCCGCTTGAGACTTCAGTCGCTTCAAGCAACACGGAATCGGCATAGTTGCGAAACGCTTGTTCGATGGACGTAGGCTCCTCTACGACAACCCTGCGATGAAAAAGAACGCATCACAGTTTCGTTGGTAGAGCATTTGCGATATGCTCTACCGCGTCTGGGAGGGGCGTGCGATCGCTTTGCGATTGTGCAAAGAGGAAAGTCCGGGCTCCATAGAGCAAAGGTGGTCGATAACGTCGACCGGTCGCAAGACTAGGGAAAGTGCAACAGAAAGCAGACCGCTGAGCTTGGCTCAGTAAGGGTGAAACGGTGGGGTAAGAGCCCACCAGAGCGCAAGGTGACTTGCGTTGCTAGGTAAACCCCACCTGGAGCAAGAACAAACAGAACGACATGATGCCAGCGAGCGAAAGCTCATCGGCTCATAGACTGCGGCTCGCAGTCTAGTGCGTTCGGGTTGATCGCTTGACGCCATGGGCAACCATGGTGCTAGATAAATGATCGCAGCGCGAAAGCGAACAGAACCCGGCTTACGGACCTCCCAGACTTTTTTCCCGTCGATCGAAACGCATCGGGCTTACTAACGGACAAATTGCATTTCTGTTTTCGTACACTTTATTATCGAATCGCTTGCCTATTTGCACACATGACAAAAAAGGTGTCACCATTAGCAATTTAAAGTGCCACCTGTCAAGCGAAACTGACGGCACAAAAAAACCGGCCTTGCAGGACCGGTTTTTTTTTGCTTCTTCTTATTCAAAGTTTATCTGTCAACATCTTGTTCAATCGGGTTGGCCTTGGTCTTGACCATTCTGGCGGCTTGATCGCCGCTTAGATTGGAAGCGACCCAAGAGACATAGCCAAAATCCGCTTCGCTCAATCGCGAGAGAGGGACCGTAGAGAACTTACCATTCTCCTTGAGCAATTTCACTTTGTCGGAATAGATAACCGCCAATCTCGCCTTAACTTGGTAAGCACCGCTATTGTCCACCCAGAGCCGGTACTCGGCTCCTTGGAAGCCGGTCGCAGGGGTGAAGGCACTCACGCCGAACAAGGCATCAAGCTCATCGAGTTCCTTCTCGACGGACGGCTTTGTCGCTTTAGGTTGAACGGGCTGCAAAGTTTCGGGCAGTGCTTTCTCAGGGGCAATCGAGGGCTGAACCGATTCAATCTTTGTCGATTGAGCCTCAATCGCTTTCTCCGGAGCTTTCGATGCGGTCGGTGCTGGCGTCAACGCTTTTTTCGAGGAAGAGTCGCTAAACAGATTTTCGAGGAATGCACTATCTGCATCCGGTGCTGCATTCGCGTTTGCGATCGGATTATCTTGGGGAAGCTCGACTTCTGCGTTGACAGGTTTGCCGATCAACTCGTTGGAAGAGTTTTGAGCCACAGGCTTCTCGGTTTTTTCCGCGCTAAACAAATCATCGAGGTCGGAATCCGAAGACTTGGTTGGCTTTGGCTCAACGACTGGTGGAACTTCTGGAGTAGTTGGCTTTGCTGGTGCGTCGGAGCCAAAGATGTCATCGGTCGAATCAGGCTTTGTTGCCTTGGGCTCTGCTGGCGTGCTGAACAGATCATCCAGATCATTCTTTGCAGGTGCGGGCACCGCAGGTTCGAGCATCGGCTTCTCGACGGAAGGGGCCGGAACGGGTGGGTCGAGGAGCGGGTCGGTTGCTGGGTTTTTCGTCGTAGGAGCGTCACCAAAAATATCCAAGTCATTCGACTTAGTCGGCACTGCATCGAATGGATTGGGGACAGTGGCTTCCTTGACTGGAGCGGGAGCGGGATCCTCCACCACTACCGGCGGAGCAACGCTCTCGACTTTCGGAGTCGGTTGCTGGATGACTGGCGCTGGTTCTTCTAAAACAATGTCGGGCTGCTTAACCACGGGAGCTGGTTGCTCAACAACAGGCTGCTTAACCGCGGGAGCCGGTTGCTCAACAACAGGCTGCTTAACAACGGGAGCTGGTTGCTCAACAACAGGCTGCTTAACCACGGGAGCTGGTTGTTCAACAACGGGCTGCTTAACCACGGGAGCTGGTTGCTCAACAACAGGCTTCTTAACCACGGGAGCTGGTTTTTCAACAACCGGTTGCTTAACGACGGGATTTGGCTTCTCAATAACGGGTGCTTTATGTTCCATTGCAGGCGCGTTATGTTCCACAACGGGCGATGGATGAATTACTGCAACGCCGCTTGAGTCGCATTGCATCGGAGGGGCGGAATCACATGCGATTGCAGGTGCGCAGTTATCTACTACTGTCGAGGCTTGCTCCGCGATGCAAGGCGATGCGGGTGCGATTGAGCCGCACGGTTCACAAAGCGCCGGTTTTTCGCAGCAATCGTTGACGGGGACTTTGCAGGCGTCACGATGCAATAGCCGGTCCATCAATCGCCCTGCTGAAACAGGACTAAAGGTGACGAGGGTGCACAAAGTTGCAACCAAAGCCAGTCGAACCCAATAAGTGAACGGCTTGGACATGAACCAAACTCCTTTGAAGTAAACGCAGCTAAAAAAGTGTGCACCCGAATGGCGCCGGCAAAACAGCTTCAATCGTAGTTAACCAACCTAATGCGTGCAAGGAATTTGCTACGACTAGGAAAAAGCGAACCGTTGGGTGAAATGGAACTTCGGAAGAAGTCCCATCGGAATCTGTTACTCAATCGGTAAATCCTCTAGATTCATACAATTCTGGGGTAAAAACTCCGGTCCTGCCGAATTTCCGCTTTTTAACCAATATTTGATTGCCCCCTAAATGGCCAATAGCTTCCTAAAATCCCTGGTTGGGAGCTGGTCCCTCGAAAGGAAATGCCTTTTGTTTTTGGGACTGGCTTTGCTCGCTTCCCTGCTATTGGCGTTCTATGCGGTACAGGTACTTGCATCCCGTCTTGTCATTCAAACGACTCGACAATCGGCTAAGGACTATGCCAACGCTGCTCTAGGATGGATTCATATGACAGAGCCGTTTGATCAAATGGATGCCCAAACGACAAAGGAATCGCCGTACAAGACGAAAATCCTCGCGATTCTTCGGCCGCTAATGCTGCAGTCTCGATACGAATATGAAATTTTGCGTGTGGAAGATTCTCTGGAACACGAGGACCTAAAAGGCAAGTTTGCTACCGGAAAGGAACTCACTCGGATTTATTATATCCAATCCAAGCTTGCGGAATTGGATAGTATCGAAGCCGAAGCGCGGCTAGCTGAGCAAAAAAATGGTGCTTCCGCAGCGTTGGCTAGATCGGAGCCCGATGTATTGCTCCCTATCGTTAGCGACCCCACGTTGCCAGCAAACGCAAAGCCGAAAGTAATTCCATATGCCTTTGCAGAGGATCGACTAAAAGACACCTACTTCTATTATCATCCCATCGCATTCGACAAATCTTGCCTGCAATGCCACGTTGAATCAAATGCAACCAATCCGGTATCAACATCCGCTTCGCTCAATCCATTTCGAGTGATGAAAGTAACGATGCCGTATACCGAAACTGCGGTTTGGAGTATGTGGACCTATTCAATTCTTACGTCCATCGCGATATGCACCTTGGCACTTTCACTTTTCTTTATCCACTGGGTTCTGAAAAGGCTTGTCATTCGGCCGTTAAGTTACATGAAGCATATCAGCGAAGAGATTACACGCGGTGATACCAAGCTGCGTTTCTCTGTGGACACAGAGGATGAATTCCATGAATTGTCAGAATCCTTTAACCGGATGCTTCGACACATGACTGAAACCCAAGAGCAGCTCCAAACTGTCAATAGGGAAAAGGATCTTCGAGTCGATGATTTGGCTCGAGTGAATCTGCAGCTTTTCGAGGCGAATCGACTGAAGGGCGAGTTTCTTGCAAACATGAGTCATGAATTGCGAACTCCCCTGAATAGCATTTTAGGTTTTAGCGAAGTATTGCAGGGATTCGAATCACTCACGGACAAACAACGACGCTACGCATCCAATATTCAAAACAGCGGACGGTTGTTGTTAGATATGATTAACGACATCTTGGACTTGGCAAAAGTGGAAGCTGGCAAAATGGAGGTTCGTCCGACCGATTTTTGCTTACTCTCTGTAATTCACGCGCAATGCGAAATCGTAATGAAAATGGCCGAGGACAAGAACATAGATTTGCGGGTCGATTCTAGTCAAACCGAAATGCGAATCCGGCAAGACCAAGGAAAAGTGCAACAGATTTTAACCAACTTGCTTTCCAATGCGATCAAGTTTACGCCCGAGGGTGGACTTGTCACGGTTTTTTGCGAATGGCAAAATCAAGATGAGGTGCTACTTTCGGTATCCGATACTGGGGTAGGCGTTGCGCCTGGCGATTACGAGATTATTTTTGAGAAATTCCGTCAGGCAAAAGGAGTTACCGGGCAAGATGGATTGACACGAGAGCATTCCGGCACCGGTCTTGGGCTCTCGATCGTGCGGGAACTTTGTCGACTTTTGGGCGGCGACATCAGTTTGACCAGTCAACTTGGCTGCGGGAGTACATTTCGAGTCGTGCTCCCGATCTCCTACCACGATCCTGTTTCGGTGGCTAGCCTTAATCCCGCGTTGTAGTTTCGTTCCGAACCTATTTGGACGCAATGGAACATGTACTTTATTTATCGGCCAAAAAAGGGATAATGCCCGGTCGATAGCTTCTCTCTACCATCCACCAACCAAAGCTTCTGCCTCGCCGATGGCAATCACCTACAAAGACAGCGGTGTCGACCTTGAACTGTATGAGCAGTCGATGCAAAAGTTGCCTAGACTAATGCACCGCACATTTACGCCGCGGGTCGTACGTAACGACGGTGGATTCGCGGGCCTGTATGCGCTCGATTTCAGCAAGTCCCTGTTCTCTAGAAACTATCAGGATCCAATTCTCGTTTCCGGAACCGATGGGGTAGGGACGAAGCTCAAGGTTGCAATCAAAGCGGGCCGTCATTCGACAGTTGGAATCGACTTAGTGGCGATGTGTGTCAACGATGTCCTCTGCACTGGAGCTGAACCGCTTTTCTTTCTCGACTATGTAGCAATGTCGAAGGACAATCCACCGCTTCTCGAAGCCATAGTTCAAGGGATCTCGGATGGATGCATCGCAGCAGAGTGCAGTTTACTGGGTGGGGAAACCGCCATCATGCCAGACCTTTACCAGTCCGATGACTATGATTTGGCAGGTTTTTGCGTCGGAGTTGTGGAGAAAAAGAACCTCATAACCGGCCAGGAAATCGCCCCTGGTGATGTCATTCTCGGAGTCCATTCGTCCGGAGTGCATAGCAATGGATTTAGTCTTGTTCGCAAAGCAGTCTTCGAAAAGGCTGGTCTAGCCGTAGACAGTTTCGTTTCGGAGCTGGGTATGTCTGTAGGCGATGCATTGTTGACTCCTACATTGATTTACAGCAAATTAACTCGCGCGGTTCTTTCGCACTACAAAGTCAAGAATGTGATTCATGGAATTGGGCACATTACGGGTGGCGGGTTGCTTGAAAACACCGAACGAATCCTGCCCTCCTCAGTGGACTTAATCTTTGAAAGAGGATCATGGCAAATACTGCCTGTCTTTGAATGGATTGCAAAGCTTGGGGAGATCGAACAACAAGAGATGGAGCATGTGTTCAACATGGGCATCGGTTTAGTACTGATTGTCAGCCCCTATTATGCCGCACACGTAAAATCGATGGTTGAGTCCCAAGGGTACAACTGCTGGAACATTGGGACAGCTCAGTCAGGGACAGGGAAGAGTCGATATTCATCGTGAAGAATCGAGTGTCCATAAGAATGTTTGCAGGTGCGCGTGAACGTGTCGGTACCGATGTCGTTCAGGTAGACCTGGAACTTCCTGTGACGGTTCTTGAGCTCAAGCATGCGATTGCAACCCAGTTTGAGCTACTAAGTCCCTTAGTTGAATATGGTCGAATCGCAATCGACAATGAATTTGTTGACGACACAGCAATTATCGACGTCGCGCATGCCACGTGCGCATTCGCATTGATCCCGCCAGTAAGTGGCGGCTAATTTCTGGAATCAGAACAAGTCACAATAAAGAGAAGCATGATGAGCAGTGGTTTGCAGCAACGTTTGTTTGAACAGTTGGACTCCCTTATCCTGATCGATTCTCATTCGCATATCAATCCACACGCACCCACATCGGCTTCGCTCGCAGATTTGCTTGGTTACCACTATTACACCGAACTTGCCCATTCATCGGGGATGCCAAAGCACCTTATCGAGGAACACGGAATCTCTCCCCGAGAAAAAGTTGGGCGCCTTTTTAGTCATCTCGAAAACATTAACAACACCGTTCAATGGTCTTGGTTTGTTGAGCTGTCGCAAGAGCTTTTCGGATTTCAAGGGGACGAGATCCATTCCTCCAATTGGGAAGAGGTTTACGATTTGGCACAAGCAAAAATGGGGGAACCAGATTGGGAAACCAAAGTGCTTACAGCCAGCAACGTTGAGAAGGTGTTTTTGACCAATGACTTCGACGATCCTTTGGAAGGGTTCGATACCAAAAAATACATTCCGTGCCTGAGAACGGATGACTTGGTTTTCCACTTGGCAAAGCCCGAAGTCCGAGAGCGCCTGCGAGCGGCCACTGGGCAAGAACTAGCGACCCTTGCGGATATCAAACAATCGCTTCATGCCCTTTTCGTTCGATTTAAGGGAAGGGGGGCAAAGGCGTGTGCAATATCGTTGCCTCCTTGGTTTAGTCCGAAAGCCTGCCCGGATCAAAGTCGTTCAGCGCAAATGGCCATGGATGACCTTAACCAACACGGATTGGGAGCGTCGGATTCTAACAAGAAAACGATGGCAGAATGGGTCTTTTGGAAAATTGCCGAATTAGCTGAAGCACACCAGATGCCGTTCGATCTCATGATTGGAGTCAATCGCCAAGTTTATCCAAGTGGAGTGTTTCAGGGCCAAGACTTATACGATTCGCGGGTTTCGCTGATTCAGTACGCCGAACTTTTTAATGCGTTCCCGAACCTCTCCTTTCCCATCTCTGTCCTTGCATCAGTTACCAATCAAGAGTTAGTGGACTACGCCTGGATTTTCCCAAACGTTTTGACTCACGGGCATTGGTGGTATAGCAACACGCCAAACTTCATTCGGCACGATTTGCGTGGACGTATAGAAGCGATTCCTCGGAATAAGCAACTCGGTTACTATAGCGATGCATACAAACTGGAGTTCATCCTCCCAAAATTTCGAATGTACAAGCGAATCCTTGCAAGCATTTTGGCTAGCGATTTTTGCCAGGAACAAGGTTGGCCCGAAGAGAAAGCAATCGCGTTAGGGAAACAAATCCTTCGCGGAAATGTCGAGCAAGTTTTTGGATAGGTGCAATTCGGGTCCAAAGTCAATCGATTTGCGCTATCCCACTTACCCTTTACCCCTTACCCCCGAGACATTGTGAAAAAGGTTGGATTAGTCGGCTGGCGTGGAATGGTTGGTTCTGTGCTCATTCAACGCATGATCGCGGAAGACGATTTTGCTCATTGCGAACCCGTTTTCTTTTCGACTTCGAACGCCGGGGGCGATGGCCCAAGAATAAATGGAGTCGAAACAGGGAAGCTTTTGGCAGCGACCGACATCTCTTGTCTATCGCAAATGGACTGTATCATTACGTGCCAAGGTGGCGAATATACAAACGACGTCTATCCAAAACTCAAAGCAACAGGTTGGGCAGGTTTTTGGATCGACGCTGCGTCGTCGCTCCGAATGAAATCAGATGCTGTGATCATTCTTGATCCAGTGAATCTAAGAGTCATTCAAGACGGAATGTGCAAGGGTGTGAAAACGTTTGTGGGTGGGAACTGCACCGTCTCATTGATGCTAATGGCTATGCATGGATTGTTCCAAAACAACCTTGTCCAATGGATGACCAGCATGACCTATCAAGCAGCCTCGGGGGCTGGAGCTCAAAACATGCGAGAACTTATTTCCCAAATGGGGGTCGCTCACCGCAGCGTTGCCAATCTTCTCTCGGAACCAGCTTCTGCCATCCTCGAAATTGATCGACAAGTAGCCGAGACAATACGATCGGAAGAATATCCCACGGAGCACTTTGGTGTAGCACTCAATGGAAGTTTGATTCCTTGGATCGACAAGGATTTGGGAGACGGTCAAAGCAAAGAGGAATGGAAGGGTCGAGCTGAAACCAACAAGATTTTGGGGCTTGCTCCAGATTCAATTCCAGTCGACGGATTATGTATACGTATTGGATCGATGCGTTGTCACAGTCAAGCAATGACTATAAAGTTGACGCAGGATGTACCGATGGATGAGATCGAGGACATGTTGACCAAAGCCAATCCTTGGGCCAAGGTCGTTCCAAACGAGAGGCAGGCTTCCATAACCCGGCTTACTCCTGCGGCTGTCACTGGAGGAATGGATTGCCCAGTGGGCCGTCTGCGTAAATTGTCTCTCGATTCGTCCCATGTTGGGCAGTACCTTGGGGCGTTTACGGTTGGCGATCAGCTTCTTTGGGGAGCGGCTGAACCTTTGCGTCGCATGCTTCGGATTCTCTTAGACGAATAATTCATTCAGCCAATACGAGCGCGATCAACTACATACAGAATGGTAGGTACCGACTTAGCCCGCCAATTCCCTGGATCTTTTTACGGCTGCCATAACTCCATCGATAACTGCAGATCGAAAAGCAGCTCGTTCCATACTGCTCAATGCGGCAATGGTAGTCCCGCCCGGACTTGTCACTTGCTCTCTCAAAATGGCGGGATGAACTCCCGTTTCCTGTACCATTTTGGCAGTGCCTAGAACTGTCTGGGTCGCAAGCTCAAGCGACGCTTGACGACTTAAACCCGCCATGACTCCACCGTCACTCATCGCCTCAATCATCATTAAGACATACGCAGGTCCTGAACTGGAAACACCGGTAACACCGTGTAGCTGATCATCTGTGACACGCACCACTTTCCCAACAGCGGTAAAGACCGACTGGCACCACTGGTAATCTTCGGACGTTACCGCAGTTGCCGTTGCGATCCCACTTGCTCCGGCAAGCGACTGACACGGCGTATTGGGCATGACACGAATGATCCTTTCAGAACCGAAGCAAGTTGCCAACTTGCCCAGGGAGATACCTGCTGCGATTGAGACCAGTAGATGATCTTCTGTCACACTCGGCTTCAGACTGCTCGATATTTCCAAAAGAACATGGGGTTTCACGGCAAGGATAATGCGTGAGCACTTTCCAAATAGTTCCTCCGTCGAAGAAGCGAAAACCGCCGATGGAAACTCCTGTTTTAAAAATTCGATTTGATCAGCATTCGGTTCGAAAAAAATGATCTCCGAATCCGTTGCGATTCTAGAAAGAATGGCACCTCTTGCGATCGCGGTGGCCATTTGTCCACCGCCGAGAAAACCAAACTTGAACTCGCTCATGAAACGAACCAATGCGCTTTGAGTACTTCGGCTGTAGCTTGCGACTTGTTGAGCACATAAAAATGGACACCGGGCACTCCGTTCTTGAGTAACTCCGCAACCTGCAATTGTGCGAATTCCACCCCGGCGGCAAATTGCCAATTTGGCTCTGAATTTTCTCCCAGTCGCTCAACAAACGTTTGAGGAAGTTTGGCTTTGCACAAAGATGCAATTCTTTGAATCTGCGAAAGGTTAGTCACTGGCAAAATCCCAGGGACAATTGGAATACGAATTCCAGCGGCCTCGCAACTGTCTCGAAAACGATAGTAGTCATCATTAATGTAGAAAAGCTGAGTAACAATAATATCTGCGCCCGCATCGACCTTTCGTTTGAGGTTCTCGAGATCCACCTGTGCGTTAGGCGCTTCTTGATGTACTTCTGGGTAACCAGCAACTGCGATTCCTAGCATCGGAAACTCGGATCGAACGAGGGAAACCAACTCGTTCGCGTACTTGAACCCGCCTTCGGTTTGATGAAATTCCGTCTGCCCTTTCGGCGGATCTCCTCTCAAAGCAACGATGTGTTCCGTACCTAGCGCAATGGCTGTTTCCAAATATCCTCTTAGCTGCTCGACAGTCGATCCTACGCAGGTCAAATGGGACGCAACCGGAATATCAAAGCGCGATTTGACTTCGCTGAGGATTTGCAAAGTTCGGTCGCGTGTCGATCCGCCAGCCCCGTACGTGCACGTAAAAAAGTCGGGCGAAAACTCAATAAGCTCACCGACGGCTTCCAATAGCAATTCCACCCCCTCGTCGGTTTTAGGCGGATACAACTCGAACGAGAGGCCCGGTTTCTGCTTGTTAAAAAATTCGCCAAGCCCCATGAAATCTTTTCCTAATGTAAATTTGTGGTTGCGTCGCGCCGGACTGATCTTATCAGCGTAACAAAAGCTCGCTTTCGATCAAGATTCGTTACAGCCAACTTTACTGCCTGTTTCCATCGAAGATTCACAAATTGTGATCGAAATCGAAATGCGCCTCATTTAGTCGCTCAACAACTCATGCCCGTAAAGGGCAGGAAGAGTCCCGCAAAATGGTACTTAAACTAAATCAACCACTCCTAGGAAAGAGAGTCTTGGCTTTTGTAGGCGACATCTATGAGGATCTGGAGCTATGGTACCCCAAACTGAGGCTCATCGAAGCAGGGGCCACATTCGTCGTCGCCGGCGAAGAGGCCAATAAGGTTTATTCGGGCAAGAACGGTTATCCGTGCAAATCTGATATCCGTATCGAAGACGCAAAGTCCAGTGACTTTGACGCTGTTCTGCTCCCCGGTGGTTTTATGCCTGACCGATTGAGAAGAATAGCCCACGTTAAGCAATTGATTGCAGAATTTTCGGAACAAGAAAAATGCGTCGCTGCGATTTGCCATGGCGGATGGCTCGCCATTTCTGCGGGGGTCTATATGGGGATTCGTGTAACAGGCTCACCTGGAATAGCAGACGATCTCGTCAATGCTGGAGCCATTTGGGAAGACGCCCAAGTCGTTGTCGATCGCCACTTTGTCAGCAGCCGAAAGCCCGACGATCTACCTTGGTTCACTGCCGCTATGATCTCGGTAATAGCCAACAATCCTAAATGAAAAACGTCGATTCCGCGTAATGTTGGATACACAGATTCGACGTTCCATTTTTGTTTTGTAACGCAGAAAACATCGAACGATGTAGTTCTGCGATTTGTTAATTCAAAATCAAGCTGCGCGACGAATGGCATTGCGCTCGGTGGCTGCGGACTGAGATACCGAAGATGGTTGCTCGGTCCAATTTAGCTCTAGTTCCGTGCGAAGAATTTTGATGTGCGGAGGAGCTTGCACCCCTATCCGAACTTTGTCTCCGTTCACGCGAACAACGGTCACAATGATGTCGTCACCCAGGTGAATGCACTCGGATTCCTTCCTGGACAAAATCAGCATAAAAGAGATTCCATTCTCATGGTTGTTGGTGGGTTTGGGATGTCCATCGACGCAAAAAACCCCTGTTTGCATCGAATGCCATGGCCACAAAAAAGCCTAAGCTGCAGAAAGGACTAAGTCCTTTACGCAGCGTACGCCCGCTCGTTGGCCGGTGGAGTCATAAAACAGAACCCTAGCAGTCTCGATATCAAAGACCGCAGTCAAACGAATGCTGCGAGGGCCGTGTAAACAATAAAAAATTCCACAGGTGTTACCCTGTTTTCGTAATAGTTTTTCTGTAAGCGGAAAAGCTTTCGGAAGGAGTTGGTTCTTGATGCAAATCTCTTCTTCAACAATTTCCCTAATATTGATAAACTTTGGCAATTCAAACCACCCATGTTGCTGGAGAATCATTTCCAAATACCATGTGCGATCCAAGCCTCGACCTCTTCTACAACTGCTTGCGCATTCGATTGAAAAGAGGTGAGTTAGGTAAGATGTACTATCGGCTTTCTTCGTCCGCGATTCGACTACCGAACGCTCCACATAACACACAATTCCAACATGTGGGTGTTCGTGCAGGAACCATTGTACGAAGCGCATTGATAGGCATTTCCAACCTCAATTCATTCGAAACTCATCAATTTCGACGGATTGATTCACGACTGTGAACGGAGTTCAGACCGGGAGCAAATCAAATCACGCTCGCGCCGGTTGCTCCAACGCCGCTCCCTAAGGATAAGTGCGATCGCTTTCAAATCCATCTATCCCGGAAAACGATAGCGAATAATGCACCAAAGCGTACTGACAAGATCACGCATCCCAATCTTCTTGCCTTGATGCCAAGAGCGGCTCTGGTATGAGATGGCGACTTCGCGAATAACAATCTTCTTGCGGGCTAACTTGGCTGTGATTTCAGGTTCAAAACCGAATCGGCGTTGTTCGATATTGATTCCCTGTATTAGCTCGCGTCGGAAGGCTTTGTAGCAGGTTTCCATGTCGGTGAGCCGTTGATTGGTCATCCAATTGCTGAATCCGGTTAAGCAAGCATTGCCAAATCGATGAATCGCAGAACGGTCTTGGTGAGCGTTCGCCAAATAGCGAGATCCATAGACAACATCCGATTCCCCATCGCAAATAGGTTTAATCACTTTCAGAATATCCTGGGGATCATATTCTAGATCCGCATCCTGCACGATAAGAACGTCCCCTGTTGCAAGACGAATGCCGGATTGAATAGCAGCCCCTTTGCCTTGGTTTTGTTCGTGCAACACGACTTCGATTCCAGAACGCCCCCGAAACGTCAAAATCGCTTCACGGGTTCCATCCGTACTTCCATCGTCGACAATGATGATCTGTTTTCGGATATCCAAAGCAAGCACCGATCCGACAACTTCACAAATCGTCCCCACTTCATTGTACGCTGGAATGATAACTGTCAGATTGGGTGCATCGAGACGGCCTGCGGGTGCCTGCATCCCTTGTATTAGCTCGGAGGCATTCTCAAGTTCCCTCAATGCTGTGTTTGCTGCCTCGGCAGTCAGCCGAGGTAACACAGTAGCCGGAAAATCAATCGAAATAGCAGGGACGGGTATCGCGTTCGGATTGTGCATAGGTTGATCCCGTTGTTGGGAGCTCAATCGGCAAGAGACGGCACAGCAAAGACAACTATCGCACCCACTTGCTGATCGTGTGGCGGAAAAGAAAGACTGAAACAGCCAAGTTTCCCAGCCTAGAATCGCTGGCGGCGATTCTTCGGTCCATGGCCATTAACACGATGCTTAGGATCGTGACGAATGAAACGAGTATAAGGCGTTCCAACCCTTGGATTGGTTTTTTTGAAAATGACCAATTGTCAATCGCTCGTCCTTGTCGCGGAAAGCCACAATCGAAATTCGTTCCGACCTTAAAGGGTCGAACCTTTCTAGTATTTATTCCGCATGCAGAAAAGCTTCGGTGTTGCGAACCCGAAATATGAGAAAACGACCCCTACGAAAATCCGCGAATGAACCGCGCTGCCCCCAGCAATGTTCAACTCGTTTGCCCCGAAAACCCGTAGGGATCGATTGTATAGAACGACAACAAATCTGATGTGAGGCTCTCCACAATTATCGGTCACGATCTAATCCTTTAGCACATTTTCTTTGAGTTTATCTACTACGGGTTTCCTCATCACCATTTTGGGTGGGATGCTCAAGAAACCTGAATTCTCCGACCGCTCTTCGCGGATTTATAGATCGCGCAAATTAATTCCACGCTCCTGCGCCCTTCGAGTCCGTCGATTGAGCAAGTTTTGTTCTTATGGATACCCTGAAGGAAATTAGCAAACAGGTCTCGATGTGCTTTGTGACCGATCGCGGCAGGGTCGGCAGCGCCGCCACCGGTCACATTTGAATCCATCTGTTCCAAGATTTTCGCATCCCCCTTGTTGGACTTAACGAAGCACCAGTGCTTGATCGCTTCCTCCTCAAGGGTCGCAGAGCCGAGAGCGCCGGCAATTTCAATTCGTTTTAGCGTACCAGGATAAGCTGCAGTAGTTGCTTCGATCGTTCCGAGTGCCCCGGAATGGAATTCGAGAATAGCAGTCAGCGCATCTTCGACTTCGATTCGATCATGCGCACGGAGCGCAGACATCGCAGAAACGGATCGAACGGGTCCCATCAACCATAGTAACAAATCCACGCTGTGAATCGCTTGATTCATCAACGCGCCACCTCCATCCAACTTCCAGGTCCCTCGCCACTTTCCGCTATCGTAATAAGCTTGCGTTCGGTACCACTTCACGTAGGCTGAAGCGAGCGAAACAGCGCCGAATCGATTCTGTTGGACCGCAGTCTTGAGCATCTGAGCTGACTTGTGAAAACGCGACGGGAAGATGGTCCCCAACTGAACACCTGCATTCGAGCAGGCTTCGATCAGCCTGTCGCACCGCGCCGTAGTTACTTCGAGGGGTTTCTCAACCAACACATGTTTGCCGGCTCGCGCAGCGGCCATACCCGGTTCCAAATGGGCACCACTTGGTGTGCAAATAGTAACGATGTCGACGGCAGGATTGGCGAGCAATTTCGACAAATCGTCATACGCAGTTCCACCAAACGCGTTTGTAAACTCGACCGCCTTTTCCAGCGACCTACTGTGGCATGCAACGAGTTTAGAGCCTTTAATTTCTGCAATCGCTCGGGCATGAAACTTGGCAATCATCCCGCAACCGACTATCGCCCAACCTGTCATGAAATTCGCTTTCTATTTTTTCTATTTTTTGCCTCTTTTTGCCTCGCTTCACATATCGCAATTCCGCTACGCTTGGCAAGGAACTCGTTTGTACAAGCCAACGTGCTTCTCTGCAATTCCTCACGAAGAATCTCTTGATCCTTTGCAAAATATTGATCACACCTCCAATCGGGCTCATTTTTTCGAAACTTGATGACCCCAAAATGATTCTTTCCGCCTACAATCGACTGGAAAAGCACTTGCTAACCATCCATGCAACCCAACGAAACCAGCTCACCGTCAAAAAGAAATTGGCTCGATGTTTGGGGTTGGAACGAAGGCCAAGAGTTGCCTTCTGCGGCCTACGTTCATATCCCTTTTTGTCGACACCGATGCGGCTATTGCAACTTCTCACTTCTTGCCAATCGATCGGATCTATACGAGCGCTATTTGAATGTACTGGAGATCGAACTCTCCGAAATGGGAGTTCCGCGATCCGTTGAGACCCTTTTTCTTGGGGGTGGAACGCCATCGATTCTGCCGGCCGAACAGATGGCACGCTTGTTGAATTTGCTTCAAACTTGGCTGCCAACAACCTCGGCAGCAGAATGGACAATGGAATGCAACCCTTTGGACATAACGAATGACTTCTGCATTCAGATTAAGTCATATGGAGTGAATCGCTTGAGCATAGGTGGACAGTCGTTTCAAAACGATAAACTGAAGCGATTAGAGCGGGACCACATAGGACAACATTTAATCGATTCGGTGAAAACGGCGCGACAACACTTCTCGAATGTTTCTTTGGATTTGATCTTCGCTGCACCCAACGAAACTCTTTCCGACCATGCGGGGTGGATGGTTCGGGACGGCAATACCGTTCGACTTAGTCGTCAAGGCTTGTTCATCAGCGATGCACTTTGGAGTGAGTACCTGTGACTTCGAGTTCGGATCAAGTTTGGTGTGATGTCGGGGGCACCTTTACCGATTGTTTCTTAGTTCGCCAAGATGGCCAACGACTCTACGCAAAGTTTTTAAGTAGCGGCAAAGTCAAAGGAATTGCAGATCGTTGGCTCAGTGGTTCGACCTTTGTTGATGCATCGCGTCGAAAGGATCCCGATCGTTTCTGGATCGGTGCCGAAGTCCATTTTTTTGATCCTAACGGCGACTTCGCAGGCAAAAACCGTTGCGTAGGCTTCGAACAAACAAATGGCATGATTACGCTCGACGGTCAACGTCTGCACGAACTTTCGTCAAGACCTGGGCAGCAAGCCTGGCGGTACGAATTCGCAACTGGGCTCGAGGCACCAGTTCTCGCCGCTCGTTGGCTCCTCGGTTGCAGTCTGAATACGCCACTACCGGCTTTAGATGTTCGTCTCGGTACAACTCGCGGAACGAACGCTTTATTGACTCGAAGCGGCGAACCCTGCGCATTGGTCACGACCCGAGGTTTTGCCGACCTCGTGCGCATTGGATATCAAGAGCGCCCAGATTTATTTGCCTTGAATGTTCGCAAACGCGCGCCGCTTCACCATTGCGTAGTCGAAATCGAAGAACGCCTCGATGCAGACGGTTCTATTCTGAAACCGATCGACGAAGTGGCCACCGAACGGTCGCTTAAAAGACTCTTGGAATCGGGGATCCGATCGATTGCCGTTTGCCTTCTACACTCGTATCGCAATCCAATTCACGAGCAAATCCTAGAACGCATTGCTAAGCAATTGGGTTTTACGTGCGTAAGTATCAGTTATCAAGTGAGCCCTAAAATCAAAGCGGTGCTCCGATCTGAGACGGTACTTGTGGACGCTTACTTGACCCCCGTCGTCCAAGCGTACCTCGCGCGCGTCGCATCCCAGTTCGAAATCAAGGCTGGCCACCGGATGAGAGTCATGACCAGCGGCGGTGGTCTCGTAGCAGCAGAACTCTATCGAGGCAAGGATAGCGTACTATCCGGGCCCGCAGGGGGAGCGGTCGCAATCGAGGCATTGGCCAAAGCGATAAATGAACCGCGCTGCATCGGCCTAGATATGGGTGGAACAAGTACAGATGTATGCCGTATCGACGGCAAATTGCAACTGGAACACGAAACGATCAAGGCTGGAGTACGGATGTTGGTACCAACCCTTGCTATCCATACCGTGGCTGCCGGCGGCGGAAGCGTTTGTTGGTTTGACGGCGTTTCGCTCCGTGTGGGGCCACAGAGTGCTGGTGCGGAACCCGGCCCTGCGTGCTATGGGCGCGGGGGGCCTTTGACCATCACCGACTTAAATCTACTTTCAAATCGGATCGACCAAGAGACGTTTCCGTTTCAACTCGACATGGCCGCCGCCAAAAAGAAACTCGAAGAAGTATTGGTACAGCTCAACTCCGCTGCCGGTTTGATCTACCACCGTTTTTCATCCGAGCAGCTGATCGAAGGGTTTCGGCGTATTGCTAACGAACACATGGTGGCTGCTGTTCGCAGCATCTCCATTTCCCAAGGTGCGGACCCAAGGCAACATGCTTTGGTTGGTTTCGGCGGCGCGGCAGGACAGCATGTTTGCGAAATCGCGGAATTGCTGGGAATCAGCCATATTATCGACCCACCGCAAGCGGGTTTGCTCAGTGCATTGGGGATGGGTATGGCCGCGATCAAGCGTACGTTGACGACGCCCATCTACGTGGCTCTCGAACAGGTCGAAGTGCCAATAGTTGTTGCCTTACAAGCGGAATTGCGTGAATTGGCAAACATCGAATTCCAATGCGAAGGGCTATCTTACGATGAATTTGACGCATCGTTTGAACTAGAACTACGCTATGCCGGGACCGATGGGACCATCATGGTAAACATGGATCCTCTGGACAATTATGCTGACGATTCTCGCAGTCTGATCAACAGTTGCGAGGACCATTTTACGGAACGACATCGATTGCGTTTTGGCTATGCGTGCCCAGGTAAATCCATCGAAGTCGTTTCCATTAAAGGCGAGTTTTTCTCGAAGGCAACTCACCGATTGAGTCCTATAGTACGTGTCGCCCCACACCTAGAAAACCCTAGGCCTCGCAGCAAAGGCAACTATCCTGTGTTCTGCCGAGAGGATTTACTGCCTGGGCAGCAGGTCTTCGGGCCTGCGCTTGTTGTTTCGTCTGGGAGCACAACTTGGTTAGCTAGCGATTGGATTGCAGATGTGCTATCGGACCGGACGCTTTCCCTTGTTCGAAACCAAAGAGATTTGCCTCTCCCAGAGCTGGCCGACTCTAAGGAGCTGGCCGACTCTAAGAGTCTGTCCGAAGGCAAACAATTTCAGATTGACCAGCGCATTGATCCTGTCTTGCGTGAGGTGCTTGCGCAGCGCATTGCAGCGATTGCAGACCAGATGGGGATCGTATTAGAGCAGACGGCTGTTAGCGTGAATGTCAAAGACAGGCGTGATTTCAGCTGCGCTGTCTTTGCCGCCAATGGCGATCTGATCGCCAACGCACCTCATGTGCCGGTCCACTTGGGTGCAATGAGCGAAACGATTCGTCGCTTGCTCAGCCTGTTTCCAGTCATGAATAGCGGCGATTGTTTCGTCACCAACGATCCATATCAAGGCGGCTCGCACCTACCCGATATCACGGTCGTCACTCCGGTTTTCGGGCAAGCAGAACTCAATAAAATCGATTCTCGTCCAGACTTTTTTGTCGCCTGCCGCGCGCATCACGCAGAGGTTGGGGGCATTTCGCCTGGTTCAATGTCACCGACATCGACACGGTTAGGACAAGAAGGAGTTGTCCTTCCGCCCATGTACCTTGTAAAACAAGGGGTCGATCATTCAATTCAAGTACGCGACTTGCTTCGCAATGCCCGCTTCCCCTCGAGATCCGTGCCTGAAAACTTGGCTGATCTGTCAGCCCAACAAGCGGCTAATCAGCGCGGCATGCAAGCGATGCTTGAGCTCACAGGACTTTATGGAATGAGTTCGGTGAAGGAATACCTCGAGCATATCCAACAAGCTTCGGCAACCAAGACCCGAAAATGGATCGAAACACTGCCGAGCGAACCTATGCAATTCAGCGATCGGATGGACGACGGAACTCAAATTGCGGTTACAGTTCACCGTGTTCTAGACCAGGTGGGTCAACCTCAATTGCGAATTGACTTTACAGGAACTGGGCCAACATCGAAAGGAAACCTCAACGCCAATCCCGCTATCGTTGCGGCAGCTGTTATGTATGTGATTCGTTGCGCTATTGCCGATTCCCTTCCCCTGAACTCCGGTGTGCTGCGGTGTGTGGAGTTGCGGATTCCAATCGGGATCCTCAATCCACACTGCGAAGGTGAGCGAGAGAACTGGCCCGCAGTCGCTGGTGGAAACGTAGAGACCAGTCAACGCGTTGTTGATTGCTTGCTAGGTGCACTGGGATTGGCTGCAGCAAGCCAAGGGACCATGAACAACTTTTTGTTCGGAGACAAAACCTTTGGATATTATGAAACGATTGGAGGAGGGACCGGTGCCACCGAAAGTGGACCAGGTGAGGACGCAGTGCATTCGCATATGACCAACACGCGACTCACCGATGTAGAGGTCCTCGAAAAAAAATATCCTGTCCGGCTCCTGCGATTCGAAATTCGTCATCAAAGCGGCGGGGCGGGGAAAAATCGGGGAGGTGATGGCATAGTGCGCGAAGTGCTAGCTTTAAAACCTCTCGACGTCTCTCTCGTTACGAGTCGCCGCAATACCGCTCCATTTGGACTCCGTGGTGGAGAAGACGGAAAGCCTGGAGAAAACTGGCTTATTCGTATCGATGGAGAACGAATTCGCTTGGATAGCTCCGTGCAGATTTCAATTAACTCTGGTGATAGCATTTTATTAGAGACCCCTGGCGGAGGCGGAATGGGGCCGAGATAGGGGGCCGATATTGTGAGTTTCCCGTCCCGTGCGGATAACTCCAACGCAGATATTGCATAACAGCTATTGCCTCAATCGCAGGGAGTTTAGACACTCCCGACGACCACATTGAATGGAGCAAGCCGGACGCTTGCGAAAAACCGGTCAAGCATACAGAAGGACCTGTTAATAAATGTCAAATCGAAGCAAGCTGCACGTTGCAATCTTTTGTATCCTGGCTCAAGCGTACTTTAGTTCGTTGGCCCGTGCAAATTCGAACGGTGATTGCATAGCCATCGAGTTTATGGCGGAGAACCATTTTGAATGCAAGGAAATGCAGCTCATCACGGACCTTGCCATAAAAGACGGCTGGGTTGTGCGACGTATCGATACAAAACGTGAACCCCATATCGCCATGCGTTGGCATATCACAACAGTTCCCACTACCGTCCTGGTACGTAACGGTAGAGAAATAGATCGAATTCTAGGGAAGGTAAATCACGCCGAGCTGCAGAAACGACTCATCGCCGCTTCGTCAATCGATAGTGTGCGTGACGGCTTGGATCGACGCAGCGAACAGAGGGAGTCAGAGTCTCCAAAACTGCGTGGACAATCCCCTCTCAACTTGGTTCCGATGGTCAATGCATCTGCGTTATCCCATTCGTTCACCAATGCTTTTGATTCGAGGCAAGCAGTGAGAGAGGACCCGCCTTCGCTCGACCGACAACTTCAATCGCAGCGATACAAAAGCAATCCGCAAGGTGCAACGGTTCGAATACGAGTAGAGGAGCCGCGCCATGAATCGGTTGGTACAGGCACAATCATCGATTCGCACAACGGAGAAGCGTTGGTGTTGACATGCGGACACCTGTTTCGAGAGAACCAAGATCGCAGCAAGATTACCGTCGAGATGTTTTTGAACGGACAGATACAGACCTATCCTGCAAGACTAATCGACTTCGTGGCAAAGGATATGGACATTGGCTTGATCTCATTTCAAGCGGGAGGTGAAGTCCCGATGGCAAAGCTCATTCCGAAAAATCGAACATTGAGTGAAGGTCAGTCGGTGTTTAGCTGGGGCTGCGACCGGGGCGCTTTGCCTTCCCGCCGAGACTCAAGAATTACCAAGTTGAATCGGTACTTGGGAGCAGCAAATGTGGAAGTGGAAGGTGAGCCAGTCGAGGGACGTAGTGGTGGTGGCCTTTTCGATGAAAACGGTGAACTCATTGGCGTTTGTTATGCAGCGGATCCTGAGCTCAAGGAAGGTCTCTACAATGCCGCCGAAGTTGTCTATTACGAATTAGCAAAACTGGGGCTTCAACGACTCTTCAACGAGCGGAACGATAGACCGCACTCATCCATGATTGCAAAAACAAATGGCCCTGAGCACGCCGCAAAGGCAATCCCGGTAATCCCCGAGATGACAGTTATTCTTCGCGGTCGCGACGGAGCACAAGAGCAGATTACCATTCCTCAGCCGGCGCCGCACTTGCTTCAAGCGATCCGCGAGAGTGCACGAAGAGAGTAGAACTATTGTCTATCTATTCCAGCCCCTCGTCTCCGGCTTCGAAATAGTGCAAGTGTTGGGCTTCAAGATGCACTGTGTACCAATCCATTTGCAATGCCCCTGGTGTACTCCTTGCAGGCCGAGGGAAGTTGATTCTACCCAACTCGGACCCTACAATCTGCACGACAGAGTAGCTCATGCATTGGTTCTCACAAGAAACAAATGGAAATGAATGGTTGATCCAGCAGTTTACATTGATAGCCGTGTTGTCTGTGCGGAGGACTTGGACGAGTTAAATCACGTCAATAACCTTCAGTATTTGAGATGGACTCTTCAAACCGCCGGTGCGCATTCCAAGCACGTGGGATGGACGCCGGACCGCTATCGCCGAGAGGGGACCGGTTGGATCGTTCGATCGCATAAAATCACTTACAAAGTTCCCGCACAATTGGGGGATCAAATAGCGATACGTACCTGGCTAGTGGAACTGGATCGTGTTTCAGCGCTGCGCAAATACGAAATCATTCGGAAGTCCGATGAACGGCTTTGCGCTATGGCAGAAACCAGATGGGTTTTTGTCGATCTCAAATCGTTGAAACTCATAGCGATTCCAGACGAAGTGCGTTCGGCCTTTTCGGTAAGTACTGCCTAGCACTCGGCAAAGATCCTGAACAACCGAGTCGACTTCGTGGCGTTTTGCGGAAGACGACTATTGTTAAGCACCTACAGAAGTACCATCGCAAATGTGCGGAAATTTCTCATTCGCCGGGGACGGCATCGAGAAGTGAAAATTGCCCTGTGCGTAAGCATGTGCCAAAGCGATAGGAACTTGCGACTCTGCAAGTATCACCTCAGCGCGACGTTCCGAAATGCGAGCCGTCATCTCCTTTTCGAGCGCAAAGGCCATAGCCAAGCGAGACTCCGCTTCGGCGGTGGCAGTTTTCATATCCGCCTCGGCCTGGGCTATCATCAGAATCGCACCGATGTTCGTCCCAACGCTGACGTTGACAATATCGATCGACACGATTGCAAACGAAGTGTTGGCATCAAGCCCCCTTTCGAGGACCTTCTTGGAAATGATGCTTGGAGTCTCAAGAACCGTTTTGAAGGAGTCCGTTGAGCCGATAGCGCTAATGATCCCTTGTCCCACTCTTGCGATGATTGTCTTCTCGGTTGCGCCTCCAATCAATTGATCTAGGTTCGTTCGAACGGTCACCCAAGCTCGAACAAACAATTCAATGCCATCTTTGGAGACTCCGCTAATGCTGGCCTGCCCCGATTCGGTCATATCTGGACAGTGAATGACTTTTGGCAAAACGGTAGTTCGTACAGAGTCTATAAGGTCTCTGCCAGCCAAGTCGATACACATAGCTCGGTCAAAATCGAGCGGTAGTCCGGCATACTTTGCTGCAATCGTTGCCAAAACAACGTTGAGAACATTGCCTCCGGCCAACGCATGCGACTCCAATCTCGAGTTGCTCATCCCCGCTTCGTTGTCAATTTCTATCCCTGATTGCTTGCCCATTATTTTTGCGGTCACGATCGTTCGCGGGTTAACGCCCCTAAGCGACATAAATACCAATTCTCGCATGCTCACTTGCGCGCCGCACGAATACGCCTCGATCCAAAGCCGACCGTAAATGTAAATCAATACGGTTGCCACGATTGCGGTTAGAAACACCACCCCCAAAACGACGATTGATATTGCCCAACCCATTTGTGTAATCTCGCTCTGTAGTGATCTTAGGGAAGAAACAGTTTAGATTGTTCATCCGACTTCGATTCCGAAACATGCAACGCAAGGATGGTGGCCGCAGGGCAACCTGCGTAAGCGACCTCTGGGCGTTCCCCGTTGACACCGATATCGATTCTTGCACTGAATCCATTGGCTGCCTCAGCGTCTGTCGCGTCTCGCACAAGTTCGACAACTAATTGCCGGGACTGGTAACTGTTTGCCTGCCCAGATACTAGGATTTGCCCATCGACATGTCTAACAGATAGGTTGAGCATGCGATCACCCGTAATTCGATGGATCGCTTCTTCCATGGCTTGATCAAGTATTGCGTTCCGCTCACTGTCGCACGGATGCGTCAAAAACTGTTTGTAACGAGTTAACTGCAATGCATCCGACGCAGAAAGCAATTCCGATAACATTGCTTTCTCCGAGGGAGAATGTCCGACCGACTCGAATTTCATACACCAAGTCTCGTTTATGAGAAACCAAATTCGAGGTTATTTCCATTTCAACTCGGCTTTCCAGTTCCGGGCGACCCTCGATTCATCAACCTTTGCGAAGAAACAAAAATCCGCACCAAAGCGAATCTCGATCACAATAGGTACCGGTTAAAAGAAAACAGCAACATCGCTATCTGAAATTTCCGGTGTGTCGAACATATCAGATCAGCCAGCCGCAACAAGCTCCGAAATAAAGATAGCCAAGCAGAATGACTGAACTTGTTAAATTGCCCTCCACTGCTAAATTGCTAAATTCCGTTCAAAACCTAGTCAATCCCTGCCATGTCGTCCAAGCGACCTAAGAATTTAACCGAGAAATTGGAAATCCTGGTTAAAGACTGCAAGATTGTTTCCAAACTTATTATTCTGGTTATGCAGACTCTTCAAAAATCTGAACCGCGCTTTGGTATCCGATGAACTCCACCGATCTCTCGTTGCTTGATCATTTGCGTTCACCGCTGGGTGAAAACGGCGATGCCTGGAAGAAGTTCGTAGACTTGTACACCCCATTACTACTGCATTGGTCAAGGCGGCTAGATGTGCCAGCGAGCGAGCAAGTGGATCTTGTCCAGGACACCTTGGCGAAGTTGCTGGTATCTATTCGTAAATATCAGAAAGAGGAGCAAAGTAGTTTTCGCGGATGGCTGTTCACAGTCCATCGAAACACCTGGCTCGACACGCGGCGGAAGTTTATGGGCCGTCAAACTAATCAATTAACCGAATTAGAAGTACCACCTTTAGAAGATCCGGCACAACGTTGGACCCATGAAGAATACAACCAATACGTCATGCGGCGAGTTCATCGGTTGGTGCTGGCCGATTTTCCTCCGATAAGTCACCGAGCATTCCAACTCAATGTTATAGAAGGCTTGCCAGCCCAACAGGTTGGTGAGCAGTTGGGATTGTCGGCAAACGCAGTCTATCTGATAAGAAGCCGAATTCTTCGGCGCATTCGCTCTGAACTGCAGGGATTATTGGACTAAAGAAACGAGTTTCGTGACAGATTCATTGAGTGGTCAACGTTACTCTTGGTATTGCTCTTGAATTCCCATGGATAAACGCAATGAAAAGCCAAGAAACAAATTCAGCCGATTTCCTCAATCTTCTTGATCGAGACAAGCTGACCGAGATAGAACACCGACTCCTGCTGGAAAGTTTATCGAACGGGTTTCACGACGAGTCTGATGAGTTGAAGGACTTAGCTCGGGTATTAAGAAAGGCGGTCTCCGTTGGATCATCCCAAGACGAAAACGCGGAGATTGACGATGCATTTCGTCGGGAAGTGGAGACGCGCGCTCGAAGGATTTTGGTCGATGAAACCATTTGCTCATCCCACAGTGCTCCGTCTTCACCCTTAAACCTAGAAACCATTTTAGAGCCGCCGGTGATCCCTGGCGATCTGGGAATGTTAGGCCCGTACCGCATCATTCGATTGATTGGACAAGGAGGCATGGGAATGGTCTTTGAAGCGGTTGATACGAAACTGCAGCGCCGTACTGCGATCAAGCTCATGCTTCCCAACATGGCGGCTTCGTCAGTGAACCGAGAACGATTTCTGCGAGAAGCGCAGTCTGCCGCCAAGGTGGATCATGATCATATATGTCCGATTTACCAAGTTGGCGAACAACAGCAAACGCCATTCATCGTTATGCCTTTCCTGTTGGGTGAATCCCTAGAATCAAAATTACAACGGGCACATATACCTTTGAACGAAGCGATATGCATTGGGTCACAGATTGCAAAAGGATTGTCGGCCGCGCATGGCGCGGGCATGGTTCATCGCGACATCAAGACAAGCAACGTTTGGATCGAGAAAAAATCGGACGGTAGTGAACGAGCTCGCATTCTGGATTTCGGATTGGCTCGCTTGGAGGAGAATGACTCGCTTCTGACGCGAGAGGGCATGATTGTCGGAACTCCAGCGTACATGTCCCCGGAGCAAGCGAGGGGACAAACCGTAGACGCCCGTTCCGATCTCTTCAGTTTGGGGGTCGTGCTTTACGAAATCCTCACCGGTCAACGACCCTTTCGTGGCGACAGCGCCACCGCGGTGCTTTCGAGTCTATTGTTGGATCAACCGATTCCGCCACATACCATTTTCGCAAACATCCCTGTCGCCTTGTCGGATCTGGTTTTGGGGCTACTGTCCAAATCACCTGGTGATCGGCCTGCAAACGCTCAGCAGATAGTTGTTTTGCTCGAGGGATTTGGAAACGACTCCACTACTGCAACGAATGCAGCGCCAAACACAGTTACGATCGCAGACCAGCCCATGGATCGCGCGTCGTTCGAATCGCGAGTCTCCAGCGTGTCTTCAAAGCCGCGATCGCCTGTATTCATAGTTCTATTGATTGCTTTAGGTTTGTTCGGCTTAGCAGCTAGCGCAAGCGTTATCCTATTTACTACCAAAGACGGCACCCTCGTGATCGATGCAGACGATGAGGCGGATATTCGACTTCGCCAGGGTGAAGTTCAAATCTACGACTCAGAGGGGAAACTAAAGTACAAACTGACTCCTGGACAAATGAGCCAAGCGTTGTCGGACGGCAATTATATTGTCAAGGTCGAAGGGGTCGATGGAGTTCAACTCAGCACCTCCAAGTTTGAGATGAAGCAGGCAGGCAAAGTTATTATCACGGCTACGGCAAGGGCAAGTGAACCCAAGCAGATTTCCACTATCGAACGCGATTCACCAAAACACGTTCCTTCGGATCCAGATCTGTTTCCTGGCCGAATAGTCATCAGCGGAGCCTACCGCATGGACGGAATCAACCTCAGTCCCATTGCGTCCATTTCCGATGCTGCGCCCAATTCGAAATCGACTCCCGTTATTCATCTAACGGAGTGCAAGCCCGGCGATGTAGCCAGTATCAATATTTTGCCGAGACTCGCATCTGGTGCTTTTGCAATTCGATGTCACGCCAAGAACGGAAGTCCCTTTTTGAATTTCCGGGGTCGCAATCGCGACGACAAGTCTCGATGGCTTAGCTTGATATCCAATAATCCAACGCTCCGATTCGTTCTTCAACGCCATGACTATGAAGGAGGCAGTTGGCAGCCCAAACAAGGAACCGTACTAGCCAAAAGCAATCCTGCAGACGTGGGCTGGGATGCGGAGCAAGGAATCGAGCTGATTGGCCGCTGGTCTGAAACAGACTACGATCTATGGATCAATCGAAAGTACTTTGTTGGTGGGGAGATCGAAGCGCTCGAGCTCTTCCGAGGAAATGAGGGGCCAGTTCAACTTGGCGTCGCGGCGATTCAAACTGGAGACCTGCAACTCTGGATCGATGAGATTGTAGTTTGGGATCAATCCGAGTTAACGCCTTCGAATGCCCAATCCAAAAACCTGCCCAGTCGACCCGCTGGGCGTCCGATTCGATAGTCTGTTTCGCTTCAATCCGATGCATGCAAGTACCTATTGGGAACGTTGAGGTCGTCGGGCAGTGGTCGGCGCGATGCCTTGGCGAGCAGTCGAATATTTTCGTAAACATCGTTTTCCGCCCGCTGAAACTGCTTATGCAATCCAGCTTGCGCGTAAGACATGGGTGTCGGATCAAAAATCGTGGTCTCCCATTCAAACCCTTTTCCCCAGCTGATGCCTGAGAGCTGAACACAGGGGTCGGCTCCATGACTTAGCAAGAGTTCGAGAACCGGCTTGCAGCAATTACGATGTTGGCAAACGGTATGAAAAATCGGTGTATGTCCGTTGAATCCAAACTGGTCTACATTCGCCTTGGCATTCGGATCTGCCCCGAGTTCAAGCAAGGTTGATGCCGCGTTAACAAGTCCATATTCGGCTGCAACGTGCAATAGCGTAGCACCCATTAAAGGCGTAAAGGCACAACGCAATTCGATTCGACGCGTTATACAATCGCGGTCCTTTGCCATCTCCGATCGCAATAAGTCACTATCGTCTAGCAAGACGGCCAACAAACAGGAATTCTCTAGTCGAGCTCCTGCCGAAACCAACGTCTGTACACATTCTGAAAAAGTGTTTGATCGATAATACATTTCGATCAGCCACATCATTGGTGTCTTGCCATCGATGAGAGCATTGGGGTCTATCCCAAGCTCCAACGATTCCCTGATTTCGTCCGTGCTGTGAACTTCGAAGCCATTGAGTAGCTTATTTTGTGCGAATTGCATAAGAGAACCTCTCCAACCAAAGAATGTAACGCTCCAGTAAATTGTTTAACGTGGCTCACTTCCGCGCACACCACTTTAGGGCGAATCCAACTGCGCTACTTTTGGTCTTTGTACATAACCTGGCCAAAACCCACGGTGCAAGCCAAACCCCACAGTGCAAGCCAAACCCCACGGCAGGTTCGACCGAGCCCTTAACGCAGAAAGGATGCCGTGCTTGCAGTGCAAGCAGCTTTAAGCATAAAAAAACGGAGACCGTCGGGTCTCCGTTTTTATGTTAAAAACAAGCGAATTGAAGCGATGCGATGGTCGCTACTTTGCGGACGTCTTCGACTTGGTAGAACCTGGCTTCGCCTTGCTATCCTTGATTACTTTCGCAGCGACCGTTTTGGCTGGGTGTCGCAATGCCGCTTGCGCCGCTGACAACCGAGCGATTGGCACTCGGAATGGACTGCAACTGACATAGTCGAGACCGATGATATGGCAGAATTCGACCGAAGATGGATCTCCACCGTGTTCACCGCAGATCCCAATCTTGAGATCGGGCTTGGTTGCGCGCCCTTTATCGACCCCGATTTTCATTAACTGGCCGACACCGGTCCGATCGATGGACGCAAAGGGATTCGCTTTGATGATTTCTAAGCCTTGGTAGGCGGGCAAAAACGAGCCCGAATCGTCGCGGCTCATTCCCAAGCAGGTCTGCGTCAAGTCATTGGTTCCAAACGAGAAGAACTCTGCGGATTCAGCGATCTCGTCAGCAGTCAACGCACCTCGCGGCACTTCGATCATCGTACCAACGGTATAGGCAAACTTTTTGCCGGTCGATTTCATGACTTCGCCAGCAACGCGGTGAACGATCTCCATTTGCAAATCAAGTTCTTTTTTGAAACCAACTAAGGGAACCATGACCTCTGGCTTGACCTTGATTCCTTCTTTCAGCACAACAGCTGCAGCTTGGAAAATGGCTCGAGCTTGCATTTCCGTGATTTCCGGGCGCAAGATGCCAAGCCGGCAGCCGCGGAAGCCCAACATCGGATTGAACTCATGCAATTCGGAGACCATCTTTGCAACTTCAGCTACGGTGACTTTGAGCTGTTTGGCGACTTCTTCCTGCCCCTTCTTGTTGTCATGTTGTGGCAGGAACTCGTGCAATGGTGGATCGAGCAGGCGAATGCAGCCAGGCAACCCATTCAACGCACGGAAGATTCCTTCGAAGTCCTTTTGCTGATAGGGGAGCAAAGTGGCTAATGCCTTTTTGCGGTCGTCTTCCTCTTTGGCCAAGATCATTTGGCGTACGGCAATGATTCGGTCACCTTCGAAGAACATGTGCTCTGTCCGGCAAAGACCGATCCCTTCAGCACCAAACGCGATCGCATTGACCACTTGATCCGGTTGATCCGCGTTGGTCCGCATTCCCATGGTTCGGTACTTGTCTGCGAGCTTCATCAAGAAGTCGTAGTACTGAAATACTTTGCTGTCCTTTGGCTTCATGGTCTTGTTGATCAAGACTTGTTTTAGTTCACTGTCAGCGGTAGCGATTTTGCCATGAAACACTTCCCCTGTGGTACCGTTGATGCTGATTTGGTCACCTTCTTTGAGCGTAACCCCTTTGCACTTCAGTGTGCCTTTGTGGTAGTCAATTTCGATGTCTCCTGCGCCAGCAACGCATACTTTGCCCATTTGACGCGCGACGAGAGCAGCGTGGCTCGACACTCCACCTCGAGCCGTGAGAATACCGTCCGATGCGATCATGCCCCGAAGATCTTCTGGGCTTGTCTCGATTCGAGCCAATACCACGCTTTGTCCTTTGGCTGCAAGCTCTTCGGCTTTGCCGGCAGTGAATACCACCGAACCAGAGGCTGCACCTGGGCCTGCGGGTAGTCCAACAGCCATCAATCGTCCTTGTTGTCCTGCAGCAGCATACGCATTGGTGTCGAAGATCGGTTGCAACAATTGGTTTAGAGCTTCAGGATCACCCGATTTGATCGCATGCTCCGGTGTCATCAACTTTTCTTTCACCATGTCATGTGCGATTTTCACGTACGCCAACGCGGTCCGTTTCCCGTTTCGAGTTTGAAGCATATAAAGCTTCTTCTTCTCGATTGTAAACTCGAAGTCTTGAACGTCGCCGAAGTTCTTTTCCAGCGTCTTTCGAACGTCATTTAGCTCTTTGTGGGCGGCGCCAATCGTTTTGTCTTTGGCCATTTCCGCTATCGTCAGCGGTGTTCGAACACCGGCAACTACGTCTTCACCCTGAGCGTTCACTAGGTATTCACCATAGAATACGTTGTCGCCGTTGGCAGGGTCCCGGGTGAATGCAACGCCGGTCGCGCAATCATTACCCATATTGCCGAACACCATTGCTTGAACGTTGACTGCGGTTCCCCATTCGTCTGGAATTCGGTACTTTTGACGATACAAAATTGCTCGGTCGTTCATCCAAGAGCTGAAGACCGCAAACACCGCCCCTTCCAATTGCTTGACCGGGTCTGTCGGGAACGCTTTACCGCTCCAATCCTTAATAAGTTTCTTGAAGCGCTTGACCAACTCCTGTAGGTGCGGGGCGGTGAATTCCGTGTCGTCAGTCACCTTGACCTCTTTTTTTAGAGCGTCCATCACCTCTTCAAAAGGCTCGTGGTCGTTCTCGTTCTTCTTTTGGACCCCCATCACCACATCGCCGTACATTTGAAGAAAACGGCGGTACGAATCCCATGCGAATCTGGGGTTGCCGGTGGCGTTCGCGAGCCCTTCGCAAGTTGCGTCGTTCAGACCTAGATTTAGGATCGTATCCATCATCCCTGGCATGGAATCGCGGGCGCCAGATCGAACTGACACGAGCAACGGATTTTTCACATCGCCAAACTTCTTTCCAGCTTCTTTTTCAAGCCATTTCACAGCTTTTTCCATCTCACCGGCGAGATCCGCTGGTGCTTTGCGCCCATTCTTGTAGTAATTAACGCAAACTTCCGTCGTGATGGTAAATCCGGATGGGACTGGCAAACCAATTTTGGTCATTTGGGCCAGGTTGGCACCCTTGCCACCAAGGAGAGCCTTCATGTCCCCACCACCATCGGTCTTCGATTTTCCAAAGAAATAGATCAACTTGTTTGCCATGGCCGAATGCAATGCTCCAGTGTTTCTGCAAAAATCAACGTGGGTTCGACTGCGTCGTATGTCATTGTGACAGACCCCAAAAATACGGGCGAAGAGTGTACTTTCGCTACTACAAACCGTCAATTGCCGATTGATAAAGCCTTATCGTCGATTGGAACACTATGCGAATCTCCGACCATTTGTTTTCGAGGCTCATGGATCATCTTTGCATGAGCGATCCCAATGGGTTTAAGAGTCCTTCTTTGAAAACGGAGGGCTTCCAAATTGATGAAACGGGATGGTCGTGCCTGATTACGGACTCTGCGCAAAAACAGTGGTTTATCCGTCCAATTGCCGGGAAAAACGGTGTGCCTAATCCGAAGTCCATTCAATTGGCTACCGAATCCAATAGCTTGGATTTAGATGACAAGCAATCCGTTGCTTTGCGAGATTCGCTGCGAAAGACTTGTAACTTCCAAGGGATTCCCCTCCAACCGCCGCACCTCTCCGTCGTGCGATGTGGAACGCTTTTTAGCCTTTTGGTCGTGGAGTGCGGCTCGTTGCAACTGGTTGCGGAATTGCTTCAATCGCAGGGAAAGCCTCCGCAAGCGGTTGCCATCGACTGGCAATACCAACTTGAATCGCTCAATAAAAATTTCCTTTCCTTTCCAACCGAACTAAGTTCGGGCGAGACGTTCGTCACGACAGACGGGATGCTGCTCCCAATTGCGCCTGCCCTTTATGAACTTGAGCGGTCAGAAGAGGCGGACGTTCGCTTGCTCGAAACGACGCCGTCCAATTTTTCTATCCCACTTTTCCCTTCTGCACCGGAATGGCCTCGTCTCATTGAGAGCACCTTGGAAGAACCGAAAACACCCTGGGTTCCTGTTTCAGACGTCACGAAAAAACAATCGCAAACGCTTCCACGCAAATTGAAATCAAATCTGCGTCGAATGGCGATCGCTTCTGGAATCATCCTACCGATAAGTGCGACAACCTATCTTTTCAATGATTACAGATCCTCGAATCAAGTAGCAAACAGTCGCCCACCTGATAGCAAAGATGTGATCCACCAAACGAACGCCGAGTCCGCGGAAAATGGCAGCCCAATCACATCGAATACTCCACCTGATTCTGGCGACCTACTGACCCCTTCGCTGGAAACAGAACCGTTACAAGCTTCGGGTGAACTCACCGTCCAGGATCTGATTACCCAACTTCAGGACCAAAATCATGGCTTGAACGACCTTGCCGGTGTTAATGCGTCATCCATTATAAACGAGGTTCTGACAGAGGCAAAAACGACCTTTCCAATCGAACCTGCAGACCAATCGCCTGGATTCGAGTCCGAATCACAAGAAGTCCCTGAAGAAGAGCTCGCGACCGTTCTGTCGGAAAAGGGAATCATCGCGTTAGAGCGACAATTGCAAATCAAAGCAGCTATCGCAAGAGAATTCGTTTCCATAGGGAAACCAGTGGTTGCCAAATCCTGCCATTGCGAAATCGAACTCAAATTGCAAAACAAATTGATTGTGGAGCCGTCAACAGACGCCACGATACATGGCTTAGGCAAGCAATCGTGGAGAATCGCGATCGAAGATGAGGATCCCGAATTATTCCTGGAGATCGTATCCAAGCCCGGTTCTCGATGGCAGATCATGACCACGGTTGGGCTAAAAGAAAGCGCAGGATCAACACCAATCTTGATTGGACCTCGCGACGCTCAAGCGGTTGGCAATCGATTGATCCTTTACCGGCAAGGGATCGACAACGCGATCGAATGGTTGCGAACGGCAAAAGCAAATCGACAGGCTCGAAATGTAGCCGACATCTCCTCGGAAATCAAAAAACTCGAGAGCCAGCGGCGCGAGGTCAATATGGCCATCGATCGTTGGAATGTCATTTCACGTCTCACACACCTTTTTTACGATCAAATTGAAATGCGAATTCAGTTCTCTGCAGCTGAGAAAAAGTAAGGACAAATTCAAACGAAATCGCCTTCACGCACAAATTTTTGATGTCAAAACTTCGATGGTCCACCATCCATACAAAGTGTGCAATCGCGCAAAACAATACGGACGCCACCACATGTTGCTTTTTTGAAGGATTTTGGTGAAAGGGTCGCCCCGTCGAATCACGACTGACCGAAGGAGCGGACAGGACAGACACAGACGACAAAAGTCAAAGTAGCAGGCACATTCCATGTGCCGTCCGCCTGAAAACCCAGCCAATATACGCAAGCATACGGCGCGGCGGAGCGCCTGCTACTTTTGTCGGCTGTGTCAGGACAGGTCGGCGAGAAGTGATGCAACTCGGTATTTGATTGTATTGCAGCTTGCGCACAACCGCTTTACTTCAAATCATTAGGGCTAGGTAAGTTCTGGGAATCTCGATGAAAACGTTCAACTCTACTCGATCCTTGAGTCTCGCCATCTTCGTCGGCTGGGCAACAATCAGCAACGCTCAAGAGCGTATCCAACCCTCCAATCCCGTTGTTGATGGAATATGGGGATTCCGAGCTCCAAGCCAGTACATAATCCTACCGCGACCTCCAACTCACTTTAACAAAGGGGAGCCGAACATCGTTACTCCGAAGAAGGACACTATTCAATCCAGGCAAACGCAGCCCTACGCTTACGGGTGGTTTGGAACAAAGTCGTCGCCTCATTGGTCGCGACAGTTCGGACATCAGAACACCTACACTCAATGGACTTTGAAGTAAGACGTCCATTTAAACAGTCTTTTTATTGAGAAATCATCGTCAACGCGAACTCGGTGCGTGGCTATACTTGGCTTGGCATGAAACCTGCACTACAGTATTGCTCTGCCAAATTGATCAAGCAGGGCAATTACACAAAGCACTTATTAAAGAGAGACGAAAATGGCTACCGAATTTACAACCGAAGGTTTTGATGTGGACGTTTTGGGATCAGATACCCCAGTTCTTGTGGACTTCTGGGCAACTTGGTGCGGACCTTGCCGTCAAATCGCGCCAGTAATTGACGAACTGGCGATCAAGTATCAAGGGAGCGTCGTCGTGGGCAAAGTCAATGTTGAAGAACAGCCTGATCTTGCTCAAAAGTATGGAATCAATGCAATCCCTACGCTATTGCTGTTCAAAGGTGGAGAAGTCGTAGAGCGATTCCAAGGCGTTCCCCCTCGAAGCAAACTTGAGGCAGCACTGGATTCCGTCAAGGCATAGATCGTCTCGCGCAAGGCCCTTTTCCATTCATAGAATCGTAGGCTCGTCGCGATATTCAACGCAGCTACTTAGTTGTGCAATGAAAATTGTGCAATGAAAATGAAGTCGAGATGGCCTATTTGGGTTTGCCGTTGTTCCATGTCTCTTCTAGCTCATCTGAAAACTGTTTCCGGATATTATTGTCCGCCAAAATCGACTCGGTTGCGGAAGCGATGTCCTTGCGGCTGAAAAACAGTTTCTCAGCACCTGCTTCGGCGAATTCGATTTCCACGAACTCGTCGGTGCAATCGCGGAAGACTTCTACCAAATGCTTCAAGCTTCGTATTTTTATGCCGTTGATGGATGCCACAACACTCATCACAGGTGGCCGATATCCCTTGGTACTCCGATGAGAAAAGGGGGGCGAAGGGACAATGACTAACTCTACAAGGTTTTCATCGGGTAGTGTTAAAAAAGAAGAGAACAGGGGGCTTTTGCGCATTCCCAGCATCATCGCCGCTCGGGCGTCCGACATCATCGATATCGCCAGTTCTCCGCAAGCCGCTTCGAACACCAATGGTCCGTAAATAAAATACCGCGGGTATCCACCATTCAAGTACGGAATCACGGTACGTATCGTTTTCTTTGCGGGGCATTCGAGCAGAAGCTCTTGTCCATCTCGCCAAACCGTGAGCGGAACGCGGCCATCCTTCTCCAGGATTGGACAATAATATACGAAGCTGAGGGTGAGCTCATCGACTTTGACGTTTCCTTGGGAATCGATCGCGTACGGTCCAATTTTGGTGACAACGTCATTTACCTTGAGCGTATGATTTTGTGGCTCGCGAAGTCCAGTGACCATCACTCCACCGGAATTTTTCGGCAGCTTCAACCGAGTCCGCAATGCCGGATTCTCAGTGGTTTGAAAATAGTCCCAGATGTTCGGTTTGCCATCGTATTTGCCATCTTCGATATCCTCCAAGAATGCAACCAATTCCGTAGCATGAATCAAATAGCCGATGTTGTTTGCGTTTTGGATACCGCTGAACGCTACTCCCACGACTTTTCCACCGGAGATAGCAGGCCCTCCGCTATTGCCTGGGTTGATTGCGGCGTCGATTTGTGCGCGTAGGCCGAGTTGATTGCTACCGATTCCGGTGTACTCAATGCGAGAAACAATCCCCTTGGTGATAGAAATCTGGTTGCCGCCAATCGGGAATCCGTAAACGTTGACCTCGGATCGCAATGGCGTAATTGTGTTGTCAATCGCTAACGGCTTTAGGTCTACGATAGCGTCCGCCGATTCTAGTTGGAGAATCGCCAGATCAAGTCCATAGGAAATGGCTTCTACCGTTGCTTCAAATTTTTCGTCCGACTGATCCGGTTGAACGTAGACTTGCGAAGCATAACGTACAACATGGGCGTTAGTAACGATGCGATTTCCGTCAATGAGAAAGCCGGTTCCGGATGCTTCCGTTGGGTTTGCCTTGTTCCACGGATGTGCGAAATCAGGTGTTCTAAGCGTTACGCTAATCTTGACGACCGATGCTTTGACATCTTGATCTGCAAGAATCCGATCCGTCATCAACGTGAGTCCAGCAAGAACGCAACTACAAAATGCGTGTCGAATCATGGGGTTCAAGGGCGACTCCGCCCACTTTCGGCTATCTGGTGTTTTCAACTTAGAGGCAAATGGTTTAAGTCTTTGGTTGATGGTAACTGCCGCTGTCTGTTCTGCAACTACAACCAGCCTGAGTCCCGCTCTTTCTTGGTGGGTGACCCCTGGAACGAAAATCGACTTTTGGAACTACCGCCAATGAAGCCGCACCGGATTGGAATGGCAATCCCGATTATCGGTCGATCAATAAAAAAGAAAAAACCGGTTTTGAATAACCGGTTTTTCTGAAGTTGCCATCGTAACTACTGGGCCGTAAGCAAGCTATCTGAAGGAGGCTAACTGTGCTTTGGATTCATTATTAGGCCAAGGATTTCTGCTCGTGATGATAGGTTGTCCCTGAAGACACCTCGCATCGCGCTCGTCACACACATCCCTCCTGACTTGCGAATCCCACGCATCGTCATGCAGGAGTGACTGGCTTCGATCATTACCACCACACCACGAGCCCCCAATTCTCTCTCCATCATATTTGCGATTGTTTCGGTCATGCGTTCTTGAACTTGAGGACGCCTTGCCACTTCATCGACTACTCTGGCCATCTTGCTGAGCCCGACAACTTTTCCATCCGGAAGGTAGCCTACGTGTGCTCGCCCGTGAAACGGTAACAAATGATGCTCACACATGCTGTGGAACTCAATGTCTTTCAGCAATACAATCTCGTCATAGCTCTCCGAAAAAACTCGCTTTAAATGAATTGCTGGGTCTTTGTGCAATCCGGAGAAAACTTCGGCATACATCCTGGCAACACGTGCCGGGGTTTCACGCAAGCCCTCTCGGTCCGGGTCTTCGCCAACAGCGGCGAGTATTTCTCGAACGGCTCGTTCGATGCGATGATGATCCACAGGAGAATTGGTTCCGTTGTTGCCGTTGTTTGGAATCGGACGAACGGAAGCAGCCAGATCTTGTTGGCCACCGTAGTTTTGCCCGGAAATCGTATTTTGGTTCTTAATCATAGTTGAAATCGATAATTCTGGCAGTCGTTGTTTCTAACGTATCGATAAATGCGTCCCGTGAACCGGATGCATTCTCGCGGGCATTGTAGACGCCCAGACAAGTGCTTTTGGATTTGGCCTAAGACCGCTGTTCCAATCGTCGAAGGACTGCGAGAATCTCGAATACTTAACAAGCAACGCCGACCCGTAGGAAAACTTTCAACTAGCAAAATGAACAGCTCCGAACCTGACATTTCCTTGCGAGACTTCCAGCGATTGATCAAAACCATGTACTACGAGAAAGACGTGGAACGAGGTGTGTCTGGAACATTTATGTGGCTGATGGAAGAGATTGGGGAATTGGCTACCGCACTTAGAACCGACAAGGACAGGGCGAACTTAGAGGAAGAATTCGCAGATGTGGTCGCTTGGTTAACGACCATCGCTAACGTGGCAGGGGTGGATTTAAGCCAAGCACTCCACAAAAAGTACGGCAACGGCTGCCCGGGGTGCGGACGGCTTTCGTGCGAATGTCCGATTGGAGAAAAGCCATAGCAAAAGGCTTGTTGCATTTGCTTTTTCTGCCGTGTTCACACTTGACTGTGCTTGCTTTAGCGCTTTCGCTGGCCTGCCATGATCCGGAATTCTCTCTTTTTCGTTTTGATCAACGGTGCATTCTTCGATGAAAGGCTTTACAATCAAGCGTTCAGTTTTGAAAATCTGGCGTCACGCGAAGGTGCTCAAAGATGGATTTAATCAATCGGCAAGTATCAAGGGCCCGCAGGCTACTTTGGACTCAGACCATTCTCAACATTCTTTCGTGGTGCTTGATCATCGCATTCACGATTTGCTTCATCGGACTTTTGACACCCAAGATTTGGTTCTTGCCATATACCTTTGCCAGTTGGAGCAAAATTTGGCTGATTGCCGGCGGAATATCTGCAGCACTTTGCACTGCTCTAATAGCGATGTTTTATCGCCCTAGTCCCATGTACTCCGCAATCGAGATCGATCGTCGCTTCGGCTTAAGAGAACGCCTAAGCAGCGCCCTGCAGTTAAGTGAATCTGAAAAACAATCGGCTGTCGGGGAAGCATTGCTAAACGATGCTTCTTCCAAAGCGGAACGCATCGAAGTTCAAGAACATTTCCCGATCCGCACGGCTCCACAAACGCCATGGGTAGCACTCCCATTTCTCGCATGTGTTTCTCTCTTTTGGGTTCCGGATGCTGAATTGCCACTATTGGATAAGTTGCCGGGCGGCAAAGCCGAACGGCTTACCAACATCAAGAATCAGACCAAGCCAATTTTAGAAATGATCAAAAAGAAGCGTGAAGAAGCGGAGGACAAAGGGCTTCAAGACGCAGCTGACGAATTCAAGAAGATCGAGAAGAAATTGGAAGACTTTCAGAAATCCAGCACTGTAGATTCCAAAAAAATGCTCTCCGATTTTAATGAAATCAAGAAGGAGATTGAACGCAAAAAGGATTCGATGGGTAGTTCGGACAGTGTAAAAAAAGCACTCGAAAACCTGAAGGATATCGACAAAGGTCCGGCCGAAAAGATTGCTGACGCGCTCAAAGACGGAGATTTTGACAAAGCCGGAAATGAACTCGAGAAGCTTCTGAACCAAATGAAATCTGGGAATCTGACAGAGGATCAAAAGAAACAGCTCACCAAACAATTGGACCAAATGCAAAAAGCCCTAGAGAAGGCAAAAGCAAATGAACAAAAGGCACTAGAAGAAGCAAAGAAAGAGCTAGCCAAAGCACAGAACAGCGGTGATTTGGAAAAAACTGCAAAGTTGCAAAAAAAGATCGAACAAATGGAAGCCAATGCACAGAAAGCCAAGGCCATGGATGCTGTGAAAGCAAGTATGCAAAAGGCGCAAAAAGCGATGGAACAAGGGGATGAGAAGGGTGCTCAAGAAGCGTTGGAAAGCCTTAAGGAAGAACTTGGCGAACTAGCTTCCGATCAAGAGTCCTTACAAGAATTGGAAGATATGATGGAGGATCTTCAATCGGTGAAAAAGTCCGCCAGTTGCGCAGAATGCGATGGACAGGGTTGTGGAAAATGCAAATCGGAAAAAGAAGGCAAGGATAAGAAGAATGCCAAAGGAGAAGGCAAAGGAGCAGGCGATCGCGAAGAAGAAGAGAACGCTGTCAAAAACTTCGATTCTCAAGTGCGAGAACAAATGCGAAAAGGTGAAACCACCTTCGGAGGAAAAGTGGGCGGACCGAATCGTAAAGGAACGACAAAGGAAGAGGTGCGAGAGGCCATCCTGAGCTCGAAACCAGACGATCCCGACGCCATTGAAAATATGGCACTCCCTAAAGCTCAACGCGATCAGCAACGAGATTACTTTAATTCGTTACGAACAAAATAATCAACACATTACGGTCATCTTTGTCCTCCAAGAACCTGTGATTCTCTAAAGCCGCGTAATGCCAACACGGCAAGCTGGTCCAGCCTACAAATATCGCTCTACTACGTTCCTCTGTGCATTCAAACTAAATGGATGCATTTGAGGCCTGCGACGAATCTCCCATGCCGGATGAGAACCGTGGCGAGTACTTTTCCTGCTTCCTGGCGCATTCAATGCATGAAACCGCGTATGGAACAGCCTGCAATCGGGCCAACGGGATCGGCTTGTCGCAATGTTCACAATCGCCATAATGACCATCTCGAAGTCGATTCAAGGCGTCTTCGATTTGAGATAATTCGCGGCTTTCGACCTCTACCAACTGGCTGCTGATTTCGTCTTGCGCGGTATCCATTGCCGCATCAATTACGTCCCCACCATCTTGGGAAAGGGATTGCAACATACTCAGGTCACCGTCGAGAGCCTTGCGCAAAGCTTCGCGGCGAATTAACAAGACGTCCCGTAGTTTGGTCAAGGCTTCTTTTCGTGACATGATAATCTCCGCGACTATGAATCCCCCTCCCTACGAAGGGTATGAGGTGCGATGAACTATAGTACGCAATACGTAAAAAAGCGTTCGTTATTTGGTTTGGGAACACTAATTTTGCATGGCCGAAATCCCACTGACTGGGCAGGAAAGTCGTAATTTATTGCCAGCAAAGGATTTGCGACACTTTAACTTTTCGATATTTTTTTGCTGTATTTTTGAATTTTTCCTTGCGTTTTCGCTCCAAACCTGTTGTCCAGTGGAGGAGGCGACCATTTTTTGGCTGGTTACGGTTTTTGAGCAAGGATTACAACGGTATGCGGTCGATAGCGCTAATTGACTGTGCTAGTTTCACCCAGAACCGCATTAACAAGCAAAGCAAATGCGAAATCTCGCCCCAACAATTGCTGATCAAAACCGAACATTGGGATCCGATCATGCCATCGGTCAAATTGACCTGATTGGCGAATTTGGTGAGATTGCGACTTCTTGGCGAATTAGGCATTCAAAATGCACAATCGGCTCTTCGCCGGATTGCAGCATTCAGCTCGTTTCGGAAGATGTCATTCCTCTGCATGCGACCTTAATATTCGGCAAAAAGCACACGCTGCTTAGATCCTTTGGGCCAACCTTTATTTCTAGTCGCCCTGTCCGTGAATGGTTGATCGACGAAGCAACTGAAATTTTCATCGGGAAGTTGCGATTGGTTGTCTATCCGAATGTCGGACTTGTTGCCACCATCGTCCCATCCAATCGTTTGATAGATCAAGCGGCGAAATTATGCAAGGAACCAGCACAAATCGTCCCTGAAGCTTCGAACGCAATCAAACAAAAACCAGAGCCGCAAAATGGATGTGAAACGCTCGCACACGCTGAGCTTGCGGCTACGTCGAAGTTGGACACCATAGAGACTCTATTAAAATCGTTGCAGTGCTCCCTGGAAAAGATCCAAAACACGCTTGGAGCAAACGCTCAAAATGCAAGCGTCGCAATTGTCGAATCAGTTTCGCAAGAGATTGACGAGTTTGGCAAGAAACTGTTTACCAATCTAAACGAGCAACTCAATAGTCAATCCGGAGTTCAGCATACGTTGATCTCCAGCCTGTCGGAACAATTCGTAGACAGGCTCGGGGCAATTGATGACCAATTGAATAATCACACTGGCGTTCAGCAGATGCTGATTTCCAGTCTTTCTGATCGTGTAACAGATCGATTCGGCGCTATCGATGAACAGCTTATCCGATTCAATGAAGCGAACAGTCAGCAAGCAAATGCGTTGCAGGAGTTGCTCGTCCAAGCGGTTTCGGAACAAAGAACCATCGAAGCAAGATTTGAAGAGGTTATTTCGCACCGAAGCGAACTAATTGACGCTGTCCAAATTCTCCGGTCCGAAATTGAAATAGCTCACCAATCGCAATTGGCATCGCATCGAATTCTTGCAACAGGCCAAGCGATGGAAACATCCTCTCCGCTGGCCGAGAGCGTTGTGGAGCATGGCACCCCCCAAGCCTATTTGATGGACGGTTTTCACACTGGTCGTGTAACCGACGAACAATTATCGCATTCGCTTGAACTTGCGCACGTCCAAATTCAGGAGCTCAATTCTCAACTTCGCGAGCTTAAAGTTGAACGTGATTCTGCTCAACAACGCATTGAGATCCTGTCAGAGTCTTGGGATGGGGCTAACTCCGCTCGAGACTTTACGGCGATTGCCACCCCTGAAAAGTACGAAACGCCTCAGTACCAAACACCACAGTACGAAGTTCCACAGTACGAAGTTCCACAGTACGAAGTTCCACAGTACGAAGTTCCACAGTACGAAGCTCCACAGTACGAAGCTCCACAGTACGAAGCTCCACAGTACGAAGCTCCTCAGTACGAAGCTCCTCAGTACGAAGCTCCTCAG